>NZ_JBIUWO010000006.1:0-476331 GCF_044743505.1 Pseudomonas sp. NPDC087612
CTTGCTTGCTTGCTTGCTTGCTTGCTTGCTTGCTTGCTTGCTTGCTTGCTTGCTTGCTTGCTTGCTTGCTTGCTTGCTTGCTTGCTTGCTTGCTTTGCGTTAATTCCATTTTTTGATTTTCATAGATCATTGATAAGTCATGCTGGCTGAAGGCAATACTTGACGTTACCTTCTGTTCCAACCGTCTGGAATCAGACGATTCTTATTATCGCCAGAGGCTCTAGGCCTTAGACGGAACTCCTCCCCAGGTTGGCGAGCAACCACCGAGCCACATGGTTCTCAAGGTGGGGCTCCTTGTGTTGGCGTCGGGCAGACACCATCAGGCGCTCGATTCTGCCGCTGATCAGTAATTGCCAGGCCGTGGGCGTTCGACAATCAGCGCTTGGATCTTCAGTTCAGGGCCAGGCCCTGACGTTTTCCTGCGGCTGCTCGACGTGAAGATCACCGGCATGGCTCAGGTCGGGATGAACCTGACCGGGATCGAAGAAGTGCACGGTGCCTTTTATGCGCAGTCGTGGTGGTGCAGAGTGGAGTAAGGGGGCGATTAGGGCGAGGATAGCGTGAGCTTGATATTAAGGTTGATTGCAGTTTGAGGGCTGCACGCAACAAATGGCGGTCGCTTGTGCAAAAAAGCCACGGTCGGCGAATGACTTTGTTGCTATATGGCTTAGTTGAAAATGCTGCGCTCCAGGCAATAAGCCAGTAAGTCCTGGTCACTATTAACATCAAGTTTGCGCATGGCTGAAATCTTTTGTGTGCTGATGGTCTTGACACTTCGGTTCTGGCTGCGGGCAATATCACTGACACTTTTACCGGCGACAAACAGTCGCAGTATTTCAAACTCCTTGGGTGACAGGGTGGCGAAGCGGTCTTCGATCGCCGCCGGCGTTTCGGTGACCGAGGTTTTTGCCGGTTCCAGGCTGCGGTACTGGCTCTGCTGGGCCACGGCCTTGAGCGCCAGCTGGATATCGGTGTGCAGCTGGCTCTTCTGGATTACCCCGACCACGCCCAGTTCATGCAGGCGGGTGAGAATCAGGTGATTGGAGATCATCGTCAGGATCAGCACCTGCAGGTGCGGAAAGTGCCGTTTCAGGTAATCGACCAGTTTCAGCCCGTCGCCATAAGGCGAGTCGGCCGGCATGTTGTAGTCGGTGATCACCAGGTCCACCGGTTGTTGCTCCAGCAGCTCAATCAGGCCTTTCGAGCACACGGCCTCGCCGACCACGCAAAAACGTTCGTCACGTTCTACTAGTTCGCGCACACCGAGAAGCACGATCGGGTGATCGTCCGCGATGATGACTTTGAGTTTGTCCATAGTGGCTGTCCGTAGTACCGGCATAGAGGGTTAGGGGGGCATACGGCCGCAGGTAAGCCTGATTGTTGTTTCTCGAGCGCACCCAAAACGGCGGCAAGTCGGCTCAGTATCTGCTGCACTTCAAGGCGCAGTGAAGAATCCCGCACCGCACCGCGCCAGTCAGACGGCACGCAAGTGCAGCGCTCGGTCAGGTCGGTGGCCTGTACCACGCCAAGGGCGCCGGCAATGCTGTTCAGCCTTTGGGCGACGATTCTACCGGCACTTTGCTACAGCGCGCAGCGAATCAACTGCAGGTCATCGCGCATGGTACAGGCTGTCGCTGGCCTGGACGGCAGCGGAGCGGTGAGGTTGTTGGCTTGACCCACGCCATTACGCCGTGCAATTTGGAAGTGGACACGCAGGGTCAGTTGCTCGCACTCGGCTTCGACCGAGAGCGCAGACTGGCGCAAAATATGAACAGGCTGGGCATTCCCAGCGCGAAGTTGTCGTCTTCGATGATCATAGTGCGGCCTATCAATACTGATTGGATATGCAGTAATAAAGGCTGGGTAGTTCAGGCCAGTTCAGGTCGATGAGCTGTAGGCGAGGGGGATTGTGTTAAGTCGGCAGGACGCCGTAGGAGGGGTGATTATCAGTTCCAAAACTGAAGACGGAGCCCCTTGTAGAATGCGGCTTTCAGGGGTGTTGAAAATTGAAAGTTTTGGAACTAAAAATCGGTCCAAGTCCGCGGTGGGCGGGCTTCTATCTATCGGATTGCAAATCCGTCTACGCCGGTTCGATTCCGACCTCGGCCTCCATTATTGAAAGCCCCGCAGATTAACGTCTGCGGGGTTTTTCTTTGCGCGCAGAAAAGGAGTCAGGATGAGAGGTCTAGAGAAATTCGTATCGCTTCAATTCTTGCTTACAGTGGCTTTCATCGCGCTGGGTGGCTACCTACATGGCGCCGGCAAGGTCGGGTTTTGGGGCATGTTCACAATCATGATGTTGCCGAACATCGCTTTTGCTGTGCACCGGCGTGTCCAGCGCCGCAAGAGCGCTTGACGGCCCCGGCCTCTGCCAGGAGTGTCATGGCACAAGCGAGCCGATAATGCCGTCTCGCTCCAGCTCTTCTAAAGGGCAATGCAGTGGCTTACGGTGCGTGCCCGAATTTACCCCGCAGTTCATCCTCGATCTTCTGGCAGGCACTGCTGATTATGCTGCGCCCATTGGCAGGCCCCGTATAAGACGCTTCGCGTTCGCGGCAGAGGTCAATTGCAGCTTGCGCTTCGGACTGTTCCTTGCTTTCAGATGAGCTTGCGACATATGCGCCGAACCCAAGCAAAACAATGCCAAGGACAACAACCGTAATGCCTGTCTTGGCAAACACGCCTAGGGTTTTCTTGCTCAGGTCGGCATGGCAATGCCTGCAGCGTCGCGCTTGCGCCTTGATGGTTTCAGCGCAGAAGGGGCATTGTTTTTCGGATGGCTGCAATCTTGATCTCCTTGTCAGGGCGGCCATCCTACCCCCAGGCAGCCCCTGAATCAAAGCGCCGCATAGACCAGCGATGACAGCCGGCTAGGGCGCGGATCGATCATCGTATGACTGCCCGAGGTGGTGGTGACAAAACCAAAGCTCACTTGCCGTTCGGGGTCGGCGAAACTTATCGGGCCGCCAAGCCCGATATGGCCAAAAGTCTGCGGGCCCATGGCGTGGGAGGCCGTCGGGTCGCGTTGCTGCTCAAGCATACAGCCCAGCCCGTAACGCATTGGTCGCATCCAGACCCGATCCATGCCATGACTGTGTTCTCGCCGGAACTCATTGAGCAGTTCGCGCCCGATGAAGTTGCCTGCCAATAGTGCGCTGTAGAAACCGGCCAGGCCGTGCGCGGTGCCATGCCCGCACACACCCGGTTGCCGATAGGCCCACCAGCGCGGGTCGCTGGTGCGTTTAGGCACCATGCCGGGGTTGGTGAAGGCGAAGGTCGCGATGTGCGTTGGCTGGTTTTTCAGCACAGCGCGCAAGCCTTGCGAGTAAGGGTCACCGACCCGCCCCCTGGCGCTGTCGAAACGGGCGATACGGTGAAAGTGTTTTTCGTCGACGCCAAGGTGAACGTCCAGGCCATGGGGCTGCAGAATCTGTGCGTGGATAAAGTCGCAGGGGTCTCGTCCGTCCACCCGCCGAATCAACTCGCCGATAATCCAGCCAAAGGTGGTGGTGCCGTAGCCCAGGTCGGTTCCCGCTTCCCACCAAAGCGGCTCGGCGGCCAGAACCCGGACCATATGCTCCCAGTCATACATCATGGCGTTATGGTCGGGGGCGCGTAGCGCCGGCAGGCCTGCGGTGTGGCTCATCACCTGGCGCAAGGTGACCTTTGCCTTGCCATTCTGGGCGAACTCAGGCCAGTAACGGGCAACCGGCGCATCGAGCTCCAGCTTGCCCTGTTCAACCAGCATCAATACCGCTACCGCGACATAGGGTTTCACCACGCAGAAGGTGTTGGCCAGCGTATCGCGGGTCCAGGGCCTGGTGCCTTCCTGGTCCGCCACGCCGGCCCACAGGTCGACAACCATCTCTCCGTCAATCTGCACGCAGAGCCCGGCACCGCGCTCCTGCGGATCATCAAACATGTCCTCGAAGGCCTGCCGGACCGCGTCGAACTGACTCGCACACATCCCTTGCGCTTTCATATTTCACACTCCTTGTAGCTGAACACCATTACCGAGGGCCAAAACATTGATGGCGCAGCGTCAGCCGCCACCCATCAACCCCGTGAGCGAGTTTGAACGTGGTTCATGGAAAAACGGTTGGCTCGTTTGTAAGTGCCGAAGTCATTGAAGCGCACACCCGCCTCGGCCATGACTTTATGCGCATACGGCGCGGTCATCTGGCGAAGATAAAATGGGTCTCTTACCACGAAATGGTGAATGCTGTGGGTGCTGCCGAAGTTGAAGCAGAACAACTGAAACGGCCACAGCCACCACGGGTTCATTACCTGGGTTTGTTGCAGCGCATTGCGCGGAGCGACATCGCCGTAATAGTGCATGTTTGAACTTATAAAGAATAGGCAAAACTGCCGTATCAGGTTCGGCGCGATAAGGATAACCACGACGCTATTAACGACATCCATCAGTGCCAGGGTTGCCGCAGAGCGGTGAACTTCGGCGCCGATGATTGACCCCAGCCACCCATACAGGTGATAGCCGAGAAATACGTACCAGCAGCCCCAGTACAAAAGCCCGAACGGTGTATTGAGGCGAATGATTTTGCCTAACAACCTTACCTTTTGTCGCCATCCCGGCGCGAAGATCGCATTTAAAAATCCAAATATAAATCCATCCATCAGTTTCAACAGCCGCAATACGCCCCACGGGTTGCCACTGGTGGTGATCCATGCTTCGACATCCGAATCCGTGCCGGACTCCTTGTGATGATGAAAATGCAGGCTGCGCCTTAGCCACGGGCTGGGCATTCCTGGCCGGGCCAGCCAGCACATGAACATCATGGCGTTATGGGCCAGCGGCTGCTTTCTGAAATAAAGGCGATGAATCAGATCATGTTCAATTTCGTGTATGAACGACGTCAACAGCGCGTTGATTAAAATACACGTCCATGCCGGGATAAAACCCTTCAGGTAGAGCCCGCCGGTAACCACCATTCCCACCAGGGAAAATACCATGACACTCGCGCCCAAGGCACTTTGATACTGCAAGATCGGATAACGCTGGCGCAGGTAATTACCATGCTCGGTAATGCGCCGGGTTACATGTTCAATTTTTTCCTGGTCGGTAATTGACTGGTCAGTTTCGACGGTGTTTTCCAAGGCATTCATCCCTGTATCCTCTGTTTACGTCGGGGAATTGCGTGTGCACGGTAAAACAGGCGCATTCGCACTCGCCGCGTGAATGGACGCGGCTCATTCAAGAACTGCGAAATCGACGGTGTGGCAAAAACTTGTTAGGATCATTTCAAGCTTCAAAATGATAAGGTAAGTTTAAGTCTTTGCAACTGTGTATTTTGGGTGGGCTAAGTGTGACAGGCGTTTGTGTAAGGATTTGATGATTTAGTTACAGTTTGTATAAGTTTTGAGTACGGCGTACAGCTAATGCCAAGGAGGCACCATGAGATTGCACCGCATCAAATATCTCCGGCTCTCTCTACAAGACGCCGAGGGCCGCGTAGAGAAAAGAACCAGCCATGATGTATTTGACGCCGTGTTTTGCGATGAACCTACGGACAATGCCACCAATCGTGCAGGCCTTGAAAAGCTGTTTCGCTACCTACAGGGCGGGGATACTGTGGTAGTGGACAGCATGGCATCGCTCAGCTCCAGTACAGAGCAGCTGTGCACGCTGATTCGACAGTTGGTTGAAAAGCAGGTAACGCTGGAGTTTTTGAACGAAAGCCTGGTGTTCCGGCATGACGATCTGGAGGTTGTACGGCCTATTATTTCGGTAATGGAGGCACTTGCAGAGTTTGAACGCGTTGTGGCCAGGGAAAAACAGGCAGCCGGTATTGCCGCTGCCAAAAATCGTGGATCTTACAGTGGGCGCAAGAAGAAACTGTCTGACAATCAGGTTGTAAGTTTAATTGACCGCGCCGGTGCAGGAGAAAGTAAATCCAAATTGGCGCGTGATTTTGATATCAGCCGTCAGACACTTTATCGGTACTTGAAATCGACCTAGCGACTGTTCAGCGCCTGGTGTGCAGCGTTGTTCGCCGCTATATTTGCCGCAGCCAGTGCTCGACATCCACCTTGTCGATCTGCTCGGGCTGCAAGAACCGCTCGGCATACTGGCGATAGACCCCGCTGCTGAGGAACAGCCGCAACAGGTCGCCATCGATGTGCTTGTCGCGGGCCATGAACACCAGGATCTTCACCGACTCGGACAGGGTCTTGGGCGTCTTGTACGGCCGGTCTGCGGCGGTGAGCGCTTCGAAGATGTCGGCGATCGCCATCACCCGCTCGGCAATGCCCAACTGATCCTTGCCCAGCCGACGCGGATAACCACTGCCGTCCATTTTCTCGTGGTGGTTGCCGGCGATGACCGGCACGCGCTTGAGGTGGCGCGGGAACGGCAGGGCGTTGAGCATGACGATGGTCTGCACGATGTGCTCGTTGATCTTGAAGCGCTCTTCGTCGTTCAGCGTGCCACGCCGGATCGACAGGTTGTACAGCTCGCCCAGGTTGCTGGCGTTGGCCGGCAGGCGCATGTCGAAGCCCCAATGGTTGCGCGGGTCGTCCTTGAGCACCGGCGGCTTGCGCGCGCCCCAGGGCACCCGGTGCTCGGGACGGTCGGCCAGTAGCGGCTCGTCCACCGGCAGTTGCGCCGGCGGCACATCCTTGAAGCGTTCATCTTCCTCGCGGGAAATGCCCAGGCGGTTGTCGAAATGCCGCCACCAGCGGCGCTGGCCAATTTGCTGCAGTCGCTCGATGTCGGCTTCTTCCATGAACTCGCCACCGGCATTGGCCCTGGCGACGAAGGCGAAGTCTTCCTGTAATTGCGCCTGGCAGTGCGCCAGGGTTGCTTGCAGCCGCTGCTGCGGCTCACCGTTGGCCAGCCCTTGCCAGTAGGCAAGCTCGGCATCGCGCCAGAGCACCTCGAAGCGCATGCGTACCTCGTGGATTCGGTTGTACAGGGCCTCCAGCTTGGTCGCCTTGTCGACCACATGCTCGGGGCTGGTGATCTTGCCGCAATCGTGAAGCCAGGCGGCGACGCGAAACTCATAGCGCTCGGCCTCGGTCATGCTGAACTCGGCGTAGGGGCCGCTGTCAGCCAGCGCAACCTGGTCGAGCAGCATTTGCGCCAGTTGCGGTACCCGTTCGCAATGGCCGCCGGTGTAAGGACTCTTGGCGTCGATGGCATCGGCCAGCAGCTTGATCATGGCATCCAGCAACTGTTGCTGGGCCTCGACCAACTGGCGGGTTTCGATGGCCACGGCGGCCGCGCCGGACAATTCCTCGACAAAACGCCGGAACGGTTGGCCGACCTCATCGCCCGCCGGCTCATCTTGCAGTTGCAACAGCAAAATGCCGAGCAGCGCCTGGCTGCGGTCCCGGAGCACCACCGCATGGCTGCGTCGGCTCAGCTTCAGGGCGCGTGTCACAGTGCTTGGCAGATCCTCATGCTGGTTTTCGTCGACCGCAAGTTGCGCAGGGTAACCGCTGCCTCGGCAAGCGGCAGCCAGGCGCAGCAGGCCACGCTCGGCGTCGAACAGGTACACCGCGCCAGCGCTTGCCCTGGCGGCGTCCACCAGATGGCTGAGCACGCCGTCGAGCATGCGCTCCAGCTGGGTTTCGCGGCTGAGGGTGAGGGTGATGGCCTGGAAGTTGAGGATGGTTGCGGACATCTGGCTCAGCACCTGACTCAATTCCCGCACCTCGGACACCCGCGATTGCACCCCCACCTCGCGGCTGAAATCAAAACCGGCCAGGCCCCGTACTTGCTCGGCCAGCAGCCGCAGCGAGTGGCCAATGCGCTGGCCAAGCACGCCCCCCAGGAACAGCAGCACGACCATCAGCACCGCCGTCCACAGCACCTGTTCCCAGAGCACCTTGCGCGCGTCGGCAAGCAGTTCATTGCCAGGTACCGCGATCAGCACCTGTAGGTCTTGCCCGGCCAGGGTCGTCAGCGGTATGCGCATGCCGTACCAGGTCTTGCCTTGTACCTGGAACGGTTGCGGCCCAGGGCCCAGGGTCGGGCTGGCATAAAGGTGCTCAAGGCTGGGCACCCCCAGCTCGGCAACGTGTGACAGGCGCACCGCGTCACCTTCTTGCACGATCACCCGCTGCAGGTCCGGGTACGCCACCACGTTGCCCTGCTGGTCGATAACCACCGTCTCGGTGCCAGCGGTCATGCGCAGGTCGCGGCTCTCGCTGGCCAGGTCATCGACCGAGACGTCCATGCCGATCACCGCGGCGCCATCGATGCTGCGCTGGGCCAGGGTGATGCCGACCTCGCGGGTGGTGAAGAACACGTAGGGGCGGGTCAGCACGGTGCTGGATTGCCCGAAGGCCTCGACGAACCAGGGGCGCGGGCGGGGGTCGTAGTGATAGTCCGGCTTGGCTTGTGTTTGCAGCAGGGTCAGTTGCCGGTCGTAGAAGCGCCATTCGCCTTGCAGCACGCCGTCGTCGCCCTTGCTGATGCTCTGCACCAGGAAGCGGCTGCCGGCCGGTGCGCCGAAGTGCTGCATGAGCTGCGGGTCGCGTAGCCGGCGGACGAGGAGAAATTCGCCGCTGGAATAGCCGATGTAGGCGGCGCTGAGCATCTTGTTGGCGTTCAGGCTCTCGATCAGTTGCGGGACCTGCTCCAGGCGCTCGGCCAGAGTGCCTGCGCCAGGGTTGAACGCCAGCAACCGGATGCTGCTTTGCGCCGGATCGAGCAGGCGCCGCGCCCGTTCGTCGATGGTCTTGCCAAGCTGCAGGGCGGAATCGCCTGCGGCTGCCACCAGCGCCTTCTGGATTGCCCGATTACCCTGCCAGGCGAGCCCTGTGCCCAGCAGCAACAGGCCCAGCATGATGGCCAGCGCCACCATCCATTGCAGGGAGAAGCTGCGCCTGTGTTGATTCATGGCGGTTGACCTTGTGCGGTTGGCACTCATCGGCGGGTAGCAGGAACATGAAGCGCAATCGCGAAAAGCTTAGCTGCTAATCAGCAGGGGCTGGGGCCGGCGCCGGACAATTCGCTTCAGCAACCTGGTGGCTTACCTATAAAATGGATCAACGATGAGCTCACTTGCGCTACCTGCGAACCGACATCAGAGGCCGCTATTGGTCAGTGCTATCGGCATTCGCATAAACTGCAGCGTTTTTTTCATCTGCCGGAACCCCTGATGACTCAGCGACCCCCACGGAGCACACCGCGTAGTAAAGCGGCCAATACGCCACGAACCAAGCCGGCCGAGGTACGTCTGGAGGAATTGATGGCGGCGGCGCAACGTTTGTTTCTGGCCAAAGGCGTGGAAGCTACGACCATCAGTGACATCGTCGAGCAGGCACAGGTGGCCAAGGGCACCTTCTATCATTATTTCCCATCCAAGCAGGACATGCTGGTAGCCCTCGGCGAGCGCTACACCCAGGCCTTTCTCGAGCAACTCGAACAGTCGGTGGAGCAGTGCGCCGCTGATGACTGGACCGGCCGCCTGCGCGCCTGGGTGCATGCCAATATCGCTACTTACCTGAAAACCTTCGCGATACACGATATCGTCTACACCAACCATCACCACCATGACCGCAGCAACAAGGCCAGGAACGACATTCTCGACCAGTTGCAGGGCATTCTCGAAGGCGGGCGCGCCGCCGGTGCCTGGGCCTTGCCGCAGCCGCGCATCAGCGCCTTGATGATCTACGCCGCGGTGCATGGGGTCAGCGACGACGCCATCGTCGAGCGTCTCGACGACTGCACGGCGTTCGCCAAATCGGTTGCCGATGCCTGCCTGGCCATGCTCGGCGCTGCCGGCAACGCCTAACCCTGTGCTCTTTCGTTGGTCGCCGACGCGCTGGGCACCGGCAATTGCCGCTGCAGCAACACGGCGCATCCCAGGCTGCACAGTCCGGCAGCCAGCATTGCCAGGTTGAAGCCTGCGGCCATCGCCGTGGCGTAGGCCTGGGCGAACAACGGCGTGGCGCTGCTCAATGGGTGCTCGGCAACCGCTTGTTGCGCCAGGGCCGCCGCATCGTCGACGCCTGCAACCGTCAGCAAACGCGTCAGTTCGGCAGTGGCGCGCAAGCTCATCAGGCTGCCAAGCAGGGCGATGCCCAGGCTCATACCGGTCTGGCGCAGGGCGTTCATGGTTGCCGAAGCAATACCGGCGCGGCTGGCGGGAACCGCGTTCATCACTACCAGGCCGGTGGCGGGTACGGCCAGGCCCATGCCCAGGCCGAGGGTCACAAAGCACAGTAACAATGGCCAATAGGGCGTGTTGGCGCTGAGTAGCGCCATGGCGGTCATCGCCATGCCGATCAGCCCGTAACCCCAGGCCAGCAAGTGTTCCAGGGCGAAATGCCGTTGCAACCGACCGAACATTAACGACAACGCACCGCTGGCGATGAACGTCGGCATCATCCGCAAGCCGCTTTCGGTGGCGCTCAGGGCTTGCGCCTGTTGCAGGAACAGTGAGAAGAAAAACAGGCTGCTGTAGCTGGAAAAGCCCAGCACCCATGACGCCAGGTTGCTGACGGCAAAGCGTCGGTCACGAAACAGGTCCAGGGGAACCAACGGCCGCGCTACGCGCTTTTCCACGGCGATCAAGGCCAGCAGCGCGATCAGCGCCAGGCCTATGGCAAGGCTCGGTGCCGGTGCGGCAAAACCCGATTCGCCGGCGCGGATCAGGCCGTAGCTCAACGCGCCCAGGCAGCACACGCTGAGCAACTGGCCCCAGGGGTCGAGTGCGGCCTGTTGCGGGTGGGCTCGCTCGCTGATGCCCCAGGCGCCGAGTAACAGGGCCAGGCCGCCCAGCGGCAGGTTGATCAGGAAGATGCTCTGCCAGCCGAAGTGCTGCAGCAGTACACCGCCAAGCAAAGGGCCGAGCACCAGGGCCAGGGCACTGAAGGCCGACCAGCCACCGATGGCGTGGGCGCGGGCCCTGGGCTCGGGGAAGGCATGGGTGATCAGCGGCATGGCTCCGGGAATCAGCAAGGCGCCAGCGATACCTTGGACTGCCCGCCCGAACAGCAACATCGGCAGCGCCTCGGCCAGGGCACACAGCGCGGAGCCGGTAGTAAACAGTGCAACACCCGTCAGCCAGGCGCGTTTATGGCCGTAACGGTCTGCCACTGGGCCTGCCGACAGCATGAACGCAGAGAGCGCGACGGCGTAGATGCTGACCACCCATTGCAAGCCGCCAAGATCGGTGGCCAGGGCGTTTTGCAGCGAGGGCAGGGCGAGGTTGACGATGCTGATGTCCAGCGACGCAAGAAAAGTGCCCAGGTAAGCGGCGGCGAGCACGGCGGGGCGCTTGTAGCGATGCATGCTTGAGGTCTCCAGAGCCGTCGGGAAATAAACGGGGAAAGCAGACCATAGTTAATCGACTGACCGTCGGTCAATTGGCTGATGGAAATATTCCGCCAGCGTAGAGGCGCCAGCCAGGCGTAACGCGAGTGTCATTTTCTCCCTGGGACAACAGTGAGAACCGCGTAAGCGTGCCCAGGCTCGGCACGCATGATGAAAAATTTTCTTGTCAATAATGCTGTATGGATATACAGTATTCTCACGCAGCCGAACGTGCCCCGGGTGGGGCGAACCACGGCCGATGCGTATTCATTTTCCATGTCAGCTAACAAGGAATGTCAGATGACAATTATCTACACCGCTGCAAATTCTCTTCCTTTTGCCGCGTTGCCCACTACCAACGGTGTGGTCCAGTATTTTCGCGCCAGCATGACCAACCCTGCCGATGCCACCTATGCCCCTGACGGGCTGGCGGCAGCACCGATCTACGGCCTGGGCGGGCACCTGTTGCAGGGTGACGAGATCGTTGCTGGCGGTAACGTCACGCTGGTTTCGCACATTGGTCCTTTGCTCAACGGCGGCGCGTTGTGCTGGGTATTGCTCAGCTGTGACGGCGGCGCGCAACAGGTCGCCAACGCAACCCGTAGCCATCACGCGGTAACCCTGGGGCAGATCTCCATCGCTTCGGGGGCTGCGCCGGGTGATGTTAAATATTCTGCGGCCAATGCCGTTCCTGCCGGTTGGCTCAAGGCCGATGGCGCAGCGGTATCGCGTTGCACCTATGCGGCGCTCTTTGCCGCAATCGGCACGACCTACGGGGAGGGCGATGGCACCTCTACCTTCACGCTGCCCGACTTGCGCGGCGAGTTCATCCGCGGCTTTGACGGCGGCAGGGGGGTGGACGCCGGTCGCGTGTTCGGCTCGCGCCAGAAGGGCACCCTGCAGACCTACGACACCACCGAGTACAACAAGGCCAATGGCGTCTGGAGTGCCTGCACCTCACTGAAAACCGGTGCGGCTTCGCAGGTGGCAATGGGCGTCGACCCCTACGAGGTCAACGACTACGCAACCGTCACCATTGGCGGCGCCGATGCGATCAACAACTTCCCGTTGCCTGGGGTGGGTCTGGACCGTGGCTACTCGGGTGTGACGCGCCCACGCAACATCGCAATGCTCGCACTTATCAAATACTGAATAGATTGCTCGGGTTGAGGCCTTGGCGCTGTTTCACGACGACGTAAAGGTACGCGCAAATGTTTGCAGCTCAACCCGATAGCGCATATTTCCATGGAGAAACATCATGAAGGGAAGTTTTACTCGTTTTGCACTGTTGTTCGGCCTTGCCACAGGCTCTGTTGGCGCGGCACACGCGGATAGCTCGCCTGCTGGCCTCTGGCGAGTGTCGACGTTCACCAGTCCAGGTGGGGCTGCTGCGACGGTCCAGACGGTCTGTCTCAAATCTGATCACACCTGGTACTCCACCAGTCAGCCGAACTGGAATGGCGGCTGGTTCCAGAATGAAAAACAGGTGCGCTGGTACGGCGGTATACCGATCTCTCACATTGGCAATGTCGCGAGCATGGCAATGGGTAACCTGGACAGTGCTACCACCATGACCGGCAACTACGCCGAATGGACAGCGCCGGGTACCGCCCCTTTTACGTTCGACAGGCATTTCACATATTCGATGGTTTTTCTGCAAGCGGACTGTCCGCCAGCGAAGCAATAATCACCAGCTATTGACCCTATGGCAGTGGCCCGGCCCGAGGAATGGCGGGGCCCAACTGTAGGCGGCGCGTCTGCCATTTTGACGACAAACGGTATTACGAAGCATTCTCAAACTTACTGTTCTCCTGTAATCTCGCCGCCGCTCAGGTGGCGACCCGGTCGCACACCTGTTTACAGTGCACTTGGGGGCGGGGATGGAGACGAACAAAGGGATGGCGGCGATTGTGGAATGGCGAGCCCGCTTCCTGGGGGAAGGTAGGTTGCAGGAAGCTGAATACGACCGGGCGTTGATGGCCGCGCAGCAGCTCGAACAGTCCGGCCGGGTCAGTCCGGGGGAGTGGGTGGCGATGGTGCGCCAGGCCAACGCGGCATTGCTGGGCCAACGCTGAGCAGCGCAAACATCAGGCAGGAGGCCACATGGACACAATGCAGGATACGCCGTTGATTCGCCCGGCTACGTTTGAAGATGTGCGCGCAATGCTCGCGTTCGATGCCTACGCCAGCAGCCACCCTGAGCGTCAGTGCTTCCTTGAAGAGTCCGTCGACAAGCAGCAGTGTTGGGTGGCGTTGCGCGCGGGCGCGGTGATCGGCTACGTGGTACTTACCTATCACTTCTTCGACCACGGCTTTGTCAGCCTGGTGGTCGTGGCGCCAGGTCATCAACGCCAGGGTGTCGCCTCCCGACTCCTGGCCGCCGCCGAAGCCGCCTGTACTACGGCAAAGCTGTTTGTCTCGACCAATCAATCCAACCTGGCTTCGCGCCGGCTCATTCTCAAGGCCGGCTTCGTGCCCAGCGGTGTCATCGAGAACCTCGACGAGCACGATCCGGAACTGGTGTATTTCAAGCGCATTCGCGCTTGAATGGCGGTCAGGGAACTCGCGCTCGCCTGATCGGTCTGAGCTGACTTTCAAGGCGCTCTTTTATGGACAACAGTGCAGCACGCAGTGTGCTTGACGCACTCCCCACCCTTATCCTCGGGCTCGCCCTGGTGCTGGTCGGCTGGCTGGTGTTTCGCGTCGTTGCAGTCGAGCTCGCCGATACCCTCAACGACGATTCCAGTGCCTACACCAGCGACCTTCAGGAGTGCTCGTCAGAGCCGCTGCAGATCCTCTTTGGCCAGGAAGTGGGCAAGGAGGTACTGCTGGTCGCCAAGGTGCTTTCGGGGGTGAGTTCGGTGCGCGTGTTGTCGACGCCTGGGCGCGACCTGAGCTACGTTCCCGACCGCCTGAACCTTGAGGTCAACGAGCAGCAGCGGATCTACGGGGCATTCTGCGGCTAGTGCCGCAGTGCCGGGTCACCACGGTCATGCAAACGGCCGATTTCCTCGAATGTTCATTCGCTTTTTTGCACAGCGGCGCTAGGTGCGCGGGCCTGGGTGGTCTATGTTAAACGGCAAGCATTAACAGTCGGTCTGGAGGTGGTTTATCACTGGGGTGGGAGTTTCATGGAGCAGGGACCTGTATGCACCCATCCGATGACCTGAACGGGCAAGAAGCCGCCGAGTCGTTCTCGCCACGTGAAGGGCGTTCAGCGCCGCTGTTCCGTTTGATCCTGAGCTTCATGCTGGTGGTCGTGCTGCTGTTCGTCGCCATCGAGGGCTGGCGGATCTGGCGCGACTACCGGCACGCTTTCGCCAGCGCCCATGATTCGGTCACCAACCTTGCCAGCGCCACCGCCCAGCATGCCGAAGACGCGATCCGCCAGGTCGATGTGGTTACCGCGATGCTCGGTGAGCGGCTTGAAGGTGACGGTTTTACCCGAATGAACATCCCGCGGCTGCACCGGCTGCTCAAGCAGCAAGCCTTGTTGATGCCACAGTTGCACGGGTTGTTCGTGTATGGCGCGGACGGGCGCTGGATCGTCACCGACAAGAGCGATACACCGACCAATGCCAATAACGCCGATCGCGATTATTTCGACTATCACCGCACCCATACCGACCGCGGCGTCTACATCGGCGCGGTGGTCAAAAGCCGCTCGACCAGTGATCTGATCATTCCTATTTCCAGACGCCTGAACAACCCCGACGGCTCGTTCTTCGGCGTGCTGCTGGGGACTGTCAGGGTTGATTACTTCGTCGAGTTCTATGGCGCGTTCAAGATTGATGACCGCGGCGCCTTGGTACTGGCCAAGCGCGACGGCACCATCCTGGTTCGCCGGCCGTTTGTCGAGCGGGTAATCGGCGGCAGCCTGGCCGATAGCGAGATCTTCCAGGACTACCTGCCGCAGGCCCCCGAAGGCGTCGTCGAAACCACGGCCGTAGTCGATGGCACTCAACGCCTGTATGCCTACAAGGCCCTGGACGCCTACCCGCTGGTGGTGGAGGCCGGGCTGTCGAGGGCATCGATCATTGACCCTTGGCGAGAGGACCTGATCAAGACCGCCGTCGTGCTGCTGTTGCTGCTGGTCGGGTTGGGCGGCTTTGGCGCGTTGGTGCTGCGCCAATTGCGCGAGCGCATGGTGATGGAGGCTGCGCTGCGCCGTGCGCATCAAACAGTCCGCGACCTGGCCTTGAGCGACAGCCTCACGGGGCTGGGTAATCGACGCCGCCTTGATACGGCCCTGGCAGAAGAAATTCGCCGCGCCAAGCGCCAACGCTACTCGTTGGCGTTGGTAATGATGGACCTGGACTACTTCAAGCGCTTCAACGACAACTATGGCCATCCTGCCGGTGACGACTGCCTGCGTGCGGTGGGCGCGGCAATACAAAGCAGCCTCAAGCGACCGGGTGATCTGGCCGTGCGCTACGGCGGCGAGGAGTTTACCCTGCTGCTGCCCAACACCGATGCTGCCGGGGCCAGCAGGATTGTCGAAGACATTCTCCAGGCCATCCGCTCGCTGGCGATCGAGCATGTGCAAAGCCCGGCGGGGCGGGTCACGGCAAGTGCCGGGATTGCCCTGGGTTACCCGGTCAAGGAACCGGTAGCCGCCGACACCCTGATGGGCGCCGCCGACTCGGCGCTATACCAGGCCAAGGATAAAGGCCGCAATGGCTGGTGCCTGATCGATGGTTTGAGTGAGCGGCCAGCACCGTTAGCCCACGACTGAGCACTGCAGCCTGGTGACTAACCCACCAACATAAACCTCACGCCGCCTGCTTGGCCATGTCCTTGCGGTATTGGGCTTTCATCATTTCCATCTGCTCGCCCATGGCCTCGAGCACGTCCTTGCCAAGCAGCTTCTTGGCTTGCGGGAACATCTCGGTTTCTTCTTCCTCGATGTGGTGCTCGAGCAATTCCTTGAGCACTTTCACCCGCCCGGAAAACTCGGGCGTACCCGGGTCGGTGACTTTCAGGTCGGGCAGCACCAACGAGTCGACGGTGCGGTGTTCTTCCTTGGCCTCGTGGTACATGATCACCTGTTCTTTGGCCCCGGCTTTCTTGTAGGCAGGGTAGAGGATCTCCTCTTCAAGCCGGGTATGCACGGCCACTTCCATCTCCAGTTTGGCCAGCAGTTCCGAACGTTTTTTTATCCCGCGCTCGGTGGACTCGCTCAGTTGCGTTAAAAGGGCCTTGACGGTCTTGTGGTCAGCTTTAAGCAGGTCGATGGCATTCATGGTGGATCCTCGGCAAAGCGGATGGTTGAAAAGGGGCCTTGCGTTAGTAGTGACTCGGCCTGACGCCAGGGATTCAACCGGATTGCCCAACTGCTCATTAACCGCGGTTTCGCCAACGGGTATGATGCTCGGCCTATCTCAACCACGGACTGATCATGGACGACCCTTTCTTGCCACAGCGCTTTTTTGCCGGGGCGGCGATTGTTGTCGCGCTAATTGGCGGCGCTATTTTCGTATTTTTGCTGGCCAACCCCGGCGGCCAGTTCCCCGGCCTTAGTAGTGCGCTGGCAGTGTTTACCCTGGGCGTCACCAACGGCCTGTGCCTGGCGCTGGTCGGCACTTACTGGTATCTCGCCGGCAAGCCTGCAGGGGCCGGTACGCTGTTGATTTTGCAGGCGGTAGGGCTGCTTGCGTTTGGCGCCTGGTATGTCTCGCTGATGTGAAGCCCGCGCCGGATGCTTTATAGCCACTGGCGCTATTGCACCCTGTTTAACAGCCAATTGAGTTCTTCTGTTTCATACTTTTTTTATATATCTTTCGTGTGCTGCCGACTCACCAAGGAAAATAATAATGAGGTACAGAGGCGCGCACTACTGGGCTTGGGCAGACTGCCAACTGCACAGCCAGGAGCATGAAGAATCGCTGGAGTCCGGAATTACCCTTGATGTCAAGGCGCGGCTTTCGCGCAGTGGTTGTACGCAGTTGTTTCTCGGGGTTTATACCAGTGCCGGCTTACCGGTCGTCGAGGAGTATCACGACCGTCTCGATGAAGTTACGCTGACCCGGGCCATGGTCTGGGGGGTAAAACGCTGTCGGGCGATTGCCGCCGAAGTCATCGAGCTTCACGAACTGCCTTCCATGAATGCTTACGCCGGGTTGCGATCAATCAACTCGGCGCCCTGATTGCGCACATTGCCGACCGCCGCGCTGACCGGGTACCACTCGAACCGCGCCGCCGGCTCGCCCAGGTTCAAGGCCATCTGCTCGGCGTGCTCGCCTGCGGTGGCCGGGTCCAGCCATTGCCGGGCGACAGCCGGCGCCAGCACGATAGGCCGGCGGTCATGCACGTCGAGCAGGCCACCTTCACTGTCTGCGGTGAGGATCACGAACCCCGCATGCTCGCCACTGAACTGGCCGATGGCCGCGCACAGGGCAGGGCGGCCATCGCTGCGGCGAATCAAGTAAGGCTGTTTTTTCGCTGCGCCTTGGTCAACCCATTCGAACCAGTTGTCGATCGGCACGATGGCCCGCTGTGGCCAGATGGCGCGAAAGAACGCGCCGTGGGCGACTTTCTCCACGCGCGCATTGATCGGCGCTGCGCGGTCCCTGGCCCAGTGCGGGCGCCAGCCCCAGGGCAACAAGTCGGCCTGGAGGGTACCGGCCTGCAGGTGCAACAGCGCCACGCGGGTGCTCGGCGCCACATTGTAGTGACCCAGTGCCTGATCGCCGACGTTGTTGACCAGGGCGCCTGGCATGCTCAGGGCGTCGACGAAGTCGTGAATGCCACGGTATTGAGAAAGCCTGCCGCACATGGCGCGTTGCTCCGCGAGGGGCCTATCGCTGGAGGATAGACGCAATCGCCGGGCACGCTTGCGGCGCCGACGCTCAGCTCAACCACCAGGCCGCCAGCGACAGAAGCAGGGCCAGCAAGGTGCCCAGCCAGGCACTGGCCTCAAATTTCGAACGTTGCACGCTGGCGCGCACCTCGCGCAGGTACTGCGCCTTGGTCGGCGCCCGTTCGCGGTAGCGCAGGTTTTCGGCCAGGTCATGCAGCCGGGCCTCGATGATCGAGCCGACCACGAAGAATGTTGCGCCATAGCTGGCGATGACTATCAGCAGGTACTTCACTGTCGCTCCTTGGCAATACGCTTCCCTTTTCAGCACGGGTTGTCAGCACGGGCTGATATTGACGCCGTGGTGAGCTCGGCTTATACAGGCGCCCCCACGTTCCCGATGCTACAGGACCCCGAGATGAACGACGACGATCTGGACATTCACGAGCCCGAACATGATCACCTGCTTGACCATGAGTTTGCCGAGGACGAGTACGAGCCGCAGGACGAGGTCAATCCGCTGTTCGATCCGCAGGATGACGAAGACGAGGATGCCCGCGATTGTGCAGGCGATGACGAAGGATTCTGGGACGAGGGCGTCGACACCCTTGACGACCTCTAGGCACCAGCGCAGCCGCCGGCACCTGGAAGCAGGGCGTGTTTAGCGGCCGTCCAGCGAGAAGCGTCCGGCACCGGTGACCGAGAGCAACAGCAAGCCACCGACAATGCTCATGTTCTTGAAGAACTGCACGGTGTTGGCTGCTTTGGCCGGCTCGACCATGGTCCAGAACGGATGGCCGATCAGTGCCGTGCCGATCACGAACAGGGCAAACAGGAAGGCCAGCGGGCGGGTGTAGAAACCGAGGATGAGGATGATGGCGACGAAGAACTCCATGATCACCGCCACCGCGGCTGCCACTGTAGGCGCTGGCGCGCCGAGCGATGCCAGGTAGCCGACCGTGCCCTCGAAGCCGGTGAGCTTGCTCCAGCCGGACATGACGAAGAGGATCATCAGCAGAATCCGCGCCAGCAGGATGATAACGTCGCGCTGGTTGTCGAAGAGGGTGTAGCGCATGGCGGCCTTCCTTTGTTGTTGGGCAATTTTACCTTAGCAGTTGCCGGAAGGTTTTGCGGCCCGGCGTGCACAAAAAAGGCATAAGGGCAATTCTGGGTAAATCCCAGGCAGCAAAAAGGCGCCCTTAGGCGCCTTTTCAGAAGATGGTGCGAGTGGCGGGACTCGAACCCGCAAGGCTCACGCCGGCAGATTTTAAGTCTGCTGTGTATACCAATTCCACCACACTCGCACTGGCTCGAGGGAAATGCATTTGATCCCTCAATCAAGCGAGCTTTATAACCCATCGTTATATTCGAGTCAACCGCGTGCAAGGCTCTGGACGGCGCCCCAGGCTAACTCCAGAGCATGCTCAGCAGCACCAGGGCGAGTAGCCCGAGATAGACCTGCGCATGCTTACGATCGTCGATTCTGCCGATCCAGCGCGCCGCCAGCCGGGTGCCGAGCCAGGCGCCGAAGGCCAGCAGGGCAAACGCCGACAGATCGACATAACCGACAAACCGTGGCCCGAAATCGCTACTGGCGGTAATCAGGTAGGTCGCCGTCGCCGCCAGCGCTACCGGCAAGGTCAGCGGGCTGGCCATGGCGGTGGCCTGGGTCATGCCCAGCCCGCGGCGGCGCAGCAACGGCACGCTCATGACGCTGCCCCCAACCCCCAGCACGCTGGCAATGCTGCCGATCAGCACACCGCAAGTGGCGGTTCTCACGGGCCCGAGCGGGCGCGCTGAAGCCTGGCCGTGGACAAAGCCTTCGCGCAGCAGGCAGTCGAGCAGGGTAAATGCCAGGTAGAGGATGAACGCCCAGCGCAGCCATTCACTGGCCAGGGCGCCCACCAGGGCGGCGCCGATCACCGCGCCGAGGGCGATGTACGCTGCCAATGGCCACAGGAATTCACGGTTGAGGTTGCCAGCACGCCAATGCTTGAGGGTGGCCAGTGCGGCGCTGACAATCATCACGCAGGTGGAGGTAGCCACGGCAATCTGCATGGCCGAGCCGGTGGTGGCCGGGTTCATGCGCAGCAGGTGATACAACAGCGGCACGACGACGAAGCCGCCGCCAAAGCCGAACAGCACCGTGGTGATGCCGCTCAGGCAACCGAACAGGGCCAGGAGTACAAGAAGCATGGAGGGTCGTCCTTTTGCGGGTCAGGAGCGACAGGTTAACCAGCAGTGATTTGGCCGGCTTGAGCAAAACGGTCAATAATGATCGCCAATCGGCCACGGACTTGCCCCATGTACAATGTCTCGATCAATCTGCTCGATGCTACGCCCCGCGCCGTGGTTGCCATTGGCACTGATTATCCCGACGGCTTCCTGCTGGCGCGCCATCGCCATCGTCGCGCGCAACTGCTCTATGGTGCCACCGGAGTGATGCAGGTGCGCACGCCGGCCGGCGACTGGGTCGTGCCGCCGCAACGGGCGGTGTGGATTGCCCCGGGGGTGGAGCATGAGGTGCTGATGCTCGGCGTCAGTACCCGCAGCCTGTACATCGAAGCCGATGCGCTGATGTTGACGGGCGAGTGCCAGGTGCTGGAGGTTTCAGCGCTGATGCGCCAGTTGTTGCTGGCGGCGGTGGAGATGGACCTGGAGTACGACCAGCAGGGCAGGGACGGGGCGCTGGTCAACCTGCTGCTGCATGAGCTGAGGGCCGCGGCCAGCTTGCCGTTCCACATACCGCTGCCGCGTGACCCGGCGCTGCTCATGCGTTGCCAGGCTTTTTTGCGCACGCCTGATGCGCACCAATCACCCGCGCATTGGGCGGGTGAACTGCATGTTAGCCTGCGCACTTTCGGGCGCTGGTTTCGCGCCGAAACCGGGATGAGCTTCAGCCAGTGGCGCCAGCGTGCCTGTGTGCTGCTGGCCCTGGCGCGGCTGGCCCAGGGCGAAGCGATCACGCGAATTGCCCTGGACCTTGGCTACGACAGCCCGGCGGCGTTTTCCAGCATGTTCCGCCGCACCCTCGGGCAGACGCCGCGCAGCCTGCGCGATCAGTAGTGGATGCTATCGGCGACGCCGCGCAAGTCATCCACCGAAGTCTTCAGGCCGGCAATCCTGCCCAGCACTTCAACGGCATCGGCCTGGTGGACGGAGTGCTGCAGGTACAACACATGCCCGCGCAGGTCGCGTGAGACCCGCTCAAGATCGGCGGCGGTCGCTTGCAAATCGTCGTGTATGGCTTTCATTCGTAAGTCTGCGGCCACGCGTCGTTCCCTCGAGGTAGGTGGCAGGTCTTAAGTGCGGGGCGACTATAGAGCAATTGACTCCTTGCTGTCATTGCGCCACTGTGGGTTTCATGTTGGATCCAATAGAGGCAAGGGAACGTGGCCAAGCACGCCGCAGCTGAAACCGTCACCGGCAAACCGCGCGTCAAATGGTACTGGCGCGTGCTGTTCGCCAAGGTCTGGCTGGCTGCCGCGTTTTTGTTCCTGAGCCTGCTGGGGGCGGGGGTATTGCTGCTGATAACCAGCGCCGACAGCAGCCTTGATGCCAGCCAGCGCTGGCTGGCGCTGACTGCCGGTATCGGTGTACTGGCGACCTGTACCTACCTGGGCCAGCTGGCGTTGCCGCGTCGGCGGTTGGCAGTGGCGCAAGATTCCGACTAAGTTTTAGACCAGCGCAGGGAATCGCTTGCAGCGTATGCTGTCATATCCAGACAAGCCATCTACGGCTTCGTGGGGCAGCCATGGTCTCATCCGACTCCGAACTTCATGTGATGCACGCCAGTCGCTTCGAGCAACTGGTGCAAACAGTGGTTGACTACGCCATCTACATGCTCGACCTCGAAGGCCATGTGGTGTCCTGGAACGCAGGCGCCCAGCGGATCAAGGGCTACCGCGCCGAAGAAGTCATCGGCAAGCATTTCTCGATGTTCTTCACCCCCGAAGATTGTGCCGATGGCAAGCCGGCCCGGCTGCTTGAACGGGCTTTGAGCACCGGTGGCGCCCAGGATGAAGGCTGGCGCCAGCGCAAGGATGGCACGCTGTTCTGGGCGCTGGTGGCGCTGGATGTGATCAAGTCGCCGGACGGCGAGGTGGTCGGGCTGGCGAAGATCACCCGCGACATCACCGACCGCCGTGACGCGGCGCTGCAACTCGATGAGGTCCGTGCCCAGCTGTTCCAGTCGCAAAAGCTCGAAGCCCTCGGCCAGTTGACCGGGGGCATGGCCCACGACTTCAACAACCTTTTGACCATCATCATCGGCTCGGCGCGCCTGGCCCTCAACAGCCGCGACCCGCAGCGCACCCGGCGCTTGCTCGAGCACATCCTCGACGCTGGCGAGCGTGGCAGCCAGATGACCCAGCAGCTGCTCAGTTTCGCCCGTCACAAGGCGTTGAAGTTCGGCCGCATCAAGGTACCGGACCTGGTCGAATCGACACGTCTGCTGCTTGGCCAGACCTTGCCTGTCTCGGTGGAGTTGCAGGTGCTGCTGGCCGATGAACTGTGGGATGTCGAAGTCGACGCCGGGCAGTTGCAGATGGTCTTGCTCAACCTGATCTTCAATGCCCGCGATGCCATCGACGGCGAGGGGACGATCACCATGCAGGCGCGCAACTGCGAGCTGCAGGGGCGTCCCGACGGCTTGCTCGGGCGCTTTGTCTGCATCAGTGTCAGCGACACCGGCCGGGGTATCGACAGCAAGATACTGCCGCGCATCTTCGAGCCTTTTTTCACCACCAAGAGTTTTGGCAAGGGCACCGGCCTGGGCCTGAGCCAGGTCTATGGTTTTGCCAAGCAGAGCAACGGCACGGTCAGCGTCAGCAGTGAAGCGGGCAAGGGCACCTGCATGAGTGTCTACCTGCCGGTCTACACCGCCAACCCCGACCCTGAACGCGGAGGTGCATAGCATCGTGGAACAACTCAAACGCCTGGCCACCGGTATTCCTGGTCTCGACGAACTGCTCAAGGGTGGGCTGGTGGTCGGTGCTTCCTACATCGTCCAGGGCCGGCCTGGCTCGGGCAAGACCATCCTCGCCAACCAGCTGGCCTTCAATCACGTCAGCCAGGGTGGGCGCGTGCTGGTGGCGACGCTACTGAGCGAATCCCACGAGCGTTTGTTCCAGTATCTGTCTACCTTGAGCTTTTTCGACCCCGGCAAAATCGGCGCGCAGCTGCAGTTCGTCAGCGCCTTCGACACCCTCGAGCAAGAGGGCCTGGATGAAGTGGTAAAACTGCTGCGCGGCGAGATCAGCCGCCACCAGGCCAGCCTGCTGATCGTCGACGGCCTGCTCAATGCCCGATCGCGCGCGGAAACGCCGCTGGACACCAAGAAATTCATCGCCGAGCTGCATGGTCATGCCGCCTTCGCCGGTTGCACCGTGCTGTTCTTGACCAGCTCGCGGCTGGAGGACGGCAGCCCCGAACACACCATGGTCGACGGCGTCATCGAGCTGGGTGACGAGCTGCTGGGCAGCCGCTCGGTGCGCCGGATCCAGCTGCGCAAGACCCGCGGCAGTGGTGCATTGTCGGGTATTCACGAATGCGAAATCACCGAACACGGCCTGCAGGTTTACCCGCGCCTGGAATCACTGTACAGCCACCCCAGCGGGCACGGCATGGGCGAACTGATGCGCATTCCCAGCGGCGTGCCGGTGTTCGACCGCCTGCTCGGCGGCGGCCTGCCGGCCGCCTCGGTGACCCTGGTGATGGGCCCCTCGGGCATCGGCAAGACTTCACTGGGCGTGAGCTTTCTCGGTGCGGCAACAGCGGCAGAACCCGGCCTGCATTTCGGCTTTTATGAAACCCCGCAGCGCCTGCGTCTCAAGGCCGGCGCCCTGGGCTACGACTTCGCCGCCATGGAGCGCGCCGAGGCCTTGCACATTGCCTGGCAACCGACCACCGAAGGCGTGCTCGATGATGTCGGCATGCGCTTGTTGCGCCTGGTCGAGCAGCACAGCATCAAACGCGTGCTGATCGACAGCCTCGGCGCGTTCACCCGCCTGGCCAGCAACCCGACGCGCCTGAATGAATTCTTCCGCGCCCTGACCGGCGAGCTGCGGGCCCGTGACGTCAGCGTCCTGGCCACTTGGGAGATGCGCGATATCTTCGGCTCGGAAATCAACGCGCCGGCACCGGACCTTTCGAGCATTGTCGACAACCTGCTGTTGATGCGCTTTGTCGAGATGGACTCGGAGCTCAAGCGCTTGCTGTCGATCCTCAAGGTGCGCGACAGCTATTACGACCCGGCCCTGCTGGAGCTGATCATCAGCGACCATGGCATCGACCTGCAAAAAGCCTTTACCCAGGCCACGGGGGTGATGTCCGGCACGCCTTCGCAGGTGCCTGGATCATGAGGCCGGGGGTGGCAACGGCATGAGCACCATTCTGGTCGTCGACGACGAGTACCTGATCGCCAATATCCTCGGCTGGGCCCTGGAAGACGAAGGTTTCGACGTGGAGCTGGCCGGCAATGGGCAGAAGGCCCTGGACGTATTGAAAGGCAAGCGGGTGGAGTTGGTGATCACCGATTACATGATGCCGGTGATGGATGGCGAGGCGTTGGCCGTCAGTATTCGTGCAGAGCCACTCTTGCAAGGCTTGCCGATCATACTGATGAGCGGGGCGCAGGCTCACAAGGGGCGGGACAATCCCGGGCTGTTCGCCGCCGTGTTCGACAAACCCTTCGACATCGAGCAACTGATTGCCAAAGTGAAGGAACTGGTCGATACGCCCGAGGCGCCTTGAGGCCTGTGACTGCAACCGGGCGGGTTGCCAGTGTCAGGATCAAGCGCATCCGTGCGGCTTGAGTCGGTTGGGGGCTGCTTAGTGCTCGTCGCCTCCTTTTTCCGGTGCCGGGCTACCGGCCTGAATGCGTTTGAAAATCTCTTCGCGGTGCACCTGAACATCTTTCGGTGCATCGATGCCGATCCTCACTTGCATCCCTTTGACGCCCAGAATGGTGACTTTGATGTCATCGTTGATGACGATGCTTTCGCCAACCTTGCGGGTGAGTATCAGCATGTATATCTCCTTGGTAACGTAAGTTGCCTTGCGGGCGCGGCCCGCAGAAGCCGGGATCACACAGGGGTGCATCCCTCTTTCCCTTCATTAAAGACGCTTTCGGCGGATATTAATTCCCCCGAACACAGATTCTGTAGTGAGTCTTTAGTCGCAGGTGCCGATTGGCTGGATGAGCACTCCGAAGCAGCGAGTGCTGCCCGTACCCGCAAGCATAGGGGGGTTGAAGGAATATGGGAAATTTCTCTGCATGATACCCAAGGTGGGTTTCGCTGAATGGCTTTTCAAGGGGCCGCCAGGTTTTGCAGAAACAGCGCCAGGGCCACTTCCTCGGCCTCCAGCCCCTTGCGCGTGCGCGCCCGTGGCAGCTTGGCCAGCTCGCCGAGGGTGAAATGCTCGAACAGCGCCGGGTGGATGTAGCAGCGCCGGCACACCGCCGGGGTGTTGCCCAGGCGGCTGGCGACCTGCCTGACGGTCTCGACGATCTGACGTTTGGCCTCCTGCTCCGGTTGCCATTCAAGCTGGCGCAACAAGCTCAGGGCCAGGGCGCTGCCGGCCCAGGTGCGGTAGTCCTTGGCGGTGAAGTCGCTGCCGGTCAGCTCCTGCAGGTAGGCGTTGACGTCGGCTGAACCGACGCTGTGGCGCTGGCCCTGGTCATCCTGGTACTGGAACAGGTCCTGGCCGGGCAGGTCCATGCAGCGTTTGATCAGGTTGGCCAGGCGCCGGTTCTTCACCGTCACCTGATGCTCGATACCGCTCTTGCCGCGAAACTGAAAGCGGATGGCGCTGCCGTCGACCTTGACGTGACGGGTGCGCAGGGTGGTCAGCCCGTAAGACTTGTTGTCGCGGGCGTACTGGCGGTTGCCGATGCGGATCAAGGTGCTGTCGAGCAGGCTCACCACCAGGGCCATGACCTTTTGCCGATCAAGCCCCGGCCGCGCCAGGTGGCTGTCCAGTTGCCGGCGCAGCTTGGGCAGCAGGCTGGCAAAGTCCAGCATGCGCGCGTACTTGTGGCTGTCGCGGTAACTGCGCCAGTCGGCATGGTAGCGGTACTGCTTGCGCCCGCGGGCATCACGGCCGGTAGCCTGCAGGTGGCCTTGCGGGTCGGCGCAGATCCACACATCGGTGTAGGCCGGGGGGATCACCAGGGCCTTGATCCGCGCGAGGGTGGCCGGATCTTTGACCCGCCCGCCTTGCCCATCGAAGTAGGCGAACTTGCCACGCAGGCTTTTGCGCCGCAGGCCTGGCTGGCTGTCATCGACATAATGCAAGGCGGCGGGCAGGGCGGTGTCGGGCATGGCGCAGGTCCGGTTGCGGGGTTTGTACTATGGACCGCACGCTCAACCCAACAGTGCCACCGACTTTATCTGTGCCCACAGCGACTGGCCGGCGTGCAGCTGCAGCTGGTCGGCGGAGTAGCGGGTGATGCGCGCCAGCAAGGTGGTGCCGGCGGCGTCCAGGCTGACCAGCACGTGGGCACTGTTGTCGGCCGGGCGATGGCCGCTGACGGTCACCGGCAGGCGATTGAGGATGCTCGATTGCTGGTCGGCACCAAGGCTCAGGCTGACGTCCCGCGCCTGCACCTTCAAGCGCAGCGGCATGCCCACGGCCAGCGGTTCGTGGGCCACGCGCAATTGCAGGTGGCTGTGCGGCAGTTGCAGGCTGAGCAACTGATAGTCGCTGCTGTAGGCGCTGACCTGGCCTTCGATGATCACCCCGGCGTCGTCGCCCTGGGCCAGCGGCAGGTCGAGGCGCGCGAGGGTGGCGGCAATCGGCCCGCTGGCCTGGACCTTGCCCTGCTCAAGCAGCACCAGGTGATCGGCCAGCCGTGCCACTTCATCCTGGGCGTGGCTGACGTAGACCAGCGGAATCTCCAGCTCGCTGTGCAGGCGCTCGAGGTAGGGCAGGATCTCGCGCTTGCGCGGGCCGTCGAGGGCTGCCAGCGGCTCGTCCATCAACAGCAGTTGCGGGCTGCTTAGCAGCGCCCGGGCAATGCCCACGCGCTGGGCTTCGCCGCCGGACAGGGTGGCTGGCTTGCGCTGTAGCAGGTGCTCGATGCCGAGCAGTTCGCAGGCCTGCTCGAGGCTGACCTTGCGCTGCTGGGTGGGGATGCGCTTGTAGCCGAAGGTCAGGTTGGCGCGCACCGACAGGTGCGCGAACAGGCTGGCCTCCTGGAACACGTAACCGATCGGGCGCTGGTGCGGGGCAATGAAATGTTCGCGGCGCGAGTCCTGCCAGATCTCGCCATTGACCTCGATGTAGGCTTCAGGGGCCCGTTCCAGCCCGGCCAGGCAGCGCAGGCAGGTGGTCTTGCCGGAGCCTGAATGGCCGAACAGCGCACTGATGCCGCGCCCGGGCAGTTGCAGGTCGACATCCAGGCTGAAGTCGCCGCGGTCCAGTTTCAATCGGGCGTGAATCATCGCCGCCATGCTCAGCTCCAGGCCGATTTGCCCCGGCGGCTGGAGTACAGCGCCAGCAGCACGAGGAAAGAGAATACCAGCATGGCCCCGGCCAGCCAGTGGGCCTGCAGGTACTCCATGGCTTCGACGTGGTCGAAGATCTGCACCGAGACCACCCGGGTCTTGTCGGGAATATTGCCGCCGATCATCAGCACCACGCCGAACTCACCGACGGTATGGGCAAAGCCGAGGATGCTGGCAGTGATAAAGCCTGGCCGGGCCAGGGGCAATACCACATGGACGAAGGTGTCCCAGGGGCTGGCACGCAGGGTCGCGGCCACTTCCAGCGGGCGTTCACCGATGGCGCTGAAGGCGTTTTGCAGCGGCTGTACGACGAAGGGCATCGAATACACCACCGAACCGATCACCAGGCCGCTGAAGCTGAACACCACGGTGCCCAGCCCCAGCGCCTGGGTGGTCTGGCCGATCCAGCCGTTGGGCCCCAAAGCCAGCAACAGGTAAAAGCCGATCACCGTCGGTGGCAGCACCAGCGGCAGGGCCACCACCGCGCCCACCGGCCCGCGCAGCCATGAGCGCGTGCGCGCCAGCCACCAGGCGATGGGGGTACCAATCAGCAACAATATCAGCGTGGTCAGGCTGGCCAGTTTGAAGGTCAGCCAGATGGCGCCGAGGTCGCTGGAATCCAGTGGCATCAGATTTCGTAACCGTAGGATTTGATCACGGCTGCGGCTTTCGGGCCCTTGAGGTATTCAACCAGGGCTTTGGCTGCGGCGTTGTCCTTGCCTTTGTTGAGAATCACCGCGTCCTGCTTGATCGGCTCGTGCAGGTTGGACGGCACGATCCAGGCCGAGCCGCTGCTGACCTTGCCGTCCTTGTAGATCTGCGACAGGGCGACAAAGCCCAGTTCGGCATTGCCGGTGGAGACGAACTGGTACGCCTGGGTAATGTTCTGGCCTTCGACGATCTTGCCCTTGGTCGCCTCGGTCAGCTGCAGCTTGTCCAGTACCTGGGTAGCGGCCAGGCCGTAGGGCGCAGCTTTCGGGTTGGCGATCGACAGGTGCTTGAACTCATTCTTTTTCAGCACATCACCCTTGCCATCGACATAGCCGTCCTTGGCCGACCACAGTGCCAAGGTGCCAATGGCGTAGGTGAAGCGTGAGCCCTTGACGGTGTCGCCTTCGTTCTCGAGCTTTTCCGGGGTGCTGTCGTCGGCGGCAAGGAACACTTCGAACGGTGCGCCGTTCTTGATCTGCGCGTAGAACTGGCCGGTGGCGCCGTAGGCGGCCACCAGCTTGTGGCCGGTGTCCTTCTCGAAGTCCTTGGCAATCGCCTGGATCGGCGCGGTGAAGTTGGCGGCGACGGCTACCTGTACCTCATCGGCCCAGGCGCTGTTGAAGGTCATGAAGGTGGCCAGGGCGGCCAGGGCAAAACGAGGTGCGCACTTACTCATGAAAAACAGCTCCACAGGCTGGGGGGGTAGTCGTTATATAGGTGAATATATAGCGAATACCCGACCAACGGGAAGTACTGCTTCAGCGTTTGAGCTGGGCGAGGGCGTTTTGTGCCAGTGTGCGGGTCAGTTCACCGGCCGCCAGCGCCTGCCCCAGACGCAGCGCCTGGCCTGCCCAGAGGTTGCTGAAATCGCTGTTGCCCTTTGGCTCGCTGATGGCCCGCAGCGGCATCAGCGCACCGCCGGCCAGGGGAAAGCGCGGTGCCAGCTCGCTCATTGGCCCCAGCTCGCGCATGATGCGCGTGTTGATACCACGCGCCGGGCGCCCGGTGAACAGGTTGGTCAGCGCCGTGTCGCTTTCCTTGGCGCTGTGCAGCGCCTGGCGATGGGCTGCCGAGACCTTGGCCTCAGGGCAGAACAGGTAAGCGGTGCCCAGTTGCACCGCCGAAGCGCCCAGGGCCAGGGCGGCAACGATGCCGCGGTGGTCGCCAATGCCGCCCGCGGCAATCACCGGCACCTTCACAGCATCGACAATTTGCGGCACCAGCGCCAGGGTGCCGACCTGGGTAGTGAGGTTGCTGCTGAGGAACATCCCGCGGTGGCCACCGGCTTCATAGCCCATGGCGATGATTGCGTCGCAGCCGTGATCTTCCAGCCACAGCGCTTCATCCACGGTGGTGGCACTGGACAGCACCTTGGCGCCCGTGGCCTTGACCCGCTTGAGCAGGCTGGCTTCGGGCAGGCCGAAGTGGAAGCTGACCACGGCCGGCTTGTAGTGCTCGACCAGCTGGCAGCTGGCGTCGTCGAAGGGCGCGCGGTTGGACACCGGTGTGGGCGCATCGAAGTCGGCGCCCAGCTCCAGGTAATACGGCTTGAGCGCCTGCTTCCAGGCCGCATCGCGCTCAGGGTCCGGCTGTGGCGGCTGGTGGCAGAAGAAGTTGAGGTTGAGCGGGCCGTTGCTGGCCTCGCTGAAGGCCTGCAACTCGGCGCGGATCTGATCCAGGCTCAAGGTGGCACACGGCAGCGAACCCAGGCCGCCGGCGTTGCTTACGGCAATGGCCATGGCCGAGCCGGTGGAGCCGGCCATTGGCGCCTGAAGGATCGGCAGCTCGATGCCGAGCAGATCGAGGAGACGGGTGTCCGGCCATTGGCGCATGCCTGGGGTTCCTTGTGCTGAGGAGGGTGTTACAGCGCTTTGCTCACCTTGATATCAGTGATTTTCCTGGCGTCTTCGCCGTGCAATTGTTGCAGCGCTGCCTGCACGTGCTCGGGCGCATCGCTGATCATCTGGGCGAAGTCGAATCGTTGCTCGCCATCGATCTTGTACTTGATCACGAACTTGGTGGTCTGGCTCATGGGCTTATCTCAACTTCGACGACGAACGGCGAATGAACTTGATGGTATGGGTAAAGGTTGGCTTGGTCACGGCCGACAGGGCGCGCGGGCCGACGGTGTCGATGGTGATGTTCCAGAAGCCGGTGCTGGGCACGGTGATCTTCGCCGGGAAGTCGACAAAGGCGCCACCGTGGTAGGTGTGACGGCCGCCGTTCTTGAAGCTGCGGAAGTTGGCGTCGTTCATCAGGCGGATATTGCAGCGCTGGGAGCAATGAATGACCACGATGTCATCCTCGTTGAGGTGCTCGCGCTGGTGTACGAATTTCATGTTGCACTCCGCATTGGATCTGTCAGCAAATCAAAACGATACCATGATGTCGGTTACACTGTCGGCCTTCGTGCCAGGCCCAGGATAAAACTGCCAATCAAGGGAGCAAAATGGTCTGCGCGAGGTCATATTCTTTTTCCGTGGTGGAGGTGTGCTTGATGAAGTGGGTCGTAGCAGCGTTGGCAGTAACGCTGGGTGGCTGTGTGAGTGTGTCGGAGCTGGAGCACAGCCCGGAAACCCTCAATGTGATTTCTGGCAAGAAACCCCAGGAATACGCGGACTGCGTGCAGCAGCAATTGTCCGAGTCGCGCGGGCAACTGACCGTGGAAGAACGCCACGACGGTCTGCGCCTGGTGGTGCCGCAAAAGGTCGGCGGCGGCCCGGCGGCGCTGGTGGATATCGACAAGCGCGGTAGCGGCAGCAGCATCAAGCTGTATGAGCGCCTGAACAACTTCCCGCTGCGCCTGGGTGATGTGAAAACGGCAGCAACGCGCTGTATCTCGGGCTAAATCCTTTTTCGGCTAATCGATTCAGCTGGCATCTAGCCATCTTTCTGCGTTGTAGCTTGCGGCGTATAGGCCTACTATTCATAGGCTTATACTTATTAAGCCTAAGCTTATAACAAGAAAATGGAGTCCGTGATGATCCCACTGGATCGCATCCTGATCAGCAGCCTGCTGCTGTTTTCATTGCCTGCCGCACATGCCGTCGATGGCCAGAAAATCTTCACCCAGGGTGGCCAGAACCCGGCCGCCATGGCCTGCCTGGGTTGCCATGGCGCCGACGCCAAGGGCATTGCGCCTGCCGGCTTTCCGCGCCTGGCCGGCCTGCCTGCGGCGTACCTGAGCAAGCAACTGCACGACTTTCAGAACGGCAGCCGCAAGCACCCGATCATGGAACCGCTGGCCAAGGCCCTCAGCGCCGAGGAAATCCAGGCGGTGACCACGACCCTGGCGGCCATGCCCAGCGAGCCTGCCAGCGACCTTCATCGCCAGCAAATGGCTGCCGACCCGGTGCAGAAACTGGCGCTGTACGGCGACTGGAACCGCAAGATCCCCGGCTGTGTGCAGTGCCACGGCCCTGGTGGCGCCGGTGTTGGTGAGCATTTTCCGCCACTGGCCCATCAACCGGCCACCTATCTGGTTGCCCAGCTCAACGCCTGGCGCGACGGCAGCCGCAGCAACGACCCCAACCAGTTGATGGTCGGGGTGGCCAAGGCCATGACCGATGACGAAATAAAGGCCGTGGCCAACTACTTCGCCAACCCTGTCAGCCCGGAGGTCAAGCCATGAAGCCAATAATTCTCGCTGCCCTGACCCTGGCCTTTGGCAGTGTCCATGCTGCGCCGATTGCCATGGAAGACCAGTCGCAACTCAAGACCCCGCCAGCTGCCGCGCCTGGCTTTACCCCGCCGGCAGAAAGCGAACTGCCCGACAACGCCTACGGCAAGATGGTCCGCGATGGCTACGCCTTGTTTGTCGACACACGCCGGCTGATGCCTGACAACGTCGGCAACGGCCTCAACTGCAGCAACTGTCACCTCGACCAGGGCCGCCTGGGCAACTCGGCGCCGCTGTGGGGCGCGTATCCCATGTACCCGGCCTATCGCAAGAAAAACGACAAGGTCAACACCTTCGTCGAGCGCATCCAGGGCTGCTTTCAGTTCAGCATGAACGGCAAGCCACCGGCGGCCGACAGCCCGCAGATGACAGCCTTGTCGGTCTATGCCTACTGGCTGGCGAGCAAGGCGCCGATTGGCGTCGAGAGTGCTGGCCGCGGCTACCCGGAGGTGGCGCAATCGGCGCAAGGTTACGACTTCAAACGCGGTGAGCAGGTGTACCAGGCCCAGTGCTCCATTTGCCACGGCGCCAGTGGCGAAGGGCAGAAGGTAGCCGGCAACTACGTGATGCCGCCATTGTGGGGCAAGGACTCCTACAACTGGGGCGCCGGGATGCACCGGATCAATACCGCCGCGTCCTTCATCAAGCACAATATGCCCTTGGGCAAGCCCGGCAGCCTGAGCGACCAGCAGGCCTGGGACGTGGCCGCTTACATCAACCGCCACGAACGGCCGCAGGATCCGCGCCTGGTCGACGGCTCGATCGAGAAGACCCGGCTGAAGTTCCACGCCAATGATGGCGTCAACCTCTATGGCCAAAAGGTCGATGGGGTGCTGGTCGGGCAGGGCATGTAGGCATCGGCTGTTTAACTGCCGGTGGTCAGCCACCGGCGCATTATTTATGCTCCCGGGGAACTATCCCCCCCGGGATTTCATCTATGATGGCATCGGCCAGCGTGGTGGGGCATTGTAAGGTGACCGCCGCCTGATTAGACTGCGCCGAATTTCGTACGCAAAGCCCTTGTTAAGGACGTATATGATCAAGAAATGCTTGTTCCCGGCAGCCGGTTACGGCACTCGCTTCCTGCCCGCTACCAAAGCCATGCCCAAGGAAATGCTGCCGGTGGTGAACAAGCCACTGATCCAGTACGGCGTTGAAGAAGCGCTGGAAGCTGGATTGAACGAAATTGCCATCGTCACCGGTCGTGGCAAGCGCGCCCTGGAAGACCACTTCGACATCAGCTATGAGCTGGAAAACCAGATCAAGGGCACCGACAAGGAAAAATACCTGGTCGGCATCCGTCGTCTGCTCGACGAGTGTTCGTTCTCCTACACCCGCCAGACCGAAATGAAAGGCCTGGGCCACGCGATCCTCACCGGTCGCCCGCTGATCGGCGACGAGCCGTTCGCCGTGGTACTGGCGGACGACCTGTGCGTCAACCTCGAAGGCGACAGCGTGCTCAAGCAGATGGTCAAGCTGTACAAACAGTACCGCTGCACCATCGTTGCCATCATGGAAGTCGACCCGCAGGAAACCAGCAAGTACGGGGTGATCGCCGGTGACCTGATCGGTGACGACCTGTACCGCGTGCGCAACATGGTCGAGAAGCCAAAGCCTGAGGATGCTCCGTCGAACCTGGCGATCATCGGCCGCTACATCATGACCCCGGACATCTTCAAACTGATCGAAGAAACCGAGCCGGGCAAAGGCGGTGAAATCCAGATCACCGACGCCCTGATGAAGCAGGCCCAAGATGGCTGCGTTATTGCCTACAAGTTCAAGGGCAAGCGTTTCGACTGCGGTGGCGCCGAAGGCTACATCGAAGCGACCAACTTCTGCTTCGAGAACTTCTACAAAACCGGCAAAGCGTACTGAGCCTGGTAGCTAGCGGTTTGATAAAGCCACCTTCGGGTGGCTTTTTCTTGTAGCTTGTAGCTTGATACTTGCAGCTTGAGACCCTCGAGATGACCTACGATTTTGATCTGTTCGTGATTGGTGCCGGGTCTGGCGGTGTGCGCGCTGCGCGCTTTGCCGCAGGCTTCGGTGCAAAAGTGGCGGTTGCCGAAAGCCGCTACCTGGGTGGTACCTGCGTCAACGTCGGCTGCGTGCCGAAAAAGCTGCTGGTCTACGGCGCGCATTTTGCCGATGACTTCGAGCAGGCCGCAGGCTTTGGCTGGTCGCTGGAAGATGCCCAGTTCGACTGGGGCCAGTTGATCGCCAACAAGAACCGCGAAATCGAGCGGCTCAACGGTATCTACCGCAACCTGCTGGTCAACAGCGGCGTGACCTTGCTGGAAGGCCACGCCAAACTGACGGGTGCCCATGAGGTGGAAGTCGATGGCCAGCGCTACAGCGCCGAGCACATCCTCATTGCCACCGGCGGCTGGCCGCAGATCCCGGATATTCCGGGCAAGGAGCTGGCGATCAGCTCCAACGAGGCGTTCTACCTCAAAGACCTGCCCAAGCGCGTGCTGGTGGTTGGCGGCGGTTACATCGCCGTGGAATTTGCCGGGATCTTCCAGGGCCTGGGGGCAAAAACCTCGCTGCTGTACCGTGGCGATCTGTTCCTGCGCGGCTTTGATGGCAGTGTGCGCGAGCACCTCAAGGAGGAGCTGGAAAAACGCGGCATGGACCTGCAGTTCAACAGCGATATCCAGCGTATCGAGCGCCAGGACGACGGCAGCCTCAAGGCTACCCTCAAGGATGGTCGCGAACTGGTGGCCGACTGCGTATTCTATGCCACTGGCCGGCGACCGATGCTCGACAACCTGGGCCTGGAAAACACCGGCGTCGAACTCGACCCGCGTGGTTTTATCCGCGTCGACGACCTGTACCAGACCACCGCGCCGTCGATCCTGGCGATTGGCGATGTGATCGGCCGTGTGCAACTGACCCCGGTGGCCCTGGCCGAAGGCATGGCTGTGGCCCGGCGCCTGTTCAAGCCCGATCAGTACCGCCCGGTGGATTACCAGAACATCCCTACCGCCGTGTTCAGCCAGCCACCGATTGGTACCGTTGGCTTGACCGAAGAACAGGCGCTGGAGCAGGGCCACAAGGTGCAGATCTTCGAAAGCCGCTTCCGGCCGATGAAGCTGACCCTCACCGAGGTGCAGGAAAAGACCCTGATGAAGCTGGTGGTCGATGCCGACACCGACCGCGTGCTGGGTTGCCATATGGTCGGCCCGGACGCCGGCGAAATCATCCAGGGCCTGGGCATTGCCCTCAAGGCCGGGGCGACCAAGCAGCAGTTCGACGAGACCATTGGCGTGCATCCTACGGCGGCGGAAGAGTTCGTCACCTTGCGTACGCCATCGCGTTAAACGGCGTACTCCAATCGCGGGGCAAGCCCGCTCCTACTGGCCGGTAGGAGCGGGCTTGCCCCGCGATAGCTTCAAACCCTCTATTAATAGCCCCGCCTTATAGCCAAAACCAATCAACAACATGAGCTTTGCCAATGAGCATTAATCCAATGCATTGGCTACGATTCTCCCATCAGTTTTTTCAACCCCCTGAAGGAGCGTCACTCATGCCTATCATCAACAGCCAGGTTAAACCGTTCAAAGCTACCGCTTACCACCAGGGCAAGTTTGTCGAAGTCTCGGATGCCGATCTGAAAGGCAAATGGTCGGTAGTGTTCTTCTACCCGGCCGACTTCACCTTCGTCTGCCCGACCGAGCTGGGCGACCTGGCCGACAACTACGCGCAGTTCAAAGACCTGGGCGTGGAAATCTACGGCGTGTCCACCGATACCCACTTCACCCACAAAGCCTGGCACGACACTTCGGACACCATCGGCAAGATCCAGTACCCGCTGATCGGTGACCCGACCCACGTCATCTCGCGCAACTTCGACGTGCTGATCGAAGAAGCCGGCATCGCTGACCGTGGCACCTTCGTGATCAACCCAGAAGGCCAGATCAAGATCGTCGAACTCAACGACGGTGGTGTCGGCCGTGACGCCAGCGAGCTGCTGCGCAAGGTCAAGGCTGCCCAGTACGTTGCCGCCCACCCAGGCGAAGTCTGCCCGGCCAAGTGGAAAGAAGGCGAAGCTACCCTGGCGCCATCGCTGGACCTGGTCGGCAAGATCTAAGACCGTGAGCCAGCCGAGGGCGGTGGTCTACCGCACCTGACGTTGTCACCGCCCCGCAAAACGCCCGGGCGCTTTCGCCCGGGCGTTGTTATTTCTACCGTTTGAAAAAGGAATCGCCCGTATGTTGGACGCCACGCTTAAAACTCAGTTGAAAGCCTACCTGGAACGGGTCACTCAGCCGATCGAGATCGTTGCTTCCCTCGATGACGGCGCGAAGTCCCGCGAACTGCGCGACCTGCTGGTGGAAATCGCCGGCCTGTCGAACCTGATTACCCTGCGTGAAGATGGCAGCGACGCCCGTCGCCCGTCGTTCTCGCTCAATCGCCCTGGCGCTGACATCAGCCTGCGCTTTGCCGGCATCCCCATGGGCCACGAGTTCACCTCGCTGGTGCTCGCCCTGCTGCAGGTCGGCGGTCATCCGTCCAAGGCCAGCCTGGAGGTGATCGAGCAGATCAGCGCGCTCAAGGGTGAGTTCAACTTTGAAACCTACTTCTCGCTGTCGTGCCAGAACTGCCCGGACGTGGTCCAGGCGCTGAACCTGATGGCGGTGCTCAACCCCAATATTCGCCACGTCGCCATCGACGGTGCGCTGTTCCAGGCCGAAGTCGAGCGCCGCAAGGTCATGGCCGTGCCCAGCGTCTACCTCAACGGCGAAGTGTTTGGCCAGGGCCGCATGGGCCTGGAAGAAATCCTCGCCAAGCTCGACACCAGCGCCGGCGAGCGTCAGGCCGAGAAGATCAACGCCAAGGATGCCTTTGACGTGCTGGTGGTCGGTGGCGGCCCGGCGGGCGCCGCCGCGGCGATCTATGCCGCGCGCAAAGGCATTCGCACCGGCGTTGCCGCCGAGCGTTTCGGCGGCCAGGTACTCGACACCATGGCCATCGAGAACTTCATCTCGGTGCAGGAAACCGAAGGACCGAAGCTGGCCATGGCCCTGGAAGAACACGTCAAGCAGTACGACGTCGATATCATCAACCTGCAGCGCGGTGAAGCCTTGATTCCGGCCACCGACGGCGGCCTGCACGAAGTGCGCCTGGCCAGTGGTGCCTCGCTCAAGGCCAAGACTGTGATCCTCGCCACCGGTGCACGCTGGCGCGAAATGAACGTACCCGGCGAGCAGCAATACCGCAGCCGCGGTGTTGCCTACTGCCCGCACTGCGATGGCCCGCTGTTCAAGGGCAAGCGCGTGGCGGTGATCGGTGGCGGCAACTCGGGTGTGGAAGCGGCCATTGACCTGGCCGGTATCGTTGCCCAGGTGACCCTGATCGAGTTCGACAGCCAGTTGCGTGCCGACGCCGTGCTGCAGCGCAAGCTGCACAGCTTGCCGAACGTCAAGGTGATCACCAGTGCGCTGACCACCGAGGTGCTTGGTGATGGCGAGAAGGTCAACGGCCTGCGCTACAAGGACCGCAACAGCGATGAGCTGCATGACCTGGCGCTGGAAGGGATCTTCGTGCAGATCGGCCTGCTGCCCAACACCGACTGGCTCAAAGGCACGGTCGAGCTGACCCCGCGTGGCGAGATCATCGTCGATGCCCGTGGCCAGACCAACCTGCCGGGCGTGTTCGCCGCCGGTGACGTGACCACCGTGCCATACAAGCAGATCGTGATTGCCGTGGGCGAGGGCGCCAAGGCTTCGTTGGCAGCCTTCGATCACCTGATTCGCACCTCGGCGCCAGCCTGACCGGCGTTATCGCGGGGCAAGCCCGCTCCTACAGACCAGGTAGGAGCGGGCTTGCCCCGCGATGGTTTCAATGCGCCAGCCCGGTGTCGGGAACACCGGCCATTCCAGCGGCGCTTTGACAAGAGTCTGCAAGCTACCACCCGGCATCGGTGTGCGGGCGCCGATGGCCGAGCCAGAGCGCTCGTGGTCCAGTGTCTATAGTGAAGTAGTGTGTTTCAGCGGGAGCCATTGCCATGCAATTGATCAGTCGCGAGCCCTGGTGGCGCAATCCGCCCAAGCCTGGTCAGCGAGAGCAGGATCTGGAATGGGGGTATCTGGAGATCTACAAGGATGGCCGCGCCGTGTTCGTCGAGCAGCGACCTACCGACCAGGAACTGGCCGAGCGCAAAAGCTGCCGCAACTTTCCCGAGGCTGAGGAGTAAGCTATAGGGTATGCCGTAATACAAATCTACCTGGGGCGGGAGTATGCATTGAAGGCCTGCTGGATTGCCCATGTCGAGGTCAGCGACCCTGAGCGGTATCAGCAGTATATCCAGCGGGCACTGGCGGCCCTTGCAGCCTTCCCCGCTATGCCGAGATCGTCATCACCGGGGGCTAAAGCGATCAAGTCGGCGCAGCGGGCTTGAGGCAGGCTGGACAGTCAGCCCAAGGAGATGACCATGATCCGCCTGACCCTGTCCGAAGCCCATTCGCTGGCCTTTTCGATCCTTTTGCACAACGGCTTTGACGCCGACCATGCCCGGGCGGTGAGCGATACCATCGTCGCCGGCGAGCGCGATGGCTGCGCCTCCCATGGCCTGTACCGGGTGCTGGGCTGCGTCGGCTCGCTCAAGGCCGGCAAGGTGGTTGCCGACGCCCGCCCCGAAGTCATCGACCAGGCGCCGTCGATCGTGCGCGTGGATGCCGGCGGCGGCTTCTCTCAGCTGGCATTCCAGGCCGGCTTGCCGTTGTTGCAAGCCAAGGCCCAACGCAACGGCATCGCCGCCCTGGCGATCAACCGCTGTGTGCACTTTTCGGCCTTGTGGGTCGAGATCGAGCAGTTGGCCGAGGCCGGCCTGGTGGCCCTGGCATTCACCCCCAGCCATGCCTGGGTGGCGCCTGCCGGTGGCCATCGGCCGGTGTTCGGCACCAACCCCATCGCCTTCGGCTGGCCGAGGGCGGGCACGCATCCGTATGTTTTTGACTTCGCTACCAGCGCCATCGCCCGTGGCGACATCGAGCTGCATCGGCGTGCCGGCAAGGCGATTCCCGAAGGCTGGGGCGTGGATGAGCACGGCCAGCCCAGCACCGACCCCAACGTGGTGCTGGACCGTGGCGCCATGCTCACTTTCGGCGGGCACAAGGGCTCGGCGCTGGCGGCGATGGTCGAACTGATCGCCGGGCCGTTGATCGGCGACCTGACCAGTGCCGAATCACTGGCCCATGCCGACGGCAGCAGATCCTCGCCTTATCATGGTGAGTTGCTGATTGCCCTGGACCCGCGCAGGTTTTTGGGTGACGCCGCCGATCAACACCTGGCCCGGGCCGAGGTGGTATTCGAGAGCATCGAGGGGCAGGGCGCGCGGCTGCCGTCTGCGCGCCGCTATACAGCACGGGCGCGCAGCCTGGTGGAAGGGGTGGAAATCCCGCAGGCCCTGTACAACGATCTCAGGGCGCTGCTGGCCTGAAAGCCGCCCTTACAGGGCGGTGCGGCTGCTCTGGCCGTCGACCAGGCGCGCGATGCCCAGCGGGTTGGCGTTCTGCAGTGCCGGCGGTAGCAGCGCATCCGGGCAGTTCTGGTAGCACACCGGGCGCAGGAAGCGCTCGATGGCTAGGCTGCCCACCGACGTCCCGCGGGCATCGGAGGTGGCCGGGTAGGGGCCGCCGTGCACCATTGCATCACAGACTTCAACGCCGGTCGGGTAGCCGTTGAACAGTACCCGGCCGACCTTCTGCTCCAGCAGCGGTAGCAGTTCAGCGTGGCTTTGCAGATCTTCAGCTTCGGCGATCAGGGTAGCGGTGAGCTGACCGTGCAGGCCGTGCAATGCTTGCTGCAACTGCGTGCTGTCGGCCACCTCGACCAGCACCGTGGCCGGCCCGAACACCTCTTCCTGAAACAGCGCATCGCCTTCGAGCAACAGGCTGACATCGGCCTTGAACAGCTGCGCCTGCGCCTGCTTGCCCTGTTGCGGCTGCCCGGCCAGGTGGCTGATGCCAGGGTGAGCGAGCAGCGCCTCGACGCCCTTGCGGTAGCTGGCGAGGGTGCCGGCGTTGAGCATGGTCTGTGCCGGTTGCGCGGCCAGTTGCGCGGCCAGTTGTTCGGTAAATGCACTGAATGCCGGCGAGCGCAGGCCGATCACCAGCCCCGGGTTGGTACAGAACTGCCCGCAGCCGAGCACCACCGAGGCCGCTAGTTCGCGGGCGATCTGCTCGCTGCGCAGGTTCAGGGCCTGGGGCAGTACCAGCACCGGGTTGATGCTGCTCATTTCGGCGAACACCGGGATCGGTTGTGCCCGTGCCGCCGCCATGTCGCACAGCGCACGGCCGCCCTTGAGTGAGCCGGTAAAACCCACCGCCTGGATCGCCGGATGCTTGACCAGCGCTTCGCCGACGCCGGCGCCGTAGATCATGTTGAACACGCCCTTGGGCATGCCGGTCTGTTCGGCCGCGCGGATGATCGCATCGGCCACCCGCTCAGCGGTGGCCATGTGGCCGCTGTGGGCCTTGAATACCACCGGGCAGCCGGCGGCCAGGGCCGCGGCGGTGTCGCCGCCGGCGGTGGAGAAAGCCAGGGGGAAGTTGCTGGCGCCAAACACCGCGACCGGGCCGACGCCCAGGCGGTACTGGCGCAGGTCGGCGCGGGGCAGCGGTTGGCGATCGGGCTGGGCGCGGTCGATGCGTGCGCCGAGAAAGTCACCGCGGCGCAGCACCTGGGCGAACAGGCGCATCTGCCCGCACGTGCGCCCGCGCTCGCCGAGGATCCGCGCGGCGGGCAACGCCGTTTCGCCGGTCACCAGGGTGATGAAATCATCCCCCAGGGCCTCCAGTTGCGCGGCAATGGCCTCAAGAAACTGCGCCCGTCGCTCCGGCGACAAACTGCGAAACACCGGGTAGGCCTCGGCCGCCGCCTGGGCAGCGGCATGCACTTCTGCGCCGGTGGCCTGGTGGAACCGATAGGGCAGGGCCTCGCCGCTGGTTGCGTCATGGCTATGCAGGGTGAGGCTGCCAGCGGCGCTGCGCGCGCCGCCAATGTAGTTGTGGCCGATGATATCCGCCATGGATTACTCCTGAAAAAAAGGTGGGGTCAGGCCAGCGAACTGCCCGGGCGAACGGGCGCCGCTTGCCCGGCGGCGATGCGCGCGGCAGCTTCGGCGTCAACCTGGTGCAGCGACTTGCCGCGGGTCTCGCGGGTCAGGCCAACAGCGACAATCGAGATCAGCGCAGCGCCAACCAGGTACCAGGCAATCGGCGTCGAGCTGTGGAACTCATTGAGCAAACTGATGGCGATCAGCGGCGCCAGGGAGCCGGCGAAAATCGGCGCCACCTGGTAGCACAGCGACAGCGCGGTGTAGCGCACATGGGTGGGGAACAGCTCGGCCATCAGCGCCGAGTAGGGCGCGTAGGTCATCGACTCGATGGCCAGGCCCAGGGTAATCGCGGCCATGATCAGCCAGTTGTTGCCGGTGTCCATCAGCGGGAAGCCGATGAAGCCCCAGAAGGCGGTGAGCACCGCGCCGGTCAGGTACACCGGCTTGCGTCCGACCAGGTCGGACAGGTAGCCCATCAGCGGGATCATGAAAAAATGCAGCAGGTGCGCGCCGAACATCAGCAAGAGGATCTGCGAGGTGTCCTTGTGCACTACAAGCTTGAGGTAGGTGATCGAGAAGGTCACCACGGTGTAGTAGAGGATGTTCTCGGCAAAGCGGGCACCGATGCCTACCAGCACCGCGCGCCAGTGATGGCGCAACACCTCGACCACGCCCAGTTGCTGCTCGGCTTTCTGTGCCTGGCGGGCCTGGGCCTCTTTGAAGATTGGTGCGTCGTCGACGCTGGTGCGGATCCAGTAACCGATCAGCACCACCACCGCCGAGAACCAGAATGCCACGCGCCAGCCCCAGGCCAGGAATTGTTCTTCCGAGAGGTTGCTCGACAACAGCAGCAAGGCCACCGTCGCCACCAGATTACCGGCCGGCACCCCGGCTTGCGGCCAACTGGCCCAGAAGCCGCGCCGGTTGTCCGGGCAGTGCTCGGACACCAGCAAAATCGCGCCACCCCATTCGCCGCCGAAGGCAAAACCCTGGATCAGCCGCAGCAGTACCAGCAACACCGGCGCGGCATAGCCGATAGTGTCGAAGCCCGGCAGGCAACCCATCAGGAAGGTGGTGATGCCGACCACCACCAGGCTCAGTTGCAGCAAGCGCTTGCGGCCGAATTTGTCACCGTAGTGACCGAATACCAAACCGCCCAGGGGGCGGGCGAGAAAGCCTACGGCATAGAGGGCGAAGGCGGCGATGATGCCGTCGACGGGGCTGTCGGTCTGGCGGAAGAACAACTGGCCGAAGACCAGTGCCGAGGCGGTGCCGTAAAGGAAGAATTCATACCATTCGGCGACGGTGCCGGCCATGGCCGCGGCGACGACCCGTTTCAAGCCCGAAGGGCTGGTTGCGCTGGAGGGGTGACTGGACATGCTGGCGTTTCCTGTATGGGCGCAAAACAGGCAGGCCGGTCTCCGTGGGCGGAGCCGGCCCGGCAATCACTCAGAGGCCGACGTCCGGCAGCTGCGGACGGTTGGCCAGGGCCTTGGCCATGATCTGCTCGACATAGACCCGATCGCTTTCTGGCAGGGCCAGGCGTGGCGGACGGGTCAGGGCGCTGCCGCGACCGGCGATGGCTTCGCACAGCTTGATGCACTGCACAAGGTCGGCGCGGGCATCCAGGTGCAGGATCGGCATCAGCCATTCGTAGATCGGCATGGCCTCGGCGAAGCGCCCGGCCTTGGCCAGGCGGAAGATCGTCTCGCCCTCTTTGGGGAACACGTTGGACATGCCCGAGACCCAGCCCTGGGCGCCGACCGCGATGCTTTCCAGGACCACGTCGTCCAGGCCGGCGAACAGCACGAAGCGGTCACCCACTTCATTGCGCACGTCGATGAAGCGGCGGGTGTCGCCGGAGGAGTCCTTGAAGCACACCACGTTGTCGCAGTCGGCCAGGGAAATCAGGATGTCCGGGGTGACGTCGTTTTTGTAGATCGGCGGGTTGTTGTAGACCATCAGCGGCACGTCGGTGTGCTTGGCCACGTAACGGTAGTGCTCGGCGGTCTCGAACGGCTTGGAGCCATAGACCAGCGCCGGCATCAGCATCACCCCGTCGACGCCGACCTGGCGTACCGCATTGGCCACCTTGGCGGCCTGCACGCTGGTGAACTCGGCCACGCCGCAGATCACTGGAACCCGGCCGCGCGAGGCATCGACGGCGACTTCGGTGACGGCGATTTTCTCTTCGGCGCTCAGCGAGGTGTTTTCGCCCACCGAGCCACACACCACCAGGCCCGAGACGCCGTCGCGGATCACGTTGGAAATCACCTCGTGGGTCTTTTCCAGGTTGATCGAGAAGTCATCGTTGAATTGAGTGGTGACCGCAGGGAAGACGCCGCTCCAGTTTACGTACTTGCTCATGGTGTTCTCCGGTTGTTTATTGTATTTCGTATACGATATTTGAAGTGTTTGAAGTGGACCAGTGTTTTTTCACTTCGTTTATTGATCGGTTATCAAGGGTGTTTGCAAATCAAAAGCTTAGCGTTCAGGCGCCGGGCCAGGTGTCCGACAACCGGTAGCCTTGTGGCCAGGGGTCGCTGGGGTCGAGCAGCAATTGATGGGTGCCGGTGATCCAGGCGCGGCCGGAAATGCACGGGTAGATGGCCGGGCGTCCGGCGATTTCGGTCAGTGATTCGATGCGGCAGTCGAAGCGCGAGCCGATGATCGAGCGGCCAATGAACCGCTCGCCGACTTTCATCAGGCCTTTGGCCTGCAGCACCGCCATGCGCGCCGAACAGCCGGTACCGCAGGGCGAGCGGTCGATCTTGCCGGGGCGGATCACCACCGCGTTGGCGCCGCTGGCAACGCCGTCCTCATAGTCGATGGGCGCGGCGATCTGGCAGAAGGAAATGTGCGCCCAGTCCGGATTCAGCGGGTGGCTGAAACCCAGTTGCTGGTTGGCGGCCTGGGTGATCTTCAGGCCGACCTCGACGATATCTTTGGCTTCGTCCGGGCGGATGGTAAAGCCCAGTTGCCGGGCATCGGCAATCACGAAGCTGTCGCCGCCGTAGGCCGTGTCGACCTGCAGCGAGCCCAGGCCTTCGACCTCGATCCAGGCGTCGAGGCGGTCGGCAAAGGACGGCACGTTCTTCACTTCCACCCGTTCGACCTTGCCGTCCCGGCATTGGGCGACCGCTTCGATCAGGCCGCCCGGGGCTTCGAGCACCAGGTGCGTCTCGGGCTCGGTCATCGGCAGGATGCCGCTGTCGAGCAGCACGGTGGACACGCACAGCGAGTTGGAGCCGGACATCGGCGGAGTGTCGGCCGGCTCCATGATGATCCAGGCCATTTGCGCCCGCGGGTCCTTGGGCGGCACCAGCAGGTTGACGTGGCGGAACACGCCGCCGCGTGGCTCGTTGAGGACGAAGTTGCGCAGGGTCTGGTCGCGGGCGATCCAGCGCGACTGCTCCCAGACCGTGGCGCCGGGAGGCGGGGCGACGCCGCCGACGATGACGTCGCCGACTTCACCTTCGGCGTGGCAGTTGACGATGTGGATGATCTTGGATGAGCGCATTCGCAGGACTCCTTGTGTTGTAAGGGCAGGCCTCATCGCTGGCAAGCCAGCTCCCACACAGATCCCTGTGGGAGCTGGCTTGCCAGCGATGCTGTTATTTCACCGACTTGAGAAACGCCGCCGTCTCCGGCTGTAACGGATTGCCGATCACCTGGTCGGGCGAGCCGATCTCGTGCACCAGGCCGTTACGGAAGAACGCCACGCGGTCCGACACATCGCGGGCAAAACGGATCTCGTGGGTCACCAGCACCATGGTCATGCCGTCCTCGGCGAGCATGCGCATGGTGTCGAGCACCTCGCCGACCAGTTGCGGGTCGAGTGCCGAGGTGGCCTCGTCGAACAGCATGTAGTCCGGCGACATCGCCAGCGCCCGGGCAATCGCCATGCGTTGCTGCTGGCCGCCCGAGAGCTTGCCGGGGAAGGTCTTGAGCTTGTTGCCCAGGCCGACGTGGGTCAGCTGCTTGACGGCCAGCGCCTCGGCGTCGTGCTTGTCTTTGCCAAGCACTTTGCGCGGCGCGAGCATGACGTTTTCCAGCACGGTCAGGTGCGGGAAGGCGTTCCACTGCTGGAAGACGATGCCGATCTTCTGGCGCAGGCGGTTGAGGTCGGTGGCGCGGTGGTGGACCTCGACGCCGTCGACGCGGATGTTGCCTTTCTGGATCGGCTCCAGGCCGTTGATGCACATCAGCAAGGTCGACTTGCCCGAGCCCGAGCCGCCGATGATCGATACCACTTCGCCCTTGTTCACGGTCAGGCTTACGCCCTTGACCACTTCCAGGTCGCCGAAGGATTTGTGTACGTTCTCGATCTCAATCATTTTCCTGCCACCTTCTTTCCAGACGGGCGCCCAGGCGGGCAACCACCAGGCTCATGACGTAGTAGATGAGGCCTGCGATGCACAGCACCAGCAGGGGTTCCTGAATCCGCGTAACGATGGTCTGCGAAGCGCGCAGCAATTCGACGATGCCGATCCACATCACCAGCGCCGTGTCTTTCATCACCCCCAGGACCAGGTTCAGCCAGCCGGGAAACGCCACCCGGGTGGCCATTGGCAAGACGATCCAGCGCAGGTCCTGCAGGTAGCTCATGCCCAGTGAGCGGCTGGCCCGACGCACGCTCAGCGACACCGCCAGCACGCCGCCGCGGACGATCTCGGTGAAGTACGCGGCGGTGTAGACGCCGAGCACGATGCAGCCGACGCTGAAGGCGCTGATGTCGAGGCCGACGATGCTCTTGAACGAGTTGAACAGCACGAACTGGATCAGCAGCGGCACGCTGCGAAACACATCCAGCACCCACGCCAGTGGCAGGCTCAGCCGTGGCCACAGAGCCCGGGCCAGGCCGAACAGCAAGCCGGCAAAGGTCCCCAGCAAAATCGCCCAGAAGGTCAGCTGCAAGGTGATGCGCGCGCCGTCGAGCAGGAACACAAAGTCGTTCCAGGTAAAACCGGTGGAAAACATGCCGAGCTCCTCAGTAACGGAACAGCCGCCAGGCCATCAGCCGGGCCAGCGCGACGATCGCCTTGGCAATCAGGTAGTACAGCGCCGCCGCCAGGGCGAAGTATTCGAAGGTGCGGAAGGTCTTGACGTTGTAGTCCTGGGTCACGCCGGTGAGGTCGTTGTTCAGGCCGACGATCACCCCCAGCGAGGTCATCAGCACCGCCCAGACCATCTGGTTGGTCAGCGGGTAGAACACCACCCGCAGCAGCTGCGGGATGACGATCATCCGGTAGGTCTGGAAGGCGCTCATGCCCAGCGAACGCGCCGCACGCACTTGCGTGGTCGGCACGGCCTTGAGGCCGCCGCGAAAGTTCTCCGCCAGGTACCCCGCGTTGTTGAAGGTGATGCCCGCCAGCAGGGCGATCCACGAGCTGACGTGCAGGCCCAGCGAGCCGAGGCCGAAGTACAGGATGTAGATCTGGAACAGCGACGGCGTGTTGCGCGCAATTGACACCCAGCCGTTGGCAAAACCGCGCAGCAGCGGTTGCTTGCCTTCGCGCATGACGGTCAGGGCCAGGGCGATCAGCACCCCGAAGATCATCGACAGGGCGGCGGTCTCGAAGGTCACCCAGGCGCCGGCGAGCATGTCGGGCAGCGCGCGCAACGCCGAGCGCCACTGGAAGGTGTAGTCAAAGTCAAACATGCGCGCGGCCCTCCTGGCTCTGGGCCGCTTGCAACCAGGCCGGCAAGCGACCGCTGGCCTGGCCGCTGCAGGCCGACGCGACGCACTCGGCGAGGCTGGCGAAATGCACCGGGCGGCCGGCCAGGCCCGGCCCGTAGTGGGCATATTTGCCCGAGTTGGTCATCAGCGTACGCGCCGTTGGCGGGATCACCGGCTCACCCAGCATGCACCAGCAGGTGTCGGTCACCAGGGTCACGCCGAAGCGCTCAAGCTCGGCGATGTACCCGGCGGCGCGGGCCTGTTCGAGCACTGTGCGACCGCAGGTGATGGCCACGACCACCTCCGGGTGTTTGTGCCGGCCCTGGCACAGCTGTGCAAGTGCGGCGAACTCGCTGAAGGAAAAATGCGGGTTGCCCAGCGACACCACATCCACCTGCGACTCGCGGGCACTGTTGAGCGCGCGCCAGCTGTGCAGCAGGTCTGCCAGTTGGATGCGCTCACTGGGCAGGCTGGCGCCCGGTTCGAGGACCTGCGCCGGCTCCAGCGCTTCGGGGGTGACCCCGGCGATATGAAACAGCGGCGCCGCCGAGGTGGTGGCAAAGGCGGCGCCGAACGCCTTGAGGTCGTCCAGGCTCGGCTGCGCCTGTTCCAGCCCGTAAATCAGCGGAATTCGCGAGCCTGCCAGGGCGCCGATATGGTAGCCGAGCAGCGGGTAGAAGCTGTCATCCAGTGCCGCCAGCGCCGGCACCTGCACCAACAACTGCGCCTTGCGCTGGCTGTCCAGGTGACAGCCGATGCGCGGCGCGCGGCCGGTCAGGGCGATGCAGATATCCAGGTAGTCGGGGTACTTGAGGGTGCGCGCGCCGAGCACGCTGTTGGCGTAGACCACGGCGTTGGATTCGGCCCAGACGATCTGTTCGCCCTGACTCGGCGCGCTGTCGAGCAGGTACGGCGCGCAGGTGAAGCTCATCTGCGCACCCATGGCCATGTAAGCATCGCCCAGGGCGCTGGCCGGCTCGCCCAGCGCCGGGTCGATGCCCAGCTCGCGCCAGCGGCGCTGATCGACCGAGATGGCATTGAGGGTGGTCGGCACCCGCACCTTTGCGCCCCAGCGCACCAGCTGTTCGGCAAAGCCGAGGCTGGCGGGGCCGGTGTAGATGCAGCCGTCGATGTGCGCCTGGGTGACGTCCAGCAACTGCTCGGCGCCTTGCAGCTCGGCCATGCGCAAAACGATCTGCATCGCCATTTGCGCCGCCTTGCCGTGCGTGCCGTCGAGCAGCGCCTGGTCCTCGGCTTGCAGCTTCAGGCGGGTGCTGAAAGACTCGGCGCTGTGGTCATACGGCGCGGCCTGCCAGTGATCGGCCGGGGCCTGGGGATACAGGCTCAGGCAATCGCCTTCGACCCTTGCCCAGCCTGCACCGGGCAAACTGGCGAAGGCCTGCTTGCCGATGCACAGCACCGGCAGGGAGCGCTGGAACAGGGTCTGCGCAACCAGCACGCCGAGGGTCAGGATCTCGTCGGCCTCGGCCAGCACCAGTGCCGCCGGTGCGTGGCCGTTGCTGATCAGTTCCATCATCACGCTGCTGCCGGTGCACGAGCCGCGCCCGCTGGGGATCGCCAGCACACGCCCGGCGATGCACTGGCCACTCAGTGGATGATGACGGTCGATGACTTCGCCGCTGGCGGCGTCGACCCCGCCCCAGAAGCTCAGCCCGGTATCGGCGAACAGCCAGGGGCCCTGGGCCGCGCCCGCGACCAGGCTGCGCCCGGCCTGGGGGATCGGTGTGCTGGTCATGCTGCCCACCTCAGTAGTAGACCTGTGGCACGGTCAGGTCGGTCGGGGCGATTTCGGTGCCGACCCACTTGGTGAACAGCTCCTTGTAGCGCCCGGTGCGCACCTGCTGGTTGACGAACAGGTCGAGGTAGCGCAGCAGGCCATACTCGTTGCGCTTGGCGCCCAGCGACACGTAATCGATCACGTAAGGGGCATTGCCGGCGACCTTGAGGTTCTTGTACTTGCCGGATTTGAGGGTGGCGGCGGCGACGGTGTTGGTGACCACGGTGGCGTCGATGTGTCCCTGGGCGACCGCCAGCAGGGTATCGTTCTGCGACTGGTAGGCCCGGAAGGTGCCGCTGCCCCAGCTCTTCACGTCTTTTTCCAGGGCAATGGCTTCATAGGTGCCGCTGGTGTTGCCCAGCGCCTTGCCCTTGAGGTCGTCGAAGCTGTTGATGCCGGTGTTGTCGCGGGTCAGCACGACCATCTGGAAGGCAAAGTAGGGCACGGTCAGGCCGACGGTCTTGGCCCGTTCGAGGGTGTCGGAGGTGGACGCGACGATCACGTCGGCACGGCCCGAAACCAGCGCCGGAATGCGGTCGGGAAAGGGCGTTTCGACCACTTCCGGCTCAACCCCGAGCACCTTGGCCAGGTCGCTGCAGTAGTCGACGTCGAAGCCGGCGGGCTTGTTGGCCTCATCGCGAAAACCCATCGGTGGGAAGTCCAGGGTCACGGCGCAGCGCAGCTTGCCGGAGCCGATGATGTCATCGAGCTTGTCAGCCTGGGCGTTGGCGATAAAGGTGGTACTGAGAACAGCGCTGAGGGCTACGGCAAATGTGCGGTTTTTCATAGAGGCCTCGGGTTGGGAGCGTGCTGTTAAATATCGTATTGGTAATTTCGTATACGATATTTTCTAGTGCAATGGCCGTGCCTGTTTTGTCGCCGATGTAGGAATAATCTTTCGGCCCGTGGGCTAGGGCGCTCGAAGCAAACAAGGGCAGTTGGGGTGCTGCAGCAGGGGAGCGGGGCAGGTGTTACATATCGGAGCACTGCCTGTGCGCAGCGCCCGATAAAGGAACACTTAGCGCTGGCTGTCGCGGTACTGGCTCGGTGAAAGCCCGGTGAGGGCGCGAAACTGTCGGCTGAAGGCGCTGTGATCGGTGTAACCGCAGCGCAGGGCGATCTCGGTGATCGGCAGGTCGAGCTCCTGCAGCAGGCGCGAGGCTTCTTCTAGGCGCGCCTTGTGAATCATCTGTCGCGGCGTGAGCTGGAAGATGCGCTTGCAGTGGCGCTCCAGCTGCGCCACCGACAGCCCGGCGATGGCGGTCAGCTCTGCAAGGCTGATGGGGCGGGTGAAGTGGGCGCGGATATGTGCATCGACGGCAGCGAGCTTGTGGAACGCCGGGTGGTTGGACTGGGGCAGTTGCAGGTCGCGGGAAATGCCGGCGAGGCCGACGATAGTGCCCTCGGCGTCCTTGAGTGGCCGTTTGTGGGTCAGGCACCAGATCGGCTGGTTGCCGAAGTAAAGGTGCAGTTCGAGCTGGTCGGCCAGTTCCCGGCCACTGCTGAGCACGCGGCGGTCCTGCTCGGTGTAGAGCGGGCCGAAGCGGGTGGGGAACACATGCTCGGCGGTAAGCCCAAGCAAGTCTTCGCGGTGCTTGCGCCCGCAGCGCCGGGCCAGGGTCTGGTTGACGAAGGCGTAGCGCGCCTCGCAATCCTTGATGAAGAACACCACGTCGTTGAGGGTGTCGAGCAGCGGCGCAATCGGCTGCAGGCTGCTGAGCAGGGTCGGCAGGTCGCAGGGCGCGAAGTGGTTGAGCGTGGCGTGCATGGCGCTGACGTTCCGGGGGCGACCGTCGGGATCATAGAGCGCCCCCGGTGTTTACCTCAAGTGTCGCTCTCAAGGTGCAGCAGGGTGTCGATGCGCGCCGGGCTGAATGGCGGGCGCGGTGCCGAGGGCTGCCAGCCGAACAGGTGGGCGGTGGCCGCACCGCACACCCGGCCCTGGCAGGCGCCCATGCCGCAACGGCTGGCCAGCTTGGCCTGGCGCCAGTCGCTGTGCCCGGCGAGGGCGGCATAGGGCACGTCTTCGCAGCGGCACACCAGGGTGTCGGCGGTTGCCAGCGACTTCAGTGCGGGGTCGAGGGCGAAGGCCGTGTTCAATGCGCGGGCAAAGGCGTGCCAGCGCGCCCGGCGGCGCCACAGCCGCTGCGCCGCCTGGCGATTGCCGGTGGCGCTAAGACCGGCAATAGCGCCTTCAACCAGAGCGCGCTCGCTGCCACCGAAACCTGTGCATTCGCCTGCCGCGTAAACGCCGGGTTGTGAAGTCGCCTGCCAGGCATCGACGGCAAGCGCCTGTTGCTCCACGGCGCAGCCCAGGGCCTGGCCCAACTGGATGTTGGGGATCAGGCCGAAGCCGCAAGCCAGCCGATCGCAGGCAATTTCAACCACCTGGCCGTGCTGCTGCAGGCGCACGCCTTCGAGCCGGTCGGTGCCCAGCGCGGCCAGCACATGGCTGGCGCTGCGGTACTGGCGGTCGAACAGGCTAAACGATTGCAGCAGCTTGTGCGGCCAGCGCGGCAACTGTGCGGCAAAGCCGCTGACGGCCGCAAGCGAGGCCTGCTCGGCGATGCGCAGTACCCGCGCGCCATTGGCCTTGGCGGTGGCGGCGCTGGCCAGCAGCAAGGGGCCGCTGCCGGCGATGACGATACGCTCGTCGCGTACCGGCATCCCGCCCTTGATCAGCGCCTGCAAGCCACCGGCACCGGTCACCCCAGGCAGCGTCCAGCCAGGGAAGGGCAGCAGCAGTTCACGGGCGCCGGTACAGAGGACCAAGCGCTCGTAGTGGATTTGCCAGCCGCGCTCGGCGTTCTCCACCAGCAGGCTGTTGGGGCCGGCGTTGGCGATCACCCGCGTGCCGCTGTGCCAGTGCACATTGGCGCAGGCCAGCACCTGCTCGCGCAGCCGGCGCGCCTGCTTGGGCAGCTTGGCCTGTGGCCCGTCGCGCCAGATCTGCCCGCCCGGCAGCGGGTTGTCGTCGAGCAGCACGATGCGCGCGGCCCGCGGCGCGGCGGCCAGGGCCGCAGCCAGCCCGGCGGGGCCGGCGCCAATGATCAGCAAGTTGGTGTGTTCGTTCATGCGCGGGTCTCCACCTGCATGCCGTCACGGCACAGGGTCTGGCAGGCCAGGCGCCGGCGACCGTCGATCGTCACCCGGCACTCCTGGCAAACGCCCATGCCGCACAGCGGGGCGCGGCGCTGGCCGCTGACCGAAGTGCGCGAGCAGCCATCGCCGCCCAGGGCCAGAGCAGCAGCGACGCTGGTGCCGTCGGCCACGCGTAGCGGGCGGCCATCGAGGGTCAGGTCAGGCATGGGCGAGGGCTCCAAGAAAGCGATCTGGCAGGTAAGGGCTGGCCGCCAGCGGCGGCGTTTGGTCAAACAGCTGCGCGCTCAAGAGGTCGGCGGTCGCCGGCGCCGTGGTCACGCCCAGCCCTTCATGACCGACCGCCAGCCACAGGCCATCCTGCTGCGGATGGCGGCCCACCAGCGGCAGGCCGTCGGGGCTGGCGGCGCGAAAGCCGGTCCAGGCGCGGATGCCGTTCAGATTTGCCAGGTCCGGCATGTACTCGGTTGCGCGCTTGAGCATGCGCGCCAGCATCCAGCCTTCCACGGCCGGGTCAGTGGTGCCGAACTGGCGCGAGGCGCCGATGAACAGCTGGCCGGTGGGCCGTGGCTGGATATTGCAGGCAGTCGACGGCCCGCTGGCGTTGTGGGCGCTGGTCACGTAGCCCAGCTCCACCAGGGTATGGGTGACGGTGCCGGGGTAGCGATCGGTGATCAGCAGGTGGCCTTTCTTCGGCTCGATCGGCAGCTCCGGGCACAGCTGCGTGGCCTGGATGCCGTTAGCCAACACCACGGCCTCGGCGCTCAGCCACTGGCCGCTGTCGAGGCGCACACGGTTGCCCTCTACTGCGCTGACCCGCGCCCGACGCTGTTCGATCCCTGCTGTTTGCAGCATCCAGCCGGCAGTGGCCGGGGCATAGAGAATGCCGTCGCCGTTGATCAGCAGACCGCCTTCGAGCCCCTCGCGCAGCGCCGGTTCGCGCTGGCGCAGGGCGTGCCCGGCGACCAATTCGCAGGCCACCCCCTGTGCTTGCAGGAGGTTGAATTTGTGTTCGGCCACGGCCATTTCTTCGGTGTTGGCCGCCAGCCACAGGGTGCCGTTGCTGCGATAGGCGCAGGTCTCGGGGAGTTGCGGGGCCAGTTCGCGCCAGCGTTGTAGCGAATACTGGCTGAGCGCAAGCTCTGCGGGATTGTCGTCGAGCACCAGCAAATGGCCCATGCCGGCGGCCGTGGCGCCGTGCAGCCCGGCATCGAGTACCAGTACTTGCAGCCCGCGCGCGGCCAGCGCCTGCGCGCAGGCGGCGCCGATGATTCCGGCGCCGATGACGATGACATCGGCCACGGCACCACGGCTCACGGGCGAATGCCCCAGGCGAACGGGTCGTCCTCCTCGATGATCAGCGTGGCTTCGGCGCTAATGTGCGCGCGGCCGCGAATGGTCGGGATGATGCGTTGGCCGTCGGCCTCGAACGAGCCCTCGAAGGTGCTGCCGATCACGCTGGCCTGGCGCCAGGTCTGCCCGGGTTGCAGTTTGCCGTCGGCAGCCAGGCAGGCGAGCTTGGCGCTGGTGCCGGTGCCGCAGGGCGAGCGGTCGTAGGCTTTGCCGGGGCACAGCACGAAGTTGCGGCTGTCGGCGTCGGGGTCGTCGGCGAACAGCTCGATATGGTCAATCAGGCCGCCGTCTTCACCGCGAATGCCTTGCTCTTCCAGGGCCTGCTGCACGGCGTAGGTATAGGCCGTCAGCGCCTCGATGTTGTCACCGGCGACCTCCTGGCCGTGGTCGGCGATCAAAAAGAACCAGTTGCCGCCCCAGGCCACATCGCCCACTACCTTGCCGATGCCGGGCACCTCCAGCGCCAGGTCCTTGCGGTAGCGGTAGGCCGGCACGTTGCGCACGCTGACCGAGCGGTCCTCGTGCAGGGTCGCCTGCACGGTGCCGACCGGGGTTTCGATGCGGTGCACGCCCGGGCCGATCCTGCCCAGGTGCGCCAGCGACACCACCAGGCCGATGGTGCCGTGGCCGCACATGCCCAGGTAACCGGTGTTGTTGAAGAAGATCACCCCGGCGCAGGCGCTGGGGTCCACCGGCTCGCACAGCAGCGCGCCGACCAGCACATCGCTGCCGCGCGGCTCCAGCATGCAGGCAGTGCGCCATTGATCGTGCGCCTCGGCAAGGCGCTGGCGGCGCTGGGCCATGCTGGCGGTGCCCAGCTCGGGGAAGCCGTCGATGACCAGGCGGGTCGGTTCGCCGCCGGTGTGGGAATCGATCACGGTAATGCGTTTCATGGAGGCCGCGTCCGTTCAGGGAAGTGAAGGACAGAGTGGCGTGTCATGCGGCGCGCAGGCTTGATGCGTTTATGTCGTGCCGATGACGAAATCGGCACAGTGGCGCAACCCACAGGTTTCTGTCACTTGCTCGGCGGCAGGTGCTCGAACAGGGTCTTGCAGACGCCGGCGATGTGTTCGTCGAGCAGCCTCACTGCCAGCTCGACATCCTTGGCCCGGCAGGCGTCGAGGATGTCGCGGTGTTCGTGGTCGGCGCGCTCCTTGCCTGCCGAGAGGCTCATCTGCATGCGCAGGTAGCGCTCCAGCTTGTCGTTCACCGAGCGGATCATGTTGACCAGGAACGGCCGCTGCGCCGGTTCATACAGGCAGGCGTGCAGTTCCCAGTTGAGTTCGGCCCAGCGGCCGACGTCGTTCTCGCCGACGAACTCCTGGCAGATGCGCTCGGCGCGGGCGAAGGTTTCCTCGGTCATGTTCGGGATGGCCAGGCGCAGGGCCTTGTCTTCAAGCAGCATGCGCACTTCGAACATCTGCGCCAGCTCTGGTTCGGACATGCGCGTAACCATCGCCCCGCGATTGCGCTGGAACATCACCAGGCCTTCGGCTTCCAGGCGCTTGAGCGCTTCACGCACCGGGATCTTGCTGACGTTGAACTGGCGGGCGATATCGTCCTGGCGGATTGGTTCGTCTTCGGCGAAGTGCCCGGCAATGATCGCATCGCGCAGGTGACGGGTGATGATTTCCGAAGTCGAGGGCGTGTTGCCCAGGTCCGGGGCGTTGAGGCGGGGTACGGTCACGGTGGCGTCGTCCGAAGTTATTTATGGATATGGTATACGAAACTCGCCATGCATGGCGCCAGACCTGCCCGCTGGCATGCTCAGCGGCCTATGCGGGGTTCTTTGAGGGCAATGGGCGCGGCGATGTCGCGCAGGTTGCTGCTGTCGTTGTGTTTCAAGCGCAGGTAATCCAGCGCGACCTTGGCGGCGATGAGGCCAGCCCCCCAGGTTGGGTGGAGGCTGGCCCGACCAGGTATCAGCGCTTACTTGCGCGCTTCAAGGATCAAATTGAACGGCGTCTCGGTCGCCCGGCGAAAGTGCTTGAACCCGGCTTCCTCGAACACCGCGCGCAGCCGCGCCTCGCCCGCCTGGGCGCCGAGCCCCAGGCCAACTTCCTGCGACAACGAGTTCGGCGTGCAGATAAAGGTCGAAGCGGCATAGAACAAGCGCCCGACCGGGGTGCTGTTTTCATCCAGGGTGTCGTTGGCATAGGGCTCGACCAGCAGCACCGTGCCATCGGCTTTGAGCGACTCATAGGCATGCCGGGCGGCGCCGACCGGGTCGCCCATGTCGTGCAGGCAGTCGAAATAGCAGATCAGGTCGTAATCGGTGCCGGGGAAGTTCTTGGCGCTGGCCTGGACGAACTGCGTGCGCTCGGCCACACCGCCTTCGGCGGCGCGTTGGCTGGCGATAGCGATTGACGGGCCGTGGTAGTCAAAGCCGCTGAAGCGCGAGGCCGGGAAGGCCTGGGCCATGATCACCGTCGAGGCGCCGTGGCCGCAGCCGATATCGGCGACCTTGGCCCCGGCCTGCAGCTTGTCGACCACCCCGCTCAGGCTCGGCAGCCATTCGGCCACCAGGTGGGCGCGGTAGCCGGGGCGGAAGAAACGTTCGGTGCCGCTGAACATGCACGGATGGTGATCACCCCAGGCCAGGGCGCCATCGCCGCGCATGGCGGCGACCAGTTTGTCCTTGTCGTGGAACAGCGCGGCGATCACCGAGGCGCCGCCGGCGACATACACCGGCGAGTCTTCGATGGCCAGGGCCATGGCCTGTTCTTCGGGCAGGCGAAAGCGTCCTTCGCTGTGCTCCATATAGCCGGACGCGGCCTGGGCGCTCAGCCATTCGCGCAGCAGGCGGGGATTGCAGCCGGTCTTGTCGGCCAGTTGTTCGGGGGAGATGAATTGGCTGTCGGCCATGGCCCGGTACAAACCGAGTTCATCGCCGAGGATCAGGTTGGCAAGCATGGCCGCGGCACCCATGTCGGTGACCAGCTTGCCCATGAAGTCATTGAGTCTGGCTTCGTCCATTGCGTGTTCTCCTGCAAGAAGTCCAACGTCAACGGGGCTGCCGGCGGGCCGGCAACCTCGGGCCAATGTGTTGCGGGGGCAACCTTTAAGTCTAGTTCGCTTCGAAGAACGCCAGCAGTTGGGCGCTGAACGCTTCGTCCGCCTCTTCCATGACAAAGTGCCCACAGTCGGCGATGACGCTGCCGCGCAGGTTGTCGGCATGGGCCTGCAGGGTCTGCAACGGCACCTCGCCGGTAGCATGCTCGGCGCCGATGGCCAGCACTGGCATGCCCAGGCGCTTGCCGGCGCGCTGGCGGTTCTGGGCGATGGTCTGGCTGATCGAACGGTAGTAGGCCAGGCCGCCGCTCAAACCGCCGGGCTTGCTGTAGGCCCTGATGTAAGTGTCGACGGCCACGCGGTCGACATGGTGCGCCCAACGCTCGTACATAAAGGTCAGGTAGCGGTCCTCGCGGCCGGTGATCAGGGCTTCGGGCAGATCCTGCAACTGGTTGAAGAGAAAGTGCCAGATAAAGATGTTCTGCTCGGCGCTGACAAAGATCGGCGGCGCTTCGGCCAGGCCCGGGATTACCGCTTCGCTGAGCACCAGCTGGCTGACCGCCTCGGGGTAATCGCTGGCCAGCGCGTAGCCGACCCACATGCCCACATCATGCCCGGCCAGCCGGTAGCGCTGATGGCCGAGCTGGCCCATGGCGCGGTGCAGCAGGGCGGCGATGGTGCCGGTGTCATGGCCTTCGCTGGCCGGGTCGGACAGCCCGGTGCCCGGCAGGTCGACGGCAATCGCCTGGTAACCCTGGCGAGCCAGGGCGCGCATGACATGCCGCCAGGCGTACCAGGTCTGCGGCCAGCCGGGGATCAGCAGCACCGGCTGGCCGCTGCCCAGTTGCACGCAATGCAGGCGGCGGCCGGGTTCGAGGATCAGGTAGCGGTGTTCAAAGTCGGCTTCGGCGGTGATGGACATCGGTTGCACTCCAAGTGAAAGAGGGGGATTCAAGCCAGGCCCAGCAGGGTCCGGATCTGTTGCGGGTCGATCGGCGCGCCGGCGAAGTCGTCGAAGGTGCGAGTGGTGACCTGGATGATGTGCTCACGGATGAACGCCGCGCCTTCGCGGGCGCCGTCTTCCTGGTCCTTGAGGCAGCATTCCCATTCCAGGGTGGCCCAGCCGGGGAAGTCGTATTGCGCAAGCTTGGAGAAGATCGCCTTGAAATCGACCTGGCCGTCGCCCAGGGATCGGAAGCGCCCGGCGCGCTCGGTCCAGTCGCAGTAACCGCCGTAGATGCCCTGGCGGCCGGTTGGGTTGAACTCGGCATCCTTGACGTGAAACATGCGGATGCGCGCGTGGTAAATGTCCAGGTAGTCGAGGTAATTCAGTTGCTGCAGGACGAAGTGGCTGGGGTCGAACAACAGGTTGCAGCGCGGGTGGTTATCCACCAGGTCGAGGAAGCGCTCGAAGCTGCTGCCGTCGTGCAGGTCTTCGCTGGGGTGAATCTCATAGCAGAGGTTGATGCCGTGGTCTTCGCAGGCATCGAGGATGGGCCGCCAGCGCCGCGCCAGCTCTTCGAAAGCCGCCTCGATCAGGCCCGCCGGGCGCTGCGGAAACGGGAACAGGTAAGGCCAGGCCAGTGAGCCTGAGAAAGTCCCCATGTCGGTCAGGCCCAGGCGTTGCGAGGCCTTGATTGCCAGCTGCAGTTGTTCCAGCGCCCAGGCGGTGCGCGCCTGGGGTTTGCCGTGCAGCGCGGGCGGGGCGAAGTTGTCGCACAGGGCGTCGTAGGCCGGGTGAACCGCTACCAACTGGCCGAGCAGATGGGTGCTCAGCTCGCTGACCTCAAGGCCGTGTTCGGCAAGCATGCCGCGCAGCTCATCACAATAAGTCTGGCTGTGTGCGGCCAGTTCCAGGTCGAACAGACGCCGGTCCCAGGCCGGCACCTGCAAGGCCTTGAAACCATGGCCGGCAGCCCAGCGGGCGATCTCGGGCAGGCTGTTGAAAGGGGCTTGTTCGGCACTGAACTGGGCCAGGTGCAGGCTAGGACCTTTGAGGGTACGCATGATGACTTCCTATTGTTTGTCGATCGACAAACAATAGGGCGACAACGCGCTTGCGTCAACTGTCTTGCAGGGTAGAATCCGCCCCATCTGATTTGATGGACACACAACCCATGGCCGGACGTCCCCGGGAATTCGATCGCGACCAGGCCCTGCACAAGGCCCTGGCGACCTTCTGGCAATACGGTTACGAAGGCACGTCAATGGCCTTGCTGGTCAGTGCCCTGGGCATTGCCTCGGCGCGCATCTACGCCGCCTTCGGCAGCAAGGAGCAGCTGTTTCGCGAGGTGGTGGCGCTGTACCTGGCCGAGCAGGGCGGCTTTGCCGAGCGGGTCATCAACCGTGAGCTGGCGGTGGGCCAGGCCGTGGAGCAGATCCTCCTTGAGGCCATTGCCACCTACACCGCAGCGGACGGCCCGCGCGGTTGCCTGGCGGTGTCATCGACCGCCAGCGGCGGCCCGGATATCAGCGGCGTACTGGACTGGATGAGCGAGCTGCGCCGCCAGCGTACCCAGTCGATCATCGACCTGCTGCAGCAGGCCCATGGCCGTGGCGAGCTCAAGGCCGAGGCCGACCCGCAGGCGCTGGGCGACCTGTTTGCCACCTTGCTGCACGGTATTGCCATCCAGGCCCGCGACGGCATTGCCACGGCGCGCCTGCAGGCGATGATCAAACCGGCGTTGTGCGCTTTGCACGCCGCCCTGGCCTGATCAGCGCGCCTGGCCCGAGGCCCGCTCGCGCAGGGCCTTGCTGACCTTTGCCTGGATCTCGTAGGCCGGCGCTTCGACGGCGTCGAAGTCGCGCGAGTAGCGCCGGGCGAATTCCTCCACACCCCATTGCTGGTACTGCTGCACGTGGTGCAGTTCGTGGGCCCAGAGCGCGACGTTGTTTTCGGCGTCGGCCTGGTTGCGAAAAACGATGATGTCGATCAGGGTCACGGCGTTGACGTCGGGGTTCTGCAGCAGGGCGTTGGCGCTGTCCAGGGCTTGTTGGTCGCCGACCTTGTAGCGCGCCGCGTCGAGCACCTGGAAGTCATAGTAGGATTCGAGCTGGGCGCGGATGTGCAGGGGGATCGGCAGCAGCGTGCCGGCCGCAGCGGTGTTGCGCGCCTGCTGCAAGGCCAGGGCCAGGGAGCTGCTGGCCACCCGGCCGAGGTCGTCGAGCACGGTGCCGGCCTGGCCGGGGTCGATGGGCGAACAGATGCAACTGCCCAGGCAGATTTCGTACTGGCCGGCCGGGCAGGCGGCGAGGGCGGTGAGCGGGGCGCTCAGGGCAAGGCTGAGCAGCAACGACTCAAGGCGCTTCATGCAGGGCCCCGGCAATGAAATCGCGAGAGGCCTTGAGCACTTCCTCCTGTATCGGCTCGCTGGCGAGCATGCGCGCAAGCACCAGCGCGCCCACGCACTGGCTGATCAGCGCCCAGGCCAGGGCCGGGTCTTCGAGGGTTTGCGCCCAGGCTTGCTGGAGCTGGCACAGCCAGTGTTCGGCTTCCGCGCGCACCGGCTGCTCGGCGCGGGCGATTTCCGCGCCCAGGGTCGGGATCGCGCAGCCGCCTTCGACATTGTGCAGGTGGGCCATGCTCAGGTACTGCTCCAGGCAGCGTTCGAGCCGCGCGCGGTTCATCGGCTGCTGGGCGATGGGGCTGTGCGACAGCTCGCGGCGCACCACCTCGGTGAACAGCTCGTCCTTGGACGGGAAGTGGTTGTAGAAGGCGCCGCCGGTCAGGCCGATGGCCTTCATCAGCCCGGCCACGCCAGTGGCGGCAAAGCCGCCGCGCTTGGCCAGGGCGCCGCTGCTTTGCAGCAGTTTCTGCCGGGTTTGTTCTTTGTGAGTGGTGGAATAACGCACGCCGGTAGGCTCCACAGGGCTGGCTTGACGAAGCCTGAATCATAGCATAGCGTTCGTTTACTAAATGATCGTTTACCAATGGAGGCGAGACATGACCCAAGGCAAGAAGGTGGTACTGGTGGTAGGGGCCGGTGATGCAACCGGCGGCGCGATTGCCCGGCGTTTTGCCCGCGAGGGTTATGTCGCCTGCGTGACCCGGCGCAGCGCCGACAAGCTGCAGCCGCTGGTGGACGAGATCCGCGCCGCCGGTGGCGAGGCCTACGGTTTTGCCTCGGATGCGCGCAAGGAAGAGGAGGTGGCGGCGCTGGTCGAAGAGATCGAAAGCAGCGTCGGTCCGATCGAAGCCTTTGTCTTCAACATCGGCGCCAACGTGCCCTGCAGCATTCTCGAAGAGACCGCGCGCAAGTACTTCAAGATCTGGGAAATGGCCTGTTTCGCAGGCTTTCTCAGCGGCCAGGCGGTGGCGCGGCGCATGGTGACCCGCGAGCGTGGGACTATCCTGTTTACCGGTGCCACTGCAGGCTTGCGCGGCGCAGCCGGATTTGCCGCGTTTGCCGGCGCCAAGCACGGCATTCGCGCCCTGGCCCAGAGCATGGCCCGCGAACTTGGGCCGCGCAATATTCATGTCGCCCATGTGGTGGTGGACGGTGCCATCGATACCGCGTTCATCCGCGACAGCTTCCCCGAGCGCTATGCGCTCAAGGACCAGGACGGCATTCTCGACCCGCAACATATCGCCGACAGCTACTGGTTTCTGCACAGCCAGCCGCGCGACGCCTGGACCTTCGAGCTTGACCTGCGGCCGTGGATGGAGCGCTGGTAAGCCTTTGACAACAGCCTGCGCAACAACAAAAAAAGGACCTGCTGCAGATGAGCAAAACCGTAGAATTCTTCTTTGACCTGGGCAGCCCGGCCAGCTACCTGGCTTGGACCCAGTTGCCGAAACTCTGCGCCGAGCACGATGCGCAACTGGTGTACCGGCCGATGTTGCTGGGCGGGGTATTCCAGGCCACCGGCAACGCCTCGCCGGCGATGGTGCCGGCCAAGGCCCGGCATGTGTTCGTTGATTTTCAGCGCTACGCCAAACGCTACGGCGTGACCCTGGCCTTGCCGCCGGGCTTCCCGATCAACACCCTGGGCCTGATGCGCGGCACGGTGGCCGTGCAGCGCTACCAGCCAGAGCGTTTCGAGGCCTACCTGAACGCGGTGTTCACGGCCCTGTGGGTGCGCCAGCGCAATCTTGCCGACCCGCAGGTGCTGGCGGCAGTGCTGCAGGAGGCCGGCTTCGACCCCGAGCAATACCAGGCCTGGAGCGCCGAGCCCGAGGTCAAGGCCGCACTCAAGGACGCTACCGAAGAAGCGGTGCGCCGTGGCGTGTTCGGTGCGCCAAGCTGCTTTGTCGGCGAGCAGATGTTCTTCGGCCAGGACCGCCTGGAGTTCGTCGTCGAAGCGCTGGCCGAGCACGACAGTCAAGTGTAGCGGCATTATTTTCACTAACTGTATGGTCGAGGCGGATCAGGACTCCGTTAGTGTCAGGGCAGCCCAATAAAAATACTGGATGCCTGCCATGCTCGGCTCACTGGACCTGATCACTGCCTTTGTGTTGTTCGCGTTCGTCTCATCGATCACCCCGGGGCCCAACAACACCATGTTATTGGCCTCCGGGGTGAACTTCGGCGTGCGCCGTTCGATTCCTCACGCGCTGGGCATCAGTGTCGGCTTCATGGTCATGGTATTGGCGGTGGGTTTTGGCCTGGGCGAGGTGTTCAAAGCCTACCCGCCGATTTACACCGTGCTGCGCTACGTGGGCGCCGCCTACCTGTTGTACCTGGCCTACAAGATTGCTACCTCCGGGCCGCTGTCGGTCAGCGACTCGTCGAGCCGCAAGCCCCTGGGCTTCTGGGGCGCGGCAGCCTTTCAGTGGGTCAACCCGAAAGCCTGGGTGATGGCCGTGGGCGCGATCACCACCTACACCCCGGCCCAGGGCTACGTCACCAACGTCATCGTCATTGCCGCGGTGTTCGCCCTGGTCAACCTGCCCAGTGTCTGCGTCTGGGTGATGTTCGGCAGCGCCTTGCGCACGGTGTTGCAGAACCCGCGCTGGCTGATGTTGTTCAATCTGCTGATGGCGGCGCTGCTGGTGATATCCCTGTACCCCCTGCTGTTTGTAGAATCGGGTTTTTCCTGACGTGAGTGCGCTGGCACATGCAGTTGATTCCCTGGTCCCATGACACAAGTGCTGGCTTCACCCTGCGCGGCTGGCGCTCCCCAGCCAGTGGCAAGCCGCTGCTGCATTTTTTGCACGGCAACGGCTTTTGCTGCCTGGTCTACCAGCCGTTGCTGGCGCGCCTGGCCGAGCAGTTCGACCTGTGGCTGTGCGATGTCCAGGGCCATGGCGACAGCGACCATGGCGGCCCGTTCGCCGGCTGGAACCGCACTGCCGAGCTTGCCATCGAAGCCTTCGAGGCCGGCCGTGGCGAGTACGGCGATGTACCACGCTTTGCCGTCGGCCACAGTTTTGGCGGGGTGCTCACCGGCCTGATGCTGGCGCAACAGCCGCAGCTGTTCCAGCGTGCGGTGCTGCTTGACCCGGTGCTGTTCACCCGGGCGATGATGGGCATCATGGGCGCGGCGGCGCTGGTCGGCCTGCACCGTCGCCATGCTCTGGCGCGCAAGGCTGCCACCCGTCGCAGCCACTGGCCTGACCGCACGGCGGCGCGGGCATCGCTGGAAGGGCGGGGGATCTTCAAGGGCTGGAGCGAGCCGGCGTTGCAGTCCTATATCGAACACGCCATTGGCGATTGCGGCGAAGGCGTGGTGCTCAAGTGCCGCCCTAGCCGTGAAGTGGAAATATTCAGCTCCTTCCCCCGGCGCATGTGGGCGTCGCTGGCCCAGGTGAGCACCCCGAGCCTGGTGCTGTATGGCCAAACCACCTATCCCTTCGTGCCGCAGTCGGTGCAGCGCTGGGCCCTGGGCAATCCTCAGGTCAGCGCCAGCCAGGTGGCGGGTGGGCACTGCTTCATGCAGGAAGATCCGGCGGCGTGCAGCGAGCGGGTCGTGGCGTTTTTGCTGGAACAGTAATCAAGCCGCAGGTTCAGGCAATATCACTGGCCTCGAACTCCGCCGCCAGAAAGTCCAGCAGGCTGCGCACCGACGGCAGCAAGCCGCGCCGCGAGGCGAACACCGCGTGCACCACGCCGCACTCCGGTGCCCAGTTCGGCGTGGCTTGCAGCAGGCGGCCGGCGTCGAGTTCTTCGCGGATCACCACCAGCGGCAAGTGCACCACGCCGACACCCGCCACCGCCGCCTGGCGCAGTACCACCAGGTCATCGGTGACCAGTCGCGGGCTGTGCCGCAGGCTGGCGCGGACGCCGTCGGGACCGAGCAGGTGCCAGTGGTAATCGCGTTGCGGGTAGCCCCAGTGCAGGCTCGGCAGGGCGCTCAGGTCGGCGGGCACCGGGCGCGGGGGCAGGCGTTCGAGCAAGGCGGGCGCCGCCACCAGGTACTGGGTGCTGCGCGCCAGTACCTTCATCACCAGATCGCTGCTTTCCAAAGGCGGTACGCGCACGCGCAAGGCAATGTCGATGCCTTCCTGGATCAGGTCGACCTGGCGGTTGGTGCTTTCGATATGCAGCTGCACCAGCGGGCACTGGACCATGAAGCGGGTAAGCATGGCCCCCACCCAGAAATCCAGCAACGCCGTCGGGCAACTCAGGCGCACGATGCCCTGGGGCTCGGCGCGGTTGCGCTCGATCAATTCGGCGGCGCCTTCGGCCTCCACCAGCATGGCCACACAGTGGCGGTAGTAAGCCTGGCCGATCTCGGTCACTGAAAAGTGCCGGGTCGAGCGCTGGATCAGGCGCACCCCCAGGCGTTCTTCCAGCCCGGCAATACGCCGGCTGAGCTTGGACTTGGGCATGTCCAGGGCGCGACCGGCCGGGGCAAAGCCGCCGTGATCGACAACTTGGGCAAAGTAGTAAAGGTCGTTGAGGTCTTCCACCAGTGTTCTCCATATGGAACGCTGAAGGCAGTTTAACCGATCTACCGCCGATGTCGTTGCGCTCGTATGGTTATAGCCATGCACGAGAGGAGGCATCTGATGAAAAAGATCCAAAGCGTCTACAGCAGCCCGAACCCCCACTGGGTAGGTGATGGCTTCCCGGTTCGTAGCCTGTTTACCTACGACAACCTGGCCCAGCACATCAGCCCGTTCCTGCTGCTGGACTATGCCGGCCCCCACGACTTCACCCCGACCACGGCGCGTCGCGGGGTCGGCCAGCATCCCCATCGCGGTTTCGAAACCGTGACCATCGTCTACCAGGGCGAACTGGAGCACCGCGACTCCACTGGCGCCGGCGGCCTGATCGGCCCGGGCGATGTGCAGTGGATGACCGCCGCCGGCGGCATTCTCCATGAAGAGTTCCACTCGCCGGCGTTCGCTGCCAAGGGCGGCACCCTGGAAATGGTCCAGCTGTGGGTCAACCTGCCAGCCAGGGACAAATCGGCGCCGGCCGGTTACCAGACCCTGCTCAGCAACGACATCCCGCTGGTGCCACTGGGCAACGGCGCCGGCACCTTGCGGGTGATTGCCGGTGCGTTTCGCGGCCACCAGGGCCCGGCGCAGACTTTCTCGGCCATGGATGTCTGGGACCTGCAGCTCAAGGCCGGCGCGCCCGTGCGCCTGCCCAGTGCCGCCGGGCGCAGCACCGCGCTGGTGGTGTTGCGCGGCCAGTTGCTGGTCAACGGCGAGCGCCAGGTTGGCGCCGCGCAACTGGTGCTGTTTGACCGCGCCGGTGACGAGCTGCTGCTTGAAGCGCAAAGCGATGTGTCGGTGTTGCTGCTCAGTGGCGAGCCGCTGGATGAGCCGATCGTTGGCTACGGCCCGTTCGTGATGAACAGCGATGCCGAAATCGCCGAGGCCTTTGACGATTTTCGCGCCGGGCGCTTCGGCCAGATGAGCGGGCAGGCCGGTCCGCGCCACCACAACTAGTCTCATAACCCCTGAAGGAGAATACGCCATGAGTACCTTTGCCAACGTTGCCAACTTCAACGGCCAGGTGCCGCGGATCGACCCTGAAAATGTCGCGATGCTGCTGATCGACCACCAGAGCGGCCTGTTCCAGACGGTCAAGGACATGCCCATGACCGAGCTGCGGGCCAACGCCATCACCCTGGCCAGGATTGCCAGCCTGGCGAAGATCCCGGTGATCACTACCGCTTCGGTGCCACAAGGCCCCAATGGCCCGCTGATTCCGGAAATTCACCAAGCCGCGCCGCATGCCCGCTATATCGCCCGTAAAGGTGAAATCAACGCCTGGGACAATCCCGAGTTCGTCGAGGCAGTCAAGGCTACCGGCAAGCAGCAACTGATCATCGCCGGCACCATCACCAGTGTGTGCATGGCCTTCCCGAGCATCAGCGCAGTTGCTGCAGGCTACCAGGTGTTTGCCGTGATCGACGCCAGCGGTACCTACTCGAAGATGGCTGAGGAAATCACCTTGGCGCGGGTAATGCAGGCCGGTGTGGTGCCGATGGACACCGCTGCGGTGTGCTCGGAGGTCCAGCGCAGCTGGAACCGCGAAGACGCCCAGCAATGGGCCGAGGCCTACAGCTCGGTGTTCCCGCATTACCAGCTGCTGATTGAAAGCTACCTCAAGGCGCAACAGGTAGCCCGCGACAACGAACTGCTCGATTCGCAACGCTGATCCCTCATGTCCGGTGCCTGGCACCGGCGTCTCAACGCAAGGAGTAAGACTATGACCAAGCCCTACGTCCGCCTGGACAAGAACAACGCTGCCGTCCTGCTGGTCGACCACCAGACCGGCCTGCTGTCGCTGGTGCGAGACATCGACCCGGACCGTTTCAAGAACAACGTGCTGGCCGTCGGCGACCTGGCCAAGTACTTCAAGCTGCCGACCATCCTCACCACCAGCTTCGAAACCGGCCCCAACGGCCCGCTGGTGCCCGAGCTCAAGGCGCAGTTCCCCGAGGCGCCGTACATTGCCCGTCCGGGGCAGATCAACGCCTGGGACAACGAAGACTTCGTCAAGGCGGTCAAGGCTACTGGCAAGAAGCAACTGATCATTGCCGGCGTGGTGACCGAAGTGTGCGTGGCCTTCCCGGCGCTGTCGGCCCTGGAAGAAGGTTTTGAGGTGTTCGTGGTTACCGATGCTTCGGGCACCTTCAACGAGCTGACCCGCGACTCGGCCTGGAACCGCATGTCGCAAGCCGGCGCCCAGCTGATGACCTGGTTCGGCCTGGCCTGCGAGCTGCACCGCGACTGGCGCAACGATATCGAAGGCCTGGGCACCTTGTTCGCCAACCACATCCCCGACTACCGCAACCTGATGACCAGCTATAACACCCTCACCAACGGCAAGTAACGCCGTTCAATGATCGACGGCCGGGCGCTGGCGTGGCCCGGCCGTCGTCGTCTGACAGTCGTCGAAATCCCTGGCGTCGTTGCCGTTTCCCAGGTGATGATCGGCGCATGAATTCCACTTCCAGCCTGTCAGGCCATCGCCGCAGCATTCGGCCCGCCAGCGCCATCAGCTTCTGGCTGGCTTACCAGCCACCCTTGCACTGGCCGTCGCTGCTGGGGTTTCTTGCTGCGCGGGCGATTAGCGGGGTAGAGACGGTCGTAGCGGGGGTCTATACCCGCAGTTTTGATCTCGCTCGTGGCCAGGGCATCGTCCAGGTCGCGAAGGCGCGTGGGCACCGGCTGAAAGTCACTGTGATCGCTAGCTCTGCCGGCGCGTTGCCGGGGTTGCTGGCCAGGGTCCGGCGAGTATTCGACCTGGATGCCGAGCCGCTGAAGATCGAAGCACTGCTGCGCCGCGACCCGTTGATGGCGCAATTGATCGAACTGCGCCCGGGCCTGCGCGTGCCTCGGGGCTGGGATGGGTTCGAGCAGGCCATGCGTACAGTGCTGGGCCAGCAGATCAGCGTCGCCGGGGCGATTACCCTGGCCGGGCGCCTGGTGGCGGGGTACGGCGAGCCGCTGGCCGCGCAGCTTCAGCGTGTACCCGGCCTGACCCATGTGTTCCCCCGCGCAGAGGCTGTTGCTGACGTCGACCTCAGTGGCCTGGGCATGCCGCGCTCGCGGGCCGCGACACTCTCGACCCTGGCCCGGGCACTGCTGCACGACCCGCAACTGCTGCGCCCTGAGCGCGACCTGGAGGCCTGGGTCCAGCGCCTGTGCCGGCTGCGCGGCATCGGCCCGTGGAGCGCCCACTACCTGGCCTTGCGCCAGATGGGCGCGGCCGATGCCTTGCCGCTGGGCGACGTGGCGCTGGTCAAGGCCCTGCGCCTGCTCGAAGGCCCCGAGGCGCAACTGGCCCAGCGCGCACCGGCCTGGAGCCCGTGGCGCGCCTATGCCGCCCAGCACCTGTGGGCGTCGTTGAGCTGACTCAGCTGGACTGGCGCCAGGTCACATCGGTAATGCCGTAGCGTTCGGCCAGTGGCTTGCTGACTTTTTTGACTTTTTCGCGACCGTACCGGCCTATGCGACCGATACCGGCGTCGCAACTTGCCCAGTGCCAGGCTTCAGCGTTGTCCATCATCTCGGCGCGGATGATGAAGGACTTGTGATCGCCGTGAAGCTGGTAGTCGATGACGAACAGTTTTGCGTTGTTCATGGGTCTGGAATGATCCTTACAGAGCAGTGACCAAGAAAATCCCTTCAATGCCTCTAGTGAGTGCTGCGCCGGTAGAAAAATTCCATCGGATTTCAGCCTGTCAGTGGGCGCCGCTGATGGTCAGGTGCCGGGCATCCTTTTCGAACACCACCTGCTCCAGGCGATGGGCGATGCCGCAGGCCAGCGAATCGTAGGCGGGGATGACCTTTTCTTCGGTCGACAGGCAATGGAAGATGTCCAGCTTGCGCTCTGCCTGGGCAGTCTCCAGCTCGAAAATGCGCACGTAGCGCTCCAGGTCGTTGTTCAGGCTCGACAGGTATTCACGCAGGCGCGAATGGTCCACCGCGCTCTGGCTGAAGTGCCAGGTCATGGGGTGGATGAGAAAACGCGAATGCGGCGCGGCGACACGCTCGCCAGCGGCCAGGTACATGATGATGCCCATCGATTCGATGTTGCCGGCGTTGACTGCGCACAACGGCACCGGCAAGGACTTGAGAAAGCTGTACAGCGAGAAACCGAAGTTGGTGCTGCCACCGGTGGTCGACAAAAACAGCAGCAAGGAGGTGGCGCCATCGTCGACGGCCTGCAGGCAGCGGTCGCGAAAACGCTCGGTGGTGTCCTGGTCGATCTGGCAATGAAAGTGGATCACCTGTTGGCTCATGGCAGTGCCTCGGGACCGACGCACGTGGCGTGCGCCGGCCTTTCGTCCTTTAGCTACGGCCGCCACCACTTGGTTTGCGGGTCTGGTCTTTGCCCATGTCGGGCTTGCGGCTCTGGTCACTTGGCTTTTGATTGCCACCGGAAGCCTGGCCACCCTTTTTCCCGGCTTCAGACGCTTTTTGCCGGTCGTTCGCGAAATTCCCGGGATTCGAAGTGTCTTTGCTAGCCATGATTCTCTTCCTCTTGTGAATGTTCGCAAGGCGTTTGCCTTACACAGGTTGGGAGGCGGTCGGCGCAGGCAAAGTTTGAAATATTTCGCCGCTGCGGGACGAACGGTCCGGGGCCGCCGTTCATCCGCGACAGCCGCGAATGCTTTGAACTTGGCGACCCACGGGTGGCTCTTCCGAAAGATCATTGCTGCCCTGCATGGGGGAAACGGCGCGGCATCAGCGATTTCAATTGGCATTAAGGGCCGACGCGGTAGTAACTGAGTAGTCGGGCCCTCCGACACGAGGATCGCAGCATGTCACTGATTGGAGTTTCCACGCTTGAGTTGTGCCATATGATCGAACAGGCATTGCTGCCTGAACACAGTGTGGTGTCGTGCTCCGATGGCGAGCACCTGACCATCCAGCTGGGGCAGGGCGATAGCCTGGGCGACTGCCTGACCGTCACCGGCATCAAGGTGCATAGCCTGACTACCTGCCACGAACTTGCCGCCCTGGTGGCCCAGGTGCGCGAAGAGCAGCGCCTGGGGCGTAGCCAGATTCCGTTCAAGCCCCAGGCGCTTGCCTGAACCACGCCGACTGCGTCCAGTCAGCCGAGGCTGGCCGGGCGCAGGTATTCAGGGCTGAGGACGTTGAACCAGAACAGGATCATCGATACCAGGATGGTCACCAGCACCAGCAGCCCCACCGCCCAGACACTGGTCGAATACAGCAGGCCGTCTTCCTTGCGCAGGCGCAGGAAGGTCGGCAGGCCAACGTACAGCAGGAAGGTCGCATAGGCCGACGCCGCACCCAGCACGATCAACGCCAGCCAGCGCCCGGGGTAGAGCCCGGCGACACCGGCGACAAAGTACGGCGTGGCGGTGTAGGCGGCAAAACCGATGCACTGGTTGAGGCTGGGGCGGGCATCGAAGGTGCGCGACATCCAGCGAATGAACCCGCCCATGATCATCACCCCGACCACGCAGGCGGCATACAACAGCACCCCAAGCTCGGCGGCGCTGGCCACACTCAGGCGCACCCGCTCGGTGCCGGCCAGGCTCCAGCCAATACTGGTGGTACCAATGAACAGGCACAGGGCGGGAATCAGCGCCATCAGCAGCAGGTGCGGCAGGTAGTGGCGCGGGTGCAGTTCTTCTTCCTGGCGGATTTCCATCCAGGCGTCATCGGGGTGGGTGAAGAGTTGAACCAGATGGGTACTCATGGTGACCTCCGGTAAGCAGGGTGGGAAACACTTCTCCCTGTTCTATGGAGGTCTGGCCGGCGTCGGGGTTTCATTTATTTGAACCACCCAGCCCAAGGCCCGGTGTATACACCGCTGTTGTGGGAGCCGGGTTACTGCAGCTCCAGCTGCAACTGCAAGCCGCCGTCATCACAGCGCCGGTGATACTGGACGATCCCGCGATAAGTGCGGCCCTCCCAGACAAACGCCACGCTGTGCGAACGCTCAAGCTTGGCCGGTACCGGCGCGCGTACCTGCAGGCGCAGGCCGGGCAGGCCATTGATGTTCAATGGCGCCAGCTGCACTTCACATTCGGCGCTGTGGGCCACCGGGCCGAACAGCGTGTCCTGGACAAAGTCGATCTGCAGGCTGGTCGGGCTGGCCGGGCTGACCTTTCTCATTCCAGGGCCCTCCTTCAGTTCTTGCGGTGCGCGTTCTGCAGTTGCTTGGCCATTTGCAGGTGATGCTTGAGGGTCGGCAACGTGGTCTTGGCAAAGGTGCGCAGGTCGTCCGGGTCGGAGGTCGACCGGCTCTCTTCGTCGAACAGGCGCACCGCCTGTTCATGGGCGTCGACCTGATGGGTGGCATAGGCCGCATCGAACGACGCGCCGTCCTGCACCTGCAGCATCATCTTGCGCGCCTTGCTGGTCAGGGCAGCGTCGTCCGGGACGCTGAAGTCATGTTGTCTGGCCAGCTCAAGCAGGTGCTGATTGGCTTTAGTGTGATCCTTGATCATCTGCTGGGCAAACGCCATTACCTCGGGCGAGCGGGTTTTTTCCAGGGCCAGCTGGCTGGTCTGAATTTCCGCCATGCCAGCACTGATGGCTTCGTCGACAAAGGCATTGTTGCTGGCGGCCTGGGCGCCGATGCTGAGCAGGGCGCAAAGCCCCAGGGCGAGGCGGGTGGGGCGCAGGAACGGGCTCATGAGCGGTATCTCCGTGGGTGTGAACAAACGGACGGCTGTTAGTTTTACGAAAGGCTGCCGGCGCCAGAGTTCAGCTTCAATGCTGTGCAGCAGCGGATCTGCGCAGTTGCAGCAAACCTTCACCGACCGGCGCAGTCAGACTGACAAAGGGCCCTTCAAATACCCCTGGGAGAACGTCATGGCCAGAGCCATCTGGAAAGGTGCCATCAGCTTCGGCCTGGTGCACATCCCGGTGTCGTTGAGTACTGCGATCAGCAGCGACCGGGTCGATTTCGACTGGCTCGATGAGCGCAGCATGGAACCGGTGGGCTACAAGCGGGTGAACAAAGTCACCGGCAAGGAGATCGCCCGCGAGCACATCGTCAAGGGCGTGCAATACCAGAAGGGCCAGTACGTGGTGATCAGCGAGGAGGAGATCCGCAAGGCCCGCCCCGAGGCGACCCAGACCATCGATATCTTCTCGTTCGTCGACAGCAACGAAATCCCCCTGCAGCAGTTCGACACCCCGTATTACCTGAGCCCCGACCGGCGTGGTGGCAAAGTCTATGCCTTGCTGCGCGAAACCCTTGAGAGCACCGGCAAGGTGGCCCTGGCCAAGGTGGTGCTGCACACCCAGCAGCACCTGGCGCTGCTGCGCCCGCTGGAGGACGCGATGGTGATGATCACCCTGCGCTGGCCCGAGGAAGTGCGCAGCCTCGACAGCCTGGAACTGGACGCCAGCGTACGCGATTCGAGCATCGACAAGCGTGAGCTGCAAATGGCCAGGCGCCTGGTCGAGGACATGAGCGGGCACTGGACGCCCGAGGACTACCGCAACGACTTCAAGGACACCATCATGAGCCTGGTTGAAGAGAAGGCCAGCCAGGGCAAGATCGCCACGGTCGAGCCGCTGGAAGGCGAAGGCGAGCAGAAAAGCGCCGATATCATCGACCTTACCGAGCTGCTCAAACGCAGCCTGGGCGGGCGCAAACCGGCGGCGAAGAAAGCCGCGCCAGCGGCGAAAAAGCCTGCCGGCAGCAAGCCGCGCAAGAAGGCCTGATCAGCCGGCCACGGTGGTTTCATGCAGATGGCGCCAGCGCAGGGCGCCATCGTGGCGCTCGAACACCGCGGTCGAGCGGCGCACCGAGCGATTGCCGGCGTTATCGACCTGCCATTCGCGATAACTGACCACGCAAAGGCTTGACCCTTCGCCAATCACTTGCAGCTCATCGATGCTGATTTGCAGCCCGGCGCGCTGGCCGTGGGCGTGGGCGAACAGTTGCTGCAAGCCCTGATAATCGACGATTTGGCCGGGCAGGTTGATCATCGAGAACTGCGCGCTGAAGCGCGCCATCAATGCGTCCAGCTCTGTGGCGTGGGCTGCGCCGGACAGCCATTGTTCGATGGCTACGTGGGCGTCGAGAACTTCCTTGAAAGCGGGATGGGTCATGGGCACATCTCAAGTAGGAGTGGTAGTAAGCCCCAGGCCGCGAGCCCCGGGCAGTTTCAGCACCAGCGGTAGCGGAATCAGGGTCAGCAGCGCGGCGAGGATGAAGGTGTGCCGGAACGCCTGGTCATCGGGCAGCAACCGGTTAAGCACGGCGCCGAGCACGGCGACGCCGAGGCAGAAGCTCAGCTGGCGGTTGAGGTTCCACAAGGCGCTGGCCTGGCCCATTTGCGCAGGCGCAATGGCCAGGAACGCCAGGCTTTGCGCGCTGCTGCTGCACAGGCTGCTGCCCATGCCGAGCAGGGCGAAGATCAGCGCCAGCCAGGCCTGGTGCCCGGTAACCGAGGGCAGGGCCAGCCACAGCAGGGCGGCGCACTGGATCAGCATCCCGGCAATCAGCAGGCGCTTGGGGCCGCTCAGGTTGAAGCGCCAGCGCACCCAGGCGATCGCCGCCAGGGCGCCCACTGACCAGGGCAGCATCAGGGCGCCGGTGGCCGTGGCGCTGAGCCCAAGGCGCTGCTGCAGGTACAGGGCGGCCACCAGGTTGGCACCGATGAACACGCCTGGCACGCACAGGTAGATAAGCATCGCCGTGCGCAGCAGCGGTTGGCCGAGCAGGCGCAACTCCAGCATTGGCTGCGGCGCAGGCAACGGCGGGTTTGCCGGCAGCCAGGCCAGCACCAGGGCAAGGGTGATCAGGCTCAGCGGCAGCATGGCGAAGAAGATCCAGCGCCACGAGCCCTGATCGACTACCACCCCGCCCAGTGCCGGCGACAACGCCGGGACCAGCAAGGCGACCATCATCACCAGTGAGGTCAGGTGGTGGCGCTGCTCGGGCGCATACAGGCGATAAGCCATGGCCTGGCCCACCGGAATCAGCAGGCCGCCACCCAGGCCTTGCAGCAGGCGCCAGACCAGCAGGCTGTCGATCGAACCGGCGCTGCCTGCCAGCGCCGAGCCCAGGCCGAACAGTGCCAGCGACAGCATTAGCGTTTGCCGTTCACCCAGCCGCGTGGCCAGCCAGGTGCCCAGCGGGATCACCAGGGTCAGGCCGAGCATGTACAGGTTGCTGCTCCAGCTCAGTTGCGCCACCGAGGCGTGCAGTTCCTGGCCCAGGGCCGGATAAGCGGCGTTGAGGGCAAACATGTTGAGCAGGTCGAGGGTGAAACCCAGCAGGTAGACCAGGGTGACTTTCGTGCGATAGGGCATGAGTGCTTCGAAGGGCTGGAGAAAGGCGCAGTCTAGTGGCTTGTTGGCGCTTGAATAAGGTGCGTAAACCCGGCAGATTGGTCGAATTATTTTGACAATGGCGAACCCACACGCATGGTCAGCCTCGACCGTTTCGAACTGTTTTGCGCCGTGGTGCAGGCAGGCTCCTTCACCGGCGCCGCCGAGCGCTTGCAGCAAACCCGCGCTGCGGTCAGCTTCAGCATCAAGCAACTGGAAGCTGAATTGGGCGTCACCCTGCTGACCCGTACCACCCGCCGCATCGCCTTGACCGATGCCGGCGAGCGCTTTTACCAGCGTTGCCTGTTGTTGGTCGAAGATGCCCGCATCGCCATCGACGAAGCGCGCGCCGAGCACGCCGGCTTGCAGGGCAGCCTGCGGATTACCACCACGGTCGAGTACGGGCTGAAGGTGCTCGCCCCGGCACTGCAAGCGTTCTGCCGTTTGCACCCTGAGCTGAGCGTGCGTCTGGAAACCCACACCGCTCAGGTCGACCTGGTGCGCGAGCGCTTCGATGTCGCCATCCGCCTGGGCCAGGCACACGACTCCGATTACCGTGGCGTATGCCTGGCGAGCTACCAGGTGCGCCTGGTGCTGGCGCCCGGCCTGCTGGCTGCCCACGGCGAGCAGTTGATCAACTCACCCGCGCGCCTGGCTCAGCTGCCGCAACTGGTGCACAGCCGTTTCGAGCAGAACAACCGCTGGGCGCTGGTCGACAGCAAGGCGCGCAGTTCGGAGTATGTCCCTCAGGGCACGCCATTGCTGATCGCCGACAACGCCTCGATCCTGCGTGCCTTTGCCGTGCAGGGCGCAGGCGTGGCGCTGCTGCCGGACTGGCTGGTGGCCGATGAGCTGGCCAGCGGGCAGTTGCTCGATGGGCTGCCCGGCTATGGTTTTGCGCCGCAAAGCGTGTATGCCCTGTATCCGTCCAGCCGCCACGTACCGCGCAAGGTCCGCGCCTGGATCGACTTCATCAAGGCCTGGCTGGCTACGCCCGGGCCGGATCACTCAGGTTGTTGAGAAAGTCTCCGAAGCCGCCGCGCACCCGGCAGTCCTTGCGGCTGCTGGTCGACACGCTGTTGCGCGCGGTCCAGACGATATGTGCGCCGCTTTGCTGCAGGTCGTTGACCAGTTGCACATCCTCGTGCAGCGGCAATGGCTGGAACCCCCCGACCTTTTCGTAGGCGCGGGCGCAGATGCCGAGGTTGGCGCCGTGTATGTGCCGGTGGCCTTCGCGGGCCTGGTAATGGGCCAGGTAGCGTTCGCGCAGCGCCGCATCCTGGTGGGCTTGCCAGGTCTCGACATGCACCGTGCCGCACACCGCATCGGCGGCAAAGGCCAACTGGCATAACAGCCAGTCGGCCGGGACGCAGCTGTCGGCATCGGTGAAGGCCAGCCAGCGTGCGCCACGCTCGAGCATCAACGCCGCACCGGCGCGGCGCGCCTGGCCGACATTGCGCGCCTGGACCTTGAGCAGCTCCACGCCATGGGCGCGGGCGACGGCCTCGCTGGCATCGCTGCAGGCGTCCAGTACCACCACCGTCTGCACCTCTTCGCCCCGCGCCGTTAGCGCCCGGGCGGCACGGCCAAGGGCGCGCAGGCAGCGGCCGAGCAGTTGTTCTTCGTTATGCGCGGGGACAATCACGGCAATCATTGGCAGGGCTCGTCAAGGTCGATGGCATAAGGCTGGACGCACCAGTATTCAAGAACAAAGTCGGTCTCTTCGTGGCGCAGGCTGCGGTACAACGGCAAGCGCTCGGCCAACAGTTCATGGACCTGGTGGCCGGTTTGCGGGCAGCCGTCGATCGGGTGCAGCCAGTGGCACAGCAGCAGAGCACCGTCGGCGCTCAGGCTGGCGGTGGCGCGCTCCAGTACTTCCAGCCACTGGCCGGGGTCCAGGTAGTAGCCGATCTCGCTGAGCACGATCAGCTCGAACTCGCCGGCCGGCCAGTCGCCGGGCAGGCAGCCTTGGGTAACCTCGGCGTTGGGCCATGGCCGCAGGCGTTCGCCGGCCAGTTGCACGGCGGTGGCGTTGAGGTCCTGGCACAAAAGGCTTTCGCAGCGCTCGGCGAGGGCGGCGCTGAGCTCGCCATTGGCGCAGGCCGGCTCGAACACCCGGCCGTAGTACTGGCGCGGCAGGCTGGCCAGCAGCAGCTCGCGCTTGCGTTTTTCGTACCAGCGGGTGCGAAACGCCCAAGGGTCGTCGCTGTGCGCGAACAGGTGTTCGAAGTAGCTGGCCGAGACGCTCATGTGAACACCAGTTCGAAGGGTTGCTGCAGGCGGGCCAGGGCCTCGCGGTCAAGCACCGGCGGGGTCTGTTCGTCGGCCTGCAACTGGCTGGTATGGGCGGCGATGGCCTGTTGCTTGAGGGCCAGCACCGCGCGGTCGAGAAACAGCTTGTGGGCGCGCTGCCAGGGCAGCCGCGGGTCGCTGGGGCGGGCCCAGTGCCAGGCCCAGATCGGCACTTCGATCAGGCGCGCACCGACGGTGTCGCAGGCACGGGCGCAAGCGCGGCCCACCGCTTCATGGTCGCAGTGGCCGTCCAGGCGCCAGGTGGTCAGCACCCGGTCGCTGGCGCGCAGTAGCTGCACCAGGCGTTCGGCCAGCCAGCGTTCATGGTTGGCCACGGCGCTGTCGGCCAGGCCCAGGCGCAGCCAGCTCAGGCGGCTCAGGTCCAGCCCGAGGCGGCGCAGGGCATCGGCGCTTTCCCGTGGGCGTTGCTGGCGCAGGCGTTCGCTGGTCCAGTGGCGCGAATCGGGGTGGCTGGCCTCACCGTCGCTGACCGAGACCAGCAGCAATTCGTGTTCACGGCCGCGCATGCCAGCCAGCACCCCGCCGCAGCCGAGCACTTCGTCGTCCGGGTGCGGGGCGACCACCACCAGGCGCCTGCCACCAGGCACCAACTGGTCATGGGTAATTGCCGGCACCGACTGCAGGGTCGCCGACGCTTGCCAGTGCGCCAGCGGGGTGCCCGGCGCCTGGATCGGGTTCTGCGGTGGTTGCAGGGTCATAGCCGCCAGCCTCCCTCGGGGGTTGCACGCACTTGCCGACCCAACTCGGCCAGGTCGCGCTCGGCATGGCTCTGGCGCAGGAACACCGGCAGGTCGGCGCTGAGCCGGGCAAACTGGCTGTCGCGACAGAACGGCGTCGCGCCCAGGGCCCGGCCGACGTGATCGAGCACGCACAGCGCGGCGTTTTCGACCTGCGCGCGCAGGCGCCGGACGCTCAGCTCGGCATCGCCGCCGGGATGGCCGTCGATCCACGCCGCGGTTTCGTGCAGGGCCGCCCGGGCACCGGCAAGCGCAGCGTCGACTGCACCCAGATGGGCCTGGGCGTGGGCGTCTTCATGGCTGCGGCAGTGTTCGCGCAAAAACTCGCCCAGGGATTGCGCCGCGCCGTACCAGCAGGCGGCGATGCCAGCGCCACCGTGCCAGAAGCCCGGTCGCGTCAGGTACTGGCCGCTGCTGCCGACCAGGTGCGCCGGGCAGTCGTTGAACTCGACATCGACGCTGGCGGTAATTGCCATGCCGACCGCCTGCCAGCCGTCATTGAAGATGCGCAGCGCCGGTTGGTTCAAGGCCACCGCCACCAGTTGCGGACGGTCTTGTTCGTCCCAGGCGGTGAGCAGCGCCCGGTCGATCTGCAGGGCGCCGGAGCACCAGGCCTTGCGGCCTTGCAGGTGCACGTCGTTGCCGGTGCGACGGACGATACGCACCCGCGCATTCGGCGGCTCGGCTGCCCATACCCCCCAACTGCCCGCCGGGTCCAGATGGCTGGCGCCGCACTCATGGATGATCGCCAGGGCGTCGGTGTGGCCCTCGAACAGCTTGGCCAGGGCCAGATCAGCCCCGGCGACTTGGGCCAATACCTGCCAACGCTGCAGGGTGCGGCCATGGCCGGGCAGCGGCAGTTGGTCGAGACCGGTCTCCCGGCATTGTTCCAGGCAGCGTTGCAACTGGCGGTCGAGGGTCAGCGCCTGCGGGCGACGGGCGAAGGTCTGTAACAGCTCCAGGTGGTTCATGACTCAACCCCCATGCGCCGGCGCAGTTCCTTGCTGATCGACTGGCGTACCTGGCCATACCCGGCCCAAGGGTCATCGCCTGCGGCCAGGCGTTCGTCGAGGTTGAGCAGGTTCCACTGGTTCGCGCCTTTAAGCTCGGTCAGCTCTTCACGGCGAATCGGCACCGACACCGGCAGCCCTTCGCGGGCGCGGATCGAATAGGCACAAACCGTGGTTGCGCCTTTACCGTTGCGCAGGTAGTCGATGAAGATCCGCCCGACCCGGTTCTTCGGCCCGGACACCGCCGACAGGCGCTCGGGGAACAGCCCGGCCAGGTGCTGGACCATAGCGTGGCTGAAGCCTTTGACCTCGTCCCAGCCGGCGCGCCGGGTCAGCGGCACGACAATGTGCATGCCCTTGCCGCCGCTGGTCTTGAGGAACGCTTGCAAGCCCAGTTCGTCGAGCAGCGCCAGGGTCAGCTGGGTGGCTTCGAGCATGGCCTTCCACGGCAGCGCCGGGTCCGGGTCGAGGTCGAGGATCAGGCGGTCGGGCTTGTCGAAATCCTTGGCGGTGGCGTTCCAGGTGTGCAGCTCGAGGGTGTTCATCTGCACCGCGCCGAGCAGGGTCCGGGCCTGGTCGATGATCATCAGCGCCTGGCCGGCTTCGGCCTTGGCGTGGCTCTCAAGGCCCGGGATGTTCAATTGCGCGGCGTTCTTCTGGAAGAACAGCTCGCCGGCCAGGCCATCGGGTGCGCGCACCAGCGCCACCGGGCGGCGCTTGAGGTGCGGCAGGATCCACTCGGCGACCTGGGCGTAGTACTCGGCGACCTGGCGCTTGCTGATGCCGGTGCTGGCGTCGATGACGCGGTCGGGGTGGGTCAGGTGCAGGTTGGACGTTTTGCTTGCCGGGGTTTTCACGGGTTGCTCCAGGCCAATGGCCTTGGCCAGTTTGTCGTCGCGCAGGCCATGGAACACCGAATGGCGGACCACGCCGTCGCGGGTCATCTGCGCATAGGCGACCTCGGCCAGCAGCCTTGGCTTGAGCCAGTGCACCCCCCTGGCCTCGGCGCCGCTGGGCGGCTTGGCAAACTGCGGCCTGGCCACTTCGAGGGGTTTGAGGCGCTGGTGAATATGGGCCAGGGTCGCGCTGTTGAACCCGCTGCCGACCTTGCCGGCATAGCGCAGCTCGCCGCGGTCATCATGCAGGGCCAGCAGCAGCGCGCCGAAGGCCTCGCGCGAGCCCTTGGGCTCGGTAAAGCCGACGATGACGAACTCCTGGCGCTGCTTGCACTTGAGCTTGATCCAGTCGCTGCTGCGCCGGTTCAGGTAGCTGCTGCCCAGGCGTTTGCCGATCAGGCCTTCCATCTGCATTTTGCAGGCGCTGTCGAGCAGCGATTCGACGCTCTGGTCAAAGTCGGCGGAAAAGCGCAGGCGCTTTTCATCGGCCTTTTCCAGCACCTTTGCCAACGCCGCACGCCGTTGCTCCAGCGGGCACTGGCGCAGGTCCATGCCGTTGAGGTAGGGCACATCGAACAGGTAATAGAGGATCTGCTCGTCGCGTTGCTGGTCGAAGGCATTCTGCAGGGCCTGGAAATCCGCGACGCCGTGCTCATTGGCCACCACCATCTCGCCATCGAGCCAGGCCGAGTGCAGGCCGAGCCTGGCCAGGGCCTTGGCTTGCCGGGGCAGCCTGTCGGTCCAGTCATGGCCGTTGCGGGTGAACAGGCGCACCTCGTCACCTTCGATGCGGGCGAGAATGCGGTAGCCGTCGAATTTGACTTCGTAGCGCCAGCCGCCTTCGGGCGGCGTCTCTACCAGGGTGGCCAGTTGCGGCTTGAGCGAGGCGGGCAGGGCAGCTTTTTTCGCGCCGCCGAGTTCGCTGTTGCCGTCTGCCTTGGGTGTGCGCGTGGGCAGCGTGCGTTCGCTGACCACGCTGTCCGGCTCGGCTTCGAGAATGTCGTAGTCGGCCTGCGGGCGCGCCTGGGCATCGTCGGACTTGATCAGCAGCCACTGCTCCTTCTTGCCGGCCAGGTGAGTGCGAAACAGGTTCCAGATGCCCGAGAGTTTCTCGCCCTGCAGGCGAAAGCGCAGCTTGCCCTTGGCATAGGCCTTGTGTGGATCTTCTTCGGGAATCCATACCCCACGGTCCCAGACGATCACATCACCGGCACCGTAATGACCTTCGGGGATGGTGCCTTCGAAACTGGCGTAGTCCAGCGGGTGGTCTTCGACGTGTACGGCCAGGCGCCGGACCTTGGGGTCAAGCGACGGGCCCTTGGGGATGGCCCAGCTTTTCAGGGTGCCGTCCAGCTCCAGGCGAAAGTCATAGTGCAGGTGGCTGGCGTCGTGTTTCTGGATGCAGTACTGCAGGGCGTGGGCGGCTTTTTTGCCGCTGCGTTGATGGCCTGCGGGCTCCGGGGTAGCGTCGAAATTGCGCTTGCGCGCGTACTCCTGCAACGGCTTGGCCATGGCGGTGTCCTGCGGCTTTTGGGCGGGTCCTAAGCATTGGGATAGGGCGGCAGGGGTGGGAGTTCAATCGGCTTTTGTTCGAGGAGGGGCTGCTACGCACCCCATCGCCGGCAAGGCCGGCTCCCACAGGATTCGAGTGCGCCGCTATCCTGTGGGAGCCGGCCTTGCCGGCGATCGACCGTGAAGCGGTCGCCGTATCAGCCCTGTTTCTTGATAATCGCGTCACTGATGCTCGCCGGCGCCTCGGCGTACTTGGTGAACTCCATGGTGTAGCTGGCGCGGCCCTGGGTCATCGAGCGCATCTGTGTGGAGTAGCCGAACATCTCGCCCAGCGGCACTTCCGCGCGCACTACCTTGCCCGCCGGGGTCTCGCCGCCTTCCTGGATCATCCCGCGGCGCCGGCTGAGGTCGCCCATGATGTCGCCCTGGTATTCTTCGGGGGTCACCACTTCGACTTTCATCACCGGCTCCAGCAGTACTGCACCGCCTTTATCCTTCAGCTGTTTGGTGGCCATGGAGGCGGCGACCTTGAAGGCCATCTCGTTGGAGTCGACGTCGTGGTACGAGCCGTCGAACACCGTGGCCTTGAGGCCGATCAGCGGATAACCGGCGAGCACGCCGTTTTGCATTTGTTCTTCGATACCTTTCTGGATCGCCGGGATGTATTCACGCGGCACCACGCCGCCGACCACTTCGTTGACGAACTCCAGGCCCTCCTTGCCTTCATCGCCCGGGGCGAAGCGGATCCAGCAGTGGCCGTACTGGCCGCGACCGCCGGACTGGCGAACGAACTTGCCTTCGATCTCGCAGGTATTGCGGATCTTCTCGCGGTAGGCCACCTGCGGCTTGCCGATATTGGCCTCGACGCCGAACTCGCGGCGCATGCGGTCGACGATGATGTCCAGGTGCAACTCGCCCATGCCGGAGATGATCGTCTGCGCCGTCTCTTCGTCGGTGCGCACGCGAAACGACGGGTCTTCCTGGGCCAGCTTGCTCAGGGCGATGCCCATTTTCTCCTGGTCGGCCTTGGTTTTCGGCTCGACCGCCACCGAGATCACCGGGTCGGGGAAGTCCATGCGCTCGAGGATGATCGGCTGGTTGATGTCACAGAGGGTGTCGCCGGTGGTGACGTCCTTCATGCCGATCAGCGCGGCGATGTCGCCGGCGCACACGTCCTTGATCTCGGCGCGCTGGTTGGCGTGCATCTGCACCATGCGCCCGATCCGCTCCTTCTTGCCCTTGACCGAATTGAGCACGGCATTGCCGGAGCTGAGCACGCCGGAGTAGACCCGGGCGAAGGTCAGGGTGCCGACGAAGGGGTCGGTGGCGATCTTGAACGCCAGCGCCGAGAACGGTTCGTTGTCGTCGGCATGGCGTTCCAGGTGCTTGTCTTCGTGGTCCGGGTCGGTGCCGTTGATCGCCGGGATTTCCGAGGGCGCCGGCAGGTAGTCGATGACCGCGTCGAGCATCAGCGGCACGCCCTTGTTCTTGAACGACGAGCCGCAGATCGCCGGGACGATCTGGTTGGCCAGGGTGCGCTGGCGCAGGCCGGCCTTGATCTGCTCGTTGCTCAGCTCCTGGCCGTTGAGGTACAGCTCCATGAACTCGTCGTTGGCCTCGGCGGCGGCCTCGACCATGTGCGCGCGCCATTCGTTGGCAAGCGCGAGCATGTCGGCGGGAATCTCTTCTTCGCGGTAGCTGGTGCCCTGGTCGTCGTCGTTCCAGTAGATGGCCTTCATCTTCACCAGGTCAATCTGCCCGGCAAAGTGTTCCTCGGCGCCAATCGACAGCTGGATCGGCACCGGGTGGTGGCCCAGGCGCTGGTCGATCTGCTTGACCACGCGCAGGAAGTCCGCGCCCTGGCGGTCCATCTTGTTGACGTAGGCCAGGCGCGGTACATGGTACTTGTTGGCCTGGCGCCAGACTGTTTCCGATTGCGGCTCGACGCCGTCGGCGCCGCTGAACACCACCACCGCGCCGTCGAGCACGCGCAGCGAGCGCTCGACCTCGATGGTGAAATCGACGTGGCCGGGGGTGTCGATGATGTTGAAGCGGTACTTGTCGGGGAACTGCTTGGTCGAGCCCTGCCAGAACGCCGTGGTCGCCGCCGAAGTGATGGTGATGCCGCGCTCTTGCTCCTGGGCCATCCAGTCCATGGTCGCGGCGCCGTCGTGCACCTCGCCCATCTTGTGGTTGACCCCGGTGTAGAACAGGATGCGTTCGGTGGTGGTGGTCTTGCCGGCGTCAACATGGGCGACGATGCCGATGTTGCGGTACAGCTCGATAGGGGTGGTGCGCGCCATGAGGGGTCACCTGTGTGTAATGCACAAGAAGAGGGTATTCCCAAGGTAGCAGAAGTGCAGCGCCTTGCACGGCGGGCCATGGCTGAAGCAGGTTCATCCATGGGCTGAGCAGGCATCGGTTGTAAAGCGCCCGGGGCTGTCGCTTAATCGCTGTATTCGCCTCATGGAGCTGCCCGATGCCGCTGGAAAAATCCGTTACTGCCTGGTGCCAAAGTCATCCGCTGATCGCAGGTCTTGTGGCGCTGCGCCCGACCTGCTGGTTCAACCCGGCCCTGGCGCCGAGCGCCGAAGCCCTCGCTGACGTGGCGCTGACCGCCGCGGATATCCGTGAGGCCAGCGCGCGGCTCGAACGCTTTGCCCCGTTCATCGCCTCGGCATTCCCCGAAACCTCGGCCAGCGCCGGCATCATCGAATCGCCGTTGGTGGCGCTACACGCGTTGCAGGCGGTGCTGTGCGCCGAGCAGCAATTGCCAGTGAACGGCGCGCTGTGGCTCAAGGCCGATAACCTGCTGCCGATTTCCGGTTCGATCAAGGCCCGCGGCGGCATCTATGAAGTGCTCAAGCATGCCGAAGACCTGGCCCTCAAAGGTGGCCTGCTGCAACCGGGCGACAGCTACGCCAGGCTCGACAGCGATGCCGCCCGGGCGTTCTTCGGCCAGTACAGCGTGGCGGTCGGCTCCACCGGCAACCTGGGCTTGTCGATCGGCATCATCAGCGCGCGCCTGGGTTTCAAGGCCACCGTGCACATGTCTGCCGATGCCCGCCAGTGGAAAAAGGAGCGCCTGCGCGCCTGCGGCGTCGAGGTGCGCGAGTACAGCGCCGACTACAGCGTGGCGGTGGAGCAGGGCCGTAAGGAGGCCGAGGGCGATGCGCACTGTCACTTCGTCGATGATGAAAACTCGCTGAACCTGTTCCTCGGTTACGCCGTGGCCGCCGAGCGCCTGCAGCGCCAGTTGGCGGAACAGGGCATCGTGGTGGATGCCGAGCACCCGCTGTTCGTCTACCTGCCTTGCGGCGTCGGCGGGGGGCCTGGCGGCGTGGCCTTTGGCCTCAAGCAGATCTTTGGCGACGCAGTACATTGCCTGTTCGCCGAGCCGACCCACTCGCCGTGCATGTTCCTAGGCGTGTACACCGGCCTGCACGACGCGGTGTCGGTGTACGACTTCGGCATCGACAACCAGACCGCCGCCGACGGCCTGGCGGTGGGCCGGCCCTCGGGTTTTGTCGGCCGTTCGTTGCAGCGCCTGGTCGATGGCTACTACACCGTCAGCGACGCCACCCTGTACCGCCAGCTGGCGCAGATGCAGGCGTGTGAGGGCATCGAACTCGAGCCGTCAGCGCTGGCCGGGCTCGCGGGCATGTGCACTGTGCTGCAGGAGCAGCAGGGCTACCGTCAGCGCCTGGGCTTGAGTGAGGCGCGCATGGCCCGCGCCACCCACCTGGTGTGGGGCACCGGCGGCAGCATGGTGCCGCGCGAGGAGATGGACCGCTACCTGGCCAGGGGCCGCGCAGAACTTGCCGGTAACTGACCATGCTCAACCTGCCCGATCGCCTTGGCAGCCGCTTGAGCGGTGCCCAGTTCGCCAACCTGCACACCTTTGTCGCGGTTGCCCGGCACCTGAGCTTCAGTCAGGCCGCGCAAGAGCTGTGCCTGACTGCCAGCGCCGTCAGCCATCGCATCGCCCGCCTGGAGCAAGCCCTGGCGTTGCGCCTGTTCGAACGCCTGACCCGGCGCATTCGCCTGACCGCTGAAGGCGAGCGCCTCTATCAGGTGCTGCAAGGCTTGGAAGCGCAACTGCAAGAAGCCCTGCAACCGTCGACTGAAGAAGTCAGCGGTGCCCTGAGCCTGTATGTGCGGCCGTCGCTGGCCCAGCACTGGCTGGTGCCGCGCCTGGCGGATTTCCAGCAGCGCTATCGGCAGGTCAGCCTGGACATCCGCACCGGCAACGAGCCGGTGGATTTTCGCACCCGCCCGGTGGACCTGGCCTTGTTGTATGGCCATGGCGAGTTTCCCGGGCTGGCCAGCCAGTTGTTGATGGATGAGCACGTCGCCCCGGTGTGCAGCCCGCAGTATGCCGAGCGCCACGGCCTGATCGACCACCCCGGCCGCCTGGCCCAGTGCACCTTGCTGCACGATGCCCTGGCCTGGGAACATGCCGCCTTCGACGCCGAGTGGCAACGCTGGGCCGGCGAGCAGGGCGTAGGCCAGCACCTGCCCGCCCGCCACCTGACCTTCGACCGCTCCGACCTGTGCAGCGCCGCCGCCAGCCACCATGCCGGCGTGGCCATCGGTCGCCGGCGCCTGGTGCAACCGTTGCTGGACCAGGGCGCGTTGATCCTGCCCCTGGGGGGCTTCAGCCAGACGGCGGGGCAGGGTTACTACCTGGTGCATCCGCCGCGGGAGAGGTTACCGCTGCGTTTGCGGGTGATGATTGAGTGGTTGCGCGAGTGTGCGCTCAACTGACTTCGATCCAGCGCCCCTCCTGGCGATCCGACTGCACACACGCCTCGATAAATGCCATGCCGCGCAGGCCGTCTTCAGCGGTCGGGCACAGGCGTGCCAAGGGCGCCGGGGCGCGCTGTTCGCGGCGGGCCTTGATCAGTTCGGCGGCGTCGCTGTAGATGTTGGCGAAGGCTTCGAGCAGGCCTTCGGGCTGGCCGGCCTTGATTCGCGTGGCTTGCCTGGCGGCATCGCTGAGCCAGCTTTCACCCCGGCGCAGCACCTGGTGCGGCTGGTCCTGGTGGCGCAGTTCGAGGCGCTCGGGTTGTTCCTGGTGCCAGTACAGCGAGCCGCTCGAGCCAAAGATCCGGATCTGCAAGCCATGGCGCTGGCCGGCAGCGACGAAGCTTGCCCATAGCAGGCCTCGGCCGCCGCCGCTCAGGCGCAGTTTGACGTGGGCGTTGTCGTCCGAGACGCGGCCCGGCACCAGGGTGCTGAGCTCGGCCGAGACCTGGCTGACCTCCTGGCCTGTTACAAAGCGCAGCAGTTGGTGGGCATGCACGCCGACATCGGCCAGTACCGACGAAGCGCCGGCCTGGCTGGGGTCGGTGCGCCAGGCCAGGGCCTTGACCCCTTGCTGCTCCAGCGGGTGGGTGCCGAAGGCGCTGGCGTGCTCGACCTGCACCAGGCGCACCTCGCCGATCGCACCCTGAGCGATCAGTTCGCGGGCTTCGCGAATCAACGGGTAGCCGCTGTAGTTGTGGGTCAGCAGGTGCAGGGCCGGGCCTTGGCGAACCTGATCGAGCAGGGCATTGGCCTGGGCAAGGTTCGCCGCCAGCGGCTTGTCGCAGATGACGTCGATACCGTGCTTGAGAAACGCAAGGCTCGCCGGTACGTGCACGGCATTGGGCGCCATGATCGACACCACCTGGATGCCGTCTGCGCGGGCGGCTTCGGCCCTGGCCATGGCTTCAAAATCGGCATAGGCGCGCTCTGGCGCCACGCCATAGGCCTGGGCCGCGGCCAGGTTGCGCTCGGGGTCGCGGGCGAAGACCCCGGCGACCAGCTGGTAATGGCCGTCCAGAGACGCTGCATAGCGGTGAGTCGAACCGATCGACGACTCCAGGCCGCCGCCGACAAAGCCCAGGCGCAGTCGTTGTTGTGGGTTGGCCATGGTTTTCATTGGGCGCCTCCGTTGGCGTGCTTGAGTTCGCGGGCAAAATGTTCGATCGCCAGCACGTAGCCGTGAGTGCCGAAACCGGCCAGCACCGCCTTGGCCACCAGCGATACATAGGAGTGGTGGCGGAAGGCTTCGCGGCGGTGGACGTTGGAGATATGCACCTCGATCACCGGTACCTCGGCGGCAATCAAAGCGTCGTGAATTGCCACCGAGGTGTGGGTCCAGGCGCCGGGGTTGATGACGACTCCGGCGACCCGGCCACGGGCCTGGTGAATCCAGTCGATCAGTTGGCCTTCGTGGTTGGTCTGCTGGAATTCAAGCTTCAGTTCCAGGCGCCGGGCGGCCTGCTGGCAGAGGTTTTCGACATCGGCCAGGGTTTCGCGGCCGTAGACTTCGGGTTGGCGCAGGCCGAGCATGTTCAGGTTGGGGCCGTTGAGCACGAGCAGGGTATTCATGGCTGGTTTCCAGTCAGGGCGTTGGCGCGCAGGGCGTCGTAGGTGGGTTTGTCCAGGCTCACCGCGTCGGCCTTGCCGAGTTGGTCGATGGGCGTGCGGTAGGTTTCCGGGGCGCTCCAGGCGGCGATGGCCGACAGCGCGGTGACCAGGCAGGTGATGGCGCCGATCAGCATCGGCACGTTGTCGGAGCCCGGCGGCGCCACGGCGGTGAACAGCGCCGGCAGCAAGGCGGTGATCATGTAGCCGATGTTCTGCGCCACGGCCATGGCCGAGACCCGGTAATGGGTCTGGAACTGCTCGGGGAAGAAGCTTGGGAAGATGGCGTTGTAGCCCTGGTAGATCATCCCCCACATCAGCAGCGAGGCGGCAAACGCCAGCGGCAGGTTGTGCAGGCTGATGGCATAGAGGTAAAGGAACGACATCAACCCGCAGCCGATGGCGCTGCCGATGATCAGCGGGCGGCGGCCGATGCGGTCGGAGAGGTTGCCGACAAAGGGGATCACCAGCACTGCGACGATGTTGCCGACCACCGGGATCCACAGGTACACGCTCTTGTCAAAACCCACGCCGTAGGCCGGCTGTACCGCATAGGCGGCGCCGAACACGGTGGTCACCACCGGGATCACGTTCATCAGCGACACCCCGAGTACTACCAGCATGCCGCGCCAGCTGTGCTTGAAGGCTTCACCGATGGGCGAGCGCTGGCGCACCACCTTGGCGACTTTCTGGGTGAACGCCGCCGGCTCCTCGACCTCGCGGCGGATGATGAATGCTGCCAGCAGCACGGCGGCACTGAGCAGGAAGGGGATGCGCCAGCCCCAGCTGTTGAAGGCCTCTTCGGGCATGAAATAGGCCAGCGGCAGGAAGATTGCCGCCGCCAGCACCTGGCCGGCCTGCACGCCCTGCAGGGTGAAGCTTGCGTAAAAGCCACGGCGCCCGGGCGGCGCATGTTCGAGGATCATCGAGCTGGCACCGGCGATTTCCCCAGCCACGGCAAAGCCCTGGACCAGGCGCAGCACCACCAATAGCACTGGCGCCCAGTAGCCGATCTGGTTGTAGGTCGGCAGCAGGCCGACGGCGAAGGTGGCCAGGCCCATCAACAGCATGCACAGCAGCAACACATGCTTGCGCCCGCGGGTATCGCCCCAGTGGCCGAGCACGAAGGCGCCGACCGGGCGCGCCAGGTAGCCGACGCCGTAGGTGGCCAGGGAGGCGACGATGGCCAGTTTCGGGTCGCTGGAAGGGAAGAAGATCTGCGGGAAAATCAGCGCCGCAGCCTGGGCATAAATGAAGAAGTCGTAGTACTCGAGCGCCGAGCCGACCCAGCCGCTGGCCGTGGCTTTCTTGGTTTGCCGGGCTGCATGCAGCCCTTGGGGATGGTTGGCCATCTGTCTGTCTCCGTTTGTTGTTGTTATGGAGCGGTAGGACTGGATAAAAGGCTTCAGAGGCTGTCGGTGTCGACGATCTGCCCGCTGCGCGCGGCGCTGCTGATGGCTTCGACGATCTGCAGGTTGCGCAGGCCGTCGCGCACGCTCACCAGCGGCGCTTGTTCGCCACGCACCACCTGGCAGAAGTGCGCCAGCTGGCGGGCCAGCGGGTCGGCGCTTTGCAGCGGCGCCACGGCGGTGCTGAAGGGTTTCCACCATGATCGCTCGGCAGATTGCTCGTAGTACTTCAGGCGCATGGTCGGGATCGACAGCGTGCCCTGGGTGCCGCAGATCACGTAGCAGTCTTCGTCGGCGTAGCTGGGGTAATCGGGGTTCTCCCGCGCGGTCTGCTCCCAGCTGCGGGCGCAGGCGGCGGTGTCGCAGAGCATGAAGGTGCCGAGGGCGCCGTTGGCAAAGCGCAGGCTGATGGCGACGCTGTCTTCCACGGCAAAGCCACGGGTGGCGCTGGAAGCCTGGGCCTGCACGGCGACGATCTCGCCGCACAGCGAACGCAGGTTGCCGATCTCGTGGATCATGTTGATCAGCACCGGCCCGCCGCCGAGCTGCCGGCGCCAGGGCGCGGCGTCGAAATAGTCGTCGGGCTTGTAGAACAGCGCGCTGCCCATCACCGCCACCAGGTTGCCGAGCAAGCCTTCGGCGATTACCTCGCGGGCCTTGGCGAGGATCGCGCTGTGGGCACGGTGATGGCCGACCAGCAGCCGCGCACCGCTTTGCTCGGCGATCGCCAGCAGGCGCTTGCCTTCCTCCAGGGTGTGGGCCACGGGTTTTTCGATCAGCGCGGCAACACCGTGGTCGACGCAGGCCAGGGCGCCTTCGACATGCAGGTGATTGGGCGTAGCGAGGATCACCCCGTCCGGGCGCTGCTCGGCAAACAGTTGCTCAAGCGAAGGGTAGAGGGCAGCGCCGTGGCTGGCTGCCAGCTCGGCGGCGGCCGGGGCCGGGTCGATCAGGGCGGCCAGTTGGCACTCGGCGCTGGCCTGGATCAGTTCGATATGCCTGCGGCCAATCAGGCCGGCACCGGCAACGGCAATGCGAAGTTTGTTCATGGCGCTCTCGTTATTGTTATGCGGACCGCGGCAGCGGTTTTGTGAGAGGCTAATAAAAAACTCCCAGGAGATAATTGGGCCAGATGAAGAATCAGAATGCGCTATTAGCGAATAATGAACCGCTGCTGCGCGACCTGCAGTTGTTCTGCGAAGTGGCGCGCCGCTCAAGCTTCATCGCCGCCGCCACCGAGATCGGCCTGTCGCCGGCGCATGTCAGCAAGCGCATTGCCACCCTCGAGACCCTGCTGGGGGTCAAGCTGTTCAACCGCACCACGCGGCGGGTGAATATCACCAGCGACGGCGAGGCGGCGTTCATCTGGGCGCAGAAGATTCTCGAGAACGTCGAGTCGATGCTCGAGTCGTTGTCCGCTGCCCACAGCGAGCCGCGCGGCACCCTGCGTATCAGCACCAGCCTGCGCCTGGGCCGCGAGCACATCGCGCCGATCTTGTCGCTGTTGCGCAAGCGTCACCCGACCCTGGATATCTGGCTGGAACTGCTCGACCGCCGGGTCGACCTGATTGGCGAGAACTTCGATATCGACATCCGCGTCGGCGAGGTGCAGGAAAAACACCTGATCGCTCACCGTATTGCCGAGAACAAGCGGGTGCTGGCGGCATCGCCGGATTACCTGGCGCGGCGCGGCCCGGTGCGGGTACCGGCGGAACTGGCCCAGCACGATTGCCTGCTGTTTCGCAGCCGCGACGACCGCTTTGGCGTGTGGCGACTGGTCGGCCCGGGCGGGCCGGAAACGGTCAAGGTCACCGGGCCCATGGCCGCCAACCACAGCGATATCGTCCGCCAATGGGCGATGGACGGGCACGGCATCATCATGGCTTCGTACTGGGATGTGGCCGCCAGCTTGCAGGAGGGGGCGCTGGTCAGGGTGTTGCCGGCCTATCACCAGCCGGCGGATGTCTGGGCGGTGACGGCGGCGCGTTCGGGTAGCTCGGCGAAGGTCCGCAGTTGCGTGGCGTTCTTGCGTGAGCAACTGGCGCAGGGGCCGTTTGCGCTGGCGGTGGGTGGCTGAGGGGGCAGGCCAACTCCCACAGGTGCTGTGCAGGCTCAAAACTGTGGGAGTCGGCCTTGCCGGCGATGGGCTGCGCAAGCAGCCCCAAGCACTCAATCGCCGGCTTGCACCTGCAGCATCCACTGCCCGTCGACTTCACGCACCAGGCCGCTGGCCAGGAACAACGGCAGCAGGCGCTTGTGCAGCTGCGGTTCAACAAAACCTTTCACTGCGCTCAGGTCCAGCGCACCCAGCGCCGGCAGATCGGCCTTGGTGTACGAAAGCCAGGCCTTCTTCAGTGCATTGAGCACATCGCTGCCCGCGGTGTTGGCAAAGCGCCGGTTGAGCGTCTGGCCGTCGAGCACGAAGGTGTGCTGGTACTCGTAGCCCGTTTCGTCACCGCCGCTGGTGCGGCAGCGGATACAGGTGCAAGGCCCGTCGCCGAAGGCTTTTTGCAGGTAGTTGTTGAAATCCACCACGGGCTTGAGCCCCAGGCGCTTGTCGACCTCGAACATGTCCGAGGTCAGGTTCTGTTCAGCACTCAATGTCATTCCTCTGACAGGTTTTACCGGGGGGCACAATACCAGCCGGGGCGGGCCGAGGGTACCTTCGTGCGTCGCCTCGTCGATAGGCGCGGGCTTTTTCCGGGCCGCTCCATTACCCTATGCGCCCGTGAGCGTCAGCAGACGCCGATAGAATTGTCGTTGGAGTTCGACCATGTACAACTACACAGCCGCCGTAACCGTCAGCGACGACCTGCATGCAGACGTTGAAGCGGTGGAAAACGTTGCAATTCGGGTGGGTCTTGAAGCCGTTACCGAGACGCTGAAGAAGGTCCACTTTGTCGGTGCCCTGGCCGCTCCGGACAAGGCGACGCACATCTGCGTGACCCTCGATAACGGCCTGAGCTACTACGGCCCGATCGTTAACGGCCATGCCGAGCTGGAAGGCGGCTGGATCGCCTTTGAATGCGACATGCTTACTCCGCAAGAACTGGGCCTGTAATCAGTTGGGCTACAACAGCCCGGCCCAGAACAACCCGGCCAGGTACAAGGCCACGCCAAACACCCCATGGGCCAGCAGGCTGCGTGCCCGCGCCACATTCGGCCTGGGGGTTTTCGAGGCAAAGACACCGGCGCCCATGCCGGGCTGCATGATCAGGTAGGGCGCCGCCACGGTCGCCAGGCCAAGCACAAATGCTGGCATAAACCGTGGCTGTTGCGCCCACTCCAGCCCGCAAAGGGCGAGCAGCAAAGCGGCGAACATCACACCGATTAGGTAATGCGCACTCCAGCCGATCAGCCGTTCGTTGGCCAGCGCAGGCGCCTTGGCGATGCTCTGATGGGCGAACTGCCCGCGCGGCATATGGCCAATCCAGCGGCCGACCAAGCCCCAGTTCGGCCCGGCCATGCCCAGCACGCGCAACTGGAACAGTGACCAGAGATCGGCAATGGCGGTGGCCGTTACGCCAATCAGTATCGCAAGGGTCAATCCTTCAAGCATGGCGTACTCCTTTTAATAACATTCAATAGATTGATTGAATGATTGGCCAATGCTACCTTGCTGTCAATGACTGATATGAAAACCCAACAACACCAGCAGATTGCCGAGCTGGCGCGGACCCTTGGCCACGCCCATCGTCTGAATCTGCTCGAACAGATGGCGGGCGGTGAGCTGGCCGTCGAGCAACTGGCCCAGCAGTGCCAGCTGTCGGTGGCCAACGCCTCCCAGCACCTGCAGCACTTGCGCCGCGCCGGCTTCGTGCAGACCCGCCGTGATGGCAAGCGCGTGCTCTACCGGCTCAGCGCCGGGCCGATCACCGAGGTGCTGGCGGCGCTCGGGCAATTGGCCGCGTTCAACCGTGCGGCGATCCGCGAGCTGATGAGCGATAGCCTGAGTGCGCCTGACCAGCTGGAAGGGATCAGCAGGGAAGAGCTGCTTGAGCGTTTGCAGGAGCACAGCGTGACCCTGCTCGATGTGCGCCCGGCCGAGGAATTTGCCCAGGGGCACTTGCCGGGGGCGATCAATATTCCATTCAGCGAATTGCAGCAGCGCCTGGGAGAACTGCCGGCCAGCCAGGAAGTGGTCGCCTATTGCCGTGGGCCCTGGTGCGTGTTTTCCCGCGATGCGGTGACGGCCCTGAAAGCCGGGGGCTTCAGGGCGCGTCACTACCTTCCGGGTGTCGAGCAGTGGCCCGGGCCGCTGCAGGGTTAAGCCAGTTCTCCGAGACAGCGTTCGAGGATATCCAGGCCTTCTTCCAGCACCTCAGGCTCGATGGTCAGTGGAGCCAACAGGCGGATAATGTGCCGGGCCTTGCCGCTGGGCATCAGCAGCAGGCCGGCGCTCCTGGCAGATGCCAGCAGGTGTGCCAGCTGCGCCGTGGCCGGACTGCCATTGGCGTTGACCAGCTCGATGCCACGCATCGCGCCGGTGCCGGTCAGGCGGCCCAGGTAAGGTGAAAGTTTGTTGGCCTGCCAGCGTTCGAAGCGCCTGAGCAGCGCCGCTTCCTGCTGCTCGCCCCAGGTTGCCAGGTTGGCATCGCTCATTTCATCCAGGGTGGCCAGCGCGGCGGCGCAGGCTATAGGGTTGCCGGAGTAGGTACCGCCCAGGCCGCCTTTGGGCAGGTTGTCGACCAGCGCCTTGCGCCCGACCACCGCGCCCAGCGGCATGCCGCCGGCAATACTCTTGGCCAGCAACAGCAGGTCCGGCTCGATGCCCAGGCGCGGGAAGGCGAAGCGCTGGCCGGTGCGGCCAAAACCCGACTGGATTTCATCGATGATGAGCAGGATCCCGTGCTGGTCGCAGAAACTGCGCAAGGCCTGGGCGAACGCAGGTTCCATAGCCAGGAAGCCGGCCTCGCCCTGCACCGGTTCAAAGATGAAGGCGGCCACGTCATTGACGTCGATCTCGACGCTGAACAGGCGCTGCATGGCCTCGAGCGCCTGCTCGGTGCTCACCCCGCTGTCCTGGCTGGGGAAGGGCAGGTGATACACCGGCCCCGGCAGCACGCCGACGCGCTGCTTGTAGGGGGCGACCTTGCCGTTGAGGTTGAGGGTCGCCAAGGTGCGGCCATGAAAGCCGCCGTCAAAGGCGATGATCGCAGTCTTGCCGGTGGCACCGCGAGCGATCTTCAGGGCGTTTTCTGCAGCTTCCGCACCGCTGTTGGTGAGCATGCCACTGAGCGGGTAAGACACTGGCACGAACTGCGCCAGCCGGTGCATCAGCTCGATGTAGGGCTCATGCCCGGCGGCGTTGAAGGCGTAGTGGGTCAGGCGCGTGGCCTGCGTCTGGATGGCGGCGACAATTCGCGGGTGGCAGTGGCCCAGGTTCAACACGCCAATACCGCCGACAAAATCAATATAACGTTTGCCGTCGGTGTCCCAGACTTCCGCGTTTTTACCGTGTGACAGTGTAATAGGGTGAACTACGGAAATAGACTGGCTGATAGTTTCGTGACTCATTTGCCCGCGGCCTCGCTGCAGTTTCTTATTATCTAAGCGAGCCGCGGTTATTCAGTGCAAACGAAATAAAGGATTGCAATCATTCCTTCAATTCCGGAACTTGCCCGCCACTGCCCACGCGCTCAACGATCCACTCGACAAAGGCGCGGACCTTGGGCACCTCGGCGGCATGCTCGGCGTGGGCGATAAAATGCGAGCCCTCGCTGGTTTTCGGGTGGTTCCAGGGGATCGCCAATTTGCCTTCGGCCAGCTCCTCGGCCACCAGATAACGCGGGACAAGGGCGATGCCGCAGCCGGCCTGGGCGGCGCGGATGCACATGTAGAAGGTGTCGAAGCGTGGGCCGTGGTAGCTGTTCTGGCTGTGCAGGCCCTGGCCGAGAAACCACTCATGCCAGGCCTCGGGCCGCGAGGTGCACTGCAGCAGGCGGTGTTCGGTGAGTGATTCGGCACTGTCGAAGTGCTGCCGGGCCAGCAGGTCCGGGGCGCACACCGGCACCACCTGCTCCTTGAACAGCTCGATGCAGGTTGCCCCGGGCCAGGTGCCCTGGCCGAAAAAGAAGGCGATGTCGGCCTTGGCCTGAACCAGGTCGAAGGGTTCCAGTTCGTTGCGGATGTCCAGGTGAATACGCGGATGGCGCTCGCCGAAGCCCTTGAGGTTGGGCACCAGCCAACGCTCGCCGAAGGTCGGCTGGGTGGCGATGCGCAGCACTTCGGTCTCGCCGCCATAACTGAGGATGTAGCGGCTGGACATGTCCAGTTGCACCAGGATCTTGTTCACCTCGGCCAGGTACAGGGCGCCGGCCGGGGTCAGGTGCAGGCGCCGGCGGATGCGCTGGAACAGCGGGTGCGAGAGCATCTCTTCAAGCTGCGCGACCTGCTTGCTCACCGCGCTCTGGGTCAGGTGCAGCTCTTGGGCTGCACGGGTAAAACTCAGGTGCCGGGCGGCGGCTTCGAAGCACTGCAGGGCGGTGGTGGAGGGCATCAGGCGTTTGGACATGGGCGGGGTCAACCTGGCGAAAAAGAGATGAGGTCATTCCGTTACGGAATCATGTGCTTCTAAAAGGTCGTTTGTGAGCAGCGGCCCTATAGATTAATACTGACCTGCATCAACGATTTCAACCCGTATCCGCTGTAGGAGAATAATAAGATGGTTGCTGAACTACTTACCCGTTTGGGCGTGCCTGAAAGTTTATATAACGGCGGCACTCATGCTGTTTTTACGCCCATCGACGGCAGCCAGATCGCAGCGCTTACCCTGGAAGACAAAGCGGCAGTAACCCGTCGTATCGACGCCGCCCATGGGGCCTTCTTGCGCTGGCGTGATGTGCCGGCGCCACGGCGTGGCGAACTGGTGCGGCTGTTCGGCGAAGTGCTGCGCAAGCACAAGGCCGAGCTCGGCGAACTGGTGTCGATCGAAGCCGGCAAGATCACCCAGGAAGGCCTGGGCGAAGTGCAGGAAATGATCGACATCTGCGACTTCGCCGTCGGCCTGTCGCGCCAGCTCTACGGCCTGACTATCGCCTCCGAGCGCCCGGGCCACCATATGCGTGAAACCTGGCACCCGTTGGGGGTGGTTGGAGTGATCAGCGCCTTCAACTTCCCCGTCGCGGTCTGGGCCTGGAACACCACCCTGGCACTGGTGTGCGGCAACGCCGTGGTTTGGAAGCCGTCGGAGAAAACCCCGCTGACCGCGCTGGCCTGCCAGGCGCTGTTCGAAAAAGCCCTGAAAGCCTTTGGTGATGCGCCAGAAGGCCTGAGCCAGTTGATCATCGGTGATCGTGAGGCCGGCGAAGCGCTGGTCGACGATCCGCGCGTGCCGCTGGTCAGCGCCACCGGCAGCACCCGCATGGGCCGTGAAGTCGGCCCGCGGGTGGCTGCACGTTTCGGCCGCAGCATCCTCGAACTCGGTGGCAACAACGCGATGATTCTTGCACCGAGTGCCGACCTGGATCTGGCCGTGCGCGGCATCCTCTTCAGCGCCGTCGGTACTGCTGGCCAGCGCTGCACCACCTTGCGCCGGCTGATCGTCCATCGCTCGATCAAGGACGAAGTGGTTGCTCGGGTCAAAGCCGCCTACGCCAAGGTTCGTATCGGCGACCCGCGCAAGGACAACCTGGTCGGTCCGCTGATCGACAAGCAGTCCTTCAGCGCCATGCACAATGCCCTGACCCAGGCCCGCGATGAAGGCGGCCAGGTATTCGGTGGCGAGCGGCAGCTGCAGGAGCAGTACCCGAATGCCTACTACGTGGCCCCGGCGATCGTCGAGATGCCTGGCCAGAGCGCCGTGGTACGCCATGAAACCTTCGCACCGATCCTCTACGTGCTGGCCTACGACGAGTTCGAAGAAGCCCTGCGCCTGAACAACGAAGTGCCGCAAGGCTTGTCGTCGTGCATCTTCACCACCGACCTGCGCGAAGCCGAGCGCTTCCAGAGCGCCGCGGGCAGTGACTGCGGGATTGCCAACGTCAACATTGGCACCAGCGGTGCGGAGATTGGCGGCGCCTTTGGCGGTGAGAAGGAAACCGGCGGTGGCCGTGAGTCGGGCTCGGATTCGTGGAAGGCCTACATGCGCCGGCAGACCAATACCGTGAACTATTCCCGCGAGCTGCCGTTGGCGCAGGGGATTGTCTTCGACTGAATACCGAGTCGGCCCCATCGCTGGCAAGCCAGCTCCCACAAGGATTCTGTGGGAGCTGGCTTGCCAGCGATGGCCGCGCCACCAATCCCGCCAGTGGAACAATAAAAACGCTTTCACCCTACCAGTAGAGGGTTACCCATGGCATCGCTACAACAAAAGAAACAGCGTTCGCTGCAACACGGTCTGACCTCGCGCCAGGTGTCGATGATCTCCATTGCCGGGATCATCGGCGCCGGGCTGTTCATTGGCTCGTCAACGGCCATCGCCACCGCCGGGCCGGCCATTCTGATTTCCTACACCATGACCGGCCTGCTGGTGCTATTGGTGATGCGCATGCTCGGGGAGATGGCCATCGCCAACCCCAACAGCGGCTCGTTCTCCACCTACGCCAGCCAGGCCATCGGGCCCTGGGCCGGGTTTACCATCGGCTGGCTGTACTGGTGGTTCTGGGTGCTGATCATTCCGGTCGAGGCGATTGCCGGTGCCGATATCCTGCATGCCTACTTCCCCGGCGTGCCGTCGTGGCTGTTCGCCTTTCTGATCATGATCGTGCTGTCGGGCACCAACCTGATCAGCGTGAAGAACTTCGGCGAGTTCGAGTACTGGTTCGCGCTGATCAAGGTCATTGCCATTCTTGCCTTTATTGGCGTCTGCACCCTGGCGGTGTTCGGCTTCTGGCCACTGGCCGAAGTCTCCGGCGTGCAGCAACTGTGGGCCACTGGCGGCTTCATGCCCAACGGCTTTGGCGCGGTGCTCGGCGGCGTGCTGGTGACCATTTTCTCGTTCTTCGGCGCCGAGATCGTCACCATCGCCGCCGACGAAACGTCCAACCCCAAGGACAAGATCCGCAGGGCCACCAACCTGGTGGTGTACCGCATCGCGATCTTCTACATCGTCTCGATCTTCTTCATCGTTTCGCTGGTAGCCTGGAACGACCCGGGCCTCAAGGCCGTTGGCTCGTTCCAGCGCGTGCTGGAAGTGCTCAACGTGCCGGGCGCCAAGCTGATGGTCGACCTAGTGGTGCTGGTGGCGGTGACCAGTTGCATGAACTCGGGGCTTTATACCGCCTCGCGCATGCTCTACTCGCTGGGCTCGCGGGGCGAGGCGCTGAAGATGACCAAGCGTATCTCCGGCAATGGCGTGCCGACCGTGGCGGTGATTCTCTCGACCTTCGCAGGCTTTGCCGGTTGCCTGGTCAACTATGTGTTCCCGGGCAAGGTCTTCGGCTTCTTGCTCTCGACCACCGGCGCCATCGCCTTGCTGGTGTACCTGGTGATTGCTGTGTCGCAGCTGCGCATGCGCGCCATCACCGATCGCCAGGGCACGGAGCTTGCGTTCAAGATGTGGCTGTTCCCGTGGCTGACCTGGCTGGTCATCGGCCTGATTACCCTGGTGCTCGGCTACATGCTGATCAGCCCGGCCTACCGCTATGAAACCCTGATGACCGCGGGGGTGACCCTGGCCATCCTGCTGATCTCGCTGACCCGCCGTAAAACACCGGCCAGCGAGCCGGCCGGCAGCCCGTCGGTATCGGCCAAAGGCCTCTAGCGCGGCGCTTGGCACGGCAAAAGCCCATGACCGGTTCATGGGCTTTTTCGTTGTCCGGCGTTACTATCGGCGTTGCTTTCCCTTTAAAAAACAGACAATCAGGAAGCCTATGAGTACCCAAGCCTTATCCCTGCAGGAACTGGCCGCCCCCGAAGGCGTCTGCTACGGCTGTGGCTGTTCCCACCCCAGCGGCCTGCACCTGAAAAGCCACTGGGACGCCGACGGTATCCACCTGTTGTGCCGGCACTCGCCCGACAGCACCTTCCTCGGCTGGCCGGGGCTGGTCTATGGCGGTTTGCTGGCGATGCTGGTCGACTGCCATTCGAACTGGACCGCCATGGCCTACCACTACCGCGCCGAAGGCCGCGAGCCGGGCAGCCTGCCGCGTATCGACTGCGTCACCGGCCAGCTCAACCTGACCTACCTGAAACCCACGCCGATGGGCGTCGAGCTGCTGCTCAAGGCCCGGGTCGAGGGTGAAGTGGGGCGCAAGAGCCGGGTGATCTGCGAAGTCTGGGCCGACGACGTGCTGACCGTCAGCGCCGACTCGGTGTTCGTCCGGGTCGACACCGAAAAGCTCAAGCACAAGGCCCACGGCACCGCTTAAAACGGCACGGCAATGGTCAACTGGCTGTAGACGTTGGTGCCATTGCCGCCAACCTGGTTGCCGCCGTCATCGCTGCTCTTGCGCGGCTGGTACAGGCCCAGCAGCGGGCTGATGATCAGGTGCTCGCTGACCGCCCATTCGGCGTACAGGTCCAGCTCGCGGCCGTCGAGGTTCAGCGTGCCGCGCTCGTGCAGGGTCTTGTAGTTGAACAGCAGCACGCCCAGGGTCAGGGCCTCGACCGGGGTGGCCTTGAGGCCGACAAAGTGCACGTCGTTGTTGCTGTTGAACGGGCCTGAATAGTTGCCCGTGACCTCGCCCTGGAACCAGGTGCCGTAGCCGCGGTTCATGCCGTTGAACATCGAGTCCCAGCCTTCGGAATAGCGGCTGTAGCGGTAGGTCAGGTCCGGGCGCCAGGGCACCTCGGCAAAGGTGTAGCCGGCTTCGGCGTACCAGGCTTTCTCCGGCCCTGCGTGCTTGTTTTGCCAGGCATATTCGAAGGCGAAATGCGCGTTCTCGACCCCAGCATCACCGGCGCCGCGCAGGCTGTAGATGTCCATGCCTTCACGTTGTTTCTGGAACTCGCTGGCATAGCGATCATCGACATTCAGGCCGCGAATGTAAGTCAGTTCCAGGGTGCCGGGGGCAGCGCTGTAGGCCAGGGTGCCGGCGGCCAGTTCGCTGTTGGCCTGGGCGCGGTTGTCCGACTTCATCCACAACAGGCTGCCATGCAGGCCATCCTTGGCGCCCAGGCGCAGTACTGCGGTCTTGTCGAAAGCATGGCGGGCGGCCAGATAATAGGCGCCGCCGCGATTGAGCTCGCCGTCGGCCGGGCCCTTGCCGAAGTTCAGGCCGTCGTCGTTGATGATGAAGCCATCGCCGAGGGTGATGACCTGGCGACCGAACGACAGGTCCAGGCCATCCTCGCCCAGTGCCGGGATCAGTTTGCCCGAGCGCCAGCCGGCGAAGGCTTCGTCGAATTTAGTCGTGCGTTCGCTGCCATCGCTGATGCCGGCAGCATCGCCGTCGCCCCAGGTCGCCGAGCTGACCAGGTTGGCGGTGCCATAAACCGTGCCCAGTTCGCCCAGGCGCTGGTCGGCGCTCAAGCCATATTTGATAAAGCCTTCGCGCCAGGTCGAGCCGCCTGGGGTGCCGTCGTAATTCTTGCGGCTGTTGAACAGGCCGTACACGGCGAGGAAGTTGGCGTTCAGGTGGGTGTCGTCATCGGCATACAGCTCAAGTGCCTGAACCGGGGGCAGGGCCAGCAGCAGGCTGAGGCTGGTGCCCTTGAGCAAATGGGGGAGGCGGGTGGTCATGGCGCAGGTTCCCTAAAGGAGGCGTTGGTGGCCGCCATTTAGGGTTCGAAGGCCCCGGCAGGTCTTTGCTTTGCCTGCCAGGGCGGTTGATCCTGCTCGCCAGCAGGTTTAGCGCAGGGTAGCGGCCATCTTCGCGAACACGTCGAGCACGGCGCTGGCCAGGTCCTTGCTGCGTTGGCCGTTCCAGCCGGTTTCGGCGTTGGGCGCGTCGTCGTGGTCTTTGAACGGCATCTCAAGGGTCAGCGACAGGCAGTCATGGGCCTGGCCGACGCTGTTGCAGGCCAGGGTCATATTGGCCTGGCCAGGGGCGGAGCGCGGGTAGCCATGGACCTGCTGGAAGTCCACGGTGCGCTTGCACAGGCTGTCGCGGAAGGTGGTTTCCAGGGCAGCGATACGCGCGTTGTAGCCGGGGTTGCCTTCGCAGCCGGCGGTGAACACGTGGGGGATTTCTTCGTCGCCGTGCACGTCGAGGAACAGGTCGACGCCGTGCAGCTTCATCTGCTGCTGGGCGAAGAATACCTCCGGGCTCTTGTCGATGCTCGCATCCTGCCAGGCGCGGTTCAGGTCCTGGCCCTTGGCGTTGGTGCGCAGGTGGCCGTGGATGGCGCCGTCGGGGTTCATGTTCGCGATCAGGTACAGGTCGGCTTCCTGCAGCAAGGCCTGGATCGTCGGGTCATTGTCTTGCAGGCGGTCGATCACCCCCTCCATGAACCATTCGGCCATGTGCTCACCCGGGTGCTGCTGGGCGATAATCCACAGTTTGCGCTTGGTTGCGGCGCCGTCGCCGGCGCGCAGCAACTGGATGTCACGGCCTTCGACGCTGCGGCCGGTGGCCAGCAGTTCAACGCCAGGCAGGCGGGTGGCGCGTTCAATCAACTGATTGTGGCGCGCGCGTGGGTAGGGCTCGAAATAGGCAAACCAGGCCTGGGGCTGTTCGGCCTTGAGGCTGAATTCGAGGGCCTTGCCGTCGAAAGTGGTGGGCACCCGGAACCACTGTTGCTGGTCGTAGGAGGCCACGGCCTGGTAACCGCTCCAGGCCTCGTGGTAGGACGAGGCACCGGCGTTTTCCAGGACAAAACCATGGGTCTGGCCCGGGGTCAGCCCCGCAGCCTTGAAGTGGAACCACTGGAAGTGCTCGCTGCGGGTGTCGGGGCGGATCTCCAGGCGGACCCGTGTAGGGTCACTGGCATCCTTGACGAGGATGTTGCCGGAATCGAAATCGCAGTCGATGTGCAGGGGGGACAGCGTCACGGTCATCACCAGGCTCCATGTAGAGTTGTTGTGGCAACTACTCTACACGCCTGGCTCAGGACCAGAAACCGATCGCTGCCAATGCCGCCAGGCCCAGGCCGATGGCCACCGAGCAACCGCCCAGCGACAGCGCGGCGCGTGGTTGCCGGTACCAGCCGTCCTCGCCCAGTTGGCGCGCCGGAGCCAGCAGCGAGCGCCAGCGCAGCTCGGTGGCGTGGAACGCCTCGCGGTGTGCCGGGGCGCTGTCTAGCCAGCGGCGAAAATCGATGCGTTCGCTGGCCGTCACGTCCGGGCTTTGCAGGCGTACGTACCACTGGCCGGCGATGCTCGCCAGGGCGTCGCGCTCTTCGCGGGCAATCTGCAGCGCCTGGTTCATGTGGCGCTCGACAGTGATGGCCGGGAGGTCGAGGCGCTCGGCAATGCTGGCGAACGACAGTTGATCGAGGCGGCTGAGGAGGAATACCTGTTGAACGCGGCGCGGCAGCTTTTTCAGGCGCTGCAGCAGGGCATCGTCCGCCAGATGGTGGGAAAGGGGATTGTGTTCAAGGGGCAGCAACAGACGGGTCATGTACAAGCTCCTTGCTGGTCGGTGGAGTGGGGGCGTCTTCCTTGACGCTGCAACAGCTTATTCGTAACGAGATTGATTCTCAAGTGCTAATTCCGCAAAGCGCTGTTACAACCATTCACTGTGCGACATTCATTTGCTATCATCGCGGCCATTCAAGCAACACCCATCTTCATTAGCCTGAAGACCAAAAAAAAGACCCGGCAAAAAGCCGGGTCAAAAACCGTGATTAGCCTGATGAGGAGATAATCTGAGAGTCCGACCTAAGGGCTTTCAGTTTATCCAACCAGTCTCGCGACCAGTTGTGAGCAATAATAATCGTTATCATTTGCAAGTCAAATGAATTTTCTGTCATTGCGTAAAAACTTTTACGCAGTGCGCTCCCTCCTGACCGGCGGACACCAGCACCCGCCTTCGGTCGACTCCCACGTAACGTTCTGCAACAGGCTCAGGAATGCTCCTGATTGGCTGCCGTGCGCTCGAGCATGGCCCTGGCCATGTTGATCATGTGCATCGACGCCAGCGCCAGGTCGCGCGGTACGCCTTGCATGCCGTCAGCCGATTCGTAGGCGGTGGCGGCAGCGCAGCGCAATATATTGCTGGCATGGGCGGTGGCCTGGGCGCTGCTGAGGCCCTCACGGGCGACCAGCAGCGGCTCGTCGGGGCCAAAGGTCACCGGTGCCGGGTTGAGGTAGTAATCCAGCGCGCGCCGGGCGGCATCACTGTTACTTAATGCTTCGGAATCAAGGCTGAGGTCCGTTTCAGGGGATATCGGTTTCATGCGTCTGCCTGCTGTTTGGGTAAGCGATGAAAGGTGTTGGCAGATATTAATACGCTCTGTAGTTATGACTATTGTTTAAATACTACAATATGTGTATTGAGCGCCAGAAGGCAGTCCGTATCGTGCCAGCGATGGATAAATGGACTGACCTGGTTAAAGCCAGGATGCGTGAACTGAAAGTCACGCAGGAAAATCTCGCCGAACGCATCGGAGTCACCCAGGGCGCCGTGGGCCACTGGCTGCGCGAGGAGCGCGAGCCGAAACTGCGGGTGCTCAATCAGATTCTGGTGGAAGTGGGGCTGCCGCCGCTGCAGATGGTTTTCCCCAATCAGGTGTCGGAAAGCAACGGTTCCTACACGGTATCGGGCAACCCGACTACTGTGGCTGGCGCCGATGGCCTACAGCACGAACTGTATTTTCGCTACCCGATTCTGGCCTGGGGCAATCTTGACCCGGTTGAGGTGGCCGATGACACGCCGTTGCAGTCAACCGACTATAAAGCGCAGGGGCGGGCGTTCTGGCTCAGGGTCGAAGGCGACGCGATGACCGCGCCGTTGGGCTTGAGCGTGCCGGAGGGCATGCTGATCCTGGTCGATACCGGGCTTGCGGCCGAACCCGGCAAACTGGTGATCGCGCGTTCGCCAGGCAGCACGGCAACGAGTTTTCGCCAGTTGAGCGAGGAGGGCGGCCAGCGCTACTTGCGCCCGCTCAACCCGACCTATCCCAAGGCCTTGTGCAGCGAGCAGTGTGAGTTGCTGGGGGTGGTGGTGCAGGCGTTGGTGAAATTCTGAAATTGCGCGTCGCCCGCATCGCCGGCAAGACCGGCTCCCACAAAGGGCCTGTATCGACCCTTACTGTGGGAGCCGGCCTTGCCGGCGATAGGCTGCGCTAGCAGCCCCTTGGACTCAAGCCTCGTCCAGCTCCACCAGCACAGCCCCTTCACTGACCATCTCGCCTTCCTGGCAGAACAGCGCCTTGACTGTCCCGGCATGGGGCGCGCGGATGCTGTGTTCCATCTTCATGGCTTCCAGCACCACCAGCTGCGCACCGGCTTCCACCGCCTGGCCAACCTCCACCAGCACCCGTACGATACTGCCATTCATTGGCGCGCCAAGGCCGCCCTGATGGCTGTGGCTGGCATCGGCCTCGGCAATCGGGTCGTAGCGGTTGACGCTGTGCAGCTCGCCGTCCCATTGCAGGTACAGGGTCTGGCCACGGCGGATTGCCAGGTGCCGGCGGCGCAGGCCGTCTTCGTCGATCAGTAGCTGCTCGCCGTCCAGGGTCAGCTTCGATGCATCCGTCTGAGTCAGGTTGATGACCCGAGCTTCACCGTTGCAGGTCAGGTGCAGGCTGACCTGCGCCGGCACGCCGGCACGAAAGCCGTTGTTGGCGGCCCACGGCGAGTGACGGTCATCGTCACGCGGTCGCAGCGGCTGGCTCTGGATGAAGGCTTCGGCCGCCGCCTGCCAGAACGCCGCCGGCAAGGCTTGCGGTGCCGGTAGCAATTGTTCCTGATAACGCGGGATGAACCCGGTATCCAGCTCGGCCTCGGCAAATGCCGGGTGGGCGAGGATGCGCCGCAGAAAGGCGATATTGGTTTTCAGCCCGCCGATGGCAAACTCGTCGAGCATCGCCAGCAAGCGCAAGCGCGCCTGCTCGCGGGTTTCGCCCCAGGCGATCAGCTTGCCGAGCATCGGGTCATAGAACGGCGAGACCTCGTCGCCTTCGCTGACGCCGCTGTCCACCCGTCGGCCTTCGCCCGGCGCCGACTCGCGGTACAGCGCCAGGTGGCCGGTGGCCGGGAGAAAGTCATTGGCCGGGTCTTCGGCATACAGGCGCACTTCGATGGCATGGCCGTTGAGCGGCACCTGCGCCTGGGTGATTGGCAATGGCTCGCCACAGGCGACGCGGATCTGCCAGGCGACCAGGTCCAGGCCGGTGATCGCTTCGGTGACCGGGTGTTCGACCTGCAGGCGGGTGTTCATCTCCATGAAGAAGAACTCGCCGCGGGCATCGAGCAGAAACTCCACGGTACCGGCACCGACATAGCCGATGGCCTGGGCCGCCTTGACCGCCGCTTCGCCCATGGCCTGGCGCTGGGCGCTGCTCAGGCCCGGGGCAGGGGCTTCTTCGACGACCTTCTGGTGCCGGCGCTGGATCGAGCAGTCGCGCTCGTTGAGGTACAGGCAGTTGCCGTGCTGGTCGGCGAACACCTGGATCTCTACGTGGCGCGGCTTGAGCACGTATTTTTCCACCAGCATGCGCGCATCGCCGAACGACGACTGCGCTTCACGCTGGGCCGAGGCCAGGGCTTCGCCGAGCTGGCTTTCGTGCTCGACCACCTTCATGCCTTTGCCGCCGCCGCCAGCGGTAGCCTTGAGCAGCACCGGGTAGCCGATCTTTTCGGCGGCGGCGCGGAAGGTTTCCAGGTCCTGGGCTTCGCCGTGATAACCCGGCACCAGCGGCACGCCGGCCTGTTCCATCAGGGCCTTGGCCGCCGACTTGCTGCCCATGGCATCAATGGCGCTGGCCGGTGGGCCGAGGAAAATCAGCCCGGCCTGCTCGATGGCACGGGCAAAGCCTGCGTTTTCGGACAAAAAGCCGTAGCCGGGGTGGATCGCCTGGGCGCCGCTGGCTTTGGCCGCGGCCAGCAGCTTGTCGATGTCCAGGTAGCTGTCAGCGGCCTTGGCGCCGCCGAGGTCGACGCGAATGTCAGCTTCGCGGCTGTGCCGCGCTTCACGGTCGATGGCGCTGTGCACGGCCACAGTGGTCAGGCCCAGGGCCTTGGCGGTGCGCATCACCCGGCAGGCGATCTCGCCGCGGTTGGCGACCAGCAGGGTGGTCAACGGGGTGCGGCTCATGGGCGCGGCTCCTTGTGCGACGGTTGGCCCTGCCAGGCCGGGCTGCGTTTTTCCAGGAAGGCGCGCAGGCCTTCCTGGCCTTCAGGGCTGACGCGAATGCGGGCGATGGCGTTTTCGCAGTAGCGGCGGATGGCCGGGGTCAGCTCGCCGGGGCCGACTTCACGCAGCAGCTCCTTGCTGGCACGCATGGCCTGCGGGCTGTTGAGCAGCAGGTTGTCGATCCAGTTGTCGACCTGCTGTTCCAGCTCGGCGGCCGGGTAGGCTTCGGCCAGCAGGCCCAGCTCACGGGCGCGCTCACCGCTGAAGCGTTCGGCGGTGAGGGCGTAGCGGCGCGCGGCGCGCTCGCCCATGGCCTGGACCACGAACGGGCTGATCACAGCTGGCGCCAAGCCGATGCGCACTTCCGACAGGCACAACTGCGCGTCACTGGCGCCAATGGCCATGTCGCAGCAGCTGATCAGGCCCAGGGCGCCACCAAAGGCTGCGCCTTGCACCACCGCCAGGGTCGGCACCTTGAGCCGCGCCAGGTTGTACATCAGCTCGGCCAGCTCGCGGGCGTCGTCAAGGTTGGTGTTGTAATCCAGTTGCGCCGACTGCTGCATCCAGGCCAGGTCGGCACCGGCGCTGAAGTGCCGGCCACGGCCGCGCAGCAGCACGAAACGCAGGCTGCTGTCGGCGCCGATATGGTCGATGGCGATGATCAGCTCGCGGATCATCTGCGCGTTGAAGGCGTTGTTCTTGTCTTCCCGGCTCAGCCACAGGGTGGCGAAACCACGGGGGTCCTTGATCAGTTCAAGGGTAGTGAAGTCGCTCATGGTCACATCCGGAAAATGCCGAAACGGCTCTGTTCGATCGGTGCGTTGAGGGCCGCGGACAACGCCAGGCCAAGGATCTCGCGGGTTTGCGCCGGGTCGATGACGCCGTCGTCCCACAGCCGGGCGCTGGAGTAGTAAGGGTGGCCCTGGTGCTCGTACTGGTCGAGGATCGGCTGCTTCAGACGCGCTTCGTCTTCGGCGCTGAAGGCCTGGCCGCTGCGCTCGCTCTGCTCGCGCTTGACCTGGGCGAGCACGCCGGCGGCCTGTTCGGCGCCCATCACGCCGATCCGTGCGTTTGGCCACATCCACAAGAAGCGCGGGTCGTAGGCGCGGCCGCACATGCCGTAGTTGCCGGCGCCAAAGCTGCCGCCGATGATCACGGTGAACTTCGGCACCTGGGCGCAGGCCACCGCGGTGACCAGCTTGGCGCCATGCTTGGCGATGCCACCGGCCTCGTACTTCTGGCCGACCATGAAGCCGGTAATGTTCTGCAAGAACAGCAGCGGGATGCCGCGCTGGCAGGCCAGCTCGATGAAGTGCGCGCCTTTTTGCGCAGCTTCTGCGAAGAGGATGCCGTTGTTGGCCAGGATCGCTACCGGATACCCGTGCAGGTGGGCAAAGCCGCACACCAGAGTGGTGCCGAACAACGCCTTGAACTCATCGAATACCGAGCCGTCGACCAGCCGCGCAATTACCTCGCGCACATCGAACGGCTGCTTGGCATCGGCCGGCACCACGCCGTACAGCTCTTCACTGCTGTACAGCGGCGCCACCGGCGCGCGCTGCTGCAACTCGCCGAGCTTGTGCCAGTTGAGGTTGGCCACGCAGCGCCGGGCGATGGCCAGGGCGTGTTCGTCGTTGTCGGCATAGTGGTCGGCGACGCCGCTGGTTTTGCAGTGTACGTCGGCGCCGCCGAGGTCTTCGGCGCTGACCACTTCGCCGGTGGCAGCCTTGACCAGCGGGGGGCCGGCAAGAAAGATCGTCGCCTGCTGGCGGACCATGATCGCTTCGTCGGCCATGGCCGGCACATAGGCGCCGCCGGCGGTGCACGAGCCCATGACCACGGCGATCTGGGGAATGCCGAGGGCGCTCATGTTGGCCTGGTTGAAGAAGATCCGCCCGAAGTGCTCGCGGTCGGGGAACACTTCATCCTGGCGCGGCAGGTTGGCGCCACCGGAGTCCACCAGGTACAGGCACGGCAGGCGGTTCTGCAGGGCGATGGCCTGGGCGCGCAGGTGTTTTTTCACCGTTAGCGGGTAGTAGGAGCCGCCTTTGACCGTGGCGTCGTTGGCGACGATCATGCATTCGACGCCTTCAACCCGGCCAATGCCGGCGATCACGCCTGCGGCCGGGACGTCTTCGCCGTACACCTCATGGGCGGCCAGCTGGCCGATTTCAAGGAACGGCGAACCTGCGTCGAGCAGGCGGTCGATACGTTCGCGTGGCAGCAGTTTGCCCCGCGAGGTGTGCCGCTCCTGGGCCTTGGGCCCACCGCCCTGGTGCACCTGGGCGATCAGGCTGCGCAAGGCGTCGACCTGGTTCGCCATGGCGGCGTAGCTCTGCGCGAACTCTGCTGACTTCGGATTGATGTGAGACTTGATGATCATTGTGGTTCCTCACGCAGAATCAAGCGACAAGCTTCAAGCTGCAAGACTGATCTGTGTTATGGCGGCAGTCGCGAGCCGTCAGCACTGTGCGGGCTGCATCGACTTGCCGCTTGTAGCTTGCTGCTAAGCGCTTCAGCGCGTCTCTTGGAAGAGTTCGCGGCCGATCAGCATCCGGCGGATCTCACTGGTGCCGGCGCCGATCTCGTAGAGCTTGGCATCGCGCAGCAGGCGGCCGGCCGGGAATTCGTTGATGTAGCCGTTGCCTCCCAGAATCTGGATCGCCTCAAGGGCCATCTGGGTGGCGCGCTCGGCGGTGTAGAGGATGACCCCGGCGGCGTCCTTGCGCGTGGTTTCGGCGCGGTCGCAGGCCTGGGCCACGGCGTACAGATAGGCGCGGCTGGCGTTGAGCTGGGTGTACATGTCGGCGATTTTGCCCTGGATCAGCTGGAACTCGCCGATGCTCTGGCCGAACTGCTTGCGGTCGTGGATGTAGGGCACCACCAGGTCCATGCAGGCCTGCATGATCCCGGTCGGGCCGCCGGAGAGCACCACGCGCTCGTAGTCCAGGCCGCTCATCAGTACTTTGACGCCGCCGTTGAGCACGCCGAGGATGTTCTCTTTGGGTACTTCGACGTTGTCGAAGAACAGCTCGCAGGTGTTCGAGCCGCGCATGCCCAGCTTGTCGAACTTGTTGCTGCGGCTGAAGCCTTTCCAGTCGCGTTCGACAATAAAGGCGGTGATGCCGTGGGCGCCTTTGTCGAGGTCGGTCTTGGCGTAGATCACGTAGGTGTTGGCGTCCGGGCCGTTGGTGATCCAGGTCTTGCTGCCGTTGAGGACGAAGTGGTCGCCGCGCTGTTCGGCGCGCAGTTTCATCGATACCACGTCGGAACCGGCATTCGGCTCGCTCATGGCCAGGGCGCCGATGTGCTCGCCACTGATCAGCTTGGGCAGGTACTTGGCTTTCTGCTCGGCGTTGCCGTTGCGGTTGATCTGGTTGACGCAGAGGTTGGAATGGGCGCCGTAGGAGAGGGCGACCGAGGCCGAGCCGCGGCTGATTTCTTCCATGGCCACCACGTGGGCCAGGTAGCCGAGGCCGGCGCCGCCGTATTCTTCACTGACGGTGATCCCCAGCAGGCCCATGTCACCGAACTTGCGCCACATGTCGGCGGGGAACAGGTTGTCCTGGTCGATCTGCGCGGCGCGCGGCGCCAGCTCTGCGGCGACGAAGGACTGCACCTGGTCGCGAAGCATGTCGATGGTTTCGCCCAGGGCGAAGTTCAGGGTCGGATAACGCATGCGGGCACCTTCTATTTGTTCTTGGCTCAGGGTGTGGTGTCTGCCCTCATCGCTGGCAAGCCAGCTCCCACAAGTAGCGAGTGCACCGAACACTGTGGGAGCTGGCTTGCCAGCGATGGGCTTGTAACCTTTACGTTAACGTAAACCTGCCATCGTTAGCTGTCAATCTCGCCATGACCTTTACGTTAACGTAAATATGCGCCAGAGTAAGTCGCGCTTGAATCAGCTCCCAGAACAACCACAAAAAGGGACCGCCATGAATCAACCGAGCTATACCCAGGGCCGTCAGGACAAGCCGTTGCTGGCCATGACCATCGGCCAGGCATTCGACCAGACGGTCGCCCGCTTTGCCCAGCGCGAGGCGCTGGTGGTGCGACATCAGCAGCAGCGCTACACCTGGCAGACACTGGCCGCCAGCGTCGACCTGCATGCCCGCGCGCTGATGGCGCTGGGGCTGAAAACCGGCGATCGCTTAGGCATCTGGGCACCCAATTGCGCGCAGTGGTGCATTGCCCAGTTCGCCAGCGCCAAGATCGGCGTGATCCTGGTCAACATCAACCCGGCGTATCGCACCAGCGAGCTTGAATACGTGCTCAAGCAGTCGGGCTGCCAGTGGCTGATCAGCGCCGGTGCCTTCAAAACTTCCGATTACCACGCAATGCTTGGCGAGCTGCTGCCCAACCTCGCCCAGCAAGCGCCAGGGCAGCTACGCAGCGAACGCCTGCCGGAGCTGCGCGGGTTGATCAGCCTTGATGCCCAGCCGCCAGCAGGCTTTCTGCCCTGGGAGCGCCTGGCCTGGCTGGCCAGCGAAACCGACCCGGCCGATTTCCAGGCCCGTCAGCACAGCCTGCAGTTCGACCAACCAGTGAACATCCAGTACACCTCCGGCACCACCGGCTTCCCCAAGGGCGCGACCCTCAGCCACTACAACATCCTCAACAACGGCTACATGGTCGGCGAGAGCCTGGGCCTGAGCGAGCACGACCGCATGGTGATCCCGGTGCCGCTGTACCACTGCTTCGGCATGGTCATGGGCAACCTCGGCTGTGTTACCCATGGCAGCACCATGATCTACCCCAACGACGCCTTTGACCCGCTGCTGACGTTAAGCTGTGTCGCACAAGAGCAGGCCACCGCCCTGTATGGCGTGCCGACCATGTTCATCGCCATGCTCGATCACCCACAGCGTAGCGAGATGGACCTGTCGACCCTGCGCACCGGGATCATGGCCGGCGCCACCTGCCCGATCGAGGTGATGCGCCGGGTGATCGGCGAGATGCACATGGGCGAGGTGCAGATCGCCTACGGCATGACCGAAACCAGCCCGGTGTCGTTGCAGACCGGCGCCGACGACGACCTTGAACTTCGCGTGACCACGGTAGGGCGGACCCAGCCGCAGCTGGAAAGCAAGATCATCGATGAGCAGGGCTGCATTGTGCCGCGCGGGCAGATCGGCGAGCTGTGCACCCGCGGTTACAGCGTGATGCTCGGTTACTGGGGCAACCCGGCGGCCACCAGCGAAGCCATCGATCCGGCCGGCTGGATGCACACCGGCGACCTCGCGAGCATGAACGAGGCCGGCTATGTGTGCATCGCCGGGCGCAACAAGGACATGATCATTCGCGGCGGTGAGAACATCTATCCGCGCGAGCTGGAAGAGTTCTTCTTTACTCACCCGGCGGTGGCGGATGTGCAGGTGATCGGCATACCCGATGAGCGTTATGGCGAAGAGATCGTCGCCTGGATCAAGTTTCACCCCGGCCACAGCGCCAGCGAGATCGAACTGCAACAGTGGTGCAAGAGCCGCATTGCCCACTTCAAGGCCCCGCGCTACTTCCGCTTTGTCGATGAGTTTCCGATGACGGTGACCGGCAAGGTGCAGAAGTTCAAGATGCGCGAGATCAGCATTGAAGAGCTGATCAAACGCTGATTTTTCGCGGGGCAAGCCCGCTCCTAGATATTGTAGGAGCGGGCTTGCCCCGCGATGTCTACGCTTTCACCGGCGGCTCGTTACTCGGCGGGTCGCCCACGGTGGGCGGCACCGTCGGTTGCACCGGCACCTCATCAGGGTCCTGCTCTGGCACCGGCGGTGGCAGTGTCGGGTCGTCGATATTCGGATCGGGCGTTTCAGCCGGGATGGGAATGTTCATGGCCTGACCTCGCAACGGGGTTGTGGATGGCATGCTCAGGGTTTCGACCCCGGGCCCGGCCAATCGCTCATTTTTTTTGAACCCCGGGCCGCGCCCCCGCTCTGAACCTTTACCGCCACTTCATAACGGAGCAACGTTCGATGACCCGCGATGAGCCCTTCGAAACCGACCGTATGACTGCGGCTAGCGACCACCCGGACCAGGCCCTGAGCCTGTCCCAGGCCTTGCTCGAACCGCGGATCGTGATCGAGAACACCGTGCCGGTGCTTGATGGCGGGCTGTTTGCGGTCAAGGCGGTGGTCGCTGAGCCGGTGCAGGTCAGCAGCAAGGTTTACGCCGACGGTCATGACGCCCTGGCAGTGATGCTCAACTGGCGCCAGGCCCACAGCCGGCGCTGGCACTGTGTGCCGATGCAGTTTGCCGGCAATGACCTGTGGCAGGCCGAGTTCACCGTCAGCGAGCAGGGCCGCCATCTGTTCAGCATCGAGGCCTGGATCGACCCGTTCGCCACCTATTGCCACGACCTGGAGAAGAAATTCAACGCAGGCGTCGCGGTGCCCCTGGAGCTGCAGGAAGGGTTGCTGCAGATCGAGCACAATATCGGTCGCAGCAACGGCCCCCTGCGTGACCAGCTGCAGGCCCTGTACCAGCACCTGCCCGGTTTGCCCGTCGACGAGCAGGTGGCCTTGCTGCTGCACCCGGACACCGCCGTTCTGATGGCCGAGGCCGAGCACCGTACCTACCTCAGCCGCAGCCCTGAATACCCGCTGGATGTCGAACGCATCCAGGCCCGGTTCGCCAGTTGGTACGAGCTGTTTCCGCGCTCGGTCACCGACGACCCCGAACGACACGGTACCTTCAATGACGTGCACCAACGCTTGCCGATGATCCGCGACATGGGCTTTGACGTGCTGTACTTCCCGCCCATCCACCCGATCGGTATGCGCCACCGCAAGGGCCGCAACAATGCCTTGCAGGCCGAGCCCGGTGACCCCGGCAGCCCTTATGCGATTGGCGGCGCCGAGGGCGGGCACGAGGCGATTCACCCACAACTGGGCAGCCGCGAGGATTTTCGCCGGCTGGTGGCCGCCGCCGCCGGGCATGGCCTGGAAATCGCCCTGGATTTTGCCATCCAGTGTTCCCAGGACCACCCCTGGCTCAAGGAGCACCCGGGCTGGTTCTCCTGGCGCCCGGACGGCAGCATCCGCTACGCCGAGAACCCACCGAAAAAGTACCAGGACATCGTCAACGTCGACTTCTATGCCGCCGATTCGGTACCGGCCCTGTGGCTGGCGCTGCGCGATGTGGTGGTGGGCTGGGTCAAGGAGGGGGTCAAGACCTTTCGCGTCGACAACCCGCACACCAAGCCCTTGCCGTTCTGGCATTGGCTGATCGCCAATGTGCGCAGCCAGTACCCGGACGTTATCTTCCTCGCCGAGGCCTTCACCAAGCCTGCGATGATGGCGCGCCTGGGCAAGGTCGGTTACTCCCAGAGCTACAGCTACTTCACCTGGCGCAACACCAAGGCCGAGCTGCAAAGCTACTTCGAGGAGCTCAACCAGCCGCCGTGGTGCTATTGCTACCGGCCGAACTTCTTCGTCAATACCCCGGACATCAACCCGTACTTTCTGCATGAATCGGGGCGTGCCGGCTTCCTTATTCGCGCCGCGCTGGCGGCCATGGGCTCAGGCCTGTGGGGCATGTACTCAGGGTTCGAGCTGTGCGAGGCGACGCCAGTGCCAGGCAAGGAGGAATACCTGGATTCGGAGAAGTACCAGATCCGCCCGCGCGACTTCAGCCAGCCAGGCAACATCATCGCCGAAATCGCCCAGCTCAACCGCATCCGCCGGCAGAATCCGGCCTTGCACACCCACCTGGGCGTGGCCTTCTATAACGCCTGGAACGACAACATCCTGTACTTCGGCAAACGCACTGCCGAGCGCGACAACTTCATCCTCATCGCCGTCAGCCTCGACCCGCACAACGCCCAGGAGGCGCACTTCGAACTGCCGCTGTGGGAGCTGGGGCTGGACGACCATGCCGACACCTTCGGCGAAGACCTGATGAGCGGCCATCGCTGGACCTGGCATGGCAAGACCCAATGGATGCGCATCGAGCCCTGGCACCTGCCGTTCGCTATCTGGCGTATCGAAAAAGCCCACTAGAAAGGAGTCGAGCATGGCCAAGCGCGCCCGCCCAGCCGCCTTTATCGATGATCCGTTGTGGTACAAGGACGCGATCATCTACCAGGTACACGTCAAATCCTTCTTTGATTCCAACAACGACGGCATCGGTGACTTCCCCGGCCTGATCGCCAAGCTCGACTACATCGCCGAGCTTGGGGTCAATACCCTGTGGCTGCTGCCGTTCTACCCTTCGCCACGGCGCGACGATGGCTACGACATCGCCGAGTACAAGGCGGTGCACCCCGACTACGGCACCCTGGCCGACGTCAAGCGCTTCATTGCCGAGGCGCACAAGCGCGGCCTGCGGATAATCACCGAGCTGGTCATCAACCACACCTCCGACCAGCACCCGTGGTTCCAGAAGGCCCGGCGCGCCAAGCCGGGGAGCAAGGCCCGGGACTTTTACGTGTGGTCCGACAGCGACCAGAAGTACGACGGCACGCGGATCATCTTCCTCGACACCGAGAAATCCAACTGGACTTGGGACCCGGTGGCCGGCCAATACTTCTGGCACCGCTTCTACTCGCACCAGCCGGACCTCAATTTCGACAACCCGCAGGTGCTCAAGGCGGTGCTCGGGGTCATGCGCTACTGGCTCGACCTGGGCGTCGACGGCCTGCGCCTGGACGCCATCCCTTACCTGATCGAGCGCGACGGCACCAACAACGAGAACCTGCCCGAAACCCACCAGGTGCTGAAAAAGATCCGCGCCGAGATCGATGCCAACTACCCCGACCGCATGCTCCTGGCCGAGGCCAACCAGTGGCCGGAAGACACCCAGTTGTACTTTGGCGAAGGGCAGGGCGATGAATGCCACATGGCTTTTCACTTCCCGCTGATGCCGCGCATGTACATGGCCGTGGCCCAGGAAGACCGCTTTCCGATCACCGACATCCTGCGTCAGACCCCGGAGATCCCGGCCAACTGCCAATGGGCGATCTTCTTGCGCAACCACGATGAGCTGACCCTGGAGATGGTCACCGACCGCGAGCGCGACTACTTGTGGAACTACTACGCCGAGGATCGCCGGGCGCGGATCAACCTCGGCATTCGCCGGCGCCTGGCGCCGCTGCTGCAGCGCGACCGGCGCCGGGTCGAGCTTTTGTGCAGCCTGCTGCTGTCGATGCCCGGCACGCCGACCCTGTACTACGGCGACGAAATCGGCATGGGCGACAACATCTACCTGGGCGACCGCGATGGCGTGCGCACGCCGATGCAGTGGTCGATCGACCGCAACGGCGGGTTTTCGCGCGCCGACCCGGCGCGCCTGGTGCTGCCGCCGATCATGGACCCGCTGTACGGTTTCCAGTCGGTCAACGTCGAGGCCCAGGCCCACGACCCGCATTCGCTATTGAACTGGAACCGCCGCCTGCTGGCGGTGCGCAAGCAGCAAAAAGCCTTCGGCCGCGGCGCACTGAAGATGCTCACGCCGAGCAACCGGCGGATTCTCGCCTACATCCGCGAGTACACCGGCAGCGACGGCAAGACCGAGATCATCCTCTGCGTGGCCAACGTCTCGCGCGCCGCACAGGCGGCTGAGCTTGAGCTGCAGCAGTACGCCGACAAGGTGCCGGTGGAGATGCTCGGCGGCAGTGCCTTCCCGCCGATCGGCCAGTTGCCGTTTCTGCTAACCTTGCCGCCTTACGGCTTTTACTGGTTCCTGCTCGCTGACAAGGACCAGATGCCCAGCTGGCACATGGAGCCGGCCCAGAGCCTGCCGGAGTTCACCACCCTGGTGCTGAAAAAGCGCATGGAAGAGCTGCTTGAAGCGCCGTCGCGGGCCACTTTGCAAGACAGCATCCTGCCCCAGTACCTGCCCAAGCGCCGCTGGTTTGCCGGCAAGGAAAGCCGCATCGAACAGGTGCAGATCGCCTACGGCGTGCGTTTTGGCGATGCCACCAGCCCGGTGCTGCTCAGCGAGATCGACGTGCAGGGCGGCGGCCAGAGCAGCCGCTATCAACTGCCGTTCGGCCTGATCGGCGAAGAAAACATCAACAGCCCGGCGCCGCAGCAACTGGCCCTGGCGCGGGTGCGCCGCGGCCGCCAGGTGGGGCTGATCACCGATGGCTTCGTGCTTGAGAGCTTCGTGCGCGCGGTATTGGCCGGCTGCAAGGACGGCTTGCGCTTGCCGTGCAGCGAGGGCGAGCTGCGTTTTACCGCCACAGAACAACTGGCGGCATTGAACCTGGGCGACGACGCGCAAGTGCGCTACCTGAGCGCCGAGCAGTCCAACAGTTCGGTGGTGGTCGGTGGCAGCCTGGTGCTCAAGCTGATCCGCCGGGTCAACCCCGGGGTGCACCCCGAGCTAGAAATGAGCGCCTACCTGACGGCCGCAGGCTTTGCCAATATCTCGCCGCTGCTGGCCTGGGTCAGCCGCGTCGACGCTAAGGCGCAACCGCACCTGCTGATGATCGCCCAGGGCTACCTGAGCAATCAGGGCGACGCCTGGGACTGGACCCAGAACAACCTCGAACGGGCCATCCGCGACGAGATGGAGCCTTCGAGCAACGATCAGGACGTGCACACCGATGCCCTGCAGGACCTTGCCGATTTTGCCGCCTTGCTCGGCCAGCGCCTGGGCGAGATGCACCTGCTGCTGGCGGCGCCCAGCGCCGATCCGGCGTTCCAGCCGCGGGCCAGCAGCAGCCGCGACAGTCAGGCCTGGAACAAGCACATCAGCGCCCAGCTGAGCCGCGCCCTGGACCTGCTGCAAGCACATCGCGCCAGCCTCGACAGCGCCAGCCAGGCCCTGGTCGACGACCTGCAACAGCAACGCAAGAGCCTGCTCAAACACATAGCCGAACTGAGCAAACAGGCGGTCGGCGGGCTGTTAATGCGTGTACATGGCGACTTGCACCTGGGCCAGGTGCTGGTGGTGCAGGGCGATGCCTACCTGATCGATTTCGAAGGCGAACCGGCGCGACCGCTGGATGAGCGGCGGGCCAGGCACAGCCCGTACAAGGATGTCAGCGGCGTACTGCGTTCCTTCGACTATGCTGCAGCGATGGTGCTGCGCAGTGCTTCTGCTGTCGACCTTTGCGAGGCTGCCCGTCAGGCGCGTCAGCGCGTCGCCCGCCGTTACCTGCACCAGGCCCGGCATGCTTTTGTCGAGGCCTATGGGCTGGCCACCGCGGCCATGCCCCATGCCTGGCAGCAGGCTGAGGGCGAGCAGGCGGCGCTGGCGTTGTTCAGCCTCGAGAAAGTCGCCTACGAAATCCTCTACGAAGCCGAGAACCGTCCGCATTGGCTGGCCGTGCCTTTGCATGGCCTGCATGGTCTGATCAGTACCTGGGGAGAGCAGTAAATGACGCAACGCAAGCGCGAGGAAGGAGGACTGGGGCAGCGCGATATCGATGCCCTGGTAAGAGCCGAACATACCGACCCGTTCGCGGTGCTCGGTCCGCACCCGGATGGTGCCGGTGGCCAGTTTGTCCGCGCCTACCTGCCCAACGCTCTGAACGTACGGGTGCTGGCCCGTGACGACAGTCGCGTGCTGGCAGAGCTGGAGCAAGGCCCGGTACCGGGGTTGTTCATCACACATCTGCGCGTATCGCAGCCGTACCTGTTGCAGATCAACTGGGCCGGCGGCGAGCAGATCACCGAAGACCCTTACAGCTTCGGGCCGTTGCTCGGCGACATGGACCTGTACCTGTTTGCCGAGGGCAATCACCGTGATCTTGCGGCGGCGATGGGCGCGCAACCGCTGAATGTCGAAGGCGTCGATGGCGTGCGCTTTTCGGTGTGGGCACCGAACGCCCGGCGGGTCTCGGTGGTGGGTGATTTCAACAACTGGGACGGCCGCCGTCACCCCATGCGCCTGCGCCATCCGTCCGGGGTCTGGGAACTGTTTGTGCCGCGCCTGCGGGCCGGCGAAGCGTACAAATACGAAGTGCTCGGGCGCGACGGCATCCTGCCGCTCAAGGCCGACCCGCTGGCCCGCGCCACCGAATTACCGCCGAGCACCGCCTCAAGGGTCGCCGGCCCCCTGGCCCATGAGTGGCAAGACCAGGACTGGATGCAGCTGCGCGGTGAACGCCAGGCCAGCAGCGCGCCGCTGTCGATCTACGAATTGCACGCCGGCTCCTGGCAATGTGAGCTGGACGACAATGGCGAAGTGGCGCGCTTTTACAACTGGCGCGAGCTGGCCGAGCGCCTGGTGCCCTATATCCAGCAGCTGGGCTTTACCCATATCGAGCTGATGCCGATCATGGAGCATCCGTTTGGCGGCTCCTGGGGTTACCAGCCACTGTCGATGTTCGCGCCGACCGCGCGCTACGGCAGTGCCGAAGACTTTGCCGCCTTCATCGACGCCTGCCACCAGGCGCAGATCGGCGTGATCCTCGACTGGGTGCCGGCGCATTTCCCCACCGACACCCACGGCCTGGCGCGCTTCGACGGCACCGCGCTGTACGAGTACGACAACCCGCTGGAGGGCTTCCACCAGGACTGGGACACGCTGATCTACAACCTTGGGCGCACCGAAGTGCACGGCTTCATGCTGGCCTCGGCGCTGCACTGGCTCAAGCATTTTCATATCGACGGCCTGCGCGTCGATGCCGTGGCCTCGATGCTCTACCGCGACTATTCGCGCAAGGCCGGCGAGTGGGTGCCCAACCGCCATGGCGGGCGCGAGAACCTCGAAGCCATCGACTTTTTGCGTCACCTCAACGACGTGGTGGCCCTGGAGGCCCCCGGCGCACTGGTGATTGCCGAAGAGTCCACGGCCTGGCCAGGCGTCAGCCAGCCGACCCAGCAGGGCGGCCTGGGCTTTGCCTACAAGTGGAACATGGGCTGGATGCACGACACCCTGCATTACATCCAGAACGACCCGATCCACCGCACCTATCACCACAACGAAATGAGCTTCGGCCTGATCTATGCCTACTCCGAGCATTTCATCCTGCCGATCTCCCACGACGAGGTGGTGCACGGCAAGCATTCGCTGATCGACAAGATGCCCGGCGACCGCTGGCAGAAATTCGCCAACCTGCGCGCCTACCTGACCTTCATGTGGACCCATCCGGGCAAAAAACTGTTGTTCATGGGCTGTGAGTTCGGCCAGTGGCGCGAGTGGAACCACGACAGCGAACTGGACTGGTACCTGCTCAAGTACCCCGAGCATCTGGGTGTGCAACGGCTGGTCAGCGACCTCAACCGTTTGTACCGCGACGAGCGTGCGTTGCACGAACAGGACTGCGTGCCGCAAGGCTTTCAATGGTTGATCGGCGATGACGCGCACAACAGTGTGTATGCCTGGCTGCGCTGGAGCGTGAACGGCGAGCCGTTGCTGGTGGTGGCCAACTTCACCCCGGTGCCGCGCGAGGGCTATCGCATCGGCGTGCCGTTTGGCGAGCGCTGGGCCGAGGTGTTCAACAGCGACGCCGAGGGCTATGCCGGCTCCAACTACGGCAACCTTGGCGAGGTGGCCAGCCAGGCCCAGCCCAGCCATGGCCAGCCGCTGTCGTTGCGGCTCAACCTGCCGCCGCTGGGGGTGTTGATCCTGCGGCCGCAGTGATGGCCAGCGCTCGCATCACCAGCGCACCCTGACACCGAGGTTGCCGATCAGGCCGTTGAGGTCATTGTCATCGACATCACTGCTGTAGTCGGCGCTGACAAACAGCGCCACTTTCGGCGTGACCCGCGCCACCAGGCCCAAGCCCAGTTCGACGGTGGCGGAGTTGCGCCCGCTGCTGATCTTGTCGACCTTATCCAGGCTCACGGTGTCGGCATTGGAGAAGTCGTACCAGACGTTGGTGCGCACGAACGGCTCGATCGGCATGCCGCGCACGTTGTAGCGCGCCGACAATTTGGCACCGACCCGGCCGGTCCAGTTGGGCTGCTGGTCAAAGGCTTGCTGGGTGTCGGTCTGGGTCTGGCTGCCGGGAAAGTACTGCTGGTTGATCAACTGCGCTTGCGGTTCCAGGGTCCAGTTGTTGCCCAGGCTGATCGGGTAGCCGCCCTCGACCGAGAGGGTCAGGGCGTGACCGTTGCCATCCAGGCGCTGGCCGCTCTCGCTGCGGCCATTGATATCAAAGCGCGTGCCCATGGCCACCGCATCCAGGTGCCAGCCCTGGTCGTGGGTCATGCTCCAGTACACACCCAGGCTTTGCCCGTCGAGGTTGAGCACGCTCTCTTTGTTGCCGACCTGGGGTTTGCGCAGGCCGTCGAAACCGCTTTGCAGGTTGCTGTGGCCGACAAAGAAACCGGCGCGGTGAGTATTGCCGCCGCCGGTTTCACGAACGAACAGATCAGGGCTGATTTGCAGGCTCTGGTTGGGCGTGGCGAGGTTGTCGGCCTCTGGGCTTGAGGTGCGCACCGCAGTCGGGAAAAACTGCGCCCACTGGCTGGCGATGCTGTCGTTCGGTGCTGGCGCATGGCGTTCGGCCAGGCGTTCGGAAAACGCACCGAGGGTGCTCAGGCCCAGGCCGCTGGCGCTGACCGGGTTGAGCGAAAGTGCAGGTTGGGCCTGTACCAGGTTGTTGAACGGGTCGTTATCCTCCAGGCCCAATGCATGGGTTTCCAACGGGGTTGCCAGTAGCAGCGACGTGGAAACCGCATAGAAAACATACTCAAAGCCCGCAGGATTCGGAGTTTTTTTCATGGCGGTTCTCCTCTGTTTTTATAAGCCAGGGTTCTGGCCTGATGTCACGGGCTGTAAAGCAAAACCAGAGGGCGACCCAAACCAGCAAACCGGTCCCTTTCGCGCGCTGAAAGGCGCGCGCTAGAGGCTCGGAATGGAATCTGCAGTTGCTGCATTACTTGTAGCTAAGGAGAGGACGGGGCGGGCGTCAAGAAAGCGTGAAATAACCGTTGTCAAGCTATTGGTAGTGGCAATTAGCTGAAATTAAACAAAAATTTACATCCTATAGCCGCAACCGCTCTTTCCAGCGGTGCGGCTATGCCGAATGATTGCTAAAGCTGCACTTCCACGGCCAATGGCAGGTGATCGGAGAGGTGGCTCCAGGGCTTGTTGCCGAGAATTTGCGGGGCATGGCTGTGGGCGTTGCGCAGGTAGATGCGGTCCAGGCGCAGCAGCGGCAATCGCGCCGGATAGGTGCGGGCAAGCAGGCCGTGATGGCGCTCGAAGGCTTCGTGCAGGTCGCGGTGCAGGTTGAGGGTGCGGTTGCCGCGCAGTTTCCAGTCGTTGAAGTCGCCGGCGATGATCACCGGAGCATCGCCAGGCAGCGAGTCGAGCAGCTTGCGCAGCAGTTGCAGCTGCTGTTGCCGGTGGCTTTCGAGCAGTGACAGGTGCACGCAAATGGCATGCACCTCGCGCTGCCCGGGCACATCCAGCACGCAGTGCCGCAGGCCGCGGCGCTCGGGGCCGGTGATCGAGACATCCAGGTTGCGGTGCTCGATGATCGGGTACTTGGACAACAGCGCGTTGCCGTGATGGCCGTCCGGGTACACGGCATTGCGCCCGTAGGCGAAATCGCTCCACATGCTGTCGGCGAGAAACTCGTACTGCGAGGTTTGCGGCCAGCCGGCGTAACGGGCGGCATGGCGGTCGTGGGAGCCGAGCACCTCCTGGAGAAAGACGATATCAGCGCGGGTGCTGCGCACCGCTTCACGCAGTTCGGGGAGGATGAAGCGCCGGTTGAAGGCGGTAAAGCCCTTGTGGGTATTGACGGTCAGCACCCGCAGGCGCTTGACCGCGGCCACCTGGTTTTCAGACATCATCGTCACGGAACAGCTCCAGCAACAGCAACGAGCGGCCACTGACCTGGAACTCGCTGCCAAAGTCATGATGCTCGCCTTTGCGCAGTTGCGGCCGGTCGGTGTCGATCAGGCAGTTCCAGTATTCGCCTTCCGGCACCTCGGGCAAGGTAAAGGCCACGGTATCGTGGTGGGCGTTGACGATCAGCAGCAAGGTGGCATCGGCGCCGGGGCGCAGAATACCGCTGACCTGGGCGCGGCCATCCATCAGCATGCCCAGGCAGCGCCCGTGGGCGTCCTGCCATTGCTCGACGCTCATCTCGCTGGCGTCCGGCGCCAGCCAGGTGACGTCCTTGACCCCGATCGCCTCGTTGTAGTCACCGACCAGAAAACGCGGACGGCGCAGCACCGGGTAGGCCAGGCGCAGCTTGGTCAGGCGCTTGACGAACTTGAGCAGCGCCGCGCCATCCTCGTCCAGCTCCCAGTTGATCCAGCCGATCTCGCTGTCCTGGCAGTAGGCATTGTTGTTGCCGTGCTGGGTGCGGCTGAACTCGTCGCCGGCGACGATCATCGGCGTACCCTGGGCCAGCAGCAGGGTGGCGAAGAAATTGCGCATCTGGCGCAGGCGCAGGGCCTTGATCGCGGGGTCGTCGGTGGGGCCTTCGACGCCGTGGTTCCATGACAGGTTGTTGTTGCTGCCGTCCTGGTTGCCTTCGTCGTTGTCCTCGTTGTGCTTGTCGTTGTACGACACCAGGTCGCGCAGGGTGAAGCCGTCATGGGCGGTGATGAAGTTGACCGAGGCGTAGGGCCTGCGCCCGCGGCGGTTGAACAGCTCGCCGGAGGCGGTCATGCGCGCGGCAAAGTCGGCCAGCTGGCCTTCGTCGCCTTTCCAGAAAGCCCGCACGGTATCGCGAAAACGGTCGTTCCATTCCGCCCAGCCGGGGGCGAAATTGCCCACCTGGTAGCCACCGGGGCCGCAGTCCCAGGGCTCGGCAATCAGCTTGACCTGGCTGAGCAGCGGGTCCTGGCGGCAGGCAACGAGAAAGCTGTGACGCTCGTCGAAGCCCTCGTGGTAGCGGCCGAGAATGGTCGCCAGGTCGAAGCGAAAACCGTCGACGTGCATCTCGCCGGCCCAGTAACGCAACGAGTCGGTGACCAGTTGCAAGACGCAGGGGTGGCTCAGGTCGAGGGTGTTGCCGGTGCCCGAGTCGTTGATATAGAAGCGCTTGTCATCGGGCATCAGCCGGTAGTAGGAGCAATTGTCGATGCCGCGCATCGACAGGGTCGGGCCCAGCTCGTTGCCTTCGGCGGTGTGGTTGTAGACCACGTCGAGAATCACCTCCAGACCGGCGTCATGCAGGTGCGCGACCATCTCCTTGAACTCGGCGATCTTGCCGTTGGCCAGGTAGCGCGGGTGCGGGGCAAAAAAGGCGATGCTGTTGTAGCCCCAATAGTTGTTCAGGCCCTTTTGCAGCAGATGCTGGTCGTTGACGAAGGCATGGATCGGCAGCAACTCGATCGAGCTCACCCCAAGCTGCTTGATATGCCCCAGCAGTTCGTCGCACATCAGCCCGGCAAAGGTGCCGCGATTGGCCTCTGGCACCGCCGGGTGGCGCATGCTGATACCGCGCACGTGGGCCTCATAGAGGATGGTGCGCTCCCAGGGAATGCCCACGCGCTGGTCGCGGCCCCAGGTGTAGGCCGGGTCGATGACCTTGCACTTGGGCACGAACGGCGCACTGTCGCGCTCATCAAAGCTAAGGTCGCCGTCGGGGTGGCCGATGGTGTAACCGAACAGCGCCTCGGACCATTTCAGGCTGCCGACCAGTTGCTTGGCGTAGGGGTCGATCAGCAGTTTGTTGGGGTTGAAGCGGTGGCCGTTTTCCGGATCGTACGGGCCGTGTACGCGGTAGCCGTAGATCTGCCCGGGATGGGCATCGGGCAGGTAGCCGTGGAAGATCTCGTCGGTGTACTCCGGCAGCTCGATGCGTTCGAGCTCGACCTCGCCGCTGGCATCGAACAGGCACAGTTCAACCTTGGTGGCGTTGGCCGAGAACAGGGCAAAATTGACCCCCAGCCCATCCCAACTGGCGCCCAGCGGGAAGGGCAGGCCCTCGCGGATGCGCGAGGGTTCGAGGTGATCGGCGACGGGGGCTTTACGGGTGGTCATTGGTGCTCCTTGATCAGGCAGGGGCTACGTTGCAGCCCCTGTGGGAGCTGGCTTGCCAGCGATGCGGCTAATGACTTACGCGGTCGGTGGCTTCTTGCTTGCCCTGGGCTTTTTCGGCGCTGGCGCAGTGCTTGCCGGCTTGGCCTTGGCGCTACTGGCCGGCGGCGCCTTGGCCGGTTTGCGCGGCGTTACCTTGGGCGCCAGCGCTTCGGCTTCGGCAAGCTTGCGCGCCATCGCCCAGTGCCGCTCTTCCTGGCCTTCGGGCTTACCTTCCGACTCCCAGATCTGATAGGCGAATTCACGGATACGTTTTTCTTCGACACTCATCTCTACGCTCCTGAGGACTTAACGATGTTCAACGAACAGATTGACCGGAAACTCCTTGAGTGCAGTGCTCAGCCACAGCTCCTTTGAGGCTGTGACTGCGCCTGTGGCAAAAAGTCCCGAGCAATTGCCAGGCGACAAGGCAAACGGCAAAACCAGCCGGGTATCGTCCCAGTTCTGTGCCGGGATCAGCGGTAGCGGTGATTGGCCAAGCAAGCTGCAGGCCAGGCGCGGCACCACCACCACGGCGCGCTGTTCAGCGCTCACCCGGGCAAACGCCAGGACCCGCCCGGCGTGTCTGCCGCGCACTTCGATCGGCAGGTACTGACCGCGCAGGAACAGCTGCGGGGACTGCTGGCGCCACTCCAGCACCTGGTTGATCAACGCCTGTTTGACCCGGCCGCTGCGCCAGTCCTGGAGCAACTGCGCCGTTGTGGTGCCATCCGCCAGGGCCTGGCGCCGACCGGCAAAGTCCACCGCGCGGCGGTTGTCCGGGTCGACCAGGCTGAAGTCCCAGAATTCGTTGCCCTGGTACAGGTCGGGCACCCCGGGCGTGGTCATGCGCAGCAAGCACTGCACCAGGCTGTTGAGCGCGCCCGGGCAGGCGATCGCCTGCGCCGCCTCGGCCAGGGAATGCCGCAACTGCTGGCTGGCGCGCTCCAGCAGCAGGGTGTCGATGAAATCCAGGCAGGCCTGTTCATAGGCCTCGTTCGGGGCGCTCCAGCTGCTGCGCAACTTGGCTTCACGCAGGGCTTTGCGCTGCCATTGGCGCAGGCGCTCGGCATAGGCCTCAAGCGCCAACGGATTGTTCTCGTCAAGGTCCAGCGGCCAGCTGCCGAGCAGGGTCTGGTACAGCAGCAGCTCATCGCCTGCACCTGGCGCTTCGCCGTCGGCCAGGGTGCTGCGCAAGGGGCTGGCCAGCTCGCGCCAGTGTTCGACCCGGCTGGCAAACCAGCTGCTGCGTTCGCTGAGCACTGCCAGGCGCGCACGGCTGTCTTCGCCGCGCTTGTGGTCGTGGGTGGCGGTGGCCAGCAGGTTGTCCGGGAACTGCTCAAGGCGCGTGAGGCAATGTTGGTGAAAGTCCTCGACCGGGGCGCTGAAACGTTCGGCATCAAAACCTACGTCGTTACGCGACAGCAACAGTGCCGAGCGGTAGAAGGCCGTGTCTTCCACGGCCTTGGCGGCGGTGGGCGAGGTCAGTTGCTGAAAGCGCACGCAGGCGTGGCGCAGGTGCTTGCGCGGCCGGCCCGGCGGCAAGCGCCGCCAGGGCTCGCCGCCGAGCCAGCGCTGCAGGTAGTCGAGCACCGGCCAGTCAGCCTCGCTCAGGCACTGGCGGGCACCGCGCATGGCTTGCTGGAAGTACGCTTCATCTTCTGCCGGGCGCCCGCAGGCATTGATGTAGGTGCGGTACACCGGGTAGTGCTCGATCAGCGCCTGCAACGCCCGGCGAATGGCGCCCAAGGTCAGGTCGCGGCTCATCAGGTCGTCGCGGGCTACTTGCAACAGCGCCTGGGCCACCGACTCGAAATCGCCGGCCAGGCTGCCATTGAGGATTTGCTGGCGGGCCAGGCGCACTTCCTCGCTGAAGTCCGGGCGTTCGCTTAGCGCGCTCCATAGCGCCGCCAACTCTGCTTCGCCGTCTGGATCATGCTGCAGCAGCGAGACCTGGTTCATGAACTCGTAGCCGGTGCTGCCGTCGACCTGCCAGTCGCGGTGCAGCTGCTCGTCGGCGCCGAGGATCTTCTCGACATAGATCGGAAAGTGCTCCAGCGCTGCCTCCAGTGGGCGCTGGGCCAAGAGCCCGTCGACCCGCCGGCGCAGCTTGCGGCAGTAGCCGCGCGGATCGGCCAGGCCGTCGATGTGGTCGATGCGCAGGCCGTCGACCAGGCCGCGGCCGATCAGCTCGAAGACCTTGCTGTGGGTGGCCTCGAACACCGCCGCGCGTTCGACCCGCAGGCCGCCCAGCTCGTTGACGTCGAAAAAGCGCCGCCAGTTGATATCGTCGCCAGCGGTGCGCCAGCTGGCCAGGCGGTAGGACTGCCGTTCGAGCAGGGCGTGCAGGCGCGTGAAACCTTCGGGGCTGCGGCTGTCGAAGGCGCCGAGCACATCGTCCAGGGGCTGTTGGCGGGCCAGCGCTGCCAGTTCGGCCAGCAGCGGCCTGGCCTGCGCCGGGGCATCGTCAGCGCTGCGCAAGGCATTGAAGCGGCTGGCCAGTGTCTGCAGGGCTGCGCCACCTTCGGCGAGCACCAGGCCATAGTCGGCCGGGCAGATCGGAAAGCGGTGCTCGTGGTGCTGGATATGCAACTGGCCGGTTGCAGCGTCGAAGCGCAGCGGGATGTCGCCGCCTTGCAGCATCGCGCCGTAGTCACCGGCCAGAAACGGCAGCAGCAACTGACCTTCAAGCAGCGGGTCGGGCGAGTGCCACTGGATGTCGAAGAACTCGGCATAGCGGCTGCGCCGGCCCCAGGCCAGCAGGTCCTGCCACCAGGGGTTGTCGCTGCCGACCGCCATATGGTTGGAAACCATGTCGAGGATCAGGCCCATGCCGTGCAGGCGCAGCGCTGCCACCAGGCGCTCCAGTGCAGCTTCGCCGCCCAGATGCGGGCTGACCTGCCCGGGGTCGACCACATCGTAGCCATGGCGCGAGCCGGGGCGCGCGCGCAGCAGCGGCGAGGCGTACAGGTGGCTGATGCCTAAGCGGGCGAAGTAGGGCACCAGCGCCGCCGCCTGGTCGAGGCCGAAGTCAGCATGAAACTGCAGGCGCAGGGTCGCGGTCAGGGTTTTCACCGGTCACGCTCCCAGGCCTGTTCGCGGGCCTGCGCCAGCAGCTCCAGGCGCCGCGCCGCGTCCTCGTCGTCGAGCAGGCCGGTGGCCGGCAGGGCAAAGCGCCGGCGCCAGTTGGGGTGGCTGTCGATGGTGCCGGGCAGGTTGGGTTGCTCATCGACACCCAGCAGATCTTCCAGCGGTACCAGCACCAGCGGCGCGCGGGTATGGCCAAGGTAGCGGATGCTGGCATCGATCAGCGCGTCGCTCTCGGCCAGGGCCTGGCCGTAGTTCTGTTCAAGAATGCGCCGCAGGCCCTGGCGCTCGTGTTGGCGGCTGTCGCGCCAGTGCCGCTCGGTGATGCCGTCGATCAGGCTCAGGCGCTGGTTCCAGTCGATATCACGGGCCTGCAGCCAGCCGGCCAGTGGCGGCAGGTCATGGGTGCTGGTGGTGGCCAAGGCATTGTCGGGCCAGTCGAGGATGGGCTTGAAGTGGCCGGGCGGGTCTTGCTCGAACAGCAGCACGCGCATGCCGAGGATGGCCCGGGCGGCGAGCTTTTCACGCAGGCCTTCGGGCACAGTGCCGAGGTCTTCACCCAGCACGATAGCCCGGTGACGCACCGACTCCAGGCTCAGCAGGCGCAGCAGATCATCGAGCGGGTAGTGCAGGTAGGCTCCTTCGGCCGGGGTGGCACCCTGGGGGATCAGCCACAGCCGTTGCAAACCCATGACATGGTCGATGCGCAGGCCCCCGGCATGGGCAAAGTTGGCCCGCAGCATCTCGATGAACGCCCGGTAGCCGTTGCGTCGCAGGCCTTCGGGCGAGAAGGCGCAGATGCCCCAGTTCTGCCCGGCGCGGTTGAGTATATCCGGCGGCGCGCCGACATTGAGGCCGGCCAGCAGCTCGTCCTGGCGGCTCCAGGCCTGGCTGCCGGCGCCGTCGGCACCCACCGCCAGGTCGGCGATCAGGCCGATGCCCATACCATGACTGCGCGCCGCATCCTGGGCGCGTTGCAGGCTGCGTTCGATCAGCCACTGGCAGAAGGCGTGAAACTCCACTTCTTCGCTGTGCTGGCGAGCGAAGGCACTCACCTCGGGGCTGTGCGGGTCGTGCCAGGCCGCGGGCCAGTCGCGCCAGTCCTGGCCGATATCGCGCTTGAGCGCGTGCTCCAGCAGCACCTCGAAGCGGCAGTGGCGTTCCAGGGCGGGGCCGGCGTGCTGGCGATAGCTGTCGAAGTCGGCGAGCAGCGGGTGCTCGGTGGCGATGAAGTCACGGTACAGCGCACGCAGCAAACGCTGGCGAAACGATGCGGCCTGCGGCCAGTCGATCAGCGGCAGTTGTTCAAGCTGCTCCAGCGGGCCATGCAACTGGCAGGCTTCAATCGCCATGCGCACCGCGCGGTCCCCGAGCAGCGCCGCCGGGCTTGCATACAGGCTGTTGAGAAACAGCCGGCTGGAGGGCGAGTACGGGCTGTAGCGCTGGCTGTCGCTGGCGAACATGGCGTGCAGCGGGCTGATCGCCAGGGCATCGGCGCCGCGTTCGGCGGCGCTGCGTACCAGCGCTTCGAGGGCCAGGCAGTCGCCATAACCGCCATCGTCGGGGCGGCGCAGGCTGTACAGCTGGGCGCTCAGGCCCCAGCAGCGCGGGGTTGGCGTGTCGAGGGCGTCGGCGATGCTATAGCAGCGTACCGGCGCCACGGCCAGGGTGAACTGCTGGCGGTCGATCTGCACCTGGTGATAGCCGATCGGCAAGCCAGCGGGGAGCCTGGCCTGGTCATCCAGTTGCAACGGTTGTTCGCTGCCATCTTCAAGCAGCACCTGGCAGTCCATCGCTGCCGGGAAATAGCCAGACAGCTCCAGCGCCAAGCCGTGGTCAACCGTCAACAGCGGCGGCAGGTGGCGGGCATCGTGGGCGCGCAGCAGCGCCTGGATACTGGCTTCGATCGCCTCAACGCTGTCGGCCGGGTGGCCTAGGCCGGCCAGCACCCGCTGCAGCGCCGGGTCACTGACCCGCTGGGCGCGGCCGTTGGCGTCGATCCAGTCCACCGCCAGGCCCGCCAGTTCGGCCAGTTGCTGCAAGCGTGGGTCAGTCATGGGCAGGCTCCGCTGGAGTGGTCGGCAGCAGGCTGACCAGGGTGGTGTAGGGCGGCAATTGCGTGCTGCCGATGCAGCTTTCGCTACAGCTGAACAGGCGTGCAGCGTTGGCCGGCAGGTCGGCCACTTGCGCGGTCGGGCCAAGGTTGAGGTCAATACGCAGCTCGCCGCCGCGTTCGAGCTGCCAGCGCACCGTCAAGGCCTGCGGCCCCAGCACCCGGGCGCCGAGGGCATGGATGCCGGGCAGGTTGGGGACGATGTGGCGGGCGCGCAGGGCCAGTAATTGCCGGTACAACTGCAACCATGGCTGTTGGCTTGAGTGTGTTGGCCGCGGCCGCGAAGCGTCGAAGCTATCGAGGGCATTGGGGTCGGGAATCCGCGAGCGGGTGACGGCATCGGCGAAGTCGGCAAAACCGGCAAACTCGGCGCGCCGGCCTTCGCGTACGGCATCGGCCAGTTCATCGTGGTGATCGGTGAAAAACACAAAAGGTTGCTCGCAGCCCCATTCATCGCCCATGAACAGCAGCGGAATCATCGGCGCCAGCAGCAACAGGGTGGTGGCTGCGCGCAAGGCCTGGGGCGGGCACAGTTGGTTCAGGCGCTCGCCGAACGCGCGGTTGCCGATCTGGTCGTGGTTCTGCAGGAACAGCACGAAGGCCGTGGGGGGCAAATGCCCGCTGGGCTCGCCGCGGGGACGGCCGTTGCGGTCGGGCTGGCCCTGGAAGACGAAGCCCTGGCTCAGGCAGCGCGCGAGTTTTTCGATGGTCGACTCGCTGTAGTCGGCGTAGTACGCCTCCTGCTCGCCGGTGAGCAGCACGTGCAGGGCGTTGTGACCGTCGTCGTTCCACTGCGCATCGAAGCCCTGTTCAAGCAGGTGCGCCTGGTTGTGTTCGTTCTCAAGGGTCAGCCATACCTGACGCCCCGGGGTGATCTCGCTGCGCACCCGGCGCGCCAGTTCGGCAAGAAAATCCGGGTCGTCGATGGCGTGCACGGCGTCCAGGCGCAGACCGTCGACGCGGTACTCCTGCAGCCACATCAGGGCGTTCTCGATAAAAAAGTCGCGCACCTGGCGGCGGCGAAAATCAATCGCCGCGCCCCACGGGGTCTGGCGATCCTGGCGAAAAAAGCCACTGGCGTACTGGCCGAGGTAATTGCCGTCCGGGCCGAAGTGGTTGTAGACCACATCCATCAGCACCATCAGGCCATGGCCGTGGGCCTGGTCGATCAGTTCGCGCAGTTGCTCGGGGCTGCCATAGCTGTGCTGTGGAGCGAACGGCAGGACGCCGTCGTAGCCCCAGTTGCGCTCGCCGGGGAATTGCCCGAGCGGCATCAGCTCGATGGCGGTAATGCCCAGCTCGGCCAGGGCCGGCAAGCGCTCGATCACCCCGGCATAGCCGCCGCACAGGCCGACATGCAGCTCGTAGATGACCGCCTCAGGCCAGGGGCGCCCGCGCCAGTCGGGGTACTGCCAGCGGTAGGCTGCGGGGTTCAGCAACTGGCTGGGGCCGTGCACGCCGTCGGGTTGGTAGCGCGACGCCGGGTCGGCCACCGTGAGCGTGGCGTCGATCCGGTAGCGGTAGCGGTCACCGACCTTGCACGGCAGCTGGCCGACGAACCAACCGTCGGCCTGGGCCTGCAAGGGCTGGCGCGCACCGGCGTCGAATTCAACCTCCACCTGCTGTGCGTCCGGTGCCCACAGGGCAAACCGGGCGCTGTTGCTGTCCAGCATCACGGCCCCGTGGGTCGCGTGTTCCTGTGACCTCAAGGGCATACCTGCCATCTCCGCTTCAGCGTGGGGTTGCTCGGGCGTTTTCGACCAGCTCCTGATAAAGACGGGCATAAGGCTCGACGGCCTGGCACCAGTTGAACGGTTGGGTCATCGCCAGGCAGCGCATGGCATTGAGCAGGTTCTTCTTGCTGTACACGTAGAACGCCCGGCCCAGTGCTTCGCGGTAGCTGTCGACGGTCGATTCATCGAACAGAAAACCGGTGACGCCATTCTCGATGGTGTCGGCCAGGCCCCCGGTGTTGCGCGCCACCGGCAGCGAGCCAAAGCGCTGGGCGTACATCTGGCTCAGGCCGCAGGGCTCGTAGCGCGACGGCATGAGCAGGAAATCGCTGCCGGCGAACATGCGCCGGGCATCGGTTTCGTTGAAGCCGATGCGCACGCCGATCTGCCCGGGATGGCGCAGGGCAAGTTCGCGCATGGCCTGTTCTTCTTCCGGTTCGCCACGGCCGATGATCGCGATCTGGCCGCCCTGGCGGACGATGTATTCGGCCACCCCCAGGGTCAGGTCCAGGCCTTTCTGGTAGACCAGGCGCGAAACCACTGCGAACAGTGGCCCGTTCGAAGGTTGCAGGCCGAACAGCTCACGCACCTGGCGGCTGTTGGCAGCCTTGCCGTGCCAGTCGTTGAGGCTGAAGGGGTGATCCAGGTGCGGGTCGCTGGCCGAGTCCCAGCTCTCGTCGATGCCGTTGGGAATACCGCTGAGCAGGCCTTGCTGGGCTTTGCTGGCAAGGAAGCCATCCAGCCCGCAGCCGAACGAGGGCGTAGTGATTTCCCGGGCATAGGTGGCGCTGACCGTGGTGATGTGGCTGGAGTAGGCAAGGCCGGCCTTGAGGAACGACAGCTTGCCGTAAAACTCCATGCCTTCCTGTTGCAGGGCGTGGTCGGGGATCGCCAGTTCCGGGCAGCAGGCACGGCTGACCACGCCCTGGTAGGCCAGGTTGTGGATGGTGAACAGGGTCGGCGTCTGCAGGCCGCGCCAGTGCATGTAGGCCGGGGCCAGGCCGGCCGGCCAGTCGTGGGCGTGGACCAGGTCGGGCTTCCAGTGGACCATGCCTTCACCGGCGGCGATTTCTGCCGCGGCCAGGCCCAGGCGGGCAAAGCGGATGTGATTGTCGGGCCAGTCGCGACCGTTGTTGGCACCGTAGGGCGTGCCTTCGCGCTGGTACAGCTCGGGACAGATCAACACATAGATGACCAGGCCATCGGCCAGGTCCATGCGCCCGATCTTGCAGGGCGGCAAGGCCGCGTGGCCGCCCAGCTCGCCGACCAGGTGGATCGGGTTGTCGCTTTCCAGCACCTGCGGGTAACCGGGAATCAAGACGCGCACATCGTGCAGGTGACGCATGGCCCGTGGCAGCGCCGCCGAGACATCGCCCAGGCCGCCGGTCTTGACCAGGTCGGCGATTTCCGAGGTGACGAACAACACTTTGCGTTTATGTGAAGAATGTCTGGGGTCAGCACCCAGTGCCTTGGCTGTCGGCGTGAAATCCGCTGCAAGCGGTTCACGCGAATCCGGGGTGAATTGCTCTACATGAGGTTCGACAGCGGCACTGATCATACTTCTCTCCGTCCCTATGTTGTGCGGGCGTGGGCGCCCGTTGTTGTTTGTCTACCGATACTGTTCTCTGTGAGTGGTATTGCCTTGCCTTCCATGCCCCGCAGCCAAGCGCACAAGCGCTACGCAAGCCGGCGTCCTGCCGACGGCGTGGTGACGATATGGGGTGGGTGGGCCGCGTCCGTTGAAGCGGAATCGATGGCCTACTTAGTTCCTGACCTACCGCGATTGCAGAAGTTTCGACTATTTTAAGTCGAGTTTTCCGGGCGATGTCTGGCCGAATACCGAGTGTAGGAGAGAATTCGTGAAGAATGTGACCCGCTGGTCACTTTTGCTCGCAGGAACCTGCAGCAGCGCGGCTGCAGGTTGTGGCACAACGTTTCAGACGGCTTAGGCGGGAGAAATGCCGTCAAGCAGGGCAGAAAGCATCAGGTGCACAACCAACCGCGGGGACGCTCAGCTGCGCGCTGGCAACTGGCCGTCCTGGGCTTGCTGCAGAAGCAGACTGAGTTGGGCGACCTGTTGTTGCAACTGCTCGCGCTCTTCTTTAAGGCGACGCAGCTCGTCGCGGTGTACCGTCACGTAGAGGGTCTGGGCAGGCATTTTTGGCAGAAGGGTTCCCATTGCACACCTCGCATAGGGTGGTTCGTTTTTCTAACAGCGTAGCTGCTGGATCGGCGGCGATTCTGAATTCTTTTGCAGGCCTTGGGAACTTTTTTGTTTCTGGCTGTCTTGCCGTTCGTCGCTGAACCAAGCGCGCCAGGGCTGGACTAACCTTGAAGGCCTGAGGCGCTATTTTTCATTCCAGGGGAGCATCGCACATGCAATTGGGAATCGTGGGGCTGGGCCGCATGGGCGGCAATATTGCACGGCGCTTGATGCGTGGCGGGCACCGCATGGTGGTGCATGACCGCGATCGTCAGGCAGTGGAAACCCTGGTCAAGGAAGGCGCCAACGGCGCCCATGACCTTGGCGCGCTGGTAGGCAAGCTGGAGAAACCCCGGGCGGTGTGGGTGATGCTGCCGGCCGGTGAGCCGACCGAGCAGACCATCGCCCAGCTTGCTGACCTGCTCGACGCCGACGACGTGATCATCGACGGCGGCAATACCTTCTACAAGGACGACATGCGCCGCGCCGCCGAGCTGGGCAAGCGCAACCTGCACTATATCGATGTCGGCACCTCGGGCGGCGTCTGGGGCCTGGAGCGCGGCTACTGCATGATGATCGGTGGCGAGCAGGCGGTGGTCGACCGCCTCGACCCGCTGTTCGCCACTCTCGCCCCCGGGGTTGGCGACATCCCCCGCACCCGCGGCCGCCAGGGCCCGGCCGGGCGTGCCGAGCAGGGTTACATTCATGCCGGGCCCGCAGGTGCCGGGCACTATGTGAAGATGATCCACAACGGCATCGAATACGGCCTGATGCAGGCCTATGCCGAAGGGTTCGACCTGCTCAAGAGCAAGGGCAGCGATGCCGTGCCGGCCGAGCAGCGCTTTGACCTGAACCTGGCGGAAATCGCCGAAGTGTGGCGCCGTGGCAGTGTGGTCACCTCCTGGCTGCTGGATCTTACCGCCGACGCCCTGGTGGCCGACCCGCAACTGGGCGGCTACAGCGGCTCGGTGGCCGACAGCGGCGAAGGGCGCTGGACCATCGATGCGGCAGTGGAACAGGCGGTGCCGGTGCCGGTGCTGTCCAGTGCGCTGTTCGCCCGCTTCCGTTCGCGCCAGCAGCAGGGCACCTACGCCGACCGCATGCTGTCGGCCATGCGTTTTGGCTTTGGTGGCCATGTCGAGAAGAAAGCCGAATGAGCAAAACACAAATCGAAGCGGCCCCGCCTTGCAACCTGTTCCTGTTTGGTGCCAACGGCGACCTGGTCAAGCGCCTGTTGATGCCGGCGTTGTACAACTTAAGCCGTGATGGCCTGCTCGACAAGGGCTTGCGCATCGTTGGCGTCGACCACAACGCCGCCACCGACAACGAATTCGCCGCGCGCCTGCAAGCCTTCATGCGCGAACGCGACAGGGCCAGCGAAGGCGCCAGCAAGTGCCTGGATGACAAACTCTGGGCGCGCCTGGCCAAACGCATCGGCTACCTCACCGGCGATTTTCTCGACGAGGCCACCTACCAGGCCATCGCCGAACGCATCCGCAGCAACCCCAGCGCCAACGCGGTGTTCTACCTGGCCACCTCACCGCGCTTTTTCAGCGAAGTGGTGCAGCGCCTGGGCGCCGCTGGCCTGCTCGACGAAAGCGCCGGCTTTCGCCGGGTGGTGGTGGAAAAACCCTTCGGCTCGGACCTGGCCAGCGCCGAAGCGCTCAATGCCTGCCTGCTCAAGGTCATGAGCGAAAAGCAGATCTACCGCATCGACCATTACCTGGGCAAAGAGACGGTGCAGAACATCCTCGTCAGCCGTTTTTCCAACGGCCTGTTCGAAGCGTTCTGGAACAACCACTACATCGATCACGTGCAGATCACCGCTGCCGAAACCGTCGGCGTCGAAAGCCGCGGCGCCTTCTACGACAGTACCGGCGCCTTGCGCGACATGGTCCCCAACCACCTGTTCCAGTTGCTGGCGATGGTCGCCATGGAGCCGCCGGCGGCCTTTGGCGCCGATGCGGTGCGTAGCGAGAAGGCCAAGGTCATCGGCGCGATCCGGCCCTGGTCGAAGAACATGGCCCTGAAAAACTCGGTACGCGGCCAGTACAGCGCTGGCAAACAAGGGCGCAAGAAGGTCCCCGGTTACCGCGAAGAACCTCGGGTCGCGCCCGACAGCAACACCGAAACCTTCGTCGCCCTCAAGGTAATGATCGACAATTGGCGCTGGGTCGGCGTGCCGTTCTACCTGCGTACCGGTAAGCGCATGAGCGTGCGCGACACCGAGATTGCCATCTGCTTCAAGCCAGCGCCCTATGCCCAGTTTCGCGATACCGAAGTCGAGCGGCTCAAGCCCAACTATCTGAAGATCCAGATCCAGCCCAACGAAGGCATGTGGTTCGACCTGCAAGCCAAGCGCCCGGGCCCGGCCCTGGCCATGGAGAACGTTGAGCTGGGTTTTGCCTACAAGGACTTTTTCAAGATGCAGCCGTCCACCGGCTACGAGACGCTGATCTACGACTGCCTGACCGGCGACCAGACCTTGTTCCAGCGCGCCGACAACATCGAGAACGGCTGGCGCGCGGTGCAGCCGTTCCTCGATGCCTGGCAGGAGGGCGGCGAGGTGCAGCTCTATGCCGCCGGTGACAACGGCCCGACTGCGGCGGACGAACTGCTGACCCGCGATCGGCGGGTCTGGCACCCGATTGGTTGAGGGTTCACGCACAAGGGGGATGAATGCCGGGTTTGATCGAAGACTACGCCCTGCTGGGTAACTGTCGCAGCGCCGCGCTGGTAGGCCGCGACGGCTCCCTGGACTGGCTGTGCCTGCCCAGGTTCGACTCCCCGGCGGTGTTTGCCGCCTTGCTCGGCAATGAAGAAAACGGCCGCTGGCGCCTGGCGCCGAGCGAGCCTTTGGTGCAGGTCAGCCGTGAATACCTGGACGGCACCCTGATCCTGCACACCACCTTCACCACCGCCAGCGGCCGTGCGCGCCTGATCGACTGCATGCCCCTGGCTGAACACAACAGCGTGCTGCGCCTTGTCGAGGGCCTGGAAGGCGAAGTGCCGTTCGAGATGGACCTGGTGATGCGCTTTGACTATGGCAACAGTGTGCCTTGGGTCGAAAAGGCCGAGCCGCTGGTGCTCTCGGCGGTGGTTGGCCCCGACCGGCTGATACTGCGCAGCGGCGCCGCCACCCAGGCCCTGGATCACCACACCGGCAGCCGCTTTACCGTCAAGGCCGGCCAGCGCCTGGCCTTCAGCCTGAGCCACCAGGCGTCACACCTGCCATTGCCTGCAGCGTTCGATGCCGAGCAAGCTTTGCAACGGACCCGGGAGCAGTGGCAGCAGTTTTCGTCGCGCTGCCCGGACGTCGGCCCCTGGACGGCGCTGGTCAAGCGCTCACTGCTTACCCTCAAGGCCATGACCTACGCGCCCACCGGCGGCATTGTCGCGGCGGTGACCACCTCGTTGCCCGAGCGCCTGGGCGGTGAGCGCAACTGGGACTACCGCTATTGCTGGCTGCGTGATGCGACCATGACCTTGCTGGCGTTCATGAACCTTGGTTACTTCGAAGAGGCCCAGGCCTGGCGCGAATGGCTGCTGCGCTCGGTGGCCGGCAACCCCGAGCAGATGCAGATCATGTACGGCCTGGCCGGCGAGCGGCGGCTGGCGGAGTATGAAGTGCCGTGGCTGGCCGGTTATGAAGGTGCACAACCGGTGCGTATCGGTAATGCCGCAGCGTTGCAGCACCAACTGGATATTTATGGCGAGGTCGCCGATGCCATGAGCCAGGCAATTCGTGGTGGCCTGCCGCGCCACCCGCGCAGCGCGGCGATTGCCCGGTTGATCATGCCGTACCTGGAAAAAACCTGGCAGCAGCCGGACGAGGGCATCTGGGAGGTGCGTGGCGGGCAGCAGCACTTCACCCATTCCAAAGTCATGGCCTGGGTGGCCTTCGACCGCGCTGCCGGCTTGAGCGATACCACCGAAGAAGGTCAGGCGCGCGCCGGGCATTACCGTCAGGTGGCGGCCAGGATTCACCGGCAGGTGTGTGAACAGGGCTTCGATGGGCAGCTGGGCTGTTTCGTCCAGGCTTATGGTTCGACCGAAATGGATGCCAGCCTGCTGCAGATTGCCCTGACCGGCTTCCTGCCGGCGGATGATCCGCGCTTTCTCGCCACCCTTGCGCGCATCGAGCAGCGTCTGCTGCGCAATGGCCTGTTGCTGCGCTATGACAGCGACAGTGGCTGCGATGGGCTGACGCCGGGGGAGGGGACCTTCCTGGTCTGTTCGTTCTGGCTGGCGGATGTCTATGTGCTGCTGGGGCGGGAGGAGGAGGCCAGGACCTTGTTCGAACGTCTTGCGGCCCTGTGCAACGACGTCGGCCTGCTGGCCGAGCAGTACGACCCGCTGGGCCGGCGCATGCTCGGCAATTTCCCCCAGGCTTTCAGCCATATCGGCATCATCAACACCGCGCTGAACCTGCACCGCGCCCAGTGCCCGGTGCGCGACCGGGCGCAATGTGGTTAAAGGCATCGCGAGAGCCTGACTGGATTGCGCTGCGCGCTCGATCGCTGGCAAGGCCACCACAGGTTCGGTGAATGTAGATCCACTGTGGGAGCGGGCTTGACCCGCGATGCGGCCGGTGCAGTCAGCACATCAGTTGTGGCTAAATTGCGACCGCTTCGCGCTCGATCGCTGGCAAGCCAGCTCCCACAGGTTCAGTGCATGCAGACCCATTGTGGAGCCGGCGTTGCCGGCGATGAGGCCCGTGCAGTCAGCATTACAACCAGTAAGTCACCGCCCACCACCCCAGCCCACCCATGACCACGGTATAGGGCAGCGCCATCCACACCATGCGCCCATACGACAGGCGAATCAGCGGCGCAATCGCCGAGGTCAGCAGGAACAGGAATGCCGCCTGGCCATTGGGCGTGGCCACGCTCGGCAGGTTGGTGCCGGTGTTGATCGCCACCGCCAGGGTCTCGAAGTGTTCACGGCTCATGCCGCCGTTGACAAACGCCTGCTTGACCTCGGTGATATAGATGGTGGCGACGAACACGTTGTCGCTGATCGCCGACAACAGGCCGTTGGCGATAAACAGCATGCCCGGCTGCTGATCGGCCGGCAGCGCCAGTACCCACTGGATCAGCGGGGTAAACAGCTGCTGCTGGTGGATCACCGCGACCACGGCAAAGAACACCACCAACAATGAGGTGAACGGCATGGCGTCCTGGAACGCGCGGCCCAGGCGGTGTTCGTCGGTGATGCCGGTAAAGGCGGTAATCAGCACGATCACCAGCAGGCCGATCAGGCCGACTTCGGCCACGTGCAGGCCCAGGCCGATGATCAGGATCAGCGCCGCCAGGCCTTGCACCACCAGTGCGGCACGTTGCTGGGTGGTGCGCTGAGCGTCGTCTTCGGCGGCATAGGCGGCCAGCACCTGGCGCACGTTGTCCGGCAGCAGGGTGCCGTAGCCGAACCAGCGCAGTTTCTCCAGCAGCACGCAGGTGACCAGCCCGGCGGCCAGTACTGGCAGCGACACCGGCGCCACCTTGAGGAAGAACTCGGCAAAGTGCCAGCCCATTTCGTGGCCGATCAGCAGGTTCTGCGGCTCGCCGACCAGGGTGCACACGCCGCCCAGGGCGGTACCCACGGCGCCGTGCATCAGCAGGCTGCGCAAGAATGCGCGAAATTGCTGCAGGTCTTCGCGGTGCAGGTGGGCGACGTGCTGGTCGCTGTCCAGGTCCGAGTCTTCCCGTGGGTTGGCGCCGGAAGCGACGCGGTGATACACCGAGTAAAAGCCGACCGCCGCGCTGATGATCACCGCCGTCACCGTCAGCGCATCGAGAAACGCCGAAAGAAAGGCCGAGAGAAAACAGAACAGCAAGGCCAGCAGGGCCTTGGAGCGCACGCCGAGAAGAATCCGCGAAAACACGAACAGCAGCAGGTCCTTCATGAAGTAGATTCCGGCGACCATGAACATCAGCAGCAGGATCACCGGAAAGTTGTGCTGCAGCTCTTCATACAGCGCTTGCGGCGTGGTCATGCCCAGCAGCAGGGCTTCGACCATCAGCAGGCCGCCGGGCATCAGCGGGTAGCACTTGAGCGCCATGCCGAGGGTGAAGATGAACTCGATCACCAGCACCCAGCCGGCCACCACCGGGCCGAGGGTGAACAGCAGCAGGGGATTGAGCAGCAGGAACAGGCACAAGGTGGCCTTGTACCAGCGCGGCGACTGGCCAAGAAAATTGTGGGCCAGGGCGCCGGCCAGGGAGCGGGACATGAAAATGTATCCTTATGATTCAACAGCTGGGCAAAGTGCCGCATGTGCGAACGGAGATCAAGGTAAAAGTCCCGGTTTTGGCACAAGCGCGGCCTTGGCGCCGACGGGCACCTTGTTATAGTCCTGCGATCAACCTCGCCGCCTTCAAGGAGAGCACCGTGACTGACTACCAAGCGTTCAAGGTCGAACTGAACAACCGCATCGCCCACGTGCAGATCAACCGCCCGGAAAAGTACAACGCCATGAACGCGGCGTTCTGGAGCGAAATCGTCGAGATCTTCCGCTGGATTGATGAAACCGACGAAGTGCGCGCGGTGGTCATCAGTGGTGCCGGCAAGCATTTTTCTTCCGGCATCGACCTGATGCTGCTGGCCTCGGTGGCCAACGAACTGGGCAAGGACGTCGGCCGCAACGCGCGCCTGCTGCGCCGCACCATCCTGCGCATGCAGGCCTCGTTCAATGCCGTGGACAACTGCCGCAAGCCGGTGCTGGCGGCGATCCAGGGGTACTGCATCGGCGGCGCCATCGACCTGGTCTCGGCCTGCGACATGCGTTACTGCAGCAGCGACGCGCAGTTCTCGATCAAGGAAGTCGACATGGGCATGGCCGCCGACGTTGGCACCCTGCAGCGCCTGCCACGGATCATCGGCGACGGCATCATGCGCGAACTGGCCTACACCGGGCGCAATGTCGCCGCCGACGAAGCCCAGCGCATCGGCCTGGTCAACCGTGTGTTTGACAGCCATGAGGCACTGCTTGACGGAGTCTTTGCCATTGCCGCCGAAATTGCGGGAAAATCTCCCATTGCCGTGGCCGGCACCAAGCACATGATCAGCTACATGCGCGATCACCGCATCGACGATGGCCTGGAGTACATCGCCACCTGGAACGCCGCCATGCTGCAATCCACCGATCTGCGGGTGGCGGTTGCCGCCCACATGAGCAAACAGAAACCCGAGTTCGCCGACTGACCCCCGGCGGCGAACCCCGCAAGGAACCGGCACATGTCAGCGCGTTGGACCACCGCAGTACTGGACACAAACCTCACCGGCGGCTGGGCGGTCGCCCGCAGCCGCGAGGGATTTCTGGTCGATGACAACGGCGCGCTGTTCCCGCGTGACTGGCTCAAGCGCCAGGCGCTGGACGTGCTTTGCGAGCACGGCATCGGCCATTTCGATGGCCAGCCGGTGTTCCTTCTGGAGTTGCGCAGCCCGCAGGCGGTAGCCGGCTGCAGCTGGCGCGGCTTGCGTCAGTTCATGCTCGAAGGCGACTTCGAGACCTACAAGATTCTTGGCTATGCCGCGCAGATCGGCACCTGGGCCCGCGAGCACCGCTTCTGTGGCAGTTGCGGCCAGGCCATGGAGCAAATCCACTGGGAGCGGGCGATGTACTGCGCGCCGTGTGATTTACGCAGCTACCCGCGCATCTCGCCGAGCATGATCGTGCTGATCAGCCGTGGCGACGAAATCCTCCTGGCCCGTTCACCGCGCTTTGTCAGCGGCGTCTACAGCACCCTGGCAGGCTTCGCCGAGCCTGGCGAATCGGCCGAAGACTGCCTGGTGCGCGAAGTGCGCGAAGAGGTGGCGATCGAGGTGCAGAACATCCAGTACGTCGGCAGCCAGTGCTGGCCGTTCCCCCATTCGATGATGCTCGGTTTTCATGCCGAGTACGCCGGCGGCGAAATCGTCATGCAGCCGGACGAGATCGAGGACGCCCAGTGGTTTCGCGTCGATGCGCTACCGCCGTTGCCGGCGGGGCGTTCGATTGCGCGCTATCTGATCGACCTGTACGTGGCCCGCCGCCTAGGCCTGGCCGAACCAGTGCTGCCACGCTAGGCGCACGGTCAGCGCCAGCACCACGGTGATGAACACCGGGCGGATGAACTTGCTGCCGCCGCTGATGGCGGTGCGCGCGCCGAAGAACGCGCCGACCATCAGTGCCGAGCCCATCGACAGGCCCACCAGCCAGTCGACCTGGCCGGAGAAGATAAACACCGACAGCGCTGCGGCGTTACTGACGAAGTTCATGCTGCGCGCCACGCCGCTGGCCTTGACCAGGTCGATGGGGTAAAGCAGCAGCGTGCTGACGGTCCAGAACGCGCCGGTGCCTGGGCCGGCCACGCCGTCGTAGAAGCCCAGGGTGAAGCCCTGGGGGATCTGCCACTTGTTTTTCACCGGCGCATCGGCATCCAGCGGCGCCTTGGGCGTGCCGCCGAACAGCAGGTACACGCCACACAGAAAGACGATCACCGGCAGCATCTTGTTCAGCCATTCGGCCGGCAGGTAGTGGGCCACCACCGCACCGATCAGGGCACCGATAAAAGTACCGACCAGGGCATGACGCCACTGCCGTGGGTGGAACAGTTTGCGCCGGTAGTAGGTGAAGCCGGCGGTGGCCGAGCCGAAGGTCGAGCTGAGCTTGTTGGTGCCCAGCACCAGGTGCGGTGGCATGCCGGCGGTGAGCAGCGCCGGGGTGGTGAGCAGGCCGCCACCGCCGGCAATGGCATCGATGAAACCGGCAACGAAAGCGACGGCGGCAAGAATCGCCAGGGTGATGGGGTCTACGCTGAGTTCGAAAGGCATGGCGTGGGCTTAACAGGACGCGCGTCGGCAGGCGCAAGGCCGCCATGTTAAACGCAAGCGTTTGCGCTGCCCAGTGCAACCCGGGTACTGAACAACTATCTATGTGATCGGCGCTGCCTGCCTCTGATGAACTGAAGGTTCTCCTTCAATCAGAGGCATCTGTGATGTCATCGCTAATGAACAATTCCCCTGCGCCATCGTTGCCGTATGCCGGGATCGGTTACATTCCGTCGTCGTTTTCACCCCTTGAACAGGAAGGGTTGCCCCAATGGCTGCAGACTGCCGATCCGGCCAAGCGCCTGCGCCTGATGCGCATACGTGAAGAGGGCCGCACGCTGCGCCGTGAGCTGACGGCGACAATCAGTAAGTTGCAGACCCTGTATGAGTTTTGTCGACCCCAGCTTGAGAAAATGGCTGGTAAAAGTTATGGCGAAGTGGTCGACACCGTAAATGGCACGTTTCTGGTGTTCAAACCCCAGTCAGATACATTACCTAATGATCTGGATGAGGTGCTGCTGAGTCAGCGCTCAATGTACGAAGCCGCCTTGCAGAATTTCAATCAAGCGCAACTACTGCAATTGGCTCGCAACCCCTACATCAAGCTGGCCGTACCCACGGAGTTCGATCTTTTTGCTGGCTTCACCGGCAAGGATCGGAACGCCTGGAGTAGCATCATATCCATCGTGTGTTACGCCGATGAGGGTATTGCCTATGCGTTGCGCGTTCGTTCCCTGGATATGGGCAAACAGTATCAGGAGTATTTAACCCGTGAGCTGGCTGCCGATTCCCTGGCGCAGGTCAAATGTGTCGCTGCGATGAATGTCCTGGCCGAGGAGCTGGCGATTGCCGATATCAAGGGCCTGCTGAGCAGTGCCGCTAACGTGATCGTCAACGCGTTCATCAACGGAGCGGCACGCGATGACCGCCATGGCAGTCAGATCCGTCATACCCTCAATGACGGTATCTCCCCCTACGATTATGCCGAGGAGTGGTCGCTGCACCTGCTGGGCGATGTGGCACTCAGTGAAATTCTGGTGTTTGGTGCCGACAAGCCTCAGTCGCCCTGTGTTGCCTTTGTACCGGGACATCCCCAGCAGCCATTGAAGGAGTACCCCTCCCGTTCAGCGTTCCTGAACGATCTGCAGATACAGCTGACTTCTAGCGATTTTCAGGCTTTTTTTCGCCGTTTCGTACCAATGGCCAAATGGTCCAGCGTGTTTGACGCGTTGCAGGAGCCCGACGAGTACACACGCAACAAGCGCTTGAATCTGCGCACCGAATCGCTGGGCAAAGGTTTGAAGGCACACTGGTACGAGCAAATGTGCCGCAGGCTTGGCGACGATGCCAGGTATCTGGCGGTGCCCACGGCGTTGGTGGAGGGCCGCACGAAAACGTTTGCCCCCATCCCTTATTTTCTCGAGGCTACTCAGCAGCACCTGATGTTCGGTGCCGGGGTCGGATTTCAAGCCGAGGAAGAGGACGAAGGCCAGGCCCCTTCGGATTTCGTCAAGCCATGGCGCTGGGTGATCCTGCCCAACGGCCGTTACGGGCGTTGGGCCAGCAACCTGAGCAGCTATACCTTGCCGCCCAAGTTGCAATTCGATCCGCCCAATAGCCAAGGCATCATCCACTCGTCTCTGGGGCGGGCCATCCGTATCAATGGCCGCAGCTATTTGATCAAATTCGATGCCAGTATTGGTAAAGAGCGCTTATACCTGGATTCCGAAGCACGTACTTATAACCCGATCCTCGAACACAACGGCGCGGGCAGTTGGCATCACAGCCTGGAGCGGCCCGAACGGTGGGGGCGGCTATCGCTACTGCGTCGCCTGGGGAGCTGGCTGGACGACCTGGGTGATGACGACCTGATGCTGGCGGCGCGCCTCAGTGGTGTCACCAATACCACCTTGCGCAGGGTGTATAGCAATGACGATGCGCCGCCTGCATTGCTGGTGTGGACGATTGGCCAATTGCGGCGGGTGCGCAAGACCGAATCGCTGCTGACTCTGGTCAAGGACGGGCGTGTGGTGCCTGCTGAGTACGAGGTGCCAGAGCTGGCAGAATTTCGTGCGTTGTATACGGTCACCGAGACTCAGGTACCCCGGCCACGACGCAGCCCACAACCGGACGATGATAACGCTTATTGCGGCCCTGACTGCGGCACACCGCCGGCGGTGCTATTTCTGGAATGGTACGACAGGCTGTTTCGTGCATTCCTGGCGCGTAGCGAGACCGCGCTGCAACTGCCTGAGCCGGCGCAAGTGGCTTCCGATGTACAGCTCGGCGAGCTTGTCCAGCACTACCCGAACCTGCCTGTGCAGATGCTTGACGAGCTGATTGTCCAGTCCTCACCGGCAGTTCTGGAACGTCTTGCCCGCGGAGTCCTTGACCTGAACCTGTTCGAGCGTTCACGCCGGGCCTGGAACGCCTATCGGCTGACGCGGACGCTGATGGGCTTTCGCGCGCCGGTTCAAGCCGACATTAATACCCGTACACTGGCGTTCGAATTGTTACCGGCCTTGCCCGGCTGGCACTCGGACCTGAACCTGGCGATGTACCCCGGGGATGTGCGCAGAACCACGCCCAGGCGCCTTGCCCAGGTGCCAGGTGCAGCGTCCTGGGGGCTGGGGAGCGGCGGCCCGTTCAGCTACGAAGTGGTTCAACTGCAGGGCGAACGTTACCTTGAAAGCCGTTTCCACGTTGATTTCTATGCCGCATTGCTGGATCTGATGGGGCCGGCGCAGCGCCAACGCCTGGGGTTGGGTACGAACGAGACTGCACGACTGCGCGACCTGCTGTATGAACTGGCTGTTAGCCAGCCGACGCGCTCCCAGGCCTTGCTCGGCATCGAACGCCCACGGGTTACCTTGCATCCGCATGGATCCGAGCGCCGCGCCCGGGCGATGGCGGGAACGGGTGGGCGCTTCGAGCGCGAGAGCAGCATCGAACGCTTGCAGTTGATGTTCCCTCGGGCATCTGAGAGCCATATACAACATATTCTTGACCAGGTGACACGACAGGGGCCAACGGTCGTTGACGCACTCAATCGTCTGGAGGACGCGCGACTGCGCCTGGACGGTGCGCTGCGGGCCTGGGTCGGGGCCACCACTGTGTATGGGACGGGTTTTGCTGCGCGCCGCCGAGGGCATATTGCCGAGCAGTTGCTCAACGCCCTGGACCCGACCGTCACTGTGCTCGAGATCAACGATGCGTTTGTCGACAGCCTGCCCGCATTGCCGCTGGAGTTCGACGCCATACAGCGCCTAACCCTTAACCTGCCGAGCATGGATACCCTGCCTGGCAGCTTTATCGCGCGCTTTGCGAACCTGCGCGAACTGCATCTGACGGCCAGGATAGACAGCTTGCCAAACGGCCTGACCGATTTGCCGCAGCTGCACACGCTGTCCTTGATAAACGCGCACATGCGTGCAGAGGACTTGAGGCCGATCGGCCTGCTTTCGCAGCTAAGGGAACTGAACATCATCAATCTGTGGCCAGCGGCAAGTCCTAGCCAAACCTTCACCTGGTACGCCGAAGATATGGCGGCCATCGCCCGTTGCCAACATCTGCAGCGATTGGTGCTCCGGGACTGCCAGGCGTGGTTCGAGGGCGATGTGATCGGTGCGCTAACGCCACTTCAACATCTGACCTATCTTGACCTGTCCGGCAACGCGTTCACGCTGTATGGGGAGAATGTTAGCGGGCTCGTTCATCTGCGCCACCTGGATCTGAGTCGCACGCCACTGCACGACGCAATCGATGTCAGGCGCATGAGTGAGTTGCGTTGCCTGGACCTGCATTACTCGTACGCCGCTTGGCCGCTAGGCCTGGAAGGCCTGACGCACATCGAGCGCGCCAACCTTGAGGATGTCAATCTGCTGAGCGTGGCTGCTGGTGCTGGCCGTGTGCCTGGGCTGCGTCTGTCGGTTCACGGGCTCAATCCCACGGACCGCGAGCGATTGCTTTCGGAACTGGCGCAAGTGAATAACCTGTCAGGGGCGATTTATGGTGAAGTCCGCCTGTCACGCGTCATGATGGGCGAGTCAACAAGTGAATCCGAGGAGGAAGTTAGTGGTGGAGAGGGCGACGAAAACGTTCTGCTCGAGGGCTTGTCGACGCAGGAGCGGAGTCTGGCGCAGGAATTGATTGACGCGGACAGTAACGGCAGTCGTGCGTTCTTTGCGTTGATGAACACGATACTGTCGCGAACGCCAGCGGATGAGCGCGAAGAGGTAACCAGACAAGCCCACTCGATCATCCTGCGCATGTTCGATGAAACCCGGCGCGAGGAGTTCTACCGCGTAGCACTGGACCTGGGCTGCATAGATTCTGCAGTGCAGCGTTTTTCCGACCTGCTGGGGCTGGCAGAAGCGGATCGGGTGGTGGCCACTACCTCCGGTGATGCCCGCCCCGCGCTGATTGAACTGGGCCTGTCGCTGTGGCGGGTTCGCAGCCTGCGCGAGTCTGTGGCCAGGCGCTATCGCGATTGGTGGGCACAACGCCCTAATCCCGACGGTCAACCGGACTATGCCGAAATCGAGTTGTATATTCGTATCGCGTTGACGGCCCGGCTACGCTTGCGCCACCAGCCCAGACGCCAGGCCAATGCCGGCATGGTGACATGGATGACCCGTTCGATGGCGGATGAGGTCGAGACCGATGTGCTGACCACGCAGGCTCAGGATTTCCCGGTTGCCTTGAGCGACCAGCCGTTCTGGCAGGAGCACCTGGTTGCGCAAGAGTGCGCTCCCTGGAGCTACGAGGTTGAATCGGCGCTGCAGGAATTGGCCGTTGGTGAAGGGCTGCCACGCACATTGGGCGAGTCGGCACGTACCCGGCTGGAGCAACTCTTGACTCAGGCCCGCAAAGTCATTGCCGAGCGTGATGAGGTGCCGGTGAGTTCCGGGCCGCTGGTGCTGGACAACGAAGATCATCGGCTGCAGGCGTTCAACCTGATGCCGGCATTGATCCAGTTGTCCAGGGTCGAATACACCCGGCAGGTAGTCAGCGAGTACTTTGCCCAGGGCGTCCCGACACAAAGCCCGCAGCCGGGGCCTTCGGGTGTACAGCGCAAGCCCTGATCGGCAAAAGCATCGAGGCATGAAGAAAGGGGCCTGAGCCCCTTTCTTTTACGGCCAGCCCTTAGCTCAGAAAGCCACCGTCGACATTTAACGCGACGCCAGTGGTGTAGCTCGATGCGTCGCTGGCCAGGTACAGCACCGCGCCGGCCATCTCTTTCGGGTCGGCCACGCGCTTGAGCGGGATCTGCTGCAGCGCGGTGTTGAGGATCGCATCGTTCTTGACCAGCGCCGAGGCGAATTTGGTATCGGTCAGGCCTGGCAGCAGGGCGTTGCAGCGGATACCGAACGGCGCGCATTCCTTGGCGAAGACCTTGGTCATGTTGATCACCGCCGCCTTGGTCACCGAGTAGATGCCCTGGAAGATCCCCGGCGACACGCCGTTGATCGAGGCAACGTTGATGATGCTGCCGCCACCGTTGTCGCGCATCAGCTTGCCGGCTTCCACCGACATGAAGAAGTAACCGCGGATGTTGACGTCGACGGTCTTCTGGAAGGCGCCAAGGTCAGTGTCCAGCACGTTGCAGAACTGCGGGTTGGTGGCGGCGTTGTTGACCAGGATGTCCAGGCGCCCGAACTGTTCGCGAATGCCGGCGAAGACCTGGCTGATCTGCTCCATCTCGCCGATGTGGCAGGCAACCGCGGTGGCCTTGCCACCGGCGGCGATGATCGCTTCGGCAACCTGCTGGCAACCCTCGAGCTTGCGGCTCGAGACGATCACATGGGCGCCTTGCTGGGCCAGCAGGTGGGCGATGGCTTCGCCGATGCCGCGGCTGGCGCCGGAGACGAAGGCGACTTTGCCGTCGAGGTCGAACAGGTGGGTCTTGGACATGGTCTTTTCCTTGTTGGAGTCGTCAGAGTGGGGACTTGCCGATGACCTGCAGGCTCATGTGCTCCAGCAGCGTGTTCATGTGGATGAACTGGGCGAAGCGCTTGTCCTGGGTCTGGCCGTGGAAGAACCGGTAGTAGATCTGCTGGACGATGCCGGCCAGGCGGAACAGGCCGTAGGTGTAGTAGAAGTCGTAGTTGTCGATTTTGATCCCGGCACGTTCGCCGTAGTAATCGACAAACTGCTGGCGGGTGAGCATGCCCGGGGCGTTGCTTGGCTGGCGGCGCATCAGTTGCACCGGCGCCGGGTCGTCGGCTTGAATCCAGTAGGCCAGGGTGTTGCCCAGATCCATCAGCGGATCGCCAATGGTGGTCATTTCCCAGTCGAGCACGCCGATGATGCGCATGGGGTTGTCGGCATCGAGGATGACGTTGTCGAAGCGGTAGTCGTTGTGCACGATGGCAGGCTTGGGGTGATCGGCCGGCATTTTCTCGCGCAGCCAGGCGATGACCTTTTCCCAGCGTGGCGCATCGGCGGTCAGGGCTTTTTCGTAGCGGCTGGCCCAGCCCTCGATCTGGCGTTGCACGTAGCCTTCGGGCTTGCCCAGGTCGCCCAGGCCGCAGGCGTTGTAGTCGACCTGGTGCAGCTCGACCATCCGCTCGATGAAGCTCTTGCACAGGGCCTCGGTGCGTTGGGCATCCAGGCCCAGCTCCGGCGGCAGGTCCGAGCGCAAGATGATGCCCTTGACCCGGTCCATGACATAGAACTCGCCACCGATCAGCGACTCGTCGGTGCAATGCACGTAGGCCTTGGGGCAGTAGGGGAAGCCGCTGTTGAGCTGGTTGAGGATGCGGAACTCGCGGCCCATGTCATGGGCGGATTTGGCCTTGTGACCAAACGGCGGGCGACGCAACACAAACTCGCGCCCGGGGTATTGCACCAGGTAGGTCAGGTTCGAGGCACCACCGGGGAACTGGCTGATGGTCGGCGCACCGGTCAGGCCCTGGATATGCGCTTTCAGATAAGGGTCGATCACTGCGGCATCAAGTTCTTCGCCGGGTCGGACCTGGGTGGACTGGTCGGTGAGCGTCATTCGTTTCCCTTATGATCGGAGGGGAGGATCATTGGCAATCTAATGGCTTGCCCATCCCCTAACAAGCGTTGTCCCGCTGTTATAGACCACTGTGTTGCGCTGCGATCACTGAGCCTGATGTGCCTGCGCCGCCGTGACCGGCAAGCGCTACATATATCTAACGCCCCGAAGCGTGCGGGTTGAATTCAACTGGCGTTTCCCCAACCGCCAGAGTGACGTACACCATGCCATCTTCTCACCCCAACGTGGCCTTCATGCAGGCACGCGTCCCCTCCTGGATTGCGCAGCTCAAACGCACCGAACTGGCCGCCATGCTGCCCGACAGCGCCACTACCAGCCAGCCGCAATGGTTGACTGGCGCTGCGCGACCCATGCGTAACGCCCTGCATGCCAGCCAGGCCCGCAGCCATGCTTCGCGCCACGAAGCTGCCAAAGCATTTGCCAACCTGCAAAGCGCCTATGAATTTTGCAAGCCAGTGCTTGAACAGTGGCTGCAGACACGCTTCCAGGCGACTGCAGATATCCTTGAGGCTCGTTTCGTGCTGCGTACGGCTGGCTTCAAGATCTCCAGTGTTTCGCTGTTCGAGGCGGTGTTGAAGAACTTCAGCAGTGATGAGCTGGCTGCCTTGAAAAGCGACAAGACCAGCGTGCTGACTGCAACCGACAGTGCGCCGCCTTATCCTGACCTGTTGCCGATCTCCGCCGCCGATTTCGCCGCAGGGTGCCGCGAGCTGGACCTGGGCAAGCGCTATCAGGCACACCTGGAAAGCGTGTTGAGCAACGCAAGCGACAAGGAGGTGCTGCGCAACAAGAAGAAGACAGCGATGCGCGATCTCATGGAGGTAGAAGCCAATATCGCACGCATCAAGGGCGACATCGACGAACAGGGTTATGCCGCCGTGTTGGCCTTGTTGAGGCAGTCCGCTGACGCGCGGGTCGATTCGCCACTGAAGGTCGGTCTGGCCCGGACCAATCCTTTCAACGCCAGCCAGTGCAGCCGTCTGGCTCTGTTCGGTGTGGCATTGACGCAGATTGTGATCATTGCGCCCTCCGTTACCGACGCCACCGCGACCGTCCCCTGCATCGTCCACATCCCCGCAGACCCGCTGCATCCGCTCAAACAGTATGCCTCGCTGGAAGCGTTCAAGAGCGACCTGATCGGCCGCCTGGCCGACCGCGAGTTTCGGCTGTTCCTGGCGCGTTTTGTCACGATCAAGGAGCGGCCAGCGTTTCTTGACCTGCTGGTCGATCCGATCAGCCTGCACCGCGCCCAGCATTGGCAGCAAGTGGATGTGCGCCGGGAGCTGTTCGATGTGCTCTACAGTGAATGCGTCCAGTTCATCCGCGACGAATCGGCGGCACTGGTGGTGAGCACTCAGGACACTGACGACATCTCCCGAGGCGACTTGGACAAAGGCTACAACACCAGTTTGGCGGTCCTGGGCGGGGCGACGCTGTTCATGCCGGTCATGGGCATTGCGTTTATCGCCGTGTTGGCGGCAAAGCTGCTGACGCACTTCTTCCATGGTGCCGATCACTGGAGTGTAAGGGTGCAGGAAAGCGGTCAAGCGTTCTTGCGGGCGATCCTGCTCAATGCTGCGATTGCAGACGGTGAAGAGGAGGACGAGCTGTCGGTGCCCTCGGCCATGGCCGGCCTGGTCCTCGTGCGCCTGGACGATGGCCGCGAGCAACTGTGGCATCCCGATCTGCTGCCCTATGCGCGCAACGTTCGCTGGAAGAACCAGCTGGCGCCCAACCGCTCCAACGGTATCTATGACGCCGACGGCAAACAGTGGGTGCGGATCGACAGCGATATCTACCAGATCGAGAAAGACACCGCGCTAGACAAGTGGCGAATTGTCTCCCCCAGGGATTCGTCGCTGTTTCGTCCGGCGCTGGAGCATAACGGCCAGGGTGCCTGGCACCATGTGATGGAGCAGCCCCAGCGCTGGAGCAAGGCAACCTTGCTGCGGCGCCTGGGGCATCTGGTCGAGCGCTTTGCTGCCGCCGAGCTGCATTTGCTTGGCGAAATCAGTGGCGTGACCACCGAGGAACTGCAGCAGGTTTTCCGTGACGACCAGCCGATACCCGGCGTACTGCATGAAACCCTGATCCGCCTTGCCGTTGACCGCCAGGTGCTGGGCTTGGTCAATCGCGCCCGCAAAGGCAATCTGCTGGCTGAGGACTACGTGCAGGTAGCGCAAATACTGGTGCAGTTGCCGAACTGGCCACAGGGCAAAACGATCGAGCTGTATGACAGCGTCGAGTTCTGGGGGGAACCGCTGCAGGTCCACGGCAGCGCGCAAGAGGGGGTAGAGCCCTTGAAAGTGGCGCGGGCCGACCTGCAGCATAATCGCTTGATCGACAAGGTGGTCCAGGTGCTGGAAGACGCGCCACGGCGCCGGCGCGACCTGAGCGACGACGAAGATGAGCGCGAAGATGACAGTGCATCCCGGCGAGCCTCGGTGTGCGCGGACCTGGCAAACGGTCTTGAACGAGTGCGTCGGGCTCTTTTCGACCAGTTCTACCAGAATCCTACGCCTTCCCTGTTGGATGTCGCGGTGGATGACGAGCAGGCGCTGGCCACCTTGCAGCGCCTGTTCCCTGGCTTGACCCGGGCCGTTGCTGCGCAAGTGTTGCGCGATGTCGATGTTCGCGAACGGGCACGTTGGCAGGCCGGACAAGAGCCCTCCCTGGCATTGACCGAGCGCGTGGTGGAAGTCTCGCGCCGGGTTCGGCTCAGTCGGGCGTTCACCGACTTCGAGCTTGGCTATCTGCAAAACAATGATACTCAGGTACTGGCGTTGAACTTGCTGGAGCATCTGCCCGGCTGGCCTGGGCGATTGCGCCTGGAACTGCGTGAATCGACCCGCACAGGGGCACTGGTATCGAGCATCGGAGAGCTCAGCGCAACCAACAGCCGTGTACTGGTGCGCATGGAGCAGCGCTGGGAACTGTACGATGCAGGGGGCCTGAACCTGGGTAGTTTCGCCAGCGCAAGCTATGGATTTTTTACCTGCCTGTTCGCCGCCTTGCCGGCACTCACGAGAAACGCCTTGCCAACCTCCATGGCCAGTGCCGAAGCGTTGCGCCGCAGGTTGCGTGACTTGGCGACCGAACAGCCGGACCGTGCGCGCGGGCTGCTGGGGATCGCCGCGCCGCCTGACTGGTTGAGCGCCAGTTTGCCCGCGGTGGCGGGACGTCGGGCGTACCCGGGCAGCAGCGCGATCAACCGGTTGTTCGGCTCGCGTACACTGCAACAGCGCCTGGAGGCCATGTTCGTCGATGACACGCCTGAACAGATTGCTGTGCGGCTCGAACGCCTGACCGGCAGCGCGCAACAGAGTGAACAAGCGGTGGCAGCGCTTGAGCGCGCTTCGATTGCATTTAGCGTTTCGCTGGACAACTGGGTGGAGGGCGGTGCTTTCGAAATCGTGCTGCACGGGCATGACCAGCGTTACTGGTCGGGGCGCGAGCAACGCCAGCGGGTCGCCCAGTTGCTCAGCGCTGCGTGGCGCTTTCGCACGGTCGAGGACCGGGTCATCAGGCTGCCGTCGGGTGGCATTGAGTTGCGCCTGAGCGGGCTGGCGCTCGACAGCCTGCCAGTATTGAACGGTGAGCTGGCAGGGGTAGAGGTTCTGGTGCTCAGTGTCCTGGATATCACCAGTATTCCCGAAGGTTTTCTGCGCGCATTCCCCAATCTGCGCGACCTGCAGATCGAAGGGATCGTGCTGCAATCCTTGCCTGCCGACATCGGCCAGTTGCCGGTGCTGGAATATCTGCGCCTTGCCTGTCCGGGCATGGGCCCCGAAGCGTTGGCGCCGCTGCGTCACTCGACGAGTCTGACAGCCTTGTACATCGAGTTTGCCACACCTGTCCCGATACGCTGGAGCGCGGAACATCTGGCGGCACTGGCGGCCATCGAAACCCTCAGGGTATTGTCCATCTTTGATAGCCAGGCCCTGTTCGAAGCCGGGGCATTGGCGCAGTTGACGCAGCTGCAGTGGCTATTGCTGATCGACAACCACATCACCCTCGACGCCGACACCGTAGAGCAGTGGCAGGGACTGACCCGCTTGCAGCATCTTGACCTCTCCGGCAACCCCCTGGGGATGGCGCCTCATCTGGGCAACCTGACGGGGCTACAGCGATTGCGCCTCGACCAGACCGGAATCACCGAGTGGCCGCAGGGCCTTGAAACCTTGCCCGCTTTGACCCTGGCTTCGCTGCTGGAGAACCACTTCACCCAAGTTCCGGAAGGGGCTGGACGTGTACCGGGATTAAGGCTGACGCTGTCGTACCTGCCCCAAACTGAACGCGTGAGGGTAGAGGCGGAAATGGCTGCTGTCGGTAATCCCCATCGGGCGGTGGAGTCGGCACAGCGTGAACCGCTCATGAACCTGTTCGAAGGTGGCGATGCTTTGCAAAGAGCCCGCTGGCAGATTGTGCGCCTCAGCCAGAGCTTCGGCATGGGCCTGCTTTTCGATGTGCTTGAGCGCATGGGTCGTACCGAATCCGCCAGGCTCAGCCGTGATGCATTCTTGCAACAGGTGCAGTCGCTATTTGATCTGATGTATGAACAGCAGGTCTTGCGCGACGCGATTTGCAGGGCCGTGGTGCGCTACACCAATGAGGCGCGTGATGACTTTTACATCCTTGACCAGGTGCTGGAGTACGCACTGGCGCAACGAGCGATCCACAATAGGGGGGACGCACGTAGTGTATTGATTGCCCAAGGGCGTTTGCGCGGCCGCTCTCGCGCCTTGCTTCGTCACATCGAGGCGCATTTTCATGAGTGGCGCCAGCCAGGGCGGGCGATTGACCTGTACCAGGTGTTCGAGGACTTCCACTTCAGGTTGGTCCAGCGTTTGCCGATGACCCTGCCATTGCTGGGGCGCACGATCCGCACCACCCACGATTGGATCACTGAAAACCATCTGCAAGCGGCGCTGGATGCGGTGTCGCGCAGCGAAGCCACTGATCTGAATCGTTGGCTTCGCAGTGAAGGCTACTGGGCCGGCTATCTGCGTGCAGTATTCCCGGCGCGTCATGGGCTGCTCAATGAGCGTGCGCGAATGGCCAGGGACTACCTCAATGCCTTGGCTCAAGGGAGTCAGCAGCCAGAGACACTGGACGATGAGGTAAGAAACCTGTTGGCCATGGCCATGGAGGTCCAGCCAGCGTCGGTTGCGACGGTGGTCCAGGATTCTGAGCGCATGCCGCAATGGCGTGGCAGACTGGAGTCTCTTGTCAGTCAGCAGCGTGCAGCGCTGACCGAGACATTGACCGAGGAAGTCATCGCGCCGGTGCCGCCGGCCTGACACAGCGATTTGCGGCAAAAAAAACCGAAGCCCAGGCTTCGGTTTTTTTTCGCTGCCAGCCGATCAGGCCGGGAACAGCTCGCTCAGTTTCATCGACAGCATCATGTCGCCTTCAACGCGCAGCTTGCCGCCCATGAAGGCCTGCATGCCGTCGGTTTCGCCGCTGACGATACCCTTGAGGGTGTCGCTGTCCAGCACCAGGGTGCAGTTGGCGTCGGCGTTTTCGCCTTCCTGGATTTCGCAGGTGCCATCCTTGACGATGAGGGCGTAGTGCTTGTCTTCGTCAGTGATGTTGAAACCGAATACCAGGTCCAGGCCAGCGGCGGCGGCTGGGTTGAACTTGGCTTTCATCGCTTCGACGGCTTTTGCTACATCGCTCATGGTGTGTTCCTTATTAAGTGATTTGCGTGACGGGTGAGGTCACAACGAGCCGGGGTTCATCGGTAGGTGATGAGCTCCGGCGCCTTCAACAGCTGCACATGGGCCTGACTGTTGAAGGAAGCCAGGGCCACCTCGCGGCCGCGAAACTTCAGTTGGCTGAGCGAGGTGTTGATGATCTGCCAGTTCAGCTCGAAAGCCTGGCCGGCAGTGATACGGGTTACCAGGTGGAGCAGGGCGGCAATGGTGCCGCCCGAGGTGAAAATGGCAATGTTGTCGCCGTTGCCGGCCTGTTGCAGCACCCGCTGCAGGCCGCCGTCGACCCGCTGGACAAAGCCCTGCCAGCTCTCGGCGCCGTCGCAGGCATGTTCGCCGCCGTGCCAGCGCTGCACCAGCAAGGCGAACAGACGCTGGAACTCGCTGCGGTTCTGGGTGCCATTGCGCAGCACGTGCAAGGCTTCGGGCTCGTCCGGCAACAGGCCGGGCAGCAGGCCGCGGATGACGCCGTCGGCATCGAATTCGTTAAAGGCGTTGTCGGTTTCCAGTGCCGGTACGGCGGCTCCGGCCGCTTGCATGCGAGCCAGGGCCAGGCGCGCGGTGTCCTGCTGGCGGCGCAGGTCGCCAGCCAGGCAGCGGTCCAGGCGCAAGCCCAGTTGCGCCAGGTGATCGCCCAGGGCCTCGCTCTGGCGCATGCCAACGGGCGAGAGGACGTCGTAGTCGTCTGCACCAAATGAAGCCTGGCCATGTCGAATCAGGTAGATACTGCCCACGTCGTCCGCCTGCGCTAAGGATGAGCCGAGGTTAGGTTGCCGCTGTCAGGCTGTCAACGAAAAAACATACAAGCGTTTGAAAAGAGCGTTTGAACTGCATTGCCGAAGATTTCCTGCGCTGGCAGGGGCAGGGCGGCCTCGGTATGCTTGACTATCGGTTCGCGCCGCACGGGCGCAGGCATGTTAAGGAGTTACTGTGGAGTTTCTTGCAGAGTACGCAAGCTTTCTCGCCAAGACCGCGACCCTGGTGATCGCGATTCTGATTGTCCTCTCGGCAATTGCCGGTTTGCGCGGCAAGGGCCGGCGCAAGGGCGGCGGCCAGTTGCAGGTCAACAAGCTCAATGAGTTCTACAAGGACTTGCGTGAGCGCCTGGAAAGCAGCTTGCTGGACAAAGCCCAGTTAAAAGCCTTGCGCAAGCAGCAGGCCAAGGCCGACAAACAACTGAAGAAAAAGCCCGAAGAAAAAAGCCGGGTGTTCGTCCTCGACTTCGACGGCGACATCAAGGCCTCGGCCACCGAGAGCCTGCGCCATGAAATCAGCGCGGTGCTGAGCCTGGCCACGGCCCAGGACGAAGTGGTGCTGCGCCTTGAAAGCGGCGGTGGCATGGTCCATAGCTATGGCCTGGCGGCCTCGCAACTGGCGCGCATTCGCCAGGCCGGCGTGCCATTGACCGTGTGCATCGACAAGGTCGCCGCCAGCGGTGGCTACATGATGGCCTGCATCGGCGACAAGATCGTCAGCGCACCCTTTGCCATCCTTGGTTCGATCGGCGTGGTGGCGCAGCTGCCCAACGTCAACCGCCTGCTGAAAAAACACGACGTCGACTTCGAAGTGTTCACCGCCGGTGAATACAAACGCACCGTGACCGTGTTCGGCGAGAACACCGAGAAGGGCCGGGAAAAGTTCCAGGAAGACCTGGACATCACCCACCAGTTGTTCAAGGACTTCGTCTCGCGCTACCGCCCGCAGTTGCACATCGATGATGTTGCCACCGGTGAGGTCTGGCTCGGCGTTGCCGCGCTGAACAAGCAACTGGTCGACCAGTTGATGACCAGCGACGAGTACCTGAGCCAGCGCGCCCGCGAGGCCAACCTGTATCAGTTGCACTTTGCCGAGCGCAAAAGCCTGCAGGAGCGTGTGGGCCTGGCGGCCAGCGGGTCGCTCGAACACCTGGCGGTCAAGCTCTGGAGCCGTCTCAGTGGCCGGCTGTGGTAACCGGCTAGCCCCTGCAACGCCCAAGCATTAATTAGCACCCTGGCGGTGCTTGCGGCAGGTCTCCTAGGCATTCAAGCCAACAGGAGACTTGCCATGACCACCCCCTCTTCACAATCCGTTCCCGGCCCGCATGGCCCGTTCATTTCGCAACGCCTGCCGGCCTGGCTTCGCCATGCCCGGCCCGAAGACTTCGAGCGCATGGGCGTGCAGTTGCTGGCGCAGCAGCATGGCCGCGAGCAGCAAGACTGGTTTGCGACTGCCAGCGCAGCGGAACAAACGCTACTGGTCGATTACCAGCAGCGCAGCCGCCGCTCCGGCCAGCGCCTGGCCCGTGAGCTGAAAGACCTCAAAGGCATCGGCGCATTTTGCGAGCCCTTGCTCAGGGCCCGGCTCAAAGCCGACCTTGGGGCCGAGCCTGATATCGACTTCGATGAGTTCGTGCGCATCGAGCGTGAATCGGTGCTGCTGGGGTCAATGCTCAGGACTGTTCCGCGCCGCCAGAGCCTGATGCAGGCGGCGTTGCAGAACTTTGCCGCCGGTAGCGAGTTTGAGGCCGGCACCGCGCTGGCGCCCAAGGACGCGTTCTCTCTTGAGCTGATACCAGGGACCGAGCAGGGCTACCCGCGTTTTCGCTATCGCTACACGCAAAAGCTCGATATCGAACCCCTGGCGTTTGCCCGCGTATGCCATGACCTGGACCTGGGCGGGCAATACCAGCGGCACCTGAGCGAAGTGTTCGAGACACCGGCCAGCGGCGCCCTGCGTCGTAGCCTGGCAATCGAGTTGTACAAGGATCAGTTGAGGGTGAACCTGCAGGTCGCCTTCATGAAAAAACAGATCAGCGAGCAGGGACGTAAGGTCCTGCTTGATCTGTTGAGTGGCGTGCGGGCGCCGCGCTGGAATGGCAAGCCCGTGCGTTGCAGCCAGCTGAGCATGTTCGAAGCGCCGCTGTCCGATGTGCTGGTGATCGGGCCTGAGCGCAACGACAATCGCGTCGAGCCGGTAATCCTCTACCTGCCAGGGGCGCCGGGTGCGGTGCTCAAGGAGTACCCGTCGGTCAAGGCCGCCACCGATGACCTGAAGGTCCTGCTGCGCAAACCCGCGTACCAGTCGCTGTTGCGCGGTTATGTTGCCCACCAATCGCAGCAGCATGTACTCAAACGGTTGGAGGAGGCGCTGTATCACCTGGTCAATGATGGCGGCCGCCTGTACTGGCGGCGGCCGAACCCGGACGCCAACCTGCATGTGCGCGAGACCTTCATCGACCAGGAGCTGTTTGGCTACCTGCAAGACCGTCACCTGCAGAAGATCAAGGATGAGGCGCGGACCCTGGCCGTGCCCAGTGCCGACGTCGACGACCAGGCCTGGCGCGAGCGCCTGGCTTACTGGGAGTCGATCGGTTTCAACCTGCTCAATGTCGCAGCGTTTTTTGTCCCCTCGCTCGGCGCGGTGATGGCCGCCGTGGCGGCGGCGCAACTGATCGGCGAGGTGGTCGAAGGTGCCCACGCCTGGGAAGCTGGCGAGCTGGGCGAGGCCTGGACGCACCTTAAATCGGTGGGCCTCAATGTTGCCTTCATCGCCGGGCTGGGCCTTGCCGGCAGGGCCCTCGAGCCGGTTGCGGCCAGCGAGGCGATCAATCGCCTGGTCAAGGTCAGGCTGCCCGATGGTCAATTGCGCTTGTGGCAGCCTGCGCTGGGTGACTACACCCAGGACATCGACCTGCAAGGGATCGAACCCGACAGTAACGGTCACTACCTGGTCGAGGGCAAGCGCTACATCCGCCTGGGTAACGATACTTTCGCCGTGGCGACAACCGAAACCGGGCAGTGGAGCATCCTCCACCCGGCAGACCCATCGGCTTACCGGCCTGTGCTTGAACACAATGGCCAGGGCAACTGGCGGGTGATCGGCGAGCAGCCACTGGGCTGGAGCCGCCTGCAGTTGTTGCAGCGACTGGGGCATGCCGCTGAGGGGCTCAGCGACGCCGAGCGGCTGCAGGCGGCCGATATCAGCGGGGTTAGCGATGATGTCTTGCGCGCCATTTACGCCACGCAGCAACCACTGCCGCCGTTGCTGGCCGATACCCTGCAGCGTTTGCGCCTGGACCGCCAGCTCGAAACCTGGGTCGGCAACCTGCGCAGCGGCTCGCCGGGCGGCGTGGGCCGGGACTTTGCCGTGGTACTGGCCACCGAACTGCCCAACTGGCTGAACCTGCCGATCGAAGTGTTTCGCGGCCCCGAGTTATGGGGCGACTCGACGGTTTATGGTCTCGATCGTTGGCCTGATGCAGACACTTTCAAAGTGTTGATGAGTGAGCTTTATGCCAACCAACTGCCCGAAGCCATATTGCAGCGTGTTGACGAGCAGACCATCAACCGCGTGCTGGGTGCCCATGTGCAGCCCGCTGAACGCTTGCAGACCTTGCGTAACAAGTTGGCTGGGCGCGCCGAATTGAGGCGCTCGGCGATATTCGAAAGCATCTATGCGACGCCTGCCCAGCAGGCGCAGGCAGAGGTGCGTCTGCTGCAACGGGACTTTCCCTTGCTGCCCCTGCAGGCCGCTGAAGAACTGCTCAACCATGCCACCCCGGGCGAACTGGGCACGCTACAGCAAGCCGCTGCCCGGGTGCCCCTGCGCCTGGCCGAGGAGGCCCGGCTGTACCAGCGCCAGGTGCGCTTGAACCGTGCGCTCGAGGGGATCTACCAACCGCGTCTGGCCAGCCTGGACAGTGACCTGCTGATGCTGCGCCTGCTCGATCAACTGCCCGGCTGGAGCGCCCGGGTTCACCTGCAAGTGCGTGCCGAAACGTTCGATGGCGAGCTGCTGGCGTCGGTTGGCGAGCCGAGCGGCGAACTCAAGACCCTGCTGCGCAAAGACCAGCGTTACAGCGCCTTCGATGCGCACGGCAACGAACTGACCGTCAACGACGATATGGCCGGGGCGCTGCTGCGGGCACTGCCGGACAGTGAACGCCAGTCACTGGGGCTGCAGATTGGCGAGCGGGATCGCTTGCAGGCGACGCTGGCGGCGTTGGCCTCGGCAGACCGGCTTCGCGCTTCACGCTTGCTCGGCCAGCAGCCAGTACGCCCCTGGCTACGCACGCCGATGCGCCTGGCCGACGGGCGCCTGGGCTATCCGCTCAGCGGCCGTGGGGCGGTGGGCAACCGATTCGACACTAGCCTGTTGAGCCAGGTCCGCAGCCTTTATCCGATCCTGGAGCCGCAAGAGGCAGAACGTTTGCTTCAGGAACTGGGCGCGACAGAGGTTGAGCGGGCTCAGGCGCTGGAGCGGCGTCGGGAGGAATACCAGCAGTTGACGCAAACCCTTAATCAATGGGTCGAGCAGATACACGACGTCGGGGATGATGGTTGGGTGCTCCCACCGAATGCCCGGCCGCTGCGCATGGTGGCTGAACAAATCAAAAAGGCCTGGCGCCGGGAAACGGCCCGTGTCCACGCCGGTGACGGACGCTTTATCGGCTACCGTCTGGACTTGAGCAACTGGCGTCTGGGCACCCTGCCAGCGTTGACGGCGGACTTCAGTCACATTGGCGACCTTGCTCTCTCGGCAATGGGCCTGCGATCAGTGCCGGCAAGCTTTCTGCAGGTTTTCACCAGGCTGCGCTGGCTCGATCTCAACGGCAACCGCCTGACCGGGCTGGACGAGGCAATCGGCGAACTGCAGGGCCTGACCCGGCTAAAAGTACGCAACAACAACCTGGAGATGACCGAGGCGACCCAGGCGGTGCTTGGGCGGCTCACGCAACTGAAACTGCTGTTTCTGGATGACAACCCGCTGCGCGAGCCACCTGTTGTCGGAACAATGCCGGGGCTGCTCAACCTGTCATTGAGGAGTACCGGAATCAGCACCTGGCCTGAGGGCGTGTTCGGGCTTGAGCACCTGACCATGCTGGACCTGCGCAACAACGAGATTCGCCATGTACCCGATGCGGTATTGCAGAGCTCGCCGCAGGTTGTGAGAATCAATCGCATCACCCACCTGCATGGCAATTTGCTGGATCAATTCAGCCTTGAGCGGCTGGAAACTTACCACCAGCGCACTGGCGTGAGTTTCCAGGTAGTGCAGAACCTGCGCGGGCCGCACCTTGTAACACCTGAATCACCTGTAGCGCGCTGGTTGATCGGCGTCGACGCGGCCAGAGCGGAGCAAATCAAAGGCCATTGGAGCGATCTGGCTGACATGGCGGGAAGTCGCGAGTTTTTCCGTGTGCTCAACGATTTACCCGAAACCGCTGATTATCGCGACGACTTCACCGGGTTGCGCGAGCGTGTGCTGAACGTGCTCGCTGCTGCCAAAAGCGATGAAAAGGTCCGCGCTTCGTTGTTCAACTTTGCCAATGGCCCGGATACCTGCGGCGACGGTGTCATTCTGGTGTTCAGCCAGTTTGAGGTGCTGGTGCTGGTGGGACAAGCGAAGCAAGCCGGGACAGTGGTCGGCGCCGAATACGCGCTGGTCGACCTGGCTCGTCGCTTGAGTCGACTTGACGCGGTGGAACGGATTGCCTTGCGTGATATTGATGCAAGACGGGCGCAAGGGCTTGAAGTTGACGATGTGGAGGTGCGTTTGGCGTATCGCATCGGTCTGGCCGAACACCTGGACCTGCCGGGGCAGCCGCAAAGCATGCTGTTCGGGCGCCTAGCCAATGTGACGCAGGCGCAGCTAGTCGCCGCCGAAAACGAGGTGCTTGAGAGGGAAACGCCAGAGTTCCTGAAGGCTGAGCTCTCGAGTCGGGACTTCTGGGTCGAGTTTCTCAATGAAAATTATAAATCCCGTTTCGATGAGGCCAAAAAACCGATTCATGAGCTGCAGGATCAGTTGGACCTAGACTCAGTCACGATTTCATCCCAGGAATATAATGAAAGAAGCAAAGCCTACCTTGAAAGGATAAAAGAGGTTGAGCGCAATCTGATCGAGACACTGACCACGGATATCTGGAACAGCGTGCCGGATCAGGTTACCCATCTCTAACTGCCGGCTCCCGTGCCTGGCCGGGTGCGGGAGCCGCTCCTACACATGCTATTACACAAGCGCTGGCGTGATACATGCCGGCTGCGTAACACTCTGCCCTGGTTCGACTCCAGTCTCGACACACGGATTTGTTCCAAGAGCCTGGAGGAGTACGCCTTTTGAATAGTTTTTGCTCGCCATCGGCCCAAGCCGCACCTCAGGTAGCGGTAGGGTCGTCCCAGCGACGTGGCCCGTTGCGTGCAGGGGAGCGTGTCCAGCTCAGTGATGAGCGTGGGCGTCTGAATGTCATCTGCCTGGCGCCGGGTGGTCAATTTCACACCCATAAAGGCTATCTTGATCATGACCAGATCATCGGGTGTCCGGATGGCTTGCGGGTCACCGGCAGCCAAGGCCAGCAGTATCACGTCTTCAGGCCGCTGCTGAGCAACTTTGTCCAATCCATGCCCCGCGGTGCGGCGGTGGTCTACCCCAAGGACGCCGGCCAGATCGTGACCATGGCCGATATTTTTCCCGGTGCGCGGGTGGTTGAGGCTGGCGTGGGTTCGGGGGCGCTGTCTATTTCCTTGCTGCGTGCGGTGGGCGATCACGGCTACCTGCACTCGATCGAGCGTCGCGAGGAATTCGCCGATATCGCTCGCGGCAATGTCCAGAGCCTTTTCGGGCAGGCACACCCGGCCTGGCGGATTACCTTGGGTGATTTGCAGGAACAGGTGCTCAAGCACGAAGCACCGGGCAGTATCGATCGTGTGGTACTCGATATGCTGGCGCCCTGGGAGTGTCTTGATGCGGTCGCCCAGGTGCTGGTACCCGGTGGTGTATGGATCAGCTATGTCGCCACCGTGACCCAGCTGTCACGTACGGCTGAAGCGATTCGCGCAGACGGGCGCTTCACTGAGCCCCAAGCCTGGGAGTCGATGGTTCGTGAATGGCATCTTGAAGGGCTGGCGGTGCGTCCCGAGCACCGGATGATCGCCCACACCGGCTTTTTACTCATGACCCGGCGCTTTGCCGACGCGGCAGGGCCGTTGTCACCCCGGGTTCAGAAAAAAACCTTTGCCGATGAAGACCTGGATGCCTGGCTCGCCCTTGAGTCGACGAAGCGCCCCACGTCAGGCCGCAAGCTACGTCGGGCCGCGAGAAGTGCGGCAGAGGGCACGGCTTTGGCGCAGGATGATCCAGGTACTTGAGATTGACCGCGGGGCAAACCGGCTTGCCCCGCGATGCATTCAGCGACGACGGAACAGCGGTTGCGGTTCGTCAGTGGCGGCCTGGTAGGTCACCGAGAAGTCCTGCAGGCTCTTCAGCGCTTCGACCGGGTCCTTGTCGGCACGCAGGGCAAAAGCATCGAAGCCGCAACGCTTCATGTAGAACAACTGGTCGCGCAGCACGTCGCCAATGGCGCGCAGCTCGCCAGTGAACTTGTAGCGGTCACGCAGCAGGCGCGCGTTGGAGTAGTTGCGCCCGTCGGTGAAGGCCGGGAAGTTCAGGGCAATGACCTGGAACTGGTTGGCCACTTCGCCGATTTCTTCAGCCTCTTCGTCGGCGTCCAGCCAGACGCCCAGGCCGCCGTCGCGGGCCTTGAGCATATGGCCGTGTTCACGCCACAGCTGCAGCGGCACGATGTAGTCGTCGCAGTTGGTCACTTCGTCGATGTTGAAATCCTTGGGCAGCAGGTGCCAGGTTTCGTCGACGATCTGGTTGTTCTTAATGATTCGCTGCATAGACGCGTTCCTTGAATGGGTCGATGCCAATACGTTGGTAGGTGTCGATGAAGCGCTCGTCTTCGGTGCGTTTTTCAACGTAGACGTCGATCAGCTTCTCGATCACATCCGGCATGTCGTCCTGGGCAAAGGAAGGGCCGAGGATCTTGCCCAGGCTGGCGTCGCGGCTGGCGCTGCCCCCCAGGGAGACCTGATAGAACTCTTCGCCTTTCTTGTCCACCCCGAGGATGCCGATATGGCCGACGTGGTGGTGACCACAGGCGTTCATGCAGCCGGAGATGTTCAGGTCCAGCTCGCCGATGTCGAACAGGTAGTCGAGGTCGTCGAAACGGCGCTGGATGGACTCGGCGATCGGGATCGACTTGGCGTTGGCCAGCGAGCAGAAGTCACCGCCCGGGCAGCAGATGATGTCGGTTAGCAGGCCGATGTTCGGCGTGGCCAAGCCGTTTTCGCGCAGCTCCAGCCACAGGGCATGCAACTGGCTCTGCTCGACGTCGGCAAGAATGATGTTCTGCTCGTGGGAGGTGCGCAGCTGGCCGAAGCTGTAGCGCTCGGCCAGGTCAGCCACGCTATCCAGTTGCTTGTCGGTGAGGTCGCCGGGGGCGACGCCGGTAGGCTTGAGCGACAGGGTCACGGCGACGTAGCCAGGGCGCTTGTGCGCCAGCACGTTGCGCGCGCGCCAGCGGGCAAAGCCTGGGTGCTGCTGTTCGAGCTCGCTGAAGTCGAGGTTGTCCAGCGCCTTGTAGTCCGGGTCGACGAAGTGCTTGGCCACGCGGTGCACTTCGGCTTCGGTCAGGGTGGTGCTGCCGCCGCGCAGGTGGGCCATTTCGGCCTCGACCTTCTCGGCGAACACTTCAGGGGTGAGCGCCTTGACCAGGATCTTGATCCGCGCCTTGTACTTGTTGTCGCGACGGCCGTAGCGGTTGTACACCCGCAGGATCGCGTCCAGGTAACTGAGCAGGTCCTGCCAGGGCAGGAACTCGTTGATGAAGGCGCCGACCACCGGGGTACGGCCCAGGCCGCCACCGACCAGTACGCGAAAGCCCAGCTCGCCGGCTGCGTTGTACACAGGCTCCAGGCCGATATCGTGCACTTCGATGGCCGCGCGGTCGCTGCTCGAGCCGTTGATGGCGATCTTGAACTTGCGCGGCAGGTAGGCGAATTCTGGGTGGAAGGTGGTCCACTGGCGGACGATCTCGCACCAGGGGCGCGGGTCGATCACTTCATCGGCAGCGACACCGGCGAACTGGTCGGTGGTGACGTTGCGCAGGCAGTTGCCGCTGGTCTGGATCGCGTGCATCTGCACGGTGGCAAGCTCGGCCAGGATCTCGGGGATGTCTTCCAGGGCTGGCCAGTTGTACTGCACGTTCTGCCGGGTGCTGATGTGGGCGTAGCCCTTGTCGTAGTCGCGCGCGATCTTCGCCAGCATCCGTGTCTGGCGCGAGGTCAGCTGGCCATAAGGCACGGCGACCCGCAACATCGGGGCAAAACGTTGGATATAGAGGCCATTTTGCAGGCGCAGGGGGCGGAACTCTTCTTCGCTCAGTTCACCGGCCAGGTAGCGGCTGGTCTGATCCCGGAACTGCTTGACGCGGTCCTCGATGATCCGCTGATCGTACTCGTCGTATACGTACATAGGGGTCCTGTTCTCAAGCTGCTTGCAGCTAATCGCGCGCACGGCCGCGCACTCCGATGCGGAGCCGAGGAAAGATAGCAGTTTGCGTTTATGCGCAAAAGTGAAGTTTTTGCATATGAAAAGAACCATTTGGACTAAGTGAGACTGACTGGCATTTGTCCAATGTGCCACTACGGACGGTTATAATTGGCGGTTTGAATAGCGGGAGCGTCAACGCATGCTCAAGGCCTTGTGCCAAAGCCTTTGCCTGAGCCTGCCACTGGTGGCCGGCGCGCAGGCGGCTTCAGTGGTGTTTCTCAATCCGGGCTATTCCAACGAGACTTTTTGGGTCAGTTATTCGCGTTTCATGCAGGCTGCCGCCGACGATCTTGGCCTGCAGTTGCGTATCCAGTACAGCGAGCGCCGGCCGGAGCTGGCGCTGACCCAGGCCCGTGAAGTGCTCGAAGGCCGCCAGCGTCCCGATTACCTGGTGCTGGTGAACGAGCAGTACATTGCTCCGGAGATCATCCGCCTGTCCCGCGACAGCGGGGTAAAGCTGTTCCTGGTCAATAACGGCCTGACACCGAATCAGGTCGAGCTGATTGCCAGCCACCCGGACAAATACCCGCCCTTGCTCGCCACCCTGGTCGGCAATGACGAGCAGGCCGGCTACCAGATGCTCAAAACCCTGATTGCCCTGCGTGCCCGCCCGGGGGTGACCCGGCCGCTGGAGCTGCTGGCGTTTTCCGGGCTCAAGACCACCCCGGCCTCGCAGTTGCGCGAGCAGGGCATGCGCCGCGCCCTGGCCGAGCACCCCGAGGTACGCCTGCGCCAGGTGGTGTATGGCGGCTGGGGCCGCGAGCGTGCCTACGAACAGGCCCGCCAGCTGTTACAGCGCTACCCGAAGGTCGAGCTGGTGTGGTCGGCCAACGACGAAATGGCCTTTGGCGCCATGCAGGCGCTGGAGGAAGCTGGGCGCGTGCCGGGCAAGGATGTGCTGCTGAGCGCCGTCAACAGCTCGCCGGCGGCGTTGCAGGCGCGCATCGACGGGCGCCTGAGCGTGCTCATGGGCGGACACTTTTCCCTCGGCGGCTGGGCCATGGTGTTACTGCACGATGATGCGCTGAAATTGCCAATCGACCGAGATGGCCGGCGCGATTACCAGGTGCCGGTGCTGCAGATGATCGACCCGCAACGGGCCCGGCGCTGGCTGAACCTGCAGGATCAAGCCGACTACGGCCTGGATTTCAACCGTTTCAGCGCTCAGGGCCATGCGCCGGATTACCGCTACCCGTTTCTCAACGCCCCGGTCGAATATTGAAATACCCCTGCTTGAGCAATGGCCATTGCTGAACTTAACTGCTACGGGTGACATGCATTCCCATAAACACTACAAGAGGCGATGCAATGGGAAATTCGACCAAAGCGGGTAAGCCTGACAGCAGTGTCGATGCTTGGGCGATACTCTGTCTGATCATCCTCGTGGTAGTGACCGCCGTGTACTGGGTCAGCCACCAGTGACATCACCCGATGGGTAACAGTGAACCGCCCGCAGAATGGACATCTGCGGGCGGACTGCTTTTCAGCGGGCGGTCAGGTGCATGGCCAGTTGCACCAGCCCGATCAACACCAGAATGAACAGCAAAGTGAACACGGTGCCCAGCGCAATGAAGTGGCTGGCCTTGCCGTGGTTGAAGTCGCGGGCGCGGTTCTTGCCGCTTTGCACCCCGAAGGCCGCTGCCAGGATGCTTTGCAGCATCTGCCAGAAGGTCGGGGGTTTGCCTTGGGCGGGTTCGTCCATGAGGGGCTCCTGGTTAAAAGGCATCCCCTCTCAGTGTAGACGGAAGCTGCAAGCTATGAGCCTCAAGCTACAAGAGGCTGATGCGCCTTCTTGCAGCTTGTAGCTTGAAGCTTGCAGCTTCAGTTGTCATAACCAAGGTTAGGCGCCAGCCAGCGCTCGCTCACGCTCAGTTCCTGGCCTTTGCGCGCGGTGTAGCTCTGCACCTGGTCCTTGTCGACCTTGCCGACGGCAAAGTACTGCGCCTGCGGGTGGGCGAAATACCAGCCGCTGACCGCCGCCGCCGGGAACATGGCGAAGTGCTCGGTGAGGAACACGCCGCTGGGCCCGGTTTCGCCGATGGCGGTGCCGTCGAGCAGGCGGAACAGGGTTTCCTTCTCGGTGTGGTCCGGGCAGGCCGGGTAGCCCGGGGCAGGGCGGATACCCGAGTACTGCTCCTTGATCAGCGCCTCGTTGTCCAGGTGCTCGTCCTTGGCGTAACCCCAGTAGTCCTTGCGCACCTGTTCGTGCAGCCACTCGGCGCAGGCTTCGGCCAGGCGGTCGGCGAGGGCCTTGACCATGATCGAGTTGTAGTCGTCGCCCTTGTCCTGGTACGCCTTGGCCACTTCCTCGGCGCCGATGCCGGCGGTGGTGATGAAACCGCCGACGTAATCGGTGATGCCGGTGTCTTTAGGTGCGACGAAGTCGGCCAGGGAGAAGTTCGGCTTGTTGTCCGGCTTGATGGTCTGCTGGCGCAGGTGGTGCAGCTGCGCCAGTGGCTGACCATCGGCGCCATAGACTTCGATGTCGTCATGGTTGACCTGGTTGGCCGGCCAGAAACCGAACACCGCGCGGGCGCTGATCAGCTTTTCGTCGATCAGCTTGGCGAGCATTTCCTGGGCATCCTTGAACAGCGCGGTCGCGGCTTCGCCGACCACTTCGTCAGTGAGGATGCGCGGGTACTTGCCGGCCAGGTCCCAGGAGATGAAGAACGGCGTCCAGTCGATGTACTCGGCCAGTACCTTGAGGTCGATGTTCTCCAGTACCTTGACGCCGGTGAAGCTCGGCACCACCGGCTGGTAACCGGCCCAGTCATACTTGGGCTTTGCGGCGATCGACTGCTCGTAGCTCAGGCGCTCGGTGCGGGCGCTGCGGTTGGCGGTGCGCTCGCGCACTTCGATGTAGTCCAGGCGGGTCTTCTCGACGAAGCCTGGCTTGAGTTCCTTGGACAGCAACTGGGTGGCGACGCCCACCGCGCGTGAGGCGTCGGTGACGTAGATCACCGCGTCGTTGCTGTACTTGGGCTCGATCTTCACCGCCGTGTGGGCCTTCGAGGTGGTCGCGCCGCCGATCATCAGCGGCAGGTGGAAGTCCTGGCGCTGCATTTCGCGGGCAACATGGACCATCTCGTCCAGCGACGGGGTGATCAAGCCGGACAGGCCGATGATGTCGCATTTTTGCTCGCGGGCGGTCTGCAGGATCTTCTCGGCCGGGACCATGACGCCGAGGTCGACGATGTCATAGCCGTTGCAACCGAGCACCACGCCGACGATGTTCTTGCCGATGTCGTGCACGTCGCCCTTGACCGTGGCCATGAGGATCTTGCCCTTGGCTTCGGGCTTGTCGCCTTTTTCCAGTTCAATGAAGGGAATCAGGTGCGCTACCGCCTGCTTCATTACCCGCGCCGACTTGACCACCTGGGGCAGGAACATCTTGCCGGCGCCGAACAGGTCGCCGACCACGTTCATGCCGCTCATCAGTGGGCCTTCGATCACCTCGATCGGGCGCGCGCACTGCTGGCGGCACTCTTCGGTGTCTTCCACGATAAAGGCGGTGATGCCCTTGACCAGCGCATGTTCCAGGCGCTTGCCAACCGGCAGCGAGCGCCATTCCTCGTTCTCGACTTCCTTGACCGCGCCGCCGCCCTTGTAGTCGTCGGCGATCGCCAGCAGGGCGTCGGTGCCTTCCGGGGTGCGGTTGAGCACCACGTCCTCGACCCGCTCGCGCAGCGCCGGCGGGATCTCGTCGTAGATCTCCAGCTGGCCGGCGTTGACGATACCCATGGTCAGGCCGTTCTGGATCGCGTGGTAGAGGAACACCGAGTGGATCGCCTCGCGCACCGGGTTGTTGCCACGGAACGAGAACGACACGTTGGAAACACCGCCCGAGCTCAGGGCGTAGGGCAGGTGGTCGCGGATATAGGCGCAGGCTTCGATGAAGTCGACGGCGTAGTTGTTGTGCTCCTCGATGCCGGTGGCAACGGCGAAGATGTTCGGGTCGAAGATGATGTCTTCGGCCGGAAAGCCCACTTCATTGACCAGGATGTCGTAGCTGCGCTGGCAGATCTCGCGCTTGCGCGCGGCGGTGTCGGCCTGGCCGACCTCGTCGAAGGCCATCACCACCACGGCGGCGCCGTAGCGCTTGCACAGCTTGGCGTGATGCTTGAAGGCCTCGACGCCTTCCTTCATCGAGATCGAGTTGACGATGCCCTTGCCCTGGATGCACTTGAGGCCGGCTTCGATCACTTCCCACTTGGAGGAGTCGATCATGATCGGTACGCGGGAAATGTCCGGCTCACCGGCGATCAGGTTGAGGAACTTGACCATGGCCGCCTGGGAGTCGAGCATCCCTTCGTCCATGTTGATGTCGATCACCTGGGCGCCGGCCTCGACCTGCTGCAGGGCGACTTCCAGCGCTTCGGTGTAGTTCTCTTCGCGGATCAGGCGGGCGAACTTGGCGGAACCGGTGATGTTGGTGCGCTCACCGACGTTGACGAACAACGAGTTGCGGTCGATGGTGAACGGCTCAAGGCCCGACAGCCGGCAGGCCTTGGGGATGTCGGGAATGGCCCGTGGCGGGTACTTGGCGACCGCCTCGGCAATCGCCTGGATATGCCCCGGGGTGGTACCGCAGCAGCCGCCGATGATGTTCAAGAAGCCGCTGGCGGCGAACTCTTCGACCACCACGGCCATTTCGGCCGGGGTTTCGTCGTACTCACCGAAGGCGTTCGGCAGGCCGGCGTTGGGGTGCGCCGAGACATGGGTGCCGGCTTTGCTCGACAGCTCTTCGAGGTAGGGGCGCAGGTCCTTGGCACCGAGGGCGCAGTTCAGGCCCACCGAGATCGGGTTGGCATGGCGCACCGAGTTCCAGAACGCTTCGGTGGTCTGCCCCGACAGGGTGCGGCCGGAAGCGTCGGTGATGGTCCCGGAGATCATGATTGGCAATTGGACGCCGTCTTCCTCGAACACCTGCTGCACGGCGAAGATCGCCGCCTTGGCGTTGAGGGTGTCGAAGATGGTCTCGATCAGGATCAGGTCGGCGCCGCCAGCGATCAGGCCGCGGGTCGCCTCAAGGTAGTTTTCTACCAGCAGGTCAAAGGTGACGTTGCGATAGCCCGGGTCGTTGACGTCGGGGGAAATCGAGCAGGTGCGGCTGGTGGGGCCGAGCACGCCGGCAACGAAGCGCGGTTTGTCCGGGGTCTCGAGGGTCTTGGCATCGGCGACCTGACGGGCGATGCGTGCGCCTTCGAGGTTAAGCTCATAGGCCAGCGACTCCATGCCGTAGTCGGCCTGGGAAATCTGCGTGGCGTTGAAGGTGTTGGTTTCGAGAATGTCGGCGCCGGCGTCCAGGTAGGCCTTCTCGATGGCGGCGATGACGTCGGGGCGCGACAGCAGCAACAGGTCGTTGTTGCCTTTGACATCGCTTGGCCAATCGGCGAAGCGCGTGCCACGATAGTCGTGTTCCTCGAGGCGGTAGCTTTGGATCATAGTACCCATGCCGCCATCGAGAATCAGGATGCGCTCTTTGAGTGCTTGCTGAAGTGCTTGGAAACGAGCGCTGCGGTCAGACATAGGACTACCTGGTCGGGCAAAAACAAAAGTTGCGGAATAATAACAAAGCTGCGCGGTTTTTAGACGTGTTGAAGATTTACATGAATTTCATTCATGTTGGCACGCCGCCAGCACCGGTAGAATCGTGAAGCTATCAATACCCAGGACATTCGGCACATGGTGCATCGCTTTCTTGCCGGCGCTTTCGCTCTGTTCATCAGCGGCGTGGCGTTGGGGCAAGCCCCTCAATCAAGCTCGGCTATTTCGTATACCCGGGACATCCAACCGATCTTCACCGAGAAATGCGTGGCCTGCCACGCCTGCAACGACGCGGCCTGCCAGCTCAACCTGGGCAGTGCCGAGGGCGCCTCGCGCGGTGCCTCCAAGGTGCCGGTGTACCAGGGCGAGCGCAGCAAGGCGGTCGCGCCGACGCGCTTGTTTTACGATGCCACCAGCACCGAAGGCTGGCAGCGCAAGGGCTTTTACTCGGTGCTCGACAACCAGGGCAGCCAGGCCGCGCTGATGGCGCGCATGCTCGAGCTTGGGCACAAGACCCCGCTGACGCCCAACGCCAAGTTGCCCGAGGAGATTGTCCTGGGCCTGAACCGCAACAACATGTGCCCATTGCCCGGTGAGTTCGACGCCTATGCCGGCGCGCACCCGAAAGAGGGCATGCCGCTGGCAGTTACCGGCCTCACCGATGCCCAGTACCAGACCCTGCAGCGCTGGCTGGCGGCCGGTGCGCCGGTGGAGCACGAGCCGATCCAGCCGAGCGCCAGGGAGGCCGCGCAAATTGCCGACTGGGAAGCGTTGCTCAACCGCCCCGGTTCGACCGAAGCGCTGGTCGGGCGCTGGCTGTACGAGCACCTGTTCCTTGCCCACATCCACTTTGTTGGCGGCGAGCAGGGGCATTTCTTCCAGTGGGTACGTTCGCGCACCCCAAGCGGCCAGCCGATCGACCTGATCGCCACGCGCCGGCCCAACGACCCGCCGGGCACCGACTTCTATTACCGGCTGATGCCGGTGCAGGGCGTGATCGTGCATAAAACCCACATCACCTACCCGATGGGCCCGCAGAAGCTAAAACGCGTCAAGCAGCTGTTCTACAGCGGCGACTGGCACGCCAATGCGCTGCCTGGCTACGGCCCGCGCCACCGCGCCAACCCGTTCGAGACTTTCGAAGCGATCCCGGCGGTGGCCCGTTACCAGTTCATGCTGGATAACGCCGAGTACTTCGTGCGCACCTTCATCCGCGGCCCGGTGTGCCGAGGCCAGATTGCCACCGACGTGATCCGCGACAACTTCTGGACGCTGTTCCAGGAGCCGGCCCACGACCGTTACCTGACCGATGCCGAGTACCGCGGCCAGGCCACGCCGCTGCTGGCGATGCCCGGGCAGATCGACGACGTCGGCAGCATCCTGACCCTCTGGCATGCCTACCGCGACAAGCGCAACGAGTACGAAAAGCTGCGCCGCGAGGCCTATGCCGAAGTGCCGCCGCCGAGCTGGTCGACCCTCTGGGCCGGCAACGACAACGCGCTGCTGACCATCTTCCGTCACTTTGACAGCGCCTCGGTGAGCAAGGGCCTGATCGGTGACGTGCCAAAAACCATCTGGCTGTTCGACTACCCGCTGTTCGAACGCACCTATTACCAGCTGGCGGTCAACTTCGATGTCTATGGCAACGTCTCGCACCAGGCGCAGACGCGGCTGTACTTCGACCTGATCCGCAATGGCGCTGAGGTCAACTTCCTGCGCCTGATGCCGGCCGATGCCCGTGGCGCGATCCTCAGCGACTGGTACCAGAACGGCGGCAAGGTGAAGATGTGGATGGACTATGAGGACATCGACACCGACACCCCGAGCGCACTGAAACTCGACAAGCGCGACCCCAAGCGTGACTTCGGTCTGAAGCTGATCCAGCGCACCGGCAGCCTCAACGCCGCGCCCGACCCGATCAACCGCTGCCAGGGCGCCTATTGCTCGCGGCCGCAAATGAGCGAGGAGTTCCGTGATGTCGAGCAGTCGCTGAGCCGCCTGGTCTCGCGCCCGGCGGCGGGCCTTAAGGTGATCAATCAGTTGCCTGAAGCGACCATGCTGCGCATCGAAGGGCAGGGCGGCCAGCGCCAGGTCTACAGCCTGTTGCGCAACCGCGCACACAGCAACGTCGCCTTCATGCTCGGCGAGGCCTACCGCTACCAGCCGGGCCTGGACACCCTGACCCTGGTGCCGGGCGTGCTCAGCAGCTACCCCAACTTCATGTTCAACGTTCCGGCCAGCGATGTGCCGGAGTTCGTCGAAGACCTGGAAGCGGCTCGCGACGACACCGCCAGGTTCGAGCGCATCGTCATGCGCTGGGGTGTGCGCCGCAGCCATCCGCAGTTCTGGCAGTACTTCCATGACCTCGACAGCTACATCAAGGAGACCGACGCGGTGGAGTCGGGGGTGCTCGACATGAACCGCTACGAGAACCTGTAGACATGACCGCCGGGAAGGTCGCCTGACCTTTCCCGGCAACCTGTGGTCCGAGCTCTCATGCGGCCCCGGTTCCGGCCGGGGCTTGAGTGGGACTTGAGACGCAGGTAACCGGATGCTGTATTCGCTTCAGGCTTTAAGGGCGCTTGCCGCCTGGGTGGTGGTTTGCCATCACTTCATGCAGATTTTCTTCGACTTCCATGCCAGTGGCCCGATTGGACAGTTCTTGACTGACCGCGGCGCCGTGGGCGTGGATGTGTTCTTCGTCATCAGCGGTCTGGTGATCTACCTCTCGACCCGCGACAAGGCCATGCCGGCCCGGCGCTTTCTGCTCAACCGGGCGCTGCGTATCGTGCCGGCCTACTGGTTCTACACCGCGCTGATGGCCTTGCTGCTGGTTGCGGCCAGCCAGTGGATGCCGCACCAGGCCATCGACCTTGAGCATTTTCTTTTGTCGTTGCTGTTCATTCCGGCCGAGAACCCCGGCGGTTACGGCCAGTACCCGACCCTCAATGTTGGCTGGACCCTGAACTACGAGATGTTCTTCTACCTGCTGTTCTCGCTGGTGTTCGTGGTCCGCCAGCAACACCGGCTATTGCTGGTGGCGTTGGCCTTGCTGCTGGTCAGCGAGGTGCTGACCCGCGCCGGGCTGCTCAATCACTTCTACCGCAACAATATCGTCTATGAATTTTTGCTCGGTATCGGCATCGGCGTGCTTTACCGGCGCGGCTGGATCGCCCAGGGCCTGTGGCTGCCGCTGGCGATCCTGGCGGCGGCGGGGCTGGCGATCTATCACCTGGATGCCTCGATGCGCTTGCTGCACTGGGGCGTGCCGAGCGCGTTGATTGTTTTCGCCTGCATTGCCCTGGAGCCGTACTTCAAGGGCAATCGCCTGCTCAAGGCGCTGGGCGATTGCTCGTACTCGGTGTACCTGATCCACGTGCTGGTGCTGTATGCCGGCTGGTTTGCCAGCGAGCGCCTGAACCTCAGCCCCTATGCCGTGTTTGCCCTGTGTGTACCGTTGATCGCCGGCTTGTCGTGGGCCAGTTACCTGCTGCTGGAAAAGCGCTTGTACCGGCGCATGAGCGCCTGGTTCGAGGCCCGGCGCGGCACGCCGGTGGCGGTAAGCCTTTCCTGACAGAATTACTAGGACTTTGTTCGGCGGCCAGGTTGGCGTAAACTGCCGGCAAGTCTGTGAGGAACTTCCATGAGCGCCATAACTATTACCGACGCCGCGCATGATTACCTGGCCGATCTGCTGGAAAAGCAGAACACCCCGGGTATTGGCATTCGCATTTTCATTACCCAACCGGGCACCACCTACGCAGAAACCTGCATTGCCTACTGCAAGCCGGGCGAGGAGAAGCCGGAAGACGAGGCGGTAGGTCTGAAGACCTTCACTGCCTACCTTGACGCGGTCAGCATTCCGTTTCTTGAGGATGCCGTGGTCGACTACGCTACCGACCGCATGGGCGGCCAGCTGACCATCAAGGCGCCGAACGCCAAGGTGCCGATGGTCAACGAAGACAGCCCGGTCAACGAGCGCATCAACTACTACCTGCAAACCGAGATCAACCCGGGGCTGGCCAGCCACGGCGGCCAGGTCAGCCTGATCGAAGTGGTCGAGGACGGCATCGCCGTGCTGCAGTTCGGTGGTGGTTGCCAGGGCTGCGGCCAGGCCGACGTGACCTTGAAGGAAGGCATCGAGCGGACCTTGCTCGAGCGTATTCCCGAGCTCAAGGGTGTGCGTGATGTGACTGACCACAGTCAGAAAGAAAACGCCTACTACTAGCTCCGTAGGGCCCTATCGCTGGCAAGCCAGCTCCCACAAGGTTCGGTGCATGCTGTACCTGTGGGAGCTGGCTTGCCAGCGATGGCGGCCTTCAAGCCTCAAAAGTCATAACTGACACTCGCATAGTAAAACGCCCCCTGCGCCCCCTCCGGCGAGGTAATCGAATACTTCGGCACCCCATACAACTGTGGCCCATCGAGCTTGTCCGGATGGCTGTCGAACAGGTTGATCGCGCCCACCGATAATTTCAGCCCCTGGTCGAAGCTGTAGCTCAGGTCCAGGTCGGTGATCCACTGCGCGCTGAAGGTCTGGTCCAGGTCCGGGTTGCTGCTGTTCAGGCTCTGCCACTCGCCATAGCGGCGCTGGGTCAGGGTCACGCCCCAGTTCTCATACAGCCAGTTGGCGCTCAAGGTCAGTTTGTCTTCCGGCGTGCCGTGTTCGATCAGGCCCTGGGTGGCGCGGCCGACGATCTGCTCACCGCTGATACCGCCGACATCGCGCAGCTCGGTGATCCGCGTGCGGGTCTTGGCAAAGCCTGCGGTGAGGTTGAGCCGGCCAAACTGCTGCAACTCCCACTGGTACTGCCCGGCCAGCTCGACGCCGTCGGTGCGGGTGTCGGCGATGTTGGTGTAGAACGCCGCGCTCTGGATGTTGGCGTAGGGCGTGCCGGCAAAGATCGGCCCGACCACGTTGCCCGGCAGCTGGTCGGAGAGGGTGATGCGGTTGTCGATATCGATGCGGTAAGCGTCGAGGGTCACTGAGGCATTGCTCAGTGGCCGCCAGACCAGCCCCAGCGACAGGTTGGTGGACTCCTCCGGCTTCAACGCCCGGCCACCCAGCAGGGCCGCTTCCGGGCTGTCGGCGCGCAGGGTGCGCTGCTGCACCTCGACCCAGTTGCCGCTGCCCGAAGGCTGCTCGACCACCTGCACACTGAACGACGAAAGGCCGCTCTGCACCAGCGACGGCGCGCGGTAGCCGGAGCTGATGCTGCCGCGCGCGGCAATCTGCGGGGTGAAGTCGTAGCGCAGCGACAGCTTGCCGTTGGTGGTGTCGCCAAAGTCCGAATAGTGCTCGGAACGCACCGCCACCCCGGCCTGGAACTTGTCGGTGATCTGCCCTTCGACATCGACATAGGCACCGAGCACCTTGCGCTCAAGCGAGGCGGCATCGACCTGGGTGATGCCGGCGTAGTAACCGGGAATGCGCCGGCCAGTGAGCGGGTCGAGGGTGTTGAACAGCGGCCCGTTCTGCCAGCCGGCCGCTTCGCCGGCACTCAGGCGGTAGTTCTCCTTGCGCCAGGCCAGGCCCGCCGACAGGGTCAGCGGCTTGGCCAGCAGGTCGGTGGGGAAGTCGCGGACCCAGTCCAGGGTCAGGTTGGTCTGTTCGTTCTCGCGCTCGCCGGTGTAGATTTTCTCCGGGCTGGCGTTGCCCCAGCTGGGGTTGATGGCATTGCGGTCGGTGGACTTGAGCGTGTCGTTGCCGTAGTTGGCGGCCAGGTCGAACTTGCCCAGGTGTTCGTCTTCGTAACGCAGGCCACCCGTCACGGCATAGTCTTCAAGGTTGTAGCGGGTGATCGGCAAACGACCGTCCGGGTAGCGTTGCAGGGCCACGCTGGCGTAGTTGTTGCGCAGGGTGGTGGGCGGGTCGAAGAAGCCTTCGGCGTCGGTGTTCTTGTGCGCGTAGGTGGCAAAGCCGTAGGCGCTCAGGCCGTCGCCGATGCCCAGCTCGCTGTTGGCCACCAGGTTGTACTGGTCCGAGACATTGCCCGAGCCCCAGTTCCAGGTGCGGTAGCGGTTGTTCTGTTCGCGCTCGCTGTTGATGTTGGTCGAGCCTGGGTAAAAGATCCGGTTGTCCGCGCGGGTGTCGCTGGCCGGGTCCTGGCTGCCGGCATCGAAACTCAGGTTGAGAAAGCCATCGTTGGGCAGCGCCAGGCCTTTCCAGCCGCTGAGCTTGCGCTGCAGGCCGTCGCCCTTGGCGTAGCCGCCGAAGCGATAGCCGAGGTTGCCACCGGCGTCGTTCTCTTTGAGCACGATGTTGATCACCCCGGCGATGGCATCCGAGCCGTACTGGGCGGCGGCGCCGTCACGCAGGATCTCCACCCGTGAGATGGCGCTCAACGGGATCAGGCTCAAGTCCACCGCCGCCGCGCCGCGGCCGTTGGCCAGGCCCTGGCGGGTGACGTTGGCGCTGCTGTGGCGGCGCTTGCCGTTGACCAGCACCAAAACCTGGTCGGAGGCCAGGCCGCGCAACGAGGCGCCCTGGGCGATGGAGCCGGCAAAGGCGCCTTGCGGCGACTGCGGGAAGCTGAACGACGGCGACAGCGCGGTGAGTGCCCCGGACAAATCCTGGGCGCCGGTTTCCTGCAACTGCTCGGCGCTGAGCACATCCACCGGGACGGCGCTCTGCAGGGCGGTGACATCACTGCGGCGGGTGCCGACCACCACCACGGTGTCGAGCTTGCTGTCGCTGGCGCCCGGCGCCTGGGCGTAAACGCCGGGCGCGCCGAAGCCGCCGATGACCAGCGCGATGGCGCCAGCCAAGGGGGTAGGTCGGAACATGGGAACAGACTCCTTTAAGGCAGAAAGGGTGCAGCGATCAGAACCGGCTGGTGACACTCAGGCCCACGGTGCGCGGGTCGCCATAGGTGATCACGTACTGGCCGGCGGTGCCGTTGGGGCGCCCGTGAACCTGGTAGCGGCGGTCGGTGAGGTTATTGACGAAACCGGTGACGCTGAGCTTTTCATCCGGGCTGAACCAGGTCAGGCGGCTGTTGGCCAGGGTGTAGTGCGGCTGGTTGAGCGGCTGGTCGGCGCTGCTCTGGCGGTCGGCCAGAAAGTACTCGCGGTCACGGAAGCTGACATCGGCACCGGCCACCAGCTTGCCGCCGACTTCCAGCGGGATGGTGTAGTCGCCGCCCAGCGACACCACGTAACGCGGCGAGCGCACGAAGCTGTTGCCGCTGTAGTCGGCGGTCACCGCGCCGGTGGTGGGGTTGGTGTTCTTGAAGTCGGTGTACTCGGTGTCGAGGAACGACAGCGCCGCGCGCAGGTGCAGGTAGTCGGTCGGCTGGCCTTCGAGCTCAAGCTCGGCGCCCTTGACCTTGCCCTTGGCGCCGTTGGTCAGCGCGGTGGTGAGGATGCCGTTGTTGACCGTCAGCAGGTTGACCTGGATGTCCTGGTAGTCGTAGTAGAACAGGTTGGCGTTGACTGTCAGGCGGTGGTCGAGCCATTCAGACTTCAGGCCCAGCTCGTAGGCGTCCAGCTCTTCCGGATCGACCGTGGTCAACTGCGCAAGGCTGGTGGATAGACCGGTGTTGAAACCGCCGGAACGAAAACCATGGGCATAGCGAAAAAACACCCGCAGGTTGTCGTTGATGCGGTACTCGGGGGTCAAGTCGTAAGTCCAGGCGTCCCAGCGCTTGGCCTCTTCCTGAGAGCCGTTGCTGCCGCTGGCGGTCAGCGGGATCAGCGGGCCGTTGGCGCTGGCGCGGGTCAGTTGCACCAGGTCCAGGTCGATGTCCTTTTTCTCGGTGGTCCAGCGCAGGCCACCGGTAACGGTCAGGTTGTCGCTCAGGTCGTAGGCGAGGTTGCCGAACAGCGCGTAGCTGTCGGTTTTGTGGGTGTAGCTCAGGTCACGAAAATCCACCGTGCCGCCGGTCTGGTTGGAGCCGGTGCCGTTGGGCGTAGGCCCCGGGGTGACGGTGCGCAAGGCGCTGCTGTCGAGGGTTTCGTGGAAGTAGTGGGCGCCGAGCATCCAGCGCAGGGTTTCCTGTTGCGGCGAGGCCAGGCGAAATTCCTGGGAGTACTGGTCGTAACGGTTGTCGCTGTCGGCGGCGCCGTTGACTTCATAGGGGGTGTAGTCGGCGTCGCTGAGTTGCTGGTTGCGGATGTAGTCGTAGGCGGTAATCGAGGTCAGCTTGTAGTCGCCGATGTCCCAGTTCAGGGTCAGCGAGGTGCCGTTGTGGTCGAGCTTGGCATCTTCATCGACGTTGAGCTCGATGCGCCGGCCTTCCGGGCGCTGGTAGCCGACGTTGTAGTAGCGCCCCAGCGGCAGCGAACCGCTGCTGCCATCGCCCTTGAACTGGCGCCCGTGGATTTTCCACAGCGCTTCCAGGTCGGGGTTGAGCCTGGCCAGGAACTGCACGCGCACGGCCTTCTTGTTGACGTCGCCGTAGGTCTGGTCGTTGGTCAGGTTATGGGTGAAGCCATCGCGCTCTTCGGAGTACAGCGACACCCTTGCTGCCAGGCGCTCATCGACCAGGGCGCCGCCGATGGCGCCACTCAAGATGCGCTCGTTCTTGCTGCCAAAGCCGAGGGTGCCAAAGCCGTCGGTATCGAAGCCCGGCTTCTTGGAGATGATGTTCACCGCGCCTGCGGTGGTGTTCTTGCCGTACAGGGTGCCTTGCGGGCCGCGCAGGATCTCGATGCGCTCAAGGTCGAACAGCGGGCCGCCGCCGGCCACCGGCGCATTGAGGTAGACGTCGTCGGCGTAGATACCCACCGGGTAGACGGTGGCGGCGCCGGTGTCGCCGGTGCCCAGGCCGCGAATGTACCAGCGCGGGCGGCCATCGCCGTCGGGGTTCTTCGCCGAGGCGTTGGGGATGAAGGTGGTGATATCGCCCATGGCGCGCACGCCGTCGGCGGTGATGCTGCTGCCTTGCACTGCGGTGACTGCCACCGGCACTTCCTGCAGGGTTTCTTCGCGGTGCTGGGCGGTGACCGTAACGGTTTTCAGCGCCGGTGTAGTGCTGGTGTTGTCTTCGGCCCTGAGCAGTTCCGACTGGCTGGCCAGCAGGATGCTCAGGCCGATGCCTTTGGCGATTGGGTTAAGTGTGTGCATGCTGCTGGTCTCCCCGGATGTGCAGTTGCAGGGGATAGAGCAGGGTTTGTGCCATGTTTGTATCGTGTTGTATTTAAAGGGTTTTGTTGGGTTTTTTAGCGGTGACTGCTAGTTATTCAGCAGGGGGCTGTGGAATGCCTGCTGCTCCAGCAGCAATCACCAACCCTGTGGGAGCTGGCTTGCCAGCGATGGGCTGCAAAGCAGCCCCAAAAACCCTCAGGTCGCCACCCGCGATGTCGAGCCGATCACCGCCTCCAGCACACTGAAATCAATCCACTCACGCACATCGAAACGCCGCGGTATAAAGTCCCAGCGATGGAGAAAATCGGTGAAGTCCTGCAACGCCTCGATCGAGCGGCCATCGAGGGTGGTGCGCAAGCGCCGGTGGGCGTCCTCGCCATAGGCCGCTGCCACCCAGTACTCGCTGGTGTTCAGCTCGCGGGCAAGATAGCGCCGGGTTTCATCGGCATTGGCCCAGGCCCACTGCTCGGTACGCAGCAGCACATCAACGATGCGCTTGCAGGCACCGAAGTGCTGCTCCAGCAGGTTGATGTCCACGGTCAGGGTCCGCGGCGTGCCGTTGTTGGCGCGAATCAGCGGGTCGGGGTGGGAGCCGGTGTCGATCACTACCCGCAGGCCGAATTCGTGGGCCAGTTGCAGGGCCGTGGCGCCCTTTAAAAAGATCGCGTCGATATCGCCGCGCAGCAGGCCGATCAGCTCGTTGTTGCGGCGGCTGACGCGGTTGACGCCGAGGGTCACCGCCGCGCCATGCACATGGGTGACCTGTTCATCGCTGTGAGTGCCGCCGTAGGGGTAGTCGACCAGCTCGACATCGGCGACGTTCAGGCCTTCGAGCTTCAGCGCGTTCTCCAGCCCGCGCAGGGCCTGGGCGCGGGTGAAGTCGATCTGCACGTTGGCCCATTTCGGCAGGCCGAAGCGGCGGTTCTTGAGGTCGCGCACAGTGCGTACGCCGCTGTCTTCGGTGGTTAGGATCAACTGCACCTCATCGGCCCAGCTCAGGCCCAGCACACGGGTCTGCACGCCGCTGGCGTAGGCCCAGATCGCCGGGATGTTGCCGCCGTGGCGCACCGAGTTGCGCAGGTGGTGGTCGTAATGGGCTTCGCGCACTTCGCGCTCGCTCGATTCGCGCAGCGACTGGATCGAGGTGCCCAGCGGCTGGAAGGCTTCGGCCAGGCGCCCGCTTTGCACGGCGATGCCAAGGCCGGTGGGCACCGGGCTGTGGGTGTACCAGAGGGTATCGAGGGGTGTGCTCATTGTCGGTTCTAGTCCTTGTCAGGTGGCCGGTTAGCCGGCCAGTGCGGTATGCAGCCCGTCCATGGGGCGGCGGTCGATCCATTGGCGTACATCGAACGCCGTGCGGATAAAGCGCCAGCGCTGCAGGAAGGTCACGAAGTCTTGCAGGGCGGCGATGGCCTGTTCGTCGAGGGCGGTGCGCAAGCGCAGGTGCGCGTCTTCGCCGTAGGCGCGGCTGACCCAGTACTCGCTGCTGTTGGTTTCCAGCGCCAGGTAGCGGCGGGTCTGCTCTGGGTGCTGATGGGCCCAGGCTTCGGCGCGCAGGACGCTGTCGAGCACCTGGGTGGCCACCGGCAGGTGCTGGTCGAGCAGTGCCTGGTCGACCGTCAGGGTGCGCGGCGTGCCGTTGTTGCTGCGCATCAGCGGGTCGGGGTGGGCGCCGATGTCCAGTAATGTGCGCAGACCGAAATCATGGGCCTGCTGCACGGCGCTGGCGCCCTTGAGAAAGATCGCATCGACTTCGCCGCGCAGCAGGCCGATCAGCTCCAGGTTGCGCGCCTCGTCACTGCTGGCCACGCTGCTGCCGGCAACAACGCGCAGCGGGCTGTCACTGAAACCGCTGTCGTAGCGGTAGTTGACCAGCTGCAAGTCGCCGACCTGCAAGCCCTCGAGTTTCAGCGCGTTCTCCAGCCCGCGCAGGGCCTGGGCGCGGGTGAAGTCGATTTGCGCGCGGGCGCGGTCGGGCAGGCCGAAGCGCTTGCCGGCCAGTTGCCTGATGCTGTGAATGGTGCTGTCGGCGCGGGTCAGGATCAACTGCGCCTCATCGGCCCAGGACAGCCCGATCAGGCGCGTCTCGCGGCCCTGGGCGCGGGCCCAGATTGCTGGAATGCTGCCGCCATGACGCACCGAGTGGCGCAGGCTGTGATCGAAGTGCGACTCGCGCACCGCAGCATCGTCGGCCTCGCGAATCGACTGCACCTGGGTGCCAAGCGTGTGCAGGCTGTCCTGCAGCCAGCCCTGCTGAACGGCAATGCCCAGGCCCGTGGGCACCGGGCAGCGGGTGTACCAGAGGGTATCGAGGGATGTGCTCATATCGGGCTCCGGTCAGGCGCTGGCAGTCAGCGGCAGGCTGGCCAGCGGCGCCTGGCGCACCAGCGGCAGCACCTCCTGGCCGATGCGCAAGGCTTCTTCCAGGTGCGGATTGCCGGCCAGGATAAAGGTCGAGAATCCGGCGTCGCGGTATTCGGCCAGGCGTTCGGCGATATTCTCGTGGCTGCCCACCAGGCCCACGGTCGGCCCAGGCTTGGCCTTGGCAAAACCGGCCCAGAGGTTGGCGCCGATGATCAGGTCGTCGAAGCGCTGGATGTTCTGGTGATAGGCGGTTTGCCGCGCGCCACCCACCGAGTCGCTGGTGCTGGTGAAGGCCTTGGAGACGGCGCTGGGCTTGCCTTCGAGCTTGTCGAACTGGCGGCGCAGGTCGCGCCAGGCGGCGTCTTCGGTTTCACGCGCGAACAGGTCGACGCGCAGGCCGAAACGCACCGTGCGCCCTTGCTTGTCGGCAAGCTCGCGTACCCGCTCGATGTGCGGCTTGAGCTGCTCAACCGGCTCGGCCCAGTTCAGGTACACGTCGGCGTGGCGGGCGGCGACTTCCAGCGCCGGCTCGGAGAAGCCGGAGAAGTACACCCCCGGCTTGCGTTCGTTACCCAGGTGCGGCGGCAGTGCGCCGTTTTCCAGGCGGTAGATGTCGCCGTCGTAAGAGAAGCGCTCGTTGCTCCACAAGCCCTGGATGATGTCGAGGAACTCGCCGGTACGCTTGTAGCGCTGGTCGTGGTCGAGAAAGTCGCCCTGGGCGCGCTGGCTGGTCGGGTTGCCGCCGGTGATGATGTTCCAGTCCAGGCGCCCGTGGCTCAGGTGCTGGAGGATTGCCGCCTGCTGCGCGGCGTAGGCGGGCAGGGTCCAGGTGGCCTGGAAGGCGATCAGAAAGCGCAAGCGGCGGGTTTCCCGGGCCAGGGCCGCGGCGGCGATCCACGGCTCGGGGCCGGTGGGCAGCAGCGCGCCTTCAAAGCCTGCAAGTTCTGCGGCCTTGGCCACCTGGGCGATGTAGTCGATGTAGGTGAAACCATCGGCGCTGCCGTCCTGCAACAGGCCGGGAGCGATATGCCCGGGGCTGCGGCTGAAACTGCCGCGGTTGTGCTTGTCGGTGCTCAGTTGCGGGCCGTCGGTGCCCAGGGGCAGACGCCAGAAGAATTCGGTGCTCATGGATGTTCCTCGATGAAGGTAGAGACAGCGGTGCAACGCCCATGCCACGCCGCGCGGGCCCGTAATTGCTGGGGTTTTGGGGCTGAGGTGCTGCCAGGGCAGCAACCGGTCAGCAATGGCTGCGGCGGTTGCAGCACCACAGCATTGCGGGCAAGCCCGCTCCCACAGGTTTGGTGTACACAGATCCACTGTGGGAGCCGGTCTTGCCGGCGATGGAAGGCAAAGCCTTCCTGCTTGTCAGCAAGCTTCCCCCTGTAACTCGGCACCGTGCTGATAGCGCCGATACAACGCCGCATAATCGCCACCCTTGGCCAGCAACTGCTGATGCGGCCCTTGCTCGACCAGCTTGCCCTCGCGAATCAGCACGATGCGGTCGGCATCGCGAATGGTCGCCAGGCGGTGGGCGATGATGATCGCCGTGCGCCCCTCGCACAGGCGCCGAAGCGCCCGCTGGATGCGCCGCTCGGTGTGCACATCGACCGCCGAGGTGGCCTCGTCGAGCACCAGCACCGCCGGGTCCGCCAGGTAGGCGCGCACCAGGCACACCAGCTGGCGCTGGCCCTGGCTGAGGTGGCTGCCCAGCGGCCCGACCTGGGTGTCATAGCGATGCGCCAGGCGCTCCAGCACCTCGTCGGCGCCCAGCTCGCGCACCGCGTCAATCAGCGTGTCGTCATCGGCATGCGGCGCGGCCAGGCGCAGGTTGTCGAGGATGCTGCCGTTGAACAGCACGTTGTCCTGCAGTACCACGCCAACGTGGCGGCGCAGCTGTTGCTGGCTGAGCTGGCGAATATCGACGCCATCGAGGGTCACCGCGCCGTGATCAACTTCGTAGAAGCGTGTGAGCAACTGCACCAGGGTGCTCTTGCCATGCCCGGACGGGCCGACAATCGCCAGCACCTCGCCGGCATTGATGCGCAGGTCGAGGCCGTCGATCACCGGCCGGGTGGGTTGCGGCAAATAGGCAAAGCGCACCTGCTGAAAATGCACCTCGCCGCGCGCCGTGGGCAAGTCCACCGGCGCCACCGGGTCGACAATCTGCGGCGCGGTGTCGAGCAACAGGAAGATCCGCTGGGCCGAGGCGGAGCCGGTGGCATAGCGTTCGAACAGGTCGGTCAGCTCTTGCAATGGCCCAAGGAACAGCATCACGTAGAACAGGCTTTCGCCGACCTGGCCGACCGTGACCGTGCCCTTGGCCAGGCTGTAGCCGCCGACCAGCACCAGCACCGCCATGCCGGCGGCGCTGAGCAGCGCGGTAAAGGGCGCGAACCAGCCCGAGCGCAGGCTGCCGATGATCAGCGCTTCGTTGAAGTCGTGCAGCAGTTGTTTGTAACGCTTAAGGTTCGGCGCCTGCTGGCCGGTCTGCTGTAGCAGGCGCACGCCGCTGACGCTCTCGACCAGGTGCGCGGTGAAGCGGCTGCGCTGTTCGGCGACCTTGGCCCAGTTGCGCTGGGCGATGCGCTTGAACGCCCAGGTCGCCGCCAGCAGCAGCGGCACGCTGCCGATCAGGCTGAAGAAGAACAGCGGCTCGATCAGCCACAGCATCACCGCCGCCAGGCTGCAGCGCAGCAGGGCGCCGAGCAGTTCCGGCGGGCCCTGGATCAGCAGCGGCTCCAGGGCATCGACATCGCGGTCGGCGCGGGAAATGATACGCCCGGCGCGGGTGCGGTCGAAGTAACCGACGCTCAAGGCCTGGACGTGGGCAAACACCCGCACCCGCAATTGGTTGAGCACCTGGATCGCCGCGCTGCCGGCGATATACTGCGATACCCCGGCCAGCACAAAGCGCCCCAGCCAACTGGCCGCCAGGCCCAGCCCCAGCCACAGCACCAGCGGCTGGTCGAGCAGCCAGCGATTGCCGTCGTGGATCAGACCGCGGTCGAGCAGTTCACGAACGAACCAGGGTCGCAGGAACACGGTAAACACCAGCAGCAGCTCCAGGCCGATGACCCAGGCGATCTGTTTGCGCACCGGCCGCAACAACGGCAGCAGGCGCTGGAACATGCTGCGGTCGAGGGCTTTTTTTGCCAGTAGCTCCTCGATTTCAATATCGCTCAGGGCGTTGCCCGGCAGTGGCTTAGCCATGGTCGATCCCCAGCAGGTCACGGTAGGTCGGGTTGCGCTGCAGCAGTTGCGCGTGGGTGCCGCTGTCGGCGATGGCGCCGTGGTCGAGCAGCAGCACGCGGTCGGCGCGTTGCACGGTGGAAACCTTGCTGGCGATCAGCAGCAGGGTGGTGGCGCTTGCCTGCTGGCGCAGGTTGTCCAGCACCCGGCCTTCGCTCAGCGCATCCAGGGCGCTGGTGGCATCGTCCAGGCAGAGAATGGCCGGCGCCGCGAGCAAGGCCCGGGCCAGGCACAAGCGCTGGCGCTGGCCGCCGGAGAGGGTCACGCCGCGATCGCCGAGCGGGCTGTCGAGGCCTGCGGGCAGGCGTTCGAGGATATCGTCGGCAGCAGCCTGGTGCAGGGCCTGGAGCAGTTGCGGGTCGCTGGCGCGAGGCGCACTCAGGCGCAGGTTGGTGGCCAGGCTGTCGGCAAACAGAAAACTCTCCTGAGGCAGTACATGCACGCGTCGGCGCAGGTCGCGCAGCTCCAGGTCACGAATGTCCTGCCAGCCGGATTGTGCGTTGCCGAGCAGCACACGGCCCTGGGCAACATCGCTCAGGCGTGGCAACAGGCTGGCCAGCAGGCTCTTGCCGGTGCCGGTAGCGCCGACCAGGGCGACGGTTTCACCGGGGGCCAGTTCGAACGAGCAGTGATGCAGAATCGCCTGGCCACCGCCAGGGGCGGCGACACTGACGTCTTCAAGCCTCAGCCCCAGCGGCCCCTCGGGCAGGCGCTGACTGCCGCCGACAATCGCCGCCGGCGCATCCAGCAACTGCCAGATCCGCCCGGCCGAGGCGCGGGCGTCGGCGAAGGTCTGCATCACCCGGCCGATGCCTTCGATGCGAAACACCAGGGTGGTGGCGATCAGCAGTGATGTGACCAGTTCGCCAATGCCGATCCGGCCGGCGGCGACCAATTGCGCGCCCACCACCAGTATCCACACATGCCCCAGCGCCACCACCGCCTGCGGCAGTGGAATCCGCGAACTGGCGTAGGCCAGGGCCTGGCGTGCCAGGCCGCTGAACTGCAGGACCTGACGCTCGAAGCCGTCGATGCGCTGGGCTTGCAGGCCGAACGACTTGATCACCCGTACCGCGCCAATGCCCTCGGCGAGGTCCTGATTGACCCGGTCGTAGGCGGCGCCGACCGCGCGGTCGAGGCTGACCAGGCGCTCGGTCTGCACTACGAATATCCACACGCCGATCACCGTCAGCAGCAGCGGCCCGAGCGCCAGCCACGGGTGGTACCAGGCCAGCAGGCCGACGGTGGCGAGTATCACCAGCGGCGTTTCGACCAGCTGGCGCCAGAAGCTCACCAGTGCATCGCGGACCTTGTCGGCATCGCGGGTGGTGCGGGTGACCATCTCGCCCATGCCGTGCTGCCAGTGATAACCCAGGTGCAGGCGCAGCACCTGCTCCAGCAGGCGCTCGCGCAGGCGCGTGAGCAGCGCCTGGCCAAGGATCAGCGAGCCGATGGCGGCGGCGTACTGCAGCAGCGCGCGGCCCAGGGCCACGCCGAGGATCAGCCAGAACCAGCCCCAGGCGCGCTGACCGTCGAGGCTGCCATCGGCCAGACGCTGCACCGCCGTGCCGGCGCTGACCTCGTTGAGGGCGTGGCCGATCAGCCATTGCTGCCAGACCAGGCCAAGGTTGATGGAAACGAACAGCCCGGCGACCAGGGCGAAACGCCAGGGCATTTCACCGTAGATCGCCAGGCTGCGCAGCAGCGGGTGTCGAGGGCTCATGAAGGACTCGCGGCAGGAGGAAAGTGTGTGCTCAGCGGCTGGCGCCGGCCTTTTGCTTGGCAGTGAGGATGGCGGTGTATTCGCCGGGGTCGATGCCGTTGAGGTAGTAGTTGCCGACGTGGTGCAGGCGCCAGCGGATCGGGTCGTGGGTGGTGTGCACCCGGGCGTTGCGCCAGAAACGGTCGAGGTTCCACTTGCTCAAGGATGAGCTGGCGCCGAGCAGCGAGAAGATGTCGCTGGAGATCTTCAGCGCAGCGCCATCGGAATGGGCGCGGGCGCTGGCCACCGAAAGGATCAGCTCGTCTTCCAGGGCCTTGTTGTCCGGGTCCTGCTCGTGGGCGTCGAAGGTTCGCGCGGCGTCGCGCAGCAGCGATTCGGCGGCGCGCAGGGCCACCGCGTACTCGCCGATCTGGCGGATGATGTGCGGCTCGTCGCTGGCCCGTTCCACCTCGCTCTCGACCCACGGCCGGGCGTGCTGGTTGAGGTAGTCGATGCCGGCCTGCAGGGCGCCGGCGGCGATACCGGTGTCGATGGCGGCGTGGAGGATCTGCGGGAAGGTCAGGCCGGTGCGCTTCATCGGGCCCTGGCGGCGCAGCACGTAGCGCTCGTCCAGCTCGATGTTGTCGAAGATTACCGTGCCGCTGACCGAGTTGTTCTGGCCGAAGGCGTCCCAGTCATCGACCAGGGTCAGGCCGGGCGTGTCGCGCTGCAGCAGCACGCCGGCGCCGCCGTCATCGCTGGCGGCGGTCAGCGAGATCCACTCGGCCAGGTAGGCGCCGGTGGAGTAGAACTTGCTGCCGTTGAGGATCAGCTTGCCATCGGCGCGGCGCTCGACCCGGGTCTTGAGGGCGAACTTGTTCTTGCCGCCGACCTCGGCCAGGGCATTGCCCAGGCGCTTGCCGGCCAGTACATCGGCGATCAGCCGATCACGCACGGCATCCGGGTAGCCGCTGAGCACGCCGCGCAGCATCACGTTGTGAATCTGCAGCAACTGGCCGACGCCGCCGTCGGCGCGGGAGATGATCCGCACGGTCTCGACGATGGTCTCGACCGACGCGCCCAGGCCGCCGAGCGCTGTCGGTACGCCGATGGCGGTGATGCCGCTGTCGGACAGTAACTGCGCCTGGCGCCGGGGCAGTTCGCGGTTGAGCAACGGGTCGGCAGCGAGGGCGGCGATTTGCTCGGCAATTTCATGGGCCGCGGCGATGGCCTGGGCGGGGCTGTGCAGGCGATGGGGCAGGGTACTCACGATAGGGCTTCCTTGAATGAACAGGTACCCAGGGCCTTGAGCAGGTTCTGTGCCAGTGGCGGCAAAGCCCCGTGGGGCAGGGCTTGCGGCGTTTTTGCCGGTGCCGGGTGTTGCTGGGGCAGCAGTAAGCCGGTGATTGTTGCTCTGGCAGCAGCAGGCTTGCGGCCCGACTGCTGGCAGATCAGCAGTCGCGCCTTGCGGCAAGGGGCAAAGCCCAATGAAATCAGGGCTTTGCCGAGTTGGCACGGGCGCTGCAATAGCTCAGGCACAGGCCACCTGGCCGATTCGATCCGCTTGATGGAGCATGCCCATGACAATCGCCGCCACCTTGCCACTGCCCAGCGCAACCACGCTTGAGCAACTCTGGTTCACCCGCTGCCCGGTGCCGACCGCTTCCGGCATCGCCTACACCCTGGGCTGGCTCACGGAAGAATTCGCCGCCGACGGCCTGCCGGTAGAAACCCTGCAGGAAGTCCGGCAACTGGGTCATCACCACTACGATCACCAACTGCCCGGGCTGTTTCGCGAGGGCGGTAACGTGCCGGCGTTGGCCGCCCGCGCCGCCGGTGCACCGAGCCGGCTGATCGGCCTGACCTGGATCGAGGAATGGCAGACCATCCTGGTGCGCCCGGATTCGGGCATTCGCAGCGCCGCCGACCTCAAGGGCAAGCGCCTGGCGCTACCGGCCTGGGGCGCCAACCGCCCCGGCAGCATCGCCCGGGCCATGAGCCTGCACGGCTACAAGGGCGCGCTGAGCCTGGCCGGGCTGAGCTTCGATGATGTCCAGCTGGTGGAGGTGGCGCTGCAGTCCCAGGACGATGCACCGACCCCGCAGCAGGGCCTGCAACGCCTGTGGTCGGGCCTGGATTACCTGGTACGCGGCGAGGTCGATGCGGTCTACGTCAAGGGCGCTGCCGCCGCCGATGCCGCCCGGCGCCTGGGCCTGGTGGTGGGCATTGACCTGGACCAGATCACAGACCCACGCTATCGCATCAACAACGGCACGCCACGGCCGATCACCGTGCACCAGAGCCTGCTCGACGATCACTTCGAGCTGGTGGTGCGCTTTCTTGCCCAGACCCTGCGCGCCGCCGACTGGGCCCGCGACAACCGCGACGGCCTGCTGCGCATCCTTCAGGACGAAACCCGCGCCGGTGCCGAAGGCGTCGATCAAGCCTACCGCGGCGACTTTCATACCACCCTGGCCCCGGACCTTTCGGCCGAACGCCTGGCGTACCTCGACATCCAGAAAACCTTCCTCAACCTGCACGGCTTTCTCGAAGCCGATTTTGCCCTGGCCGACTGGGTCGACCCGCGTCCACTGCAAGCCGCCCAGCAACTGCTGGCTGAACGCCGCGCCCGCGCTTAAAGGAGCATTGCCATGACCGTACTGACCACCGAGCACCTGATCGACGCCGAGCTGCAAACCTTCATCGAGCAGGTGCTCGACGAGGCCGGGCAGGCCTTCACCGTGTTCCGCGAAACCAACACCATCACCGCCAACGGCACCGTCGGCTTTATCGAACGGGTACCGGGGCGCGAGCTGCTGGTGTCGGTCAACTACCCGGGGCCGTGGGAGTACCGCAAACCGCTGCAGGCCACGGTCAGCGACCTGGCCGGCAACCTGGTGCATGGCCAGGGCAAGGGTGGCCTGGGCCGTTACGCCAAACTGTTCCGCGAGCAGGCGCAGATCACCACGGTGTCGCATGTGCACTCGCCGTACCTCGGCGCCTGGGCCCAGACCCAGCGCACCTTGCCGTTCAACTACGTGCCGGTGCAGCGCTTCCAGCTGGCCCGCGAGCTGCCGACCTACATCGACCGGCGCCAGGACGAGGTCGATTTCATCCTCGAACGCCTGGCCGAGAACCCTTTCACCCCGGCCATCCTTGAAGCCAACGGTGGCGCCACGGTGTGGGGCCAGCAGGGCCTGCGCGCCACTGCCGAGTTCATCGTGCTGCTGGAGGAGGGCGCGCAACTGCAACTGCTGGCCGAAGCCATCGGCGGCTCGCGGCCCTTCGGCCCGGGCGTGCTCACCCAGCAATGGAAGATGAGCAGGCTGATCGACAAGGCCAGCGAACTGGGCCTGATTCCCGCCACCGACCGCATTCGCGCCTGAGGAAAGACCATGGCAGTGAAAATTCTCTGGTACCTGACCAGCCCCGATGGCCCCTATCCGTGGGAAGCCCAGGGGCGCTGGAAAACCGATTTCGCCCACCTCAAGCAACTGGCGGTGGCCAGCGATCGCCTGGGTTACTACGGCTCGCTGCTGGGTTCAAGCCCCAACGAAAGCCTGGCAGTGGCCGCCGCGCTGATCGACGCCACCGAGCGCCTGCGTTTTCTGGTGGCCCAGCATCCGGGCGAGCTGTCGCCGGCGGTGCTGGCCAAGTGGGCGCTGACTTTTGACGAGTTCTCCAACGGCCGCCTGTTGTTCAACGTGGTCAACGGCAGCGACGCCGGCCTGGCCACCCTCGGCGTGCATTACCCGCACGACGAGCGCTACCAGTTCAGCCTGGAATACTGGCGCGCGTTCCAGAGTATTTATACCGGCGAAACCGCAGGCTTTGACGGTCAGTACGTCAAGCTGGCGCCGCGCCCGGCTGCGGCGGCACGTCACCCGCTGGGCGGCTGGCACCCGCCAAAACGCGCCAGCGTACCGCTGTGGGGCGCCGGCACCTCGGGCCCGGGCGTGGCTCATTCGGTGCAACTGCTGGACGTTTACTTGAGTTTTGCCGACACCCCGCCAAAGCTTGGCGACAAGTTCCGCCGGGTGGCGGCGGAGGCGGCGAAGATCGGCCGCGAACTGACCTTTGGCACGCGCCTGCAGATCATCGTGCGCGAAACCGAGGAAGAGGCCTGGGCCCACGCCGAAAAACTGCTGCAGCAGACTTCGCTGGCCACCGCCCGCGCCGCCATCGAACGCCAGTTGCCGCCCGGGCAGAGCCTGGAGACCTTCAGCAGTGACAACCCGCAGATCCAGCGCAATGTGCAGAGCATTCGCGACGGCCGCCTGCCCACCGCGCGGGAGCTTGAGATCTATCCCAACGTCTGGACCGGCCCGAGCCTGTTCGGTTTCAACATTCTCGGCCCGGCGGCCGGTACCTACCTGGTCGGCAGCGCCGAGCAGGTGGCCGAACGGATTCGCGAGTACGAGGCCCAGGGCACCTCGGCGTTCATCCTCTCGGGCTTCCCGCTGATTGATGAAGCCCACCGGGTCGCCGACCTGCTGTTCCCCTTGCTCGACCTGGACCACGGTTTCGACATTGCGCACCTGAGTGCGCGCACGGTTGCCGAACCGGCTTAAGGAGTTGCCCATGCCAAACGAATTTTCCCGCCGGGTGTTTCTCGGCAACAGCCTGGCCGTCGGTGGCGGCCTGTTGCTCGGCTCCAGTTTGCTCACAGGTTGCGGCGCCGGCGAGCCGGCGGTGGTCGGCGCCATCAGCCGGCCCACCCAGCCGGTGCGTGGCGGGCGCTTGCGGGTTGGCATCATCGACGGCGACCAGGCCGGCAATCTTGATGCCCACAAGCCGTCTGGCGGCGGGATCATTCGCGGCTGGGCGTTGTACAGCAAGTTCTGGGAGTGGAACGACGACGTCAGCACGCGCCTGGGCCTGGCCGAGTTCGCCGAGCCCAACGCCGATGCCAGCGCCTGGACCATCCGCATCAAGCCGGGCCTGGAGTTCCACCATGGCAAGAGCATCACTGCCGACGACATGCTGTTTTCGATCCTGCGCCTGACCGACCCGAAACTGGCCTCGCCGTTTGCCGGGCTGGTCGGTGCCATCGACCGCCAGGCCTTGCGCAAGCTCGATGAGCGTACCATCGAGATCCGCTTCAAGCAGGGCCGCAGCTTCTTCCCGCTGGACGAAACCCTGATTGCCTTCGGCGCTATCGTGCCGACCGATTACGATCCGCTAAGCAACCCGGTGGGGGCGGGGCCGTACCGGCTGAAAAGCTTCGTGCCGGGCCAGCGCGCGCTGTTCACCCGCTTCGAGAATTACTACAAACCCAACCAGCCCTACGCCGACGAGCTGGAGATCATCGAATTCAAGGACCAGGTGTCGCGGGTCGCCGCCCTGCGCGCCGGGCAGATCGACGTCGCCAGCGGTGTGCAGGCCGAGCACAGCGCCCTGATCAAGGCCGACCCACGCTTGCAACTGGTGGTCTCGCCCACCACCTCGTTCAGCGGCTTCAACCTCAACACTGCCAAGGCGCCGTTCCAGGACGAGCGGGTGCGTCAGGCCTTTCGCCTGCTGGCCGATCGGCAAGAGCTGATCGGCCGTGGCCTCAATGGCTTCGGGCGCATCGCCAACGACCTGTATTCGCCGCAAGACCCGACCTACAACCACGCCATCGCCCAGCGCGGCTACGACCTCGACCAGGCCCGCTCGCTGCTGCGCCAGGCCGGTGCCACCGACCTGCGCGTCGAGCTGACCACCACCGCCAACGAAGTCAACGCCGCGCTGGTGTTCGCTCAACAGGCGAAGAAGGCCGGGGTCCAGGTCAAGGTCACACCCGTGGACAGCTCGGTGTTCAACGGCCCGCAGAAAGAGCAGTGGCTGATGTCGCCAGGCTCCACGCCTGCCCGTGGCTTCCTGGCCACCGGCCTGCACAACGACGCGCCGCTGGCGATCTACAACCGCAGCAATTTTCGCGATGGGCGTTTCTCCGAGCTGTTCACCCAGGCCCTCGGCCAGCCCGACCTTGAGCGGCGCAAGCAACTGGTGCATGAGGCCCAGAGCATCCAGCACCAACGCGGCGGCTTGCTGATCTGGGGCTTTACCGACGTGCTCGATGCCGCCTCCAGCAAGGTCGGCGGCTTGCACGGCGAACAGACCACCTTCGCCTCCTGGCGCTTTGACAGCCTGTGGTTAAATCATGCCTGAACCCTGCGCACGAACTTCCCGACTCCCGGCCTGGCTGCCGTGGTTCATCGGCCGCCTGGGCTACGGCCTGCTTACCGCCTGGGTTATCAGCCTGGTGGTGTTCATCGCCACCCAGGCATTGCCGTCGGACCCGGCGCGGGTCATCCTCGGCCCCGAGGCGCCGCTGCAAAGCGTGCTGACCCTGCGCGAGCAACTGGGCCTGAACCGGCCGATCCTGGTGCAGTATTGCAGCTGGCTTGGCCAGGTGCTGCGCGGTGACCTGGGCATCTCGCTGGACTCCAGCCAGCCGGTGGCCTCGATCATTTTCAGCCGCTTCGGCAATACCCTGGCGCTGCTGGCCGGCGTGCTGGTGCTGGTGGTGCCGCTGGCCCTGGGCATCGGCGTCAGCCTGGCTTTGCGCCGCGACAGCCGCCTGGACCGTTTTGGCCTGTCGGCGCTGATCTTCCTTAAAGCCACGCCGGGATTCTTGCTGGCCATCGGCCTGGTGCTGCTGTTCTCCATGCCCCAGGTCAACCTGCTGCCGGCGGTGTCGATCCTTGATCCGGACAAGGCCCTGTGGCAGCAGCTTGAGTACCTGCTGCTGCCGGTCTTCGCGTTGAGCCTGTCGTCGCTGCCGTACCTGGCGCGCATGGTCCGCGCCTCGATGATCGAAGCGCTGGAGTCGGACTACGTCAGCGCGGCGCGCCTGCGCGGCATCGCCGAATGGCGCATCGTCTGGCGCCACACCTTGCCCAATGCCCTGGTGCCGGCGATCCAGGGCGTGGCCCTGACCCTGCGCACCCTGATCGGCGGCGCCTTGCTCGCCGAGGTGATCTTCAGCTACCCGGGCATCGGCACCCAGCTCAACAGCGCGATCCAGATGCGCGACCTGCCGCTGGTGCAGGGCGTGGTGCTGGTCATCACCCTCGGGGTGGTGCTGATCAACCTGGTGGCCGACCTGTTCACCGTGCTGCTCACCCCCAAACTGCGCACCGCCCGCCGTGCCACCCTGATCCAGCGCAACCGCCGTGGCATCCAGAGCTGGTGGCGGCGCCCGGCAGCCAAAGCCCCTTGAGAGGAATAGCCCATGTTCAATTCACGCTGGTGGCGTGAGCCGCAGATTCGCCGCGGCGCCCTGGTGACCCTGGCCATCGTCCTCCTGGCCCTGTTCGGGCCGTGGCTGGCGCCCCATGCGCCCACCGACATGGTCGGCGGGGTGTACGGCGCGCCGGCAGCGGATGCGCCGCTGGGCCACGATTTTCTCGGCCATGACGTGCTGTCGCGGTTGCTCAATGGCGGCCTGTCGATTTTGTGGATGTCGCTGGCGGCAGCGGCGATTGCTTTGGTCGTCGGCACCGTACTGGGTCTGCTGGCCGGTCTGTCGCGCCAGCGCCTGGACCAGGCGATCACCTGGCTTGCGGATGTCTGGCTGGCGTTCCCCGACCTGATCCTGGTGCTGTTGATCGTCTCGATGCTCGGCCGCGCGCCGTGGCTGATCGTGCTTACCGTGGCCATTGCCTTCACCCCCGGGGTGATCCGCCTGGCCCGGGGTAGCGCGGTAGCGGTGGCCAGCCAGGAGTTCGTCGAGGCGGCGCAGATGATGGGCTTTTCGCGCACGCGCATCCTTGTGCGCGAGATCCTGCCCAACGTGCTCACGCCGTTGCTGGTGCACTTTGGCAACATGCTCACCTGGGGCATCGGCATGCTCTCGGGCCTCAGTTACCTGGGGTACGGCGTGGCGCCGCCGGCTGCCGACTGGGGCCTGATGATCAATGAAAACCAGGCTGGCCTGCTGGTTCAGCCCTGGGCGGTATTGGCCCCGGCGCTGCTGATCGGGGTGTTCGCCTACGGCACCAACATCTTCGCCGAAGGCATTGCCCGGCACAGCGCGGGAGAGCGCCGATGAATTCCTATGCGCCATCGCCGGTCATGCCCGCTCCCACAGTGGCACGAGCGAGCTTGACCCGCGAAAAGCCGGCCCTGCGGGTGCAAAACCTGCGGGTTGAACTCAACACAAGCGCCGACATCATCGACCACATCAACTTCAGCCTGGCCCCCGGTGAAATCCTCGGCCTGGTCGGTGAGTCCGGCTCGGGCAAGACCACCCTGGCCACCGCCTTGCTGGCCCACGCCCGGCGCGGTGCACGGATTGCCACCGGGCAGATCGCGGTCGCCGACGTCAGCCTCCTTGAGCTGCGCGGCGAAGCCCTGCGCCAGGCCCGTGGCGGGCTGATCGGCTACGTCGCCCAGGACCCGGCGCAAGCCCTCAACCCGGCGCTGCGCATCGGCCGCTTGTTGCTGGAAACCCTGCACGCCCACGAACCGCAACTGGCAAAGCCGGCGCAGCAACAGCGCCTGCAGCAGACCCTGATAGACGTCGGCCTGCCGGGCGACGCCGAGTTCCTGCGGCGCTTCCCTCATCAGTTGTCTGGCGGCCAGCAACAGCGGGTGATGCTCGCCCTGGCCTTCGTGTTGCGTCCACGGCTGATCGTCCTCGACGAGCCGACCACGGCGCTGGACGTCAGCACCCAGGCGCACATCCTGCAAACCCTGCGCCGGCTGTGCAAGGAGCAGGGTGTGGCGGCGGTGTACGTGTCCCACGACCTGGCGGTGATCAAGGACCTGGTCGACCGGGTGATGGTCATGTACGCCGGGCGCATCGTCGAAGTCGCCAGCCGCCAACGGCTGTTCGCCCGCCCCAGCCACCCTTACACCCTGGGCTTGCTGGCGGCGATTCCAGACGTTGCCCGCCAGCACCCGCTGCAAGCAATTCCCGGCCATGCCCCGGCGCCGGGCCAGCGTGCCCATGGCTGCGCGTTTGCGCCGCGCTGCCCACGGCGAACGGCTGCCTGTGAACAGGCCGAGCCGGGCTTGCAAGCCCTCGAGGCGCAGCAACAGGTCGCTTGCCTGCATCCGCAGCTTGAGGCACCAGCACCGATCGCGGCGCTACAGGTTCGGGCGATTCGCGCCGATCAGGCACCGCTGCTGGCGATCAGCAATCTGAACCTCAGCTACGACCGCCAGGTGCTGTTCGACCTGGCCCTCGACGTGCAGGCAGGCGAATGCCTGGCGGTGGTCGGCGAGTCTGGCTCGGGCAAGACCAGCCTGGCCCGCACCCTGGCAGGCCTTGGCGACAACGCCAGCGGTGAGCTGCGTTTCGACGGCCAGCCGTTGAGCCTGCTGGCCCGGCAGCGGCCCAGCGCCAGCCGACATCGCATCCAGTATGTTTTTCAGAACCCGTACCGCGCCCTGAATCCCCGGCAGACCGTGGCCCAGTGCCTGCAGGCGCCGCTGGAGCACTTCTTCAAACTCAAGGGCCAGGCCTGCCGGGCGCGTATCGAGGCGGCGCTGCAGCGGGTGGCCTTACCCGCCTCGGTGGCTGACAAGTACCCCCATCACCTCTCCGGTGGCGAGCGCCAGCGGGTGGCGATTGCCCGCGCGCTAGTGTGCGAACCCAGCGTGCTGATCTGCGATGAAGTGACCTCGGCGCTGGACGTTTCGGTGCAGGCGGCGATCCTGGCGTTGCTCAAGCAATTGCAAGGTGAGGGCATGACCCTGGTGTTCGTCACCCACGACCTGGGGGTGGTGCGGGCGATTGCCGATCGGGTGGTGGTGATCAAGGAAGGGCAGATTGTCGAGCAGGGTGATGTAGAAGAAGTGCTGGAGCGCCCCGCGAACAGCTACACCAAAAATTTAGTGTTTCATACTCCGAGGCTGTAAGAGGTCATGGGCTGCTACGGGTGAGCCAATGAGCAGCCCATGCTGTAAGTTTTGCACGTATCTAAATCCGCTTGGTTATAGTGAGGTAGAATTCAATCTGCGCCCAGCCATCGCAATCTGTAATGTAATTCCATTGGTTTGGGTACTCATAATGATGGCCTTTGAACATCTGCAATGCGCCGCCGTTGTTGTTCAGAATTTTGATGCGCTCGGTTGTCGTGCCAAGCGACTCACCAAGGACGCGTTGGCCATTGAGCTGTAGTTCAAAAAAAACGTAATCGCCGCCCGGGTTATTGTACGCACCTACGTAACCCGATTTACTGATGCTCATCGTTCTGTCTTTGTAAGTGCCGGTGTTTACTTTAATTTTATATTTATTGTTACTGGTCTGGTATTCAAAAATGAGCTCGACGGGTTGCGGATCTCTGGGGTTAAGCGTGAGCCAGTCTTGATCAATCAGGCTGTACCCCGCTTGCATTGCAAAGTTTTTGCCCGGGGTGGAGGTTTCAACCTCGTCGAATCGGGTCAACGTTACGGGAACACGACTCAGTTTGTTGTCGTCAATTTTTCCGTAGAGTGTTGCAATAAATGAATTGGACATGTGTGTTGCTCCCTGGGTGACGTCCCAGAAGCATGCAGCGCTCGCCGGTCTGAGGGAACTGACAAAAATGATAGGTATTGATATCGTTTTAGAATTTGTTGCTTATTTTTTTGTTATAAGTCAATGAAAGTTAGTCTGGTTACTTACGCTCTCCACGGCGCTCCATCATTGAAGCGCGCCTCGATCCACTGCTTGAAGGCGAGGGTCGCGGCGCTGTTGTAGCGGGCGCCGGGGCGCACCAGGTAAATGCCGGCGTCGGCATCCAGCTGCCAGTCGGGCAGCACCCGCAGCAGGCGGCCGCTGTCGAGGTCGTGCTGCATCAGCCAGTCACCGCCGGCAAGGATGCCAACCCCGGCCCGGGCGGCGGTCAGCAGCGCTTCGTTGTCGTTGCTGACCAGCGAGCCGCGCACTTTTACCGTCTGCTGCTGACCAAAGCCTGTCAGTCGCCACTCCGGGTACGAACGCAGGCCGGTAAAACCCAGGCAGTTATGCCCGGCGAGGTCGGCCGGGGTTTGCGGCTGGCCGTGCTGTTGCAGGTAGGCTGGCGCTGCGCAGAGGATACGCCGGTGCTCACAGAGCTTGCGCGCCACCAGGCGGCTGTCGGCCAGCTCGCCAATGCGGATCGCCGCATCGAAGCCTTCGGCGACGATATCGACAAAACGTTCGGCGTATTCGGTCTCAAGCTGCACCTGGGGAAACGCCAGGGCAAACTCGGCAAGCATCGGGCTCAGCCACAGCCGGCCCATGGACGAGGGCAGGGCGATACGCAGGCGCCCGCGCACCAGGGTCGCACCTTCGGCGGCTTCGCGCTCGGCCTCGCTGATCAGGCTGGCGGCCTGGCGCAGGCGCTCGACCAGGCGTGCGCCTTCGTCGGTGAAGCGCAACTGGCGGGTGGTGCGCTCGACCAGGCGAATGCCTAAGCGCTGTTCCAGGGCCCCCAGGCGTTTGGACAGCACCGACGGGTGGCGCTGCAGCGTGCGCCCGGCAGCGGCAAACGAGCCGTGCTCGAACAGCGCCAGGAGGGTGGCAAGCTCATCGGCCTGGCGACTGTCGAACGGGTCCATCGCGGTTACCTCGGTAGGTCAGGGCGTGAGGATGATTGCGCCCTGTGAGCGTCCTTGTTGCAGGTCGTCATGGGCCAGTGCGGCGTCGGCCAGGGCATAACGCTGCCAGATCTGCGCGCGAATGATACCTGCCGCCAGCGCTGCCAGCACCTCCCCGGCGCGCTGCTGGTACTCGCCAGCGCTTGCCGTGTGCGCCGCCAGCGACGGCCGGGTGATGAACAACGAGCCCTTGGCGTTGAGGGTGCTCAGCTCGATGGCTGGCGGCGCTCCCGAGGCCATGCCGCAGGACACCAGCAAGCCGCGCGGGCGCAGGCTGTCCAGTGAGGCCTCGAACGACAGCCGGCCAATCGGGTCGTAGACCACGTCGAGTTTGCGCCCTTGAGTGATATCCAGCACCTGCGCAGCGAGGGTCGCGGCGTCGAACACCAGCACCTGATCACAGCCGGCGGCACGGGCGCGGGCGACACTTTCCGGCTTGGAGACCACGCCAATCACAAATGCGCCCAGGTGCTTGGCCCAGGGCACCAGCAATTGCCCCAGGGCCCCGGCGGCGCCGTAGATCATCAGCCGCGTGCCGGGCCCGACCGGGTACGTGCTGTGAAGCAGGTAATGGGCGGTGATGCCCTTGAACAGCACGGCGGCGGCCTGTTCCAGGCCAAGATCATCGGGCAGTTTCACCAGCCGCTCGGCGGGGTACAGTCGGGCGCTGGCATAGGCGCCCAGGGGGCCGGTGGCGTAGCCGACGCGCTCGCCGACAGCCAAGCCGCTGACGCCGGCGCCGATTGCCGCTACCGTTCCGGCGCCCTCAAGGCCCAGCCCGCAGGGCAGGGCGATGGGCACATCGCCTTTGCGCTGGCTGACGTCCAGCGGGTTGACGCCGATCGCCGCCTGTTCAAGCCAGACCTCGCCGGGGCCGGGTGCTTGCGCGGTGCTTTGTACGAGCTGCAGGACGGCGGGGGCGCCGGTTTGCGTAAGGCGGATTTGCATGACCATGATCGGGTTCCTGGAGCACAGTGGGTGTGCTCAAGGGTATTGATCGGGTCATGACGCAGCAATCGGACTGATTGCAGATCATTGCTGCACAAGAGGCACGGGTTGATGCTCAGCCCAACACCTCGATAATCCGCCGGGCTATGTGCGGCGCATGGGTCTCCAGGGCAAAGTGGCCGGTGTCCAGCAACTCCACCACGGCATTGGGGTTGTCACGTTTATAGGCTTCGGCCCCCGGTGGAATGAAGAACGGGTCGTGCTTGCCCCAGATGATCAGCGACGGTACCTGGTACTCGCGCAAAAACGCCTGGAACTGCGGGTAGCGCTCAAGGTTGTTGGCGTAGTCGAGGAACAGGTCGAGCTGTAGCTCCTTGTTGCCCGCACGCTCCAGCAACAGCGCATCGAGGCTGAAGGACTCGGGTGCGACCAGGCTCGGATCCGCCACGCCATGCAGGTACTGCCAGCGAGTGCCTTCCAGATGCAGAACCGCATCGCCAACGGTCTTGCGGTTGGCCGCCGACGGGTCAGCCCAGTACTGGCGAATCGGCGCCCAGGCATCGCCCAGCCCTTCCAGATAGGCATTGCCATTTTGCGAGACGAAGCCGGTAACCCGTTCAGGGTGCGCCACGGCCAGGCGCAGGCCGGTGGGCGCGCCATAGTCGAACACATACATTGCATAGCGCTTGAGGTTCAGCACATCGACAAAGGCGCCCAGGGTCTGCGCCAGGGCATCGAAGCTGTAACGGTACTCGCGCTCGGCCGGTACTTCAGTGAAGCCGAAACCCGGTAGGTCCGGGGCGATCAGATGAAAGTGCGCGGCCAGCAGCGGGATCAGGTCGCGAAACTGATGGGATGAACTGGGGAAGCCATGCAGCAGGAGCAACACCGGGGCACCGGGCTCGCCGGCTTCACGGTAGAACACGCGAACGCCGTCGGCGTCGACGAACTGGTAGCGCACGGTTGGGGCAGGAGTGCTCATCGGACTGATCCTCTGTAACCGGGTAAATTGATTTATTAGGTTACTGCGCAAACAAATCTTGCATGGAGTTTGTAACCTGTCAAATACAATTTAAGAGGTTACCAAGGTGCAGTGATGATCGGCCGTGTAACTTGAAATGCTGAGAATAAGGGTTACCATGGAGCAACGCCCGCTGCCGAGAACGGCCATGACCGACGCCATCACCGAACCCTATGTCCTTGCCGACCACCCGGTGCTGGACATGCTCAACACCGTCGCCATCGTCGACGGCCAGCGCACCGATTTCTGGCGCAGCGATGCCGACGTGCTGGCGTGGCTGCAGCGCCTGGGCTTGCACCCGCAGGCGATGCCGCGCCTGGTAAAGGGCGCTTTGCTGGCGGCGGCAGTCACCTTGCGTGAAGCGCTGCGCGACCTGGTCGAGCAGCGCAAGGCGGGCGAGCGCGGCGATCCGGCGATCCTCAACCGCTTCCTGGCCCAGGGCGCCAGCCACGGGCAACTCGTGTGGGACCAGGACGCCAACCCGAAACTGCTGCGGGTGGCCGAGCGGCGTTCGCCCGAGCAACTGCTGGCGCCGCTTGCCGAGCAAGCGGCCGAGCTGCTGGCCGGTGGCGACTTCAGCCTGGTCAGGACCTGCGAACACCCGGACTGCATCCTCTGGTTCTACGACCGCACCAAGTCGCACCGACGGCGCTGGTGCAGCATGGCGGTGTGCGGCAACCGGCATAAAGTTGCCGAGCACCGCAAGCGGCTGCGTCAGGAATAGCCGCCGTTGTAGGCATGGTCTGATGCCCGGGTTTAAACACGCGGCAAGCACACAGCGCTAAACCGGTGCATGCCGGCTGTTTAATCAAACCCCTCCAGCGCGCCATCTTGGCCCGCTATGTGCTTTGCCTCAGCTATCGATTACTGATCGATTGGTCAAACCTGCAAGTCGCTGGATTCGCTTGAGCGCGTAGGTTGTTTCTTGCAAATGCGTCTGTCGCCGAGTTGGTGCAGCGTTTACTGGAACCTGAGGCATGTCGCTCCCCGCAACCCCCGACCTGGACACCGCAGATGCCGGCTGGCGCGCCGAGCTGCGGCTGCGTTTCGTTCGGGGCGAGAGCAGGACCTGTATTGGTGCGCGGCGCCATTTCGGTCCTCTTTTGGTGCAGCGGCCGTTCTATCCCGAAGGCGCGCCGTGCCACGTCTACGTGCTGCATCCGCCGGGTGGCGTGGTCGGCGGCGACAAACTGCTGCTCGATGTGCACCTGGAGCCCGGCAGCCATGCGCTGCTGACCATGCCCGGAGCGACCAAGTTCTACCGCAGCGGCGGCCCGACCTCGATCCTCCAGCAGCATTTTTACCTGGCCGAAAACAGCACGCTCGAATGGCTGCCCCAGGGCAACATCTGTTTTGCCGGCGCCCGCGTGCGCCTGGAAAACCGCTTTACCCTGGCGCCTGGCGCGCGCCTGCTGGCCTGGGAAACCCTGTGCCTGGGCCGCCCGGTGATGGCCGAGACCTTCAGTCACGGCGCCGTCGACAGTCGCCTGCACATCGAGCTGGCCGACGACCCGGGCCTGCACGAGCGTCTGCGCATCGACGGCGGGCAGCTCGACAAAGTCGCCGGCTTGCCGCTGCAAGCAACCTTTTGCGCCTATCCGGCCAGCAGCGAACTGCTTGAACAGAGCCGCGCCTTGCTTGAAGACCTGGGCGCCCCGGCCGGCGCGACCCTGCTTGGCCAGTTGCTGGTGGTACGCCTGCTCGATCACGACAACCAACGCCTGCAACTTACCCTGCAGCGGCTCTGGCACACCTTGCGACCCGTCGTGGTCGGCCTGGCGCCATGCCCGCCGCGGATCTGGGCCACCTGAGAGAACGCCATGGAGCTGACCCCGCGAGAGAAAGACAAACTGCTGCTGTTCACCGCCGCACTGCTGGCCGAACGGCGCCTGGCCCGTGGCCTGCAGCTCAACTACCCGGAGGCGGTGGCCTTGATCAGTGCCACGGTGATGGAAGGCGCCCGCGACGGGCGCACCGTTGCCGAGCTGATGAACCTCGGCCGCGAGGTGCTGCGCCGTGACCAGGTGATGGCCGGGGTCAGCGAGATGATCGCCGATGTGCAGGTGGAAGCGACCTTTCCCGACGGCACCAAGCTGGTCACCGTCCATGACCCGATTGTCTAGGAGCACAGGATGATTCCCGGAGAAATACAGGTTGCCGACGGCGACATCGAACTCAACGCCGGCCTTGAGGTGATCAGCGTCACCGTCGCCAACCACGGCGACCGGCCGGTGCAGGTCGGCTCGCACTATCACTTTTTCGAGGTCAACAACGCCCTGGTGTTCGAGCGCGAGCCGACCCGAGGTTACCGCCTGGACATCGCCGCTGGCACCGCCGTGCGTTTCGAACCGGGCCAGGCGCGGACCGTCCCGCTGGTGCCGTATCGCGGCAAGCGTGAGGTCTACGGCTTCCAGGGCAAGGTCATGGGCAAGCTGGAGAATCAGGCATGAGCCGCATTTCGCGCAGGGCCTATGCCGACATGTTCGGCCCGACGGTGGGCGATCGCGTACGCCTGGCCGACACCGAGCTGTGGGTCGAGGTCGAGAAGGACTTCACGATCTATGGCGAGGAGGTCAAGTTCGGCGGCGGCAAGGTCATCCGCGACGGCATGGGCCAGGGCCAGATGCTTGCCGCGCAGGCGCTGGACCTGGTGCTGACCAACGCGCTGATCATCGACCACTGGGGCATCGTCAAGGCCGACATCGGCATCAAGGACGGGCGCATCGTCGGTGTCGGCAAGTCTGGCAACCCCGATGTGCAACCGGGAGTGACCTTGCCAGTCGGGCCGGGCACCGAAGTGATCGCCGCCGAAGGCAAGATCGTCACCGCTGGCGGCATCGACTCGCACATCCACTTCATCTGCCCGCAGCAGGTCGAAGAGGCGCTGACCTCGGGCATTACCACTTTCATTGGCGGCGGCACCGGGCCGGCCACCGGCACCAATGCCACCACCTGCACCTCCGGGCCCTGGTACCTGGCGCGCATGCTCCAGGCCGCCGACCAGCTGCCGATCAATATCGGCCTGCTGGGCAAAGGCAACGCCTCGCGGCCCGAAGCCTTGCGCGAGCAGATCGAAGCCGGCGCCGTGGGCCTGAAGCTGCACGAAGACTGGGGTTCGACCCCGGCAGCCATCGACTGCTGCCTGGGCGTGGCGCAAGAGCACGACGTGCAGGTGGCGATCCATACCGACACCCTCAACGAGTCGGGCTGTATCGAGGACACTCTGGCGGCGATTGGCGATCGCACCATCCATACCTTCCACACCGAAGGCGCCGGCGGTGGCCATGCGCCGGACATCATCCGCGCGGCGGCCTTTGCCAATGTGCTGCCGTCCTCGACCAACCCGACCTTGCCCTACACCCAGAACACCGTCGACGAGCACCTGGACATGCTCATGGTCTGCCACCACCTGGACCCGAGCATTGCCGAGGACGTGGCGTTTGCCGAGTCGCGTATCCGTCGCGAGACCATTGCCGCCGAAGACATCCTCCACGACCTGGGCGCGTTTTCCATGACCTCGTCCGACTCCCAGGCCATGGGCCGGGTCGGCGAAGTGGTGCTGCGCACCTGGCAAGTGGCGCACCAGATGAAACTGCGCCGTGGCCCGCTGGCGCCGGATACCGCGCGCAGCGACAACTTCCGGGTCAAGCGCTACATCGCCAAGTACACCATCAACCCGGCGCTGACCCATGGCATCGCCCACGAAGTGGGCTCGGTGGAGGCCGGCAAACTCGCCGACCTGGTGCTCTGGGCGCCGGCGTTCTTCGGCGTCAAGCCTGCGCTGGTGATCAAGGGCGGGATGATCGCCATGGCGCCGATGGGCGATATCAACGGCTCGATCCCGACCCCGCAACCGGTGCACTACCGACCGATGTTCGGCGCCCTCGGTGCCGCGCGCCACGCCACGCGCATGACCTTCCTGTCGCAGGCGGCGATCGCGCGTGGCGTGCACCGGCAACTGGGGCTGCAGAGCCTGATCGGCGAGGCCCGGGGCTGTCGCACAGTGCGCAAGGGCGACATGGTCCATAACGGCCTGTTGCCGATGATCGAGGTCGACTCGCAAACCTACGAGGTGCGCGCCGACGGTGAACTGCTGGTGTGCGAACCGGCCACGGTGTTGCCGATGGCCCAGCGTTATTTTCTGTTTTAAGGAGCGAAGATGATCCTGTTGACCCGTCGCCTGAGCGACGCCGCCACGGTAAGCGGCACCGTCACCCTCACTGTCGATACGCGGATCAAGAGCCGCGTGCGCGTCACCCTCGACGATGGCCGCGAGGCCGGCCTGATGCTCGAACGCGGGCAGTTGCTGCGCGGTGGCGAGCTGCTTGGCCAAGCGCAGGGCGGCGAGGTGATTCGCGTGCTGGCGGCGGCCGAGCAGGTGTCCAGCGTGCGCTGCGCCGATCCACTGTTGCTGAACCGCGCCGCCTATCACCTGGGCAACCGCCATGTGCCGCTGCAGATCGAGGCCGGCCTGCTGCGCTATCAGCACGACCATGTGCTGGATGAAATGGTCCGTGGCCTGGGCCTTGACGTAACGGTCGAGCAAGCACCGTTCGAGCCTGAAGCCGGGGCCTACCAGAGTGCCCCGCACAGCCATGCCCACAGTGACCACCTGTTCGTTCGCGTCGCTCACCACTGATTGTCGATAAGGAGATTGTCCCATGAAAAAACTCGTCACCCTCGCGTTGCTGCTGGTTGCGCTTCCGGCCTTTGCCCACCCCGGCCATGATGCCAATCCGCTGCAGGATGGTTTGCTGCACCCGCTGACCGGCCTCGATCACTTGCTCATGCTGCTTGGCACCGGGGTGCTCGCGGCGCTGACCGGGCGTACCCTGGCGCTGCCGTTGCTGACCCTCGGGGCGATGTTCGGCGGGGCGCTGATGGGCCATGTGTTCGGCGGTGTGATCGGCATGGAGCAGATGATCATCGGCTCGCTGCTGGTGGCCGCTGCCGCGCTGCTGCTGCCCAGCCGCCAGGTGCTGCTGGCCCTGGCCATGCCGCTGTTTGCCCTGTTCCACGGCTGGGCCCACGGCGTTGAAGCCAGCCCGGGTGCGTTCTGGGTGTTCAGCGCAGGTTTCGTCACGGTCAGTGGCCTGTTGCTGCTGGCAGGCTTTGCCGGGGGGTGCCTGCTGCGTCGGCACACCGGCCTGCAGAAAGCCTTCGGTGGCGGCTTGCTGGCCGGTGCCGCGCTGGTGTTGGCCGGCTGATGAGCAGCAACCTGAAGCTGCTGCGCCTGTTGCAGCTGGCAAGCCCCAGCCTGCCGGTAGGCGGCTTTACCTACTCGCAAGGCCTGGAGTGGGCGGTGGAGGCCGGCTGGGTGCAGGGCGCCGAAGGCTTTCGCGCCTGGCAACGCCAGCAGATCGAAGACACCCTGTGCCACCTCGACTGGCCGCTGCTGGCGCGCTTGTACCAGGCTTGCCTGGCGGATGACGCCGAAGCCTTCGCGCGCTGGAGCCGGTTTTTGCTGGCCAACCGCGAAACCGCCGAACTGCGCCTGGAAGAACGCCAGCGCGGCATGGCCCTGACCCGTTTGCTCGACGGCTGGCAACTGGGCCAGGCACCCCAATGGCGCAGTTCGCTTGAGCTCAGCCAACTCGGCGGCATGGCCTGGCTGGGCGTGCACTGGGATATCCCCTTGGTTGACCTGGCCCTCGCGCACGGCTATGCCTGGCTCGAAGGCGCGGTGATGGCCGGGGTCAAGCTGGTGCCGTTCGGCCAGCAAGCAGCGCAGACCCTGTTGCGTGACCTGAGCGAAACCTTGCCCGCTGTGCTGGTAACTGCTCTGGCCCTGGACGATGACCAGCTTGGCGGCGGCCTGCCGCTGCTGGCGATTGCCTCGGCGCGCCACGAAACCCAATACACCCGATTGTTCCGCTCCTGAGGAAAGCCCCATGCAAAGTTATCAGCAACCCCTGCGCGTTGGTGTCGGCGGCCCGGTCGGTTCCGGCAAGACCGCGCTGCTTGAAGCGCTGTGCAAGGCCATGCGCGACCACTATGAAATCGCCGTGGTAACCAACGACATCTACACCAAGGAAGACCAGCGCATCCTCACCGAGGCCGGCGCCCTGGCCCCCGAGCGCATCGTCGGAGTGGAAACCGGCGGCTGCCCGCACACCGCGATCCGCGAAGATGCCTCGATGAACCTGGCGGCGGTGGAAGAGCTGGCGCGCAAATTCGGCAACCTCGAAGTGATCTTCGTCGAGAGCGGCGGCGACAACCTCAGCGCCACCTTCAGCCCGGAGCTGGCCGACCTCACTGTGTACGTGATCGATGTTGCCGAAGGCGAGAAGATCCCGCGCAAGGGCGGGCCGGGGATCACCAAGTCGGATTTCCTGGTGATCAACAAGATCGACCTGGCGCCTTATGTCGGCGCTTCGCTGGAGGTGATGGAAAAGGACACCTGGCGCATGCGTCCGGAAAGACCCTGGGCCTTCACTAACCTCAAGACCGGGCAGGGGTTGCAGCGGGTGATTGATTTCATTGTCGAGCGGGGGATGTTGAAAGTGTCGGTGTAGCCAAAAGCATCGCGGGGCCGCGCAATCCTGTGGGAGCGGCGGTGCGACGCCTCGACTTGCCCCGCGATCAATCTATCTGCGCCCCACAAAAGGCAACAACATCCCGACCTTGCGCTGATACTGCCGATACTGCTCGCCAAACAACTGCACCAGGTCCTTCTCCTCCAGCAGCGTGCCCATCAGGATGTACAAGGTACTCACCCCGGCAAACAGCAAGTGGCCAACCGTCATCTGCGGCGTCGCCCAGAAGCTCATGACAAAGCCCAGGTACAACGGGTGGCGCACCAGCCGGTACAGCCAGGGGGTCTTGAAGGCGCTGGCTTCGCCGGGGTGTGGGCGAAAGGCGTCGAACGCCTGCTTGAGGCCGAACAGTTCGAAGTGGCTGAGCAGGAAGGTGGCCAGCACCAGGATGATCCAGCCCAGCCAGTAGAGCGCCTCGATCAGCCCGCGGGCCGGTTGCGCCTGGACATCCCACAGGGTCAGGGGAATCGGTTGCCAGAGCAGGAACAGCAGGCTCAGCGCCAGGCTGCTGAACAGCACATAGGTGGCCCGCTCGATGGGCGCCGGTACCCATTGCAGCCAGAACTGCTTGAAGCCCTTGCGCGCCATGCCGCTGTGCTGCAGGGCGAACAGGCTGATCAGCAGCACATTGATCGGCACCGCGAAGTACCAGGCGGTCGGCGGGCCGGAGTTGATGTCCTTGGGAACTTCCGGGGGGCCAATAAAGCCCACGAAGTACGCCAGCACCAGCATGGAGAACAGGTAACAGACCAGGCTATAGAGCAAGCCGAGGCATTTGCGCAGCAGGGGGATCTCGTCCATGAGGGGCTCCTTTGAGTCAGCACCTGAACGTCCTGCTCAGGTGGGGTGCAACGGCTGAACCCTTAACCCTAGACCAGTACAACGGCTGCCAGACCCGGTGGGGCAATCAGCCGCAGCTCAACTTTGCCCGGCGAGCCTGCTAGAGTCGCGCCCCTTAACCAATCAATCCGGTGCAGGAGGCAGCTTTGATGATGTGCAGTCAGTGCGGTAACGACCACGGCGATGAACTGGGGGAACTTGCGTTTCGGCGCCCGGATGCGCTGTTCGCGCTAGCCGCCGAGGAACGCCAGAGCAAGGTCAGGGAAAGCAACGACTGGTGCGTGATCGCCGGCGAGCGGTTTTTTTTGCGGGCACTGTTGCCGCTGGCCGTGGCGCAAATCAACGATAGTTACTGCATCGGTATCTGGGTCGAACTGCAGCCGGCGGATTTCGAGCGCGTCTGTGAGCTCTGGCGCGATGAGCACCAGGCCGCCGAGCCGCCTTTTGCCGTGCGCCTGGCCAACAGTATTCCGACCCTGGCAGAAACCCTGGGGCTTGAAGGCCGGTTGCAGTTGAGCGGCCCGACCTCGCGCCCCAGCGTGACCCTGGCCGCCAGCAGCCACCCATTGGCGGTGGAGCAGGCCAAGGGCATTTCCCTGCACCGCGCCCACGAGTACAGCCAGGTGTTTGCCTGACAGGCTCAGGCCTTGAGCGTGGCCATGTCGATGACGAAGCGGTACTTCACATCGCCGGCGATCATGCGGCTGAAGGCTTCGTTGATGTTACCGATATCGAGCATCTCGATGTCGCAACTGATGCCGTGCTCGGCGCAGAACTCCAGCACTTCCTGGGTTTCGGCGATGCCGCCGATCAGCGAGCCGGCCAGCACCCGGCGCTTCATTACCAGGTTGGCGGCGTGCAGCGCCGGGTCGACCGGCTCGATCAGGCCGACGAGAATGTGTACGCCGTCGAACTTCAAGGTCTGCAGGTAGGGGTTGAGGTCGTGCTGGACCGGAATGGTGTCGAGAAGAAAATCGAAACGCTCGGCCGCGGCGCGCATCTGCGCCTCATCGGTGGACACGATCACGTGGTCAGCCCCCTGGCGCCGGGCTTCTTCGGCCTTGGCCGGCGAGCGGGTGAAGAGGGTGACTTCGGCGCCCATGGCCTTGGCGAATTTGATGCCCATATGGCCCAGGCCGCCCATGCCGAGAATGCCCACGCGGTCACCGGGCTTGACCCCGTAATGCTTGAGCGGTGAGTAGGTGGTGATGCCGGCGCAGAGGATCGGCGCCGCGCTGGGCAAGTCCAGGCCTTGTGGAATGCGCACGACAAAGTGCTCGCTGACCACGATGCTGCTGGAGTAACCGCCCATGGTGTTGCTGCCGTCGACCCGGTCGGGGGTGGCGTAGGTCATGGTCGGGCCTTGCAGGCAGTATTGCTCCAGGTCCGCCTGGCAGGCTTCGCAGTGGCGGCAGGAGTCGACCATGCAGCCCACGCCGACCAGGTCACCGACGCTGTAGCGGCTGACCTTGGCGCCGACGGCGGTAACCTTGCCGACGATCTCGTGGCCGGGCATCAGCGGATACACGGCGATGCCCCACTCGTTGCGGGCCTGGTGGATGTCGGAGTGGCACACGCCACAGTAGAGGATCTCGATCGCCACATCGTCGGCGCGCGGGCTGCGGCGCTGGAAGGTCATGGGCGCCAGGGGCGTGGTGGCGGACTGGGCGGCGTAACCGATGGCTGTGTACATAGGGCCTCAATAAACGGTGATCGGTGAAGGCTGCGCATTCTGCGCATCCAGCGTCGGCTCGCCTATCGTCATTCCTCCGCCAGTCATGCCTAAAACTCCGTACTTGGTCGCCGGGTGCTGGCGCCTGGCCGTGAAGCTGCGATGATGTCAGTGTCCAATCCTCCGTGCGGTTTTTCATGCAGCTCACTCGCCACTCCGATGCCAACGCCACCCTCTGTACCCTGATCCGCTCCCTGGCGCTGCGCCCGGGTTTTGTCGACACGCCACTTGCCCAGGTGCAGGTGCTGTCGGCCAGTCACTACGTGGCCAGCAGCCCGCAGATTTACGAACCGAGCCTGATGATCCTCGCCCAGGGCAGCAAGCTGGCGCGCCTTGGGCCGCGTACCCTGGAATACGGCGCCGGGCATTACCTGGTGCAGGCGCTGTCGGTGCCGTTCATGTGTGAGACCTTTGCCACCGAGCACGAGCCGCTGCTGGGGGTGTCGGTGGCCATCGACCGCGGCGTGCTCGGGGAGCTGGTGCAGAGCATGGGCCTGGCGCCAGACCGGGCGATCACGGCGCAAACCCCGGAGTCGATGACCTCGGCGGCGCTGGATGAGGCTATGCGCGACAGCGTCGAGCGTTTGCTGCGCTGCCTGCTCGACCCGCTGGACTGCCAGGTAATGGGCCAGGCGCGGGTGCGGGAGGTGCTGTATGTGGCCTTGCGCGGGCCGCAGGCCGGGGTGTTGCGGGCACTGGTCGAGCAGCAGGGCCACTTTGCCCGCATCGCGGCGGCGCTCAGCTACTTGCGCGAGCACTATGCCGAACCGCTGAGCGTCGAAGCGCTGGCGGCGTGCGCGAACATGAGCGCCTCGACCTTTCACGAGCACTTCAAGCGCAGCACCTTGCTGTCGCCGATGCAGTACCTCAAGCGCCTGCGCTTGCTCAAGGCCCAGCAGATGCTGATCGGTGAGGGCATGGGCGTGGCCCAGGCGGCGCACCGGGTGGGCTACCAGAGCACCTCGCAGTTCAGCCGCGAGTACAAGCGCCATTTCCAGCGCAGCCCGGGGGAAGAACAGCCGTATCTGTGACCCGGCCTGGCTCTCGTCTGCTTACACATTGTGGTTTAAGGTGGGCACCTGCCTCTCATGACAGGGATCGATCATGAAACACCCGCTTTTGCAGCCCCTCGTTGTCGCGCTGTTGCTGGGCGCTGCCGTGCAAGCCCCGGCGGCGTTGCCCAGCGCGCCGTCGTATATCGACGATAGCCTGTATTCCCCGGCTGCCAAGCAGCGCATCCTGCCAGCGATGTTCGCCCAGACCCTGGCCAGCACCCGTTACCTGGCCAGGCCGGACAACCCGCTGATCACCCAGGCCGAGGCGAGCGAATTTCGCCAGACCAGCAACTACGACGAAACTCGTGCCTACATGACCCGCCTGGCCGCCGCCTCCGGGGGCAGCATCGTGCTCAACGACCTGCCGGAGAAAAGCGCCGAAGGCCACCCGATGTTGATGGCCATCGCTTCCCTTGAGGTCGACAAGTCGCCGGCCGGGCTCAACGAGTCGGGCAAGCCGACGATTTTCGTCGAAGCCCAGATTCACCCCGGCGAAGCCAATGGCAAGGACGCGATGTTCATGCTCCTGCGCGACATGACCACTGGCGATAAACCGCTGGCTGCGTTACTGGAGAAGGTCAACATCCTTTTCATCCCTACCGTCAATGTCGACGGCGACCTGCGCCGCAGCGCCTACGGGCGCATCAACCAGAACGGCCCGGATGAAACCGGCTGGCGGGTCAACGGCCTGAACTACAACCTCAACCGCGATTTCACCAAGCTCGACAGCGCCGAGATCCGCAACGTCGCCTGGGTGTTCAACACCTACCAGCTGAGCTTTTTTGCCGACACCCATTCCACCGACGGCGCCATGTACCCCTACGACAGCTCCTATTGCCACAATGGCAACGGCTGGTCGCCGGCCAGCAGCGCCTGGATCGACAAGGTCATGCGCGCACCGGTGTACCAGGCGCTGGAGGCCGACGGCCATGTGGTGCATGAATGCATCAGCCTCAACAGCAACCAGGACCCGACCCAGGGTTACTACCCGTACCGCACCGACTACGCGCGCTTTTCCAACCAGTACGGCGACATCCGCAACGTGCCGTCGATCCTCATCGAGCAGCACGCCTTGCACCCGTATCAAACCCAGGTGCTGGGCAACTACGTGATGCTCAAGAGCATGTTCCAGGTGATTGGCGATCAGGCCACGTCGCTTGGCGAAGCCATCCGCCAGGACCGCGAACGCCTCGAAGCCCAGGAGCAGGTGACCCTCACCTGGAAACCGGGCAAGGCCCAGAGCACCGCCTTTACTGTCGGTGACTACCGCTATGAGCAGTCGCCGATCACCGGTGCCAGGACCCTCGTCTGGAGCAACACGCCGAAGAAGCTCAGCGTGCCGGTGACGGGCAACACCGAGCCCGACCTGGTGGTCAAACGGCCTAAACAGTATGTGGTGCCGGGCCAGTGGCGCGAGGTGATTGCCCGGCTCAAGGCCCATGGCATCCACATGACCACCCTCGACAAGCCGACGCCGATTGCCGTCACCCTGTATCGCATGGACCAGGTAAAAGTGGCGGGGGGCTTCGAGCCCGATCGCACCCAGGTCAACCAGATCCCGGGCTACGAAGGGCGCTTGCTGGTCAGTGGCGTGGCCAAGCCGCTGGAGCGCTTGCAGACCTTCCCGGCCGGCTCGGTGGTGATCGATACCGACCAGCCGCTGGGCGTGCTGGCGGTCAATTTGCTGTACCCCGAAAGCCCCGACTCGTTCTGGGCCTGGGGCTTTTTCAATGCGACCCTGGTGGCGGCGGAAGAACCTGAGGAATACGTGATGGAGCCGATGGCGCGCAAGATGCTCGCCGAAAGCCCCGAGCTCAAGGCCGAGTTCGACAGCAAGCTCAAGGGTGACAAGGCCTTCGCCGCCAGCCCCAGCGCACGCTTGCACTGGTTCTACCAGCGTACGCCGTTCTATGACGTCAATGCCTTTGTCTATCCGGTGGGGGCGGTGTACTGAACCGGTATCGATCGGTCTGAAAACGGTATTGGTCATACGCAAAAACCGTGATCTATAAAGGCTCTGGTCTTCCCGCCCGAGCCTTTATGCATGAACACCCGCCGTCGTTCACTGATTGCCGCCAGCATGGCCCACGCCGTGCACGATGGCCTCACCGATGTCATCTACGTCTTGCTGCCGCTGTGGCAGGCGCAGTTTGCCCTGAGCTTCGCCCAGGTCGGCCTGCTGCGTGGCGCCTACGCCGGGATGATGGCTGGCCTGCAATTGCTGGCCAGCCGCGCGGCAAAACGCTGGGGCCGTGAGCGTCTGCTGGTCGGCGGCACCGCCCTGGCCGGGCTGGCCTACCTGGTGGCTGGCCAGGCCGGGGGCCTGGGTATGCTGCTGTTCGCCTTGTTGCTGGGCGGCCTCGGTGCCAGTACCCAGCACCCGCTGGCATCGTCGTTGGTCAGCGATAGTCATGAGGCCGGCGGCGAGGTCAAGGAGGCGCTGGCGCACTACAACTTTGCCGGTGATATCGGCAAGATGCTGGTGCCCGCCGGAGTCGGCCTGTTGCTGGTGGTGACCAGCTGGCAAACCAGCGTCACCGTGCTGGGCATCCTTGGCCTTGCGGCCGCTGCGCTGCTCTGGTGGCTGATCGCGCCGCAGCCGTCGGCGGCGCCGGGCGTGCGCAAAGCAGTGATTGCTGTTGGCAGCGACTCCGCCAGCGGCCTGGCCGCCTTGCTGCTCACCGGCACCCTCGACAGTGCGGTACGCATGGGCTTTCTCACCTTTCTGCCGTTTCTGCTGCAAGCCAAGGGCGCAGGCTCCGCCGGTATCGGCCTGGCGCTGATGCTGCTGTTCGTCGGCGGCGCCTTCGGCAAGCTGCTGTGCGGCTACCTGGGCGCACGTATCGGCATGATGAAAACCGTGTGGTGCACCGAGTCGCTCACTGCGCTGCTGATCGTGTCGATGCTGTACCTGCCGCTGACGCCGATGCTGGTGCTGTTGCCGCTGTTGGGCCTGGTGCTCAATGGCACCTCGTCGGTGCTCTACGGTGTGGTGCCGGAGCTGGCGGGGGCGGGCAGGCGCGACCAGGCCTTTGCCCTGTTCTACACCGGCACCATCGGCGGCGGCGCCCTGGCACCGGTGGTGTTTGGCGCTGTTGGCGATAGCGCCGGCATCACCACGGCGGTGATCAGCCTGGCGGCACTCCTGCTGCTGACCCTGCCGCTGTCCTGGTGGGTGGAGCGGCAACTGCATTGCGGCTTGCCTGGCAAATTTGGATCTAACTATAATGAATGAGATTCATTACCAGATAACTTTGCCCAGGCCGCCTCCATGTCCAGCGCTGACCCTTCGCTGCAACTCGCTGTTCACACGCTGTATGAGGCGCATCACCCGTGGCTGTGCGGCTGGCTGCGCAAGCGCCTGGGCTGCCGCGAGCATGCCGCGGACCTCGCCCAGGACACCTTCATCCGCGTCATGACCCAGCGCAAGGCCCCGGAATTGCGTGAGCCACGGGCCTACCTGAGCACCGTCGCGCGCAGCCTGATGATCGACCTGTTCCGCCGCCGCGCACTGGAGCAGGCCTACCTCGAAACCCTCGCCGCACGCCCGGAGCTGCTCGACATCTCGCCGGAAACCCGCGCCCTGGTGATCGAGACGCTGATGGAAATCGACGCCATGCTTGACGGTCTGGGGCGCAAGACCCGCGAGATCTTTCTCATGGCCCAGCTCGACGGCCTGAGCTACGTGGAAATCGCCCGGCGCCAGAACCTCGCGGTCAACACGGTGAAGAAACACGCCGTGCGCGCCCTGACCCATTGCCTGCTGCTGGCCGAGGACTGAGCGGTGAGCGCCCAGCGCCTGGATCGCGCCACCCTCGAAGCGGCCGCCCACTGGTTCGTCGAACTGCGCTGCGAAGCGCCAGACCCGGCTACCCGCCTTGCCCACCAACAGTGGCTGGCCGGTGATCCGCGCCACCGCCAGGCCTGGGAGCGCTTGCAGCGGGTACAAGGCACCTTTGCTCAGGTCAGTGCTGGCGTTGCCCGGCCGCTGCTGGCCAGCGCCCAGGCCAAGCGCCGCGAAGTGCTCAAGGTGCTGTCGCTGCTGCTGGCCGCGGGCGGGGCAGGGACCCTGGCCTGGCAGACCACGCCGTTGCCGGCCTTGATCGCCGACCAGCGCACCGGCACCGGCGAGCGGCGCAGCATAGGCCTGCAGGATGGCAGCCAGTTGCACCTGAACACCGCTACCGCGGTGGATATTCACTACAGCGGGCAGCTGCGCGAACTGCGCCTGCTCAGCGGCGAGATCCTCATCGAAACGGCAAAAGATGCCCTGGCCCGGCCCTTCATCGTGCATACCGGCGAAGGCAGCATTCGCGCGCTGGGCACGCGTTTTATCGTACGCCGCGACGCCGGGCGCACCCGGGTGAGCGTGCAGGAGCATGCCGTGCAAGTGCGTTGCAGCGCTGATCTGCTCACCCCCGTGCGGGTCGAGGCCGGCCAGCAACTGAGCTTTGAGCGCGCCAGCATCAGCCCGTTGCAGCCCGCCAACCCCGAGGCCGACGCCTGGCTGCGCGACCTGCTGGTGGTGCACGACTGGCGCCTGGACGACTTTATCAACGAATTGCAGCGCTACCGGCCCGGGCACCTGGGGTGCCACCCGGCGGTGGCCGGCCTGAGAATTTCCGGGGCCTTCCAGTTGGCCAACAGCGACCCTATTCTCGCCAACCTGAGCAGCACCTTGCCGGTGCGTATTCGCCAGTTCAGCCGCTACTGGGTCAGGGTCGAAGCGGCCTGAAACGCAGCAGAAAATTATTTTCACAAGGGGGGTGTTGATTCAGATTCTCATTCGACTTGTAGGTAGAGGCGCCTCAGACGCCACCACCACTGCCAACGGGCGAAAGGAAACTGCATGTCCCTTTGTAATCCACACTCCACGCGCAACCTGCGCACACTCACCCCTTTGCGCCGTGCCATTCAGGCCGCGCTGTTCGGCTCGGCCCTGGCAGGCGCCGGCGCCAGCCTGATGGCCGCTGCGCCGGCCTGGGCCGAGACCCGCGTCGAAAGCCAGTTCGACATTCCCGCCGGCTCCCTGGAGTCGGCGCTGACCCGCTTTGCCGCCAGCGCCGGGGTCACCGTGTCGTTCCAGCCGGCCGATACCCGTGGCCTGCAATCGCCAGGCTTGCATGGCCGCTACAGCGTCGAGGCCGGCTTGCGCCAGCTGCTGGCCGGCAGCAACCTGCAACTGCTGCGCCAGGACAGCGGTAGCTACTCGCTGCTGCCAGGGGCGGGCGATGACGCCAGCGTGCAGCTGGACGCCACCGCCATCAACGGCAAGGCGGTCGAGTCGGCCTACGGGCCGGTCGATGGTTATGTCGCCACCCGCAGCGCCACCGGCACCAAGACCGACACGCCTATCCTGGAAATCCCCCAGGCGGTCAACGTGGTCACCGCCGCCCAGGTCGAAACCCAGGGCGCGCGCAATCTCACCCAGGCCCTGCGCTACACCCCGGGCCTGAGCGTCAACGGCTTTACCGACCGCAACAACATTGCCGACGAGATCACCAGCCGCGGCTTCGCCCCGACCCCGCTGTACCTGGACGGTGCCTACCTGCCGTACGCCGGAAGCCTGGGCGGTGCGCCGCAGATCGACCCCTACACCCTAGAACGCATCGAAGTGCTCAAGGGCCCGTCGTCGGTGCTGTATGGCCAGAACCAGCCGGGCGGTATCGTCAACATGGTCTCCAAACGCCCGACCCGCGAACAGCGCAACCAGGTCAAGTTCGGCCTGGGCAGCTACAGCCGGGTCAATGGCGCGATTGATCTGAGCGGCCCGATGGATGAAGCCGGGACCCTCAGCTACCGCCTGGTGGGCGTGGCGAAAAAGGGCAACGACCAGCTCGACCACACCAACAGCCAGCGCATGCTGCTGGCGCCGAGCCTGACCTGGGCGCCTAACGAAGACACCGCGCTGACCCTGTATGCCCAGCTGCAGCGCGATGACGGCCTGGCCGATTACCAGGCCTTGCCGAAAATCGGCTCGCTCGACCGCGGCCCCGATGGCCAGCGCATCGACCGCGATGCGTTTCTCGGCGACTCCCATTACAACGACTACCGGCGCGACCAGTTTGTGCTCGGCTACGACTTCAGCCATGCCTTCAGCGACGACTTGAAGTACCGCCAGACCGCGCGCTACATCGACATCCGCGACCGCTACAAGGGTTTCTACCTGCGCGGCTTCGTCAGCGATGCCGACACCGGCGTGCTCGACCAGACCCACGCCACCCGCACCAAGCTCGACTGGCGCCAGCACAACACCGCCTACACCATCGATAACAACCTGGAGTACAAGTTCGCCACCGGCCGCCTGCAGCACACCACCCTGGTGGGCCTCGACTACCGCCGCTTCAACCGCAAGTACACCGGCTACAATGCCTATGGCGTGGCCCCGGTCGATCTGTACAACCCGAGCAACTACCCCACCGACGACGTGGTGCCGCAGCTGACCACCCAATGGGACAACACCATCGGCCAGACCGGCCTGTATGTGCAGGACCAGATCAGGCTCGACCAGTGGATCATCACCGTCGGCGGGCGCCAGGACTGGGCCAAGGTCGAAAACAAGGACCTGCTGGCGCGGACCATCACCGAGCAGAACGACCAGAAGTTCACCGGCCGGGTAGGGCTGACCTACGTCACCGAGTTCGGCCTGGCGCCTTACATCAGCTACTCGCAGTCGTTCCTGCCGACCATCGGCACCAGCGCCCCGCAGCGCGGCGCCAAGGCCTTTGAGCCGACCGAAGGCGAGCAGTATGAAATCGGCGTCAAGTACCAGCCGCTGGACAAGACCCTGATCACCGCCTCGCTGTTCGAGCTGACCCAGAAGAACGTCAAGACCGGCGACAAGCTCTACCCTGAGTACGAAAGCCAGGACGGCGAAGTGCGCTCGCGCGGTGTCGAGCTCGAGCTCAAGACCCGCCTCGACAACCTCGACGTGCTGGCGGCGGCCACCTACATCGACTCGTTCTACACCAAGAGCAACTATGGCGATAAGGGCAACCGTTCCGAGGCGCAAGCGCCGGTGTCGGCTACCCTGTGGGCCGACTACCACTTCACCCAGGCTGCGCTCAACGGCCTGACCGTCGGTGCCGGCGCGCGCTACACCGGGCGCAAGCCGGGGGATTCGGCCAACGCCTTCGACGTGCCGGCGTTCGTCGTTTACGACACCACTATCCGCTACGACCTGGGCAAACTCGACCCAAGCCTGCGCGGGCTGCAGACCAGCCTGAACGTGCAGAACCTGTTTGACCGCGAGTATGTCTCGGACTGCAACTATTCCTTTGGCTGCTACTACGGGCAGGAGCGGGTGGCGTCGCTTGAAATGACTTACGACTGGTGATATGAGCCGGCCTCACTGGCGATGGGCCGCATAGCGGCCCTGGGCTGGACGCTCTTGCACCCCTGTGTCACTGTCGGCGCCACCGTTCGGCAGCAAACAGGGTTGGCCAATGCTCAGCAGTACCCAGTTCAAGGCGTTCAATCGTTGTGTCCTGCAACTGGCGAGCTTGGCCCGCGAGGGTGGCGGCTCGCACTTCATCGCCGAGGGCCTGCAGGCGTTTCGCGCAATAGTGCCGTTTGCCTCGGCCTGGTGGGGCGAGATGTCTGGCGCTGGCGCAACCGCTGCGCCGCAAAGCTGGATGCACGGGCGCATCGACCTGCCGCCGGCCTTTGCCCGCGAATGGAGCGAGGTTGCCGGCATCGACTGTTTCGCCCACACCACCCTGGCGCGGCCAGGGCAGGTGGTGCGCGACAGCGAGTTCACCGACCCCAACGAGGCGGTCAATGTCTTCGCCCGCCGCTACGACCTCTATCACTTGATGTGCATTACCTTCGAGCTGCCGCAAAGCGGCCTGAACTTCTACGTCTGCCTGTACCGCGGCGAGCACGACGCTGCCTTTTGCGAAAGCGAAGACGGCTTGTTCGCCGCCTTCTGCGAGCAGCTGCTGCAACTGTGGCGCTTCCAGGTGCAGGACATGATCCGTCTCGATACCGGCAACGCGGCTGCCGATTTCGCCATTGCCCGTCTCGATGGCAGCTTGCTGTATGTGGGCGCGCGGGTGTGCGCGGCAATCGAGCAGGCGCTGCCGGGCTGGAGCGGCTCGTTGCTGCCGCCCCAGGTGTGCGCGCAACTGGCCAGGGCGCCGTGCGTGATGCGCCTCGGGCGCAGCAGCCTGACCCTCAGCGCCAATGGCGAGCATGTGATTGTGTCGCTGGAAGCACCCGCGCCAGGGGTGCTGCTGGCGCCTCGCGAGCGCACCGCAGCCATGCTGTTTGCCGCCGGGCACTCCTACAAGGAAATCGCCCGGATGCTGTCCTTGAGTCCGGCGACGGTGCGCACCTACCTGCGCAATTGCTACGTGCAACTGGGGGTCAAGAGCAAGGTGGAGCTGGGTGCGGCGTTGCGCCTGTCGATGCCGGTGGCGGAAAAAACCGCCTGACCCTCCTCATTTGCAGAGGTCCATTGCCGCGCTGCGCGCTATAGGGTGTCACCAGCCCTATAACAACAAGAGAGCGCTGCAATGCAACGATTGATCCCCACGCTGTTGGCCACTGCCCTGGCCTGTGCTTCGCTGCCGGCCCTGGCCGCCGCCGACCTGGTGCTGTTCAACGGCAAGGTCTACACCGGCGAACCCGGCCAGGGCCTGATGCAGGCGGTTGCGGTCAAGGATGGCAAGGTCCTGCAAGTGGGTAGCGATACGCAGATCCAGGCCCTGGCCGACGCCCACACGCAACGCATCGACCTGGCCGGCAAGGTGCTGATGCCCGGCATGATCGACAGCCACAGCCACCCGGTGGTGGCGGCCTACGACAGCCTCGGCGCCAACCTGCAGGATGAGGTCAAGCCGCTGCCCGCGCTTGAGCAGTGGATCCTTGCCGAGGTCGAACAAGGCCGTGGCAAGGCTGGCGATGTGATCAGTGTCGCCGGGGCGAGTTCGGCCTACTGGGACAACAGTCGCGAACTTGGCCAGTTGTTCAACCAGGGCCGCTGGGCCACTCAGCCGCTGGTGCTCAGTGGCATCGACGGCCATACCGGTTGGGCCAACCAGGCCATGCTCAAGCGTATGCAGATCGACGCGGCGTGGGTCAAAAGCCTGTCCGAGCAAGACCGCAGCTATGTCGGCCACGAGGCCGACTTCAGCCCCAACGGCTACTTCGCCGAAGCGCGCTGGGACCAGGTCCGCAGCCAGATCCCCGCAGCCAGCCAGGAGGTGATGCTCAAGGCCGCACGCGAGGCGGTCAGGGTCAACAACCAGTATGGCGTCACCGCCTGGATGGATGCCGCAGCCAATGCCGGCAGCGGCGATTCGCTGTTCGATTTCAAGGCTACGGCGCAAACCGTTGGCGTGCTGCCGCTGTACCGGGCGCTGGCCGAGCGCGGTGAGCTCAATGCCCATGTCGCGGCGCTGATGATCACCAACCCCAAGAGCCGGCCGGCCGACCTTGAGGTGCTGGCCCAGGTCGTGAAGCAGTTCGAGGGGGTGCCCAACCTGAGTTTCCCGGGCATCAAGGTGTTTGTCGATGGCGTGCTCGAATATCCGGGGCAGTCGGCGGCGGTCATCACCCCGTACAGCAACAGCCAAAAGAACGGCCAGTTGTTGATCGAGCCGCAGCATTTCGGCGAGCTGGTGGCCGCGGCCGAGCAGCGCGACTGGATTGTGCACATGCATGCGGTCGGTGACCGGGCGGTGCGCGAATCGCTCAATGGCGTGGCCTATGCACGCACGCTGCAAGGCAAGCCGCTGGCGCACAGCATCAGCCATCTGCAGATGGTCGACCCCAAGGACTTTGCGCGCTTCAAGCAACTGGGGGTGATCGCCTCCATGCAGATGCTCTGGGCGACCGCTGAAAACTACACCGTCGAGCTGGTCAAACCCTACGTCAGTGCCCAGGGCTACGCCTATCAATACCCGGCGCACTCGTTGCAACAGGCCGGTGCGCTGATCGCCGGCGCCAGCGACTGGCCGGTGTCCAGCCCCAACCCGTGGAATGCCATTGCCCAGGCCATGACCCGCAAGGGCCCGCTGGGTGTGCTCAATGCCAAGGAACGTGTCGACCGCCAGGTCATGTTCCAGGCCTACACCCTCAACGCCGCCAAGGCCCTGCGCCTGGAACGGCAGATCGGCTCGCTAGCGCCCGGCAAGCAGGCCGACCTGATCGTGCTCGATCGCGATGTGTTCAAGGTCAGCGCCCAGGAGCTGTTCGACACCAGGGTGCTCAAGACCTACTTCGCCGGCAAGCAGGTGTACGCCAGCGAGTCCTGACTGCGCCGTTACCCGCACACGCATAACAACAAGGGTCTGGTATGAACACACGCTTGCTCATTGCTTTCGCCTGCCTGGCGCCGCTGACGGCCCAGGCATTGACACTCAACGATTCCTTCAGCCTCGACATGAGCCTGGCCGCGACCAGCGACTACCGCTCCCGGGGCATCTCGCAAAGCCTCGGTGATCCGGCGCTGCAGGCCGGCGCCACGCTGATGCACAGCAGCGGCCTGTACCTGGGCGCCTGGACTTCGACGGTGGATTACGGCTTCGACTACAAGACCCGCCAGGAAATCGAGTACTACGCCGGCTGGTACTGGCAGGCCAGCGATGCCATCAGCCTGGATATTGGCTACCTCAAATACAGCTACCCCAAGGAAGGCCAGTTCAACATGAGCGAGGTCTACGCCATTCTTGACCTCTATGGGCTCAAGCTGGGCGCCTATTACTCAAGCGATGCGCCCAACGCCTTTGGCAAGGACCAGGACACTCTGTACAGCTATGTTGCCTACAGCTTCGCCTTGCCGGCCGAGGTCGGCCTGGAACTGCGGGCAGGGCGCAACGATGTCAAGGACCCGGCGTTCTGGTCGGCCAGTGGCGATGACCGCAATGCGTACCATGAGTGGGAGGCAAAGCTGAGTCGCGAGTTTGTCGGCGTGACCTGGGGCTTGAGTTACATCGACACCGACCTGTCCAAAAGCGAGTGCAGCAATTGGTATGGCTATGACGACCTGTGCTCGGCGACTGTGGTGGTGAGTGCCAGCAAGTCGTTCTGAGCCGGCATCAATCCAATGCTGAAGGCAGCGCCGAACCTGTGGGAGCGGGCTTGCCCCGCGATCGAGTGCGCAGCGCTGGTAATTTTCTGGCTGCACAAAGCCCATCGCTGGCAAGATGGGCGCAGTCCGGTAGAACGAGCGTTGTATGCCCCACGCCAACGATCACACGCCATGGCAGGTTTTCCTGATCTTCCTGCGCCTGGGCCTGACGTCGTTCGGTGGCCCCGTCGCCCACCTTGGCTTTTTTCGCCAGGAGTTTGTCAGCCGTCGGCGCTGGCTGAGCGAGCGCAGCTATGCCGACCTGGTGACGCTTTGCCAGTTTCTGCCGGGCCCTGCCAGCAGCCAGGTCGGCATCGCCCTGGGCCTGTCGCGCGCAGGTTACGCCGGGGCGCTGGCGGCCTGGCTGGGATTCACCCTGCCTTCGGCGCTGGCCCTGACCCTGCTGGCCCTGGGGCTGGGCGGTTATGCCGAGGCGGTGCCGGCCGGCACCCTCCATGGCCTTAAGGTGGTGGCGGTTGCGGTTGTCGCCCAGGCGGTGTGGGGCATGGCCCGCACGTTGTGCCCGGATGCGCCGCGGATTGTGCTGATGCTGGCGTCTGCCGGCCTGGTGCTGTTGCTGCCCGGTGCCGGGGCGCAGGTGGCGGTGATGGTTGCAGCGGCTGGCGCGGGGTTGATGCTGCTGAAACCGGGCGACAGCGTTGTCCACGAGCCTTTGCCGATCGGGGTCAGCCAGCGCGCTGGCGGCTGGTGGTGGCTGCTGTTCTTCGCCCTGTTGCTCGGTTTGCCGCTGCTGGCCGGGCTCTGGCCCGATCCGACCTTGAGCATGATTGATGCCTTCTACCGCACCGGCGCGCTGGTGTTCGGTGGCGGACACGTGATGCTGCCACTGCTGCAGGCTGAAGTGGTGCCCACCGGCTGGGTCGGCAACGAGACGTTTGTGGCAGGTTACGGCGCTGCCCAGGCTGTGCCCGGCCCCTTGTTCACCTTTGCCGCCTTTCTTGGCGCCTCGATGCACGGGCCGCAGTCCGGCTGGCTGGGGGCGGTGCTGTGCCTGCTGGCGATCTTCGCCCCGGCGTTCTTGCTGGTGTTCGCGGCGTTGCCGTTCTGGGAGCGCCTGCGCCGCCACCCGCGCCTGCAGGCGGCGATGCTGGGCGTCAATGCGGCGGTGGTGGGGCTGTTGCTGGCGGCGTTGTATCAGCCGCTGTGGACCAGCGCCATTGGCCAGCCGCTGGATGTTGTCCTGGTGTTGCTGGCGCTGGTCGCACTGATGGCCTTCAAGCTGCCGCCCTGGCTGGTGGTGATCGCCTGTGGCCTGGGCGGGCAGTGCTTGAGCCTGCTCAGATAAAAATCGTGCCGCGCAGGTACAGCGCCGCCTGGCCGCTGATGATCACCCGGCCGTTGTCGAGCACTTGGCAATGCAACTGGCCTTTGCGCAGGCCGCCTTGCTCGGCGCTGAGGCTGTGCTTGCCCAGGCGCGCGGCCCAGTAGGGCGCCAGCGAGGTATGGGCAGAGCCGGTGACCGGGTCTTCATTGACGCCTACCCGCGGGCCGAACCAGCGCGAGACGAAGTCAACCTCGCGGCCCGGGGCGGTGACGGCGATGCCGCGCACGTCAAAGGCGGCCAGGGCGGCGAAGTCGGGGGCAAGCGCTGCGACCAGCGCCGGGTCGTCGACCACCACCAGGTAGTCATCGGTGCGGTACAGCGCCTCGATCCGCTCAAGCCCCAACGCCTGCAACAAGCCCTCGGGCACGGCCAGCGCCTGTGGCTGGCGGGCCGGGAAGTCCATGGCCAGGCGAGCGCCGTCACGCCGAACGCGCAACTCGCCGCTGCGGGTGGCAAAGCGCAGGGTGTCGCGTTGTTCGCCCAATTGCTCGAACAGCACCCAGGCCGCCGCGAGGGTGGCGTGGCCGCACAGGTCGACTTCTACCGTCGGGGTAAACCAGCGCAGCTCGAACAGCTCGCCATTGGCGACCACGAACGCGGTTTCCGAGAGGTTGTTTTCGGCAGCAATCTGCTGCAGCGTCGCGTCTGCCAGCCAGGCTTCAAGCGGGCACACCGCTGCCGGATTGCCGCCAAACGCCGTGGCTGAGAACGCGTCTACCTGGAATATTTCAACTTGCATGGGTCATTGCTGTCCGTTGTCTGTTGCCCGGAGCTGCTCCAGGTAGTTGTAGATGGTGTAGCGGGTCACGCCGAGCGATGCCGCGGCCTTTTCGATGCCGCCCTTGACCAGAAACAGGCCGCGTTCCTGCATCAGCCGCACCGCTTCGCGCTTTTGCGCCGTCTTCATGCCGAGCACACCGCCGGGGCAGGCGTCGTGAATGATCTCGGCCATCAGCTGTTGCAGGTCCCTGGTCTCGTCCGCCACCGGCGCGGCCGCACTGGCCAGGCCCAGCAGCCCGCCGAGCAACTGGTGCGCAGCTTCGACGGCGCTCAGATCGGCATTCACGCACAGGCTGGCAAACGGCTGCCCGCTGCTGTCGCGATAGACCACGGTAGCGCTGCGCAAGGTGCGGCCGTCGGGGGCGAGGGTGGCGTAGTTGTCGACCACGATCGGCTCGCAGCTGCTGCGATCGTCCATGGCCCGGCGCACCGCGGCAAAGCCCAGATCATGACGCGGGCTGCCGAGCAGCGAATCACCGACCCGGCGCCCGGTGACATGGCCGTTGGCGATGGCGAGGATCGAGCGCTCAGGGTTAAGCAGGTCGTGCAGGACAACCTCGGTATGGTTACCGACGACCTGGCTGAGCATTTTCAGGGTGCTGTGCAGCACGCCGAGGATAAGTTGCTGTTCGTGGTTTTCTGCTGGGCAAACCTTCATCGCAGCCTTCGTGGGCGTTGGACGGTGAAGGTAGGCTATCAACGTAAATTTTAAATATCAACACTGTGTTGAATTTTCTGTTTGTAGTCGCAGCAACCGCTCGACCTGCGCCAGCTCCCAGGTGCTGAGCAAGCTCACCGGATCTGTGCCCCATTGCCAGCTGTCCAGCGTGCCTACACGGCCATCGCTGCTGCGGCAGGCGAGGCAATGGTGCAAGTGGCTGCCGTCGAAATCCAGGTGCAGGCGCCAGCCATCGATGTCGATCTCAACCCCGACACGGCGCAATGGGCGAACGCCGAGGGCGGCATCACGCAGTTGCTGGCAAACCTCGCGGGCACTCAGGGCTGGCATTTTTTATGGCTCTTCATGGAATCCAGGATTGGGGACATCTAGATCAAGATCAAGCAAGTTGGAACTCATTTTAGCAGCGGGCTTGTCTCGCTTCTGCGTCAGCATGGCTTCGCCAGCATCTGCTTTGGCAGATACGTCAGTGCAGGCGCCGCCCGTAACTTCGCGACTTCAGGAGGCTGAGCGTAGGTGTCTGGAGGGGGCTGGTGCGTAGCACCCTTCGGCCGAGGCCGAAGTCGCGAGACGTAGACTTGGCGAAGCAAGTCGTAGGCCGCGATGCCCCTGGAAGGCACCGTAGCGAAGGAACCCGGAGCGCAGCGTAGGGCCGTATGCTGGAGCGAGCGGTTTTGCCTACCTTTTCCCAAGAGAAAAGTAGGCCGCCGTAAAGGCGGAAGGGGCCGGCAACCGCGACACATCAAATGGATAAGCCCGCAGCCGTAACCGCAACAACCCAACCCAACCCAAGGATCATAGCCCCCGGGATTCCGTGAAGAACCATTTATTTCACCCTGAAAAGGTGGCGGCTGAGCATAAAGCCTGCCGGCGCCAGTGTCAGCCGTTGCCCGGGCTTGATCTGCGCGAGCCAAGTGCGTAGCGTCCGCGCCCTGGTCCTTTGAGAAATTGCTATGACCCTGATGGAACGACTCTTCACCTGCGCGTTGGGATTGAGCGCAATCGCCCCGGCCGTGGCGGCCGACAGCCTGGCCATTGAACACTGGACCCAGCCCAGTGGCGCGCGGGTCTACCTGTTGGCGCAAAGCCAGGCCAGCAACCTGCAGATCCAGGTCGACTTCGATGCCGGCAGCCGCCGCGACCCACAGGACCAACCGGGCCTGGCGGTGCTTGGCGCGGTCCTCGCGGTGGAAGGTGTGCACGCCCAGGGCGACGCCCCGGAACTGAACGGCAACGCGCTGCGCATGGACTGGATGCGCCTGGACAGCCAACTCAATACCCAGGTCGATGCCGACCGTTTCAGCTACATCCTGACCATCACCGACACCAACCCCCAGCGCCAGGCCGAGGCCAGCGCCTTGCTCGGCCGGCAGATTGCCGAGCCGGCCTTTGCCGGCAGTATCTGGTTTCGCGCCAAGCCCTATTACATTCGCCAGGTCAACGGTGAAACCACCAAGCGTTTTCCCGGGGTAGGGCATCGCTTTGCCCAGGCGCTGTACGGCGACCACCCTTATGCCCGCGAGCTGACCCGCCCGGGGCTGCAGCGCAACAAGCAGATCGACCTGTACGAATACGCGCTGCCGTTCGGCTATGCCCTGACCCCGGCCATGCTCGAACGTACCCGCATGGAAGATCTGCGCAGCCATTACACGGCAATGATGCTGCCGTGCCGGGCCACGGTCAGCCTGGTCGGCAAGCTTGACCGGGCCCAGGCCGATGCCGTGGCCAGCGCGGTACTGGGGCGCTTGCCGAGCGGTCAGTGCACGGCATTGCCGGCGCTGCCCAAGGTGCAGGCCCTGAGCCAGGCCAGCCACCAGCAGATCGAGCCACAGCAAGGCACGATCTGGATACAGATCGGCCAGCCGGCGGTGCCGCGCAGCGACCCGGACTTTTTCCCGTTGCTGCTGGGCAGCGACATTCTCGGTGGCGAGCACTGGCCGACGCGGCTCAATCGGGCCATCGGCCAGGCGCTTGGCGGTGATGTCAGTTGGCAATCGGCCAGCTATTTCGCCATGGGCCAGCAAGCCGGGGCGTTTGTGATCTCTGTGGAAGTGAGCGCCGGGTACCAGCAGCAGGCCGAGCAGGCGGTTCATCAAGCGTTGGCACGCTTTGTCAGCGAAGGCCCGAGCCCGGAGGAGCTGGACGAGGCCAAGGCGCGTTTGCTTGCCCATTTTGACGGTACCAGCCGCCAGCGCCTGCTTGAGCACGTGGCGCAGGTCGCCTTGAACCAGCTGCCGGACGACACCCTGGTGACCTGGCGCGAGCAGCTTGAGGCGGTGACGCCTGCGCAAGTAAAAGCGGCATTCCAGCGCGTCGTACAGCCGGGTAAACAGGCGACGGTGGTGGCGGGGCAGGACTACTGAGTTTACCCCGCGATCAGCCGCGCAAAAAATCCGGGGTATTGAAATTGCTCAGGCGCGGGTCTCCCTCGGCGCACTCCAGCGCCCGCAGCGGATGCTGGCGCAAGGTTCGCTGCACCCCCCGGTCGCCGGCGTCCCAGGCTTGCTGCAAGTCGCTGCGCAAGGCGCAGGGGATCAGGCTGAACATCGGCTGCCAGTAACCACCCTGGCGGACCATCGCCGGTTGCTGCTGGTCATTGGCCAGGTTCATCAGCTCAAGGATCAGTGCCTGGTCAATCAGTGGCGCATCGCAGGCCAGCACCAGTATCCAGTCGTGGCGCGCCACTGCAAGCCCGGCCAGTACTCCGGCCAGCGGCCCGGGGAAGTCCGCCTCGGCGTCGCCGACCAGTTGATCGGCATAGGCCCGGTAGCGGTCCTGGTTGCGGTTGCAGGAGATGATCAGGTCGTCGGTCAGCGGCCGCACCACGGCGTGGATGTGGGCGATCAGCGGCTGGCCCTGCCAGTCGAGCAGGCCTTTGTCCTGGCCGCCCATGCGCTGGCCACGGCCACCGGCAAGAATGAGGATGGAGCAGGGAGGCGGGGCGGCGGGCATGGTCAGGGTTCCTGGCAGTATCAGCCGCTCACCTTCCCATGCACGCCGCGGTCTGTCCAGATCAGCTGTCGCTGGCTTCTGGCGCAGGGGCTTGAGCCTTGGCCCGGCGTTTGCCGGTCAGGCGCATCACCACAACAAAGAACACCGGCACGAACACCACCGCCAGGGTGGCGCTGAGCATGCCGCCGATCACCCCGGTGCCGATCGCCTGCTGGCTGGCGGAGCTTGCGCCGCTGGCAATTGCCAGGGGCACCACGCCGAGGATGAATGCCAGCGAGGTCATGACGATCGGCCGCAGGCGCAGGCGCGCCGCCTGCACGGTGGCATCGACCAGGTCGTGGCCTTCATCGACCAGGCTCTTGGCGAACTCGATGATGAGGATGGCGTTCTTCGCCGACAGGCCGATCAGGGTGATCAGGCCGACCTTGAAGAACACATCGTTGGGCATGCCGCGCAGGCTCACCGCAATCACCGCGCCGAGCACCCCCAGCGGTACCACCAGCAGCACCGAGGTCGGGATCGACCAGCTCTCGTACAAGGCCGCCAGGCACAGGAACACCACCAGCAGCGACAGGGCCATGAGGATCGGCGCCTGGGAGCCGGACAAGCGCTCCTGCAGCGACAGCCCGGTCCATTCCAGGCCCATGCCCAAGGGCAGTTGGTCGACCAGGCGCTGGATCTCGTTCATCGCCTCGCCGGAGCTATAGCCCGGTGCCGGCTCGCCCGACACGGCAATCGCCGGGTAGCCGTTGTAGCGGGTCAGCTGCACGGGGCCGGTGATCCACTTGGCCTGGACGAACGCCGACAGGGGCACCATCTTGCCGCTGCTGTTGCGCACGTGAATTTTCAGCAGGTCATCGACCTGGCTGCGCTGGTCGCCTTCGGCCTGCACCACCACGCGCTGCATGCGCCCCTGGTTGGGGAAGTCGTTGACGTAGTTGGAACCCACCGCAGTGTTGAGCACGTTGCCGATATCGGCAAACGATACGCCCAGGGCGTTGGCCTGCTTGCGGTCGACTTCCAGCTGCACCTGCGGGCTTTCGGCCAGGGCGCTTTCGCGCACGTTGACCAGCACCGGGCTCTTCTCGGCGGCGGCGAGCAACTGGTCACGCGCCGCCATCAGGCCGGCATGGCCGAGGCCTCCGCGGTCCTGCAGGCGGAACTCGAAACCGCTGGAAGTGCCCAGGCCGTCCACCGGCGGTGGCAGCACCGAATAGGCGATGGCGTCCTTGAGCTGGCTGAAGGCGGCGTTGGCGCGGTCGGCGATCGATTGCGCGCTGTCGTCGCTGCCGCGTTCGGACCAGTCCTTGAGGGTAGTGAATGCCAGCGCCGCGTTCTGGCCGTTGCCAGAGAAGCTGAAACCGAGAATCAGCGTGCTGTTGCCCACGCCAGGTTCGGTGGCGTTGTGCGCCTCGATTTGCGCCGCCACCTGTTCGGTGCGGGCGCGGCTGGCCCCCGGCGGCAGCTGGATGTCGGTGATGGTGTAGCCCTGGTCTTCGGTGGGCAGGAACGAGGAGGGCAACTGGCTGAAGCCGTACACCAGCCCGGCCACCAGCACCGCGTAGACCAGCAGGTAGCGACCGCTGCGCTTGAGGGCCTGGATCACCCAGCGCTGGTAGCCGTTGGTCATGCTCTCGAAGCGGCGGTTGAACCAGCCGAAGAAGCCGGTTTTTTCGTGGTGCGAACCCTTGGCAATCGGCTTGAGCAAGGTCGCGCACAGGGCCGGGGTCAGGCTCAGGGCGAGGAACGCCGAGAACAGGATCGACACTGCCATCGACACCGAGAACTGCTGATAGATGACCCCCACCGAGCCTTTCATGAAGGCCATCGGCAGGAATACCGCCACCAGTACCAGGGTGATGCCGACGATGGCGCCGTTGATCTGGCTCATGGCCTTTTTGGTCGCCTCGCGCGGCGCCAGGCCTTCCTCGCTCATGATCCGCTCGACGTTCTCGACCACGACGATGGCGTCGTCCACCAGGATACCGATGGCCAATACCATGCCGAACAGGGTCAGGACGTTGACCGAGAAGCCCAGCGACAGCATCACCGCAAAGGTGCCCATCAGCGCCACCGGCACCACCAGGGTCGGGATCAGCGTGTAGCGGATGTTCTGCAGGAACAGGAACATCACCGCGAACACCAGGGCCATGGCTTCGAGCAGGGTGGTGATCACCTGCTGGATCGAGACCTTGACGAACGGCGAGGTGTCGTAGGGGATGTCGAACTTGGCCCCCGGCGGCAGGTAGCGCGACAGCTCGCTGAGCTTGGCTTGCACCAGGGTCGCGGTTTCCATGGCGTTGGCGCCGGGCGACAGCTGCACGCTGAAGGCACTGGTCGGCTTGCCGTTGAGGCGGGTGCCGTACTGGTACTCCTGGCTGCCGATCTCGACCCGGGCGACATCGCCAATGGTCACGGTCGAGCCATCGGGGTTGGCGCGCAGGACGATGTCCTGGAACTCCTGGACCGTGCTGAGCTGGCCCTTGATCACCACGTTGGCGGTGATTTCCTGGGTGCCGGTGCCCGGCAGGTCTCCGATGCTGCCCGGCGCTACCTGGGCGTTTTGCGCGGCAATGGCCTCGTTGACGTCATCGGGGGTGAGGTTGAAGCCGATCAGCCTGGCCGGGTCGATCCAGATGCGCATGGCCCGCTCCGAACCATACAGCTGGGCCTTGCCGACACCCTTGAGGCGGCGGATCTCGTTCATCACGTTGCGGGCGAGAAAATCGCTCAGGGTGACTTCGTCAAGGCTGCCGTCCATGGCCGTGAGGGTCACCATCAGCAGGAAGCCGGTGGAGACTTTCTCGACTTGCAGGCCTTGCTGGGTGACCGGGCGCGGCAGGCGCGACTCGACCACTTTAAGGCGGTTCTGCACATCGACCTGGGCCAGGTCCGGGTTGGTGCCCGGTTCGAAGGTGGCGGTGATGGTGGCGCTGCCCAGGCTGCTTTGCGAGCTGAAATAGAGCAGGTTGTCGGCACCGTTGAGCTCTTCCTCGATCAGGCTGACCACGCTGTCGTCGATGGTCTGCGCCGAGGCACCCGGGTACACGGCGTAGATTTCCACCTGCGGCGGCGCCACGTCGGGGTACTGGGCCACCGGCAATTGCGGGATGGCCAGGGCGCCGGCAAGCAGGATGAACAAGGCGACCACCCAGGCGAACACCGGGCGGTCAATGAAAAACTGCGGCATGAATCAGGCCCTCACTGGCCGTTGGACTGAACGATGGGGAGGGCGTCCTTGCCCGCGTTGTCGACCTCTACCTGGTCGCCGGGGCTGATGTGCTGCAGGCCTTCGACCACCACCCGGTCACCGGGGGCCAGGCCTTCGCTGACGATCCAGCGGTCGTTCTGCACACTGCCCAGCACCACCGGGCGTTCGCTGACGCGCTGTTCGCCATCGACCAGCATGACCTTCGGCTTGCCGGCGCTGTCGCGCAGGATGGCCCGCTGCGGCACGCTGATGCCTTGCTGCTTGACCGCCTGCTCCAGGCGCACGCGGATGAAGCTGCCCGGCAGCAGGTCGAGGTCGGGGTTGGGGAACTCGCTGCGCAGGGTGATCTGGCCGGTGCTCGGGTCGACGCTGATGTCCGAGAACAGCAGTTTGCCCGGCAGCGGGTAGGGCGTGCCGTCGTCCTGGATCAGCGTCGCGCTGGCCTGGTCCTGGCCCACCTGCTGCAGTTCGCCGGCACGCAGGGCGCGGCGCAGGACATTGAGTTCGCGGGTCGACTGGGTGACGTCGGCATGGATCGGGTCGAGCTGCTGGATGGTCGCCAGCGGTGTGGTTTCGTTCTGCCCGACCAATGCCCCTTCGGTCACCAGGGCGCGGCCGATGCGTCCGGAAATCGGCGCGGTGACGGTGGCGTAACCGAGGTTGAGCCTGGCTCGCTCAAGCGCCGCCTTGGCCGCGGCGACGTCGGCATCAGCCTGCAGGAAGGCGGCGCGGGCATCGTCGTGCTGCTGGCGGCTGATGGCATTGATGGCGATCAGTTCGCGGTAACGCTGATCCTGCAGGCGCGCCTGGTAGCGCGTGGCCTCGGCGCGGGCCAGGGCGGCGCGGGCACTGTCGAAGTCGGCCTGGAACGGCGCCGGGTCGATGCGAAACAGCACATCGCCCTGTTTGACGTCGCTGCCTTCGCGGTACACGCGCTTGAGCACCACGCCGGCCACCCGCGCGCGCACTTCGGCAGTGCGCGGGGCGAGGATGCGGCCATTGAGCTCGGTGGTGATCGCCAGCGGCTGCACCTGCACGGTCTCGACCCGCACTGCGCTGGGCGGGGCCTTTTCTTCGGCAGGCGATTTGTCGTCGCAGGCGCTCAGGGCGAAAGTGATCAACAACAGCGGCGCCAGGGCGCGCAGACGGGCGGGACTTGAACTGGACATGCGGATCTTCCGAAAATGACCCGGCAATGCTAAGGCAGGCGACCGACGGGCAACAGTTAAGCTGTGTAGGCCATGTGTAAAAAAGTGTGAAGCTTTATCCTGCGCGCGCGTGAGCTCTTATATCCTGCCTGACTTTCCCAGCCTGTCAAACTGCCCATGCCCAATATTCTCCTGGTCGAAGACGACTGCGCCCTGTCCGAACTGATCGCCAGCTACTTGCAGCGCAACGACTTCAGCGTCAGCGTGATTGCCCGTGGCGATCACGTGCTGGCCGAGGCGCGGCGCAACAAACCGGACCTGGTGATCCTCGACCTGATGCTGCCGGGCCTCGACGGCCTGCAGGTGTGCCGGCTGTTGCGCGCCGAGTCCCAGGCCCTGCCGATCCTCATGCTGACCGCCCGCGACGATAGCCACGACCAGGTGCTGGGCCTGGAAATGGGCGCCGACGACTACGTGACCAAACCGTGCGAGCCACGGGTGCTGCTGGCGCGGATACGCACCTTGCTGCGCCGCAGCAGCATCAACGAGCCACGCCTTGAGAGCGACCTGATCGTGGTCGGCGGCCTGCGCATCGATCTGGCCGAGCGCAATGTGTTCTGGCGCGAGCAGCCGGTGGAGCTGTCCAGCGGCGAATTCAATCTGCTGGTGGTGCTGGCGCGCAATGCTGGCGTGGTGCTCAGCCGCGACCGCATCCTCCAGCAACTGCGCGGCATCGAGTTCAACGGCACCGACCGCTCGGTGGACGTGGCGATTTCCAAGCTGCGGCGCAAGTTCGACGACAGCGCCGGCGAGGCGCGCAAGATCAAGACCGTGTGGGGCAAGGGGTATTTGTTCAGCCGGGTCGAGTGGGAGTTCTAGCGGCTCATGCTGAAAATCCTCATCCGCCTGTACCTGATCACCATCGTCGCCTATGCCGGGGCGATCTTTTTGATTCCCGATGCCATCGTCGGCGCCTTTCACCAGCGTTTCATTGCCTACAACCTTGACCAGGCCCGTGGCGTGCAACGCTTGATCGTCAAGCAGTTCGAGCAGGTGCCGAGCACTGAATGGCCGGCCAAGGCCAAGGAACTGGCGGCGGATTTCGCCCCGCTGGAAATCCAACTGCGCCGCCAGGACCAAATTGGCCTCAGCTATGCGGAGCGCGACCGCCTCAAGGCCGGCCTGAACGTGGTGCGCCTGGGCGACTGGGGCTACTACGAGACCGCCCTGGCACCACTGGACGACACCTGGCTGGTGGAACTGAGCAATCCGCCCGACCCCCTGGACATCAGCCTGCTGTCCTGGGTGGTGACCGTGCTGATCGGCGCCGCCTTGCTCGGCTGCCTGCTGTTCTGGGTCTGGCCGCACTGGCGCGACCTTGAACGGCTCAAGGAAACCGCCCGGCGCCTGGGCCAGGGCGAGCTGTCGCAGCGCACGCATATTCCGCCGCGCTCGAACATCGGCGAACTGGCCCAGGTGTTCGACACCATGGCCCAGGACGTCGAACGCCTGCTGACCCAGCAGCGCGAACTGCTCAATGCCGTGTCCCATGAGCTGCGCACGCCGCTGACACGCCTGGATTTTGGCCTGGTGCTGCTGTTTGACGAAGTCCCGCCCAACTGCCGCAAGCGCCTGCTGGAACTGGTCGGGCATGTGCGCGAGCTGGATGAACTGGTGCTCGAGCTGTTGTCTTACAGCCGCCTGCAGAACGCCGACCAGGCCCGCGAGCGGGTCGAGGTGTCGCTGCTGGAGCTGGTCGACAGCATCCTCGGCAGCTTTGCCGAAGAGCTCGATGGCCGTGGCATCGAATGGCAGGTGCGCGCCGACGACAACCTGCCGCGCTTCATCCTCGACCCACGGCTGACCGCCCGTGCCTTGCAGAACCTGGTACGCAACGCCATGCGCTACTGCGACGGGCAGATCCTCTTGCGCCTGAGCCTCGACCCCCAGGGCCATTGCCTGCTGACCGTGGAGGACAACGGCATCGGCATCCCCCACGACCAGCGCGAGCTGATCTTCCAGCCGTTCTACCGCCTGGACCGCAGCCGCGACCGTACCACCGGCGGCTTCGGCCTGGGCCTGGCGATCAGCCGCCGGGCCATCGAAGGCCAGGGCGGCACCCTGACGGTCGGGCAGTCGGCGCTGGGCGGTGCGCAGTTCAAGATCAGGCTGCCGCGCGGCTAGCGGCGCGGGCGCAAGTCGCGCCAGTGCTGCTCGACGTAGTCCAGGCACAGCGCTTTGCGCTGCGGGCCGAACACCGCTTGCCAGCCGGGCGGGCAGGCCAGGTAGGCTGGCCACAGGCTGTGCTGGTGCAAGTGATTGCGCAGCACCTGGAATTGCCCTTGCGGGTTGTCGAATGGGCTGCTCATGGGTTCACCTCCTGGGCACGGCGGGCGCTTTCGCTGGCCTGCAGGGCCCTGGCCAGCAGCGGTGCGATCTGCGCCACGGCGTCAGCACGCAACATGTTTTCGTGCATGCAGGCAATATCGTGGACCTGCAACCGGCCATCGACGTGGGCGCGCCAGTGCTCGGGGTCTTGCCACAGGGCGTCACGCAGCCCTTCGGTAGCGCGCAGGAACAACACCTCGCCGGCAAACACCTGCGGTTTGAAACGCTCCATCAACGGCACGGTCTGGCGCACTTCATCGCAGAAGGCCTGGACGATCGCGCCTTCCAGGTTGAGCACTTCGGCCAGGTAACGGCGCTGCTCGGCGATCGGTTGCAAGGGCTGGCTGAAGTCTGCCGGGCTGTTGGTCAGGGTGCCGATCAGCAGGGCCAGCAGTTGTTGGTCGCTCAGTTGCGGGACCTGGCTGTGAGGTTGCAGCGGGTAGCCGTCGAGCAGCGCCAGCAGTGCCACTGACTCGCCCTCGCGCTGCAGCAAGGTCGCCACGGCGTGGGCGACATGGCAGCCGAATGACCAGCCGAGCAAATGGTACGGGCCAACCGGCTGGACCTTGCGGATCTGCGCCAGGTAGTCGCTGGCGCAGGCTTCGACGCTCTGCGGGCGTAGCCCCGGGTTGCGCAGGCCGCGAGCCTGCAGGGCATACAGCGGGCGGTCGGGCAGGTAACCACTGAGCGCCGCGTAAGGCCAGCCCAGGCCGCCGCCCGGCGGCAGGCAGAACAGCGGCGCCTGGCTGCCTTCGCTGCGCAGTTCCAGCAGCACCGTGAACGGGTCGCCAGGACGGGCCAGGTCCGCGCTGCGCTGGAGCTGCTCGGCAAACTGGTGCAGCACCGGGCGGGTGAACAGATCGGTGGGCATCACTTCTATGCCCAGTTGCTGGCGCAAGCGTGCGGCGACTTGCACTGCCAGGATCGAATGGCCGCCCAGTTCAAAGAAGTGACTGTTGCGGTCGATACCCTGGCGCTGTAGCAGTTCACTCCAGATCTGCACCAAGGCCTGTTCGAGCGGGCCTTGCGCAGGCTCGGCGGGGCGTTGTGCCTGCAGGTGCTGCGCCGGCACCGGCAGCGCCCGGCGGTCGAGCTTGCCATTGGCGGTGCACGGCAGTTGCGCCAGCACCACAAATACCTTGGGCACCATGTACTCGGGCAGGCGCTCGCCCAGGTAATAGCCAAGCTGGCCCAGGTCCAGCGCCTGTTCACCGGCCAGCACCAGGTAGGCCACCAGTTGTTGCTGGCCGGGGCAGTCTTCGCGCACCTGCACCGTACAGCGGGCAATTTGCGGATGGCTGGCCAGCAGGTGCTCGATCTCGCCGAGCTCGATGCGCAGGCCGCGCAGCTTGACCTGCTGATCAACCCGCCCGAGGTATTCAAGCTGGCCGTCGGCGCGCCACAGTGCCAGGTCGCCGGTACGGTACAGGCGGCTGCCGGGCGGCCCGAACGGGTTGGCGACAAAGCGCTCGGCGGTCAGCCCCGGGCGGCGGTGATAACCCCGGGCCAGGCCGATGCCGCCCAGGTACAGCTCACCAGGGCTGCCGATTGCTTGCTGGTGCAGGCTGCTGTCGAGCACATAGGCCTGCAGGTTGGCGATCGGTTGGCCGATCGGCACGCTGTGGCTACCATCGTCGCGACAAGTCCAGTGGCTGACATCGATGGCCGCTTCGGTGGGGCCATAGAGGTTGTGCAGGGCGGTATTGGGCAGCGCCTGCAGCACCTGGTGCTGCAGCTCGGCGGGCAGCGCTTCGCCGCTGCAGATGATGTGCCGCAGGCTTTGGCCCTGGCCGGGTTGGAGCTCGGGCACAAACACCTGCAGCATCGACGGCACGAAGTGCAGGGTGGTGACCTGGTAGCGCTGGATCAGCGCCAGCAACTGTTGCGGGTCGCGGTGGGCCCCGGGCTCGGCGATGGCCAGGCGGGCACCGCTCATCAACGGCCAGAAGAACTCCCAGACCGACACGTCAAAGCCACAAGGGGTCTTCTGCAGCACAGTGTCGGCGCTCGTCAACGGGTAGGCCGCCTGCATCCACATCAACCGGTTGTACAAGGCTTCATGGCTGTTGCCGGCACCCTTGGGCTGGCCGGTGGAGCCGGAGGTGTAGATCAGGTAGGCGAGGTTGCTGCCTTGCACGTGGCTGAGGGGGGTATCGTCGTTGCCGTGCTCATCGTCCAGCAGGTCATCGAGCATCAGTTCAGGGGCAAGATTGGCGCCAAGGCCGCTGTACGCCTGCGCTGTCAGCAACAACTGGACTGCGCTGTCCTCGATCATGAAGCGCAGTCGCTCGCGCGGCAGCTCCAGGTCCAGCGGCACATAAGCGGCGCCGGCCTTGAGGATGGCCAGCAGGCCGATCACCAGTTCCAGCGAGCGCGGCATGGCGATGGCGACCAGGCTGTCGGCGCCGATGCCGTGCTGTTGCAGACGATTGGCCAGGCGATTGGCCTGCTGGTTCAGGCGCCCGTAGCTGAGCTGCTGGTTGGCGAACAGCAGCGCGCAGGCATCGGGTGTGCGCCGGGCCTGCTGCTCGATCAGTTGGCTGACCGGCTGCCACGGCGAGTAGTCCACCGCGGTGCGGTTCCAGGCGTGCAACTGCTGGTGCTGTTCGTCGCTCAGCAGTTCGATGCGGGCAACCATCTGTTGGGGCTGTTCGATCAGCGCGTCGAACACCTTGAGCAGGCGCTGCTGGTGTTCGGCCAGTGCCTGGGCGCTGTAAAGCCCGGGGTTGGCGTCGAAATCGAACTGCAGGTCCTGGCCCAGGCCGCGCTCATAGAAGAAGATGCCCAAATCGTCGGTGGTGCCGTTGGACAGGTTGCGTGCGCGGGTAGGGTGGCCGTCGAAGGCAATGGCGTAGTCGAAGGGCTCGATATTGACCAGGGTGGTGAACAGCTGCTGATGAGCCCCGTGCAGGCCCAGGTCGTTGCGCAGGTGCTCGTAGCGGTATGACTGGTGGCGCAGCAACTGGCGCATTTGCCGCGATACCTCCTGGACCAGCTCGGCCAGGCTCATGTCCGGGCGCATGCTCAGGCGCATCGGCATGGCGTTGGCGACCATGCCCGGCACCTGGCGCATGCGTGCGTTGCGCCGGGCGCTGAGCGGCACACCGATGACCATGTCCTGGTTGCCGGTGGCCCGATAGAGGTAGGCGGCGGTGGCGGCGGTGAGGATCTGCGGCAAGGTGCTGCCCAGTTCGCTGGCGCGCTGGCGCAGGGCGTCGACCCTGGCCGCGGGCAGGTGGGCGGTGCGGCGCAGCAGGCCGTCGTGGTTGAGGGTGCGCTGGCGCGCCAGGCTCATCGGCGCCGGCAGGTCGGCGAAGCGCTGCATCCAGTACTCGCGGTCACGCTGAAAGCGCTCCGACTGGCGATACTCGCTGTCTTGTTCGGCCAGTTCGCTGATCGGCAGCAAGGCGCTGGCGGCGGACACCGGCTGGCCTTCGCCGAGGGCCTGGTAGGTGTCGGCCAGGCGCCGCACCAGCAACCCGGCGCCAAAGCCGTCGAGGATGATGTGGTGCGGGCGCTGGTACCAGACAAAATGCGCCGGGCCCAGCTTGAGCAGCGCCGACATCCACAGCGGGTCGCAGCCCAGGTCGACGCGGCGCTGGATGTCGTCATGCATCCAGGCATCGGCACTGGCCCGTGGATCATCCGCCGTGCTGAAGTCGAGAAACGGCAGTTCCCCCCTGAATCGCGGGGCCAGCAGTTGCCGCGGGCCTTCGGCGCTGTCAACGAAGTTCAGCCGCACCGCTTCGGCCTCATCAGCCACTCGGCGCAGGGCGGTCATGAAGCGCTCGACGTCCACCGCGCCAAATATGTCGACGGACTCCGCCAGGTTCATGTTGGTCTGGGGTGGGGCAAGCTGGGCGTTGAACCACATGCACAGTTGGCCTGCGGTCAAGGGGTGGCCGGTTTCGCTGGTGATCTTCGAATCCATTCGAGTGTTCCTCTGTCCGGGTTTGCGCGAAATTGCAGCGTAGAGCGGCGCAAATGATCTGCAAGTGCACGCGGACGGGGGCTTTGAGAGGCAGCGCAAGGGGGCTTGGCGATGACCGGCAGAGCACTACTACAGCCGCTGTGACGGCACGATTGCGGCCTTTACCGGCAGGATGGTCGCGGTTGGCCGCAGGCTTGCACTCGCTGCCAGGCGGCTCGGCAGGGGTGGCGGGAGCATCTCGGCGAAGGCGCGGCGCCATTGGCGGCCGCCGCGAAGGGCTGAAGGCTTACAACCCGAGAGGCTCGCGCCACAGCACGTAGCGGTCCTTGCCACTGCGCTTGGCCTCGTACAACGCCTGGTCGGCCTTGACCAGGGCGTTGCTCAGGGTGTCTTCGGCGAGGATTTGCGCCAGGCCGATACTGATGGTCACCGGATGCTCGGCGACTTCGTCACGGACCCGCCGACACAGGGCGTCGATGCGCCGTTCGGCGTCGGCCTGGTTGAGCCCCCAGACGTAGATCACGAACTCTTCACCGCCCAGCCGTGCGTACTCGAATTCGCTCATCGAGGCCTTGATGCTGGCGGCGATGCGCTTGAGCACCACGTCGCCGATGTCGTGGCCGAACTGGTCGTTGACCTTCTTGAAGTTGTCGATGTCGATCATCGCCAGGTAGCGCGTGGCGGCTGCGTCCTGCTGCAGGTGTTTTTCGGCCTTGGCCATGAACGAACGGCGGTTGGGGATCTCGGTCAGGGCATCGACGTAGGCTTGCTCGAGCAGCAACTTGGCCATGTAGAAGTTGTACAGCTTGGCCCGGCGCATCTTCAGGTAGCTGTACAGGGTCAGGCCGTTGAGAAACACCGCATAGCAGACGAACATGCTGCCACGCAGCTCGAACAGGTGCATGTCCGGGACCTGGAACGGGTTGAGGTTGACCCAGGTCACCAGCATCGTCGCCAGGAACGACCAGCGCCGCACCGGCAGCACCGACACGCTGTACAGCACACTCGAGGCGCCGAGCACCATCCAGGCCGGGCGCAGCGCTTGCGGCAGGCCGTCGATCACCAGGCGCACCGCCAGGGTGATCACGGCGATGAACACCAGGTTGAGCACATCGAAATGCGCCGCCTTGCGGACGAAGCCGAGGATGATGGTGAGCATGCCCATCACCGCGATGAACAGCGCCGACAGCCAGGTCAGGCCCTGATTGCCCTGGTAGCTGACGATCAGGTCGAACAGAATCCAGATCCCCAGGCTCAGCACGAACACCAGCAAGCTGAACGACTTCAGGCTTTCGAAGTCGTGCTGGCGGAATTCTTCGCGCAGTTGCGGCGGTGCGACGTTCCTGCGCACTTGCTGTTCGATGGTCTTGTACATGGCAGCCCTGAATGCTCAAAGAAGACGGTTTCAGTGCCCGGCCAAGGGCAGTACCCCCTGAGTCCAGGGCCGGTAGCGCAACGAGAACACTGCCCGCGGATGACAGTCGCTGCGCAGCTGCGGTGGCGCTGCCACGGCAGTGAAGGGCTGGCCGGCGGCGCTGGTCTGGCGAAAGGCTTCGTTGACGATGCCGATGCTGCAGGGCAGGGCATCCTCGTAGTGCTGGCGCACCAGCGGCGCCAGGCGCCCGGTGCCGGCGCCGTCCTGCCACCAGACCTGCAGCTTGAGGCTGGCCAGCTGCTCGAGCCAGCGAGCATTGACTTGCGGGCTCAGGCGCGCGGCGCTGAAAGCGCTGATGTGCAGCGGCGCATCCAGGCGGCGATTGAAGGCCTGTAGCTGGGTGTACAGCGCCTGGCGGCGGTCGGCACTGTGAAAGTGCAGGTCGTCCAGCTCCATCGGCAGGTACCAGCCGGCCACCGGCAACTGCCAGTCCTGGCGGATCTTGCGCTGCTGGGCCAGGGAATTGCCCAGTTGCGCGCGCCAATAGGCGGCCAGGCCGGCGCCATCGAGTTCGTCGATGCGCTGGTAATAGGCGGCGTCCATGTACAGCCCCAGCACCAGCTGCAGACCCTGTTCGTGGGCCAGGCGCAGGCTGTTGGCCAGCCAGCCCCGGGCACCGCCGAAGTCGCTGTCGCCATAGGCGCTCCACTGCACGATCAGGGTTTTGCCGCCCTGGGCCGCAGTGGCTTGCCACAGCGCGCGCCACTGCGCCTCGCTCAACTGCGCGTCGCGGTTCAGCGGTTGGTAGAACAGGCGCTCGTCGGCAGTTGCCTGCAGGCTCAGGACGAACAGCATCACAGCGATCAAGCGGCGCATCAAAAGGTCAACTCCGCACCCAGCAACACGCCGTTGGCGTGTTCATAAAGATTGCCGCCCAGCGACTGCTGGTATTCGGCGCGTACTTTCAGCGAACCGCGATAGGCGTTGTAGCGGTCGTCGTCGAACCACCATTGCCAGCGCAGGCCCAGGCCGGTGCGCAGGTCCTGGCGCCAGTCGTTGCTCGGGTCCTGGCTTGAGAACTCGAGAAAACCATACGGCATCAGGGTTTGTGGCGAGGCACTGGGCAGCTTCCAGGTGTGCCCGCGCTGGTAGCGCGACAGCCATTGATGGTCGCCGGCGCGGGTCCACCAGGCGGCATCGAGGTAGAGGAAACGCTCGTCCCACTCGTCCTCGTCGACCCGCCAGTCGTTGCGCCATTTGCCCTGGTCGAGGTACGAGGCGGTGGCGCGCAGCAGCAGGTCGTTGCTCGACTCGGCATGGCCGCGCAGGTCGCCATAGTTGTCGCCGACCTTGCTCGGGCTGAGCAACTGGCCAAGGCTCAGGCCGCCGTAACGGGCATCGTCGATCTGGCGCTGGTGGTACAGCTCGGTGTACAGGTTCAGGTTGCTGGTGCCCAACGGCTTGTAGCGCAGGCCGACGCCGGTGCCCATGCTCTGCGCATAGTCGTTGCGCCCGCTGCCGCCGAACAGCACCCGGCCATAGACCGAGAAAGTGCTGCCGTTGCGGCTCGGCTCTTCGCCCAGGGCGTGGTCCCACATCGCCAGTTGCACGTTTTGCGAAGTGGCGCGGCGGTCCTGGCGGTCATCGCGAAAGTTGTCGTTGGTCGAGACGCCGGCCGGCGACCAGGTGCTGGCCAGGGTGAAGCTGTCGCGCCGCGACAGCGCCTCGTGGGCGCGGCGCTGGCGGTACTTGCGGGCGTCCAGGCTGCCGAACTGGTCGTCGCCATCGACCAGGTCGTGTTCGACATCCAGCACCCGGCGCAGCTCTTTACGGGCCGCCGCGCTGTTCTCGACTTCGTCGTAGCGCCAGGCCAGGGTTTCGCCGATCCGGTAATCCTCGGGGAAGGCCTTGGCGGCGCGCTCAAGGTAGGGGATCGAGCGGGCGCGGGTTACTTGTTGTTCCGAGCCCGCCAGGCGCATGCCGTAGTCGGCGCTGTAGCGCGGCTGCTCTGGCGCCAGGCGCACGGCCTCGGCAAGCCAGGCGGTGCTCTGCGCCAGGTCGCCGTTCTGCGCGGCGGTCACCGCAGCGCCATAGTAATGGTCGGGGCGCGGTTGCTGCGCGAGGGCCTGGCGCTGGTAGTCCATGGCGTCGTGGACCTGGTAGTCGCGCTGGGCGATGGCCGCGCCCAGCGCCCAGTCATCGGCCGTTACCGGCGTTGCCTGTTTCCAATAGGTGTATGCCAGGTGAGGATTGTCGGCGTTCAGCGCACTGCGCGCGGCGGTAAGCCGGGCGTTGGCGGTCCACTCGCTGTCGGCCAGGGCTTTCCACAGCGGTTGCGCGGCGTAGGAATCGCCGGCGGCTTCCAGGGCGTAGGCCAGCGGCAGGCGGCTGCCGGTATCGCCCAGGTCTGCGGCGGCCTGGTAATAGACCACCGCTTCGCCAGGGCGCTCGGGCATGGCGCAGCGGCCCAGGGCACGCAACTGGCCGACTTCGCTGGGTGTGGCGGGGATCGCCTGGCGGACCGTGTCGCACTGCCCGCGCTCGGCCAGGCGGGCGAGCAGCAGGGCGCGGTTGGCGGCATCGACCCGCGGGATCAAGGCGGCCATTCGCCGGCTGTCGAGCGGCGCATCGTCGGCACTGTAAAGCCCGGCCAGGCGCTGCAGCAAGGGTTGTGGCAAGCGGCCCTGGCGGCGGTCGTAGGCCTGTTCGAGCAGTTGGCGCACATGCTCCTTGCGGCCCTCCTTGAGCTGCAGGAAGCTCGCTTGTTCGAGGGCCTGCAGGTCGCCGCTCTGGCGGTACAGGCGCTCCCACATCTGTGCGGAACGCGCCTCGCCACCCGGGCCCTGCAGGCGCTGGTTGAGTACCAGCCAGGCTTTGGGGTTGTCATCGGCGCGGCAGCCTTTGAGCTGCTCGCGGGCGGCCTGCGGATCGTGGCGCGACAGCCATTCGGTGGTTTCCAGGCATGGCCGGTTCAGCTCGTTGCTGAGCCGCCGTACCAGCGCGGCATCATCGCCCTGGCGTGCCAGTTCCCACAGCTGCCGGCGATTGGCCGGGTCGTGCAGGTCTTGCTCGGGCAGCGACTGCAGCCAGCGCTGGGCCAGCTCGGTGTGGCCCATGGCAATTGCCCGGTTGGCCATGGCCAGGCGGGTCTGGCGGGCGATCTCGGGGGTGGGCGCCTGCTTGAGCAGTTGTTGCAGTGGCGCCTCGTCCAGGCGCTGCACGTAGGCGTTGGCCAGGCGCTGCCAGTCTTGCGCCGGCAGCTCGCCGCGCTCGGCCAGCGGCGCCAGGGCGGCGATGGTCTGGCTCCAGTTGCGCAGTTGCTCGGCCCAGTTGGCCCGGGCCAGGCGCAGGATGTTGTCGTCACCATGGGCCGGCAGGTGGTTGAGCCACTCCAGGGCCTTGGCCGCGCCACCGAACTTGGCCAGGCTCAGGCTGTAGGCCTGCCACAGGCGGATACGCTGGTTGAGGCTGCTGGTGGCGATCCAGCCCTCGACCCGGCTTGCGGCGGGTGGGTCCTGCTCGATCCAGGTCAGGCGCAGCTCCAGCAGGGCGTCGGCGTCGCTGCTGCTGGCGGCTTCGGCCAGTTGCTCGGCTTCGCGGTAGCGGCGCTGATGGGCCAGGGCCTGGATCAGCAAGGCGCGGGCTTCGCTGTTGTTGGGTACCCGCTCGAGCAGGTGGCGGGTCAGGCGTTCGACTTCTTTCCAGTTGTCGGCCTTGGCCTCGCGGTAGCTGCGTTCAAGGAAGGGGTAGCTGCGAAAGCGTTCGAAGTCGCTAAGCGGCGCGGCCAGGCCGTGCACGGTGTAGAACGACAACAACAAACTGGCCAGCGTCAGCGGCGGGCGCACACTCATGCCACCTCCCGGGTCAGGTCATAAGCGGCTTGCTGTTCTTCGAGCTGCTCGGCGAGGGCGTCTTGCAGTACCGCTTCGCTGATGATGCCGCGGACAATCAGGTGCTCGCCCAGGGACATGTGCTCCGGGTTGAAATCGATCAAGGCCTGGTTGAACAACGTGGGGGGGACCATGCCGCGCACCTGCAACAGGGTGCCGAGCATGATTTGGTGGTGACTGACCCGCTCAAGCAACGCGGCATCGTCCTGATGCTTTTCGAGAACCGCGAGCATGTGCCGGGTCTCCTCCTTCTGCCAGGGGCTGGGGTAGTGGTAACGCAGGCCGAGGGTGACCCGGCCCTGGGGCGCCAGGCGATATTGCACCGGGCGCTTGAGTTGACGGCTGATGACCCCGAGGGACACCTGGCTGACCGGGCCTTCGCTGGCCAGGATCAATGTATCGCCGTCTTGCGCTACCGGCAGCACCCCGTAGTGCACTGCCAGGCGGCGGGGCAGCAGGGTAATCAATTTGCGCTCAAGTTTGAATGGATTTAATGGCGCCCAGGGTAAATCCAGTTGTTCGGCCAGGGTTTGCACCAGTTGCTCGCTGGTCAACAGCCCGCGCAGCAGCAGTTCGCGGCCCAGGCGCCGGCGCACGGGACTGGTGATCAGCGCTTGCACTTGCGCCTCGCTGACCAGCCCCTTGGCCACCAGGCGCTGACCCAGAGGCGTGCGTGCCGGCGCGCCGAGGGCCGGGAACTCGTGGGTGGTCTTGTCCCAGGCCACACGGCGCGAGTCGCCCATTTCCATGACCTGGCGCAGCGCCCGCAGGTTGGCGAAGAAGTTGACGAAGTTGCTCCACATCATCCGCGGCGCCGACAGCAGCCCCTCGAAGATGCCGTAGTAACGGGTGACGAAAAAGCCACGCTGGAACAGGCGGTTGATCAACAACAGGCCGTTGAGCCAGAGCAGGGTCATCAGCAGCGGGCTGTCGCTGAGAATTGACTGGAAGCGCCAGGCGTTGGGCGCCAGCATCGTCACCAGCCACATGGCGATCAGCACCAGGAACAGCAGGTTGACCAGAAAGCTCAGCAGGTAGGCGAACAAGCCGCGGCGGTCGCGCCAGAGAAAATAGTTGAGCGCGCCGGTGCGGCTCCAGCCCAGGTTGCTGGTGCCCTGGAAGACAATGCCGACAATCCACCGCGACTTTTGCCGGATCGCATGCTGCCAGTCGCGCGGGAAGTGCTCGCGCACGCAGATGACCTGGGCGAACTCTCGGCTCATGCCCCAGCGCCAGTCGCGCTTGAGGGCCAGTTGCGGGTCGCTCATCGAGTAGCGGGCGAAGATACACTTCATGCCCTTTTGCTTGAGGCGAAAACCGATGTCGTAGTCTTCGGTCAGGCTCTGCACGTCGAAGGCAATGCCGTCGCCGTCTTCGAGCAGGGCGCTGATCGCCTTGCGGCTGAAGCAGGTGCCGACCCCGGCGCTGGGCACCTGGCCGGTCAACGCTTCGCGCACGATCACGTCCTTGCCGTGGTTTTCGGCGAACTCGTCGACGTAGTGCCCGGCAGTAAAACCGCGCCACTCGGGGGCGAAGGGGTAGACCGGGATCTGGATCATGTCCTTGTTCGGCAGCAGGTAGTTGTACAGCCGCAGCTCCATGGGCGAGATGACGTCTTCGGCGTCGTGCAGGATGAAGCCGGCGAACTCGATGCGCGCGTCCTGCTCAAAACGCAGGATCGCATCGATGATGTTGTTCAGGCAGTCGGCCTTGCTGGTCGGCCCGGGCCGCGCGCACACCACCTTGTGCACGTTGGGGTAGTGCAGGCACACGGCGTCGACGTCGGCCTGGGTCTGCGGGTCGTTGGGGTAGGTGCCGACGAAGATCTGGTAGTTTTCGTAGTCGATGGTCGAGGCCGCCAGGCGCGCCATCTCGCCGACCACACCGACCTCGTTCCAGGCCGGGACCATGATTGCCAGGGGTTTTTCCGGCACTTCGAAAAGGCGTTTTTCGTCGGCCTTCTCGTACTTGTCGTAGATGCGAAAGCGGCGAATCAGCTTGCGGCCCCAATAGACGATGTCGATGAACAGGTCATCCAGGCCGAGCAGGAACATCAAACTGGCAAGGACGATGGCCAGCAGCTTGAGGCCGAACAATACATAGGTGAAGAAATCGACCCAGGCCAGGCTCATGCCTCGTCTCGCTCAGCGGCGTTTTCCTCGAGCCAGCGGCTCAGGCGTTCGGCGATGCGTTCGCTGGCATGGCCGTCGCCGTAAGGGCTGAACACCCGGCTCATGCGTTGGTAGGCCTCGCTGTCATCGAGCAGGCGGCTGGTTTCCTTGACGATGCGTTCGGTCTGGGTGCCCACCAGCATCACCGTGCCGCCTTCGAGCACTGACGGCCGCTCGGTGACCTTGCGCAGCACCAGCAGGGGCTTGCCGAGTGCCGGCGCTTCTTCCTGGACGCCGCCCGAATCGGTGAGGATCAGGTAGGCACGGTCCATCAGCCAGACGAAATGCTGATAGTCCTGGGGCGCCACCAGGAGGATGTTCGGCTGATGCGAGAGCAGCGCGTACACGGCTTTTTGCACCTGCGGGTTGAGGTGCACCGGGTAGACGAACTGCACGTGCGGGTAACGCAAGGCAAGTTCGGCCAGGGCCAGGCAGATGCGTTCGAAACCCTGGCCGAAGTTTTCCCGGCGATGGCCGGTAATCAGTACCAGGCGCTGGTCGTCGCGCAGTTGCGCCAGCGGCGACTCGGGCGCAGGTTTCCACTGGCTCTTGTTCAGGTGCTCGCGCATCCACAGCAGCGCGTCAATCACGGTGTTGCCGGTGACTTCGATGTGCTCGAGCACCACGCCTTCGCGCAGCAGGTTGTCGCGGGCCTTGGTGGTGGGCGGGAAATGCAGGTCGGCGATCACCCCGGTCAGGCGCCGGTTGGCTTCCTCGGGCCACGGCGCCTTGAGGTTGCCGGTGCGCAGCCCTGCCTCGACGTGGCCGATGGGGATCTGCCGGTTGAACGCCGCCAGCGCGGCGATGAAACTGGTGGTGGTGTCGCCGTGCACCAGGACGATGTCGGGCTGGATGCGTGCGTAGGTGTCGTCGAGCTGTTTGAGCAATTGCTGGGACAGGCCGTTGAGGGTCTGGTTCTGGGTCATCACCTTGAGGTCTTCATCGACGCTCAGGCCAAAATCGTGCAGCACTTGCTGGAGCATTTCCCGGTGCTGGCCGGTGGAGCAGATGTTCAGCTCGATATCCGGCCACTGGCGCAACACCTGGGCCAGCGGGGCCATTTTGATCGCTTCCGGGCGTGTGCCAAACACCATCATGACTGTGTACGCCATTGTCCCGCTCCTCGTCCGTCCTTTTCTGAGAAGTTGTACGTTCTGCCGCTCTTGTAAGGTTTAGATACAAGCAGTAGAAGGCGGGGTTGTCCAATGGGCGGGTCAGCGATTGCTCAAGGCCCCAGGGAGAGTGCCAGCCAGTCGAGAAACGCCCGCAGCGCAGGTTCGCGCTCGCGCCCCGGCAACCACACGGCGCTGTACTGCGCGGCCGGCAAGCGCACCTCAGGGTGCCACGGCTGCAGCACACCCTGGCGCACACTGTCGGCCACCAGCACGTTGCTGGCCAGCACCAGCCCATAGCCGGCAGCGGCTGCCTGCAGGGCATGGTGCTCATCGTCATAGTGATGAAAACGCGCCCGTTGCAGCCAGTCTTCACACCCGGCCAGGGCGCACCAACGGGCCCAGTCGATGACTACGCCACTGACCGAAGTCCACGGCACTTCAAGCATCGACAGCGGCAGATTGGCAGGCGGCGGCTGCCAACCGGGCGGGGTGTATACCGCGAAATGCTCGGCCAGCAATGGCAACCGCTGCAACGCCGGATCAGGATTGAATTCGGCACGCAAGGCCAGGTCGAAACGGTGCTCGCGCTGCAGGTCGACCACCTCGTTGCCGGTCAGCACCCGCACCTGGATGTCGGCATGGCGGCGATGGAAATCGCCCAGCCGCGGGATCAGCCATGCACTGGCGAAGGCCGCGGTGGTGGTCAGGGTCAGTTGCTGGCGATCACAGGGCGGTTGCAGGTCGTCAAGACTTTGCTGCAGGTTGGCCAGGCCCTGGTGCACCTGCAGGTACAGGCGCTCGCCGGCGTCGCTGAGCCTGACACCCTGGCGGCTGCGCTCGAACAGCAGCAGGCCCAGCTGTGATTCCAGGCGTTTGATCTGGTGCGAAACCGCCGCAGGCGTGACTGCCAGTTCGTCGCTGGCAGCCTTGAAGCCGCCCAGGCGGGCCGCCGATTCGAAGGTGCGCAGGGCAGTCAGGGGCAGTTTGCCGAACACGGTGCTCAAGCCAATTGAGGGAGGCTCAATTTAGCTCAATTGAAGCATCGCCTCAACGCCGCTAGGGTGGGGCTTCATTGACGTTCAGGGAGGCAGATATGCAAGGCAAGTCGCGCAAGGTCGTCCAGGCCATTCTCTACGAAACCATCGCCGTGCTGTGCGTGGCGCCGGCGCTGTCCTGGGCCTTCGATGCCGGCATGGCCCACTCCACGGTGCTGTCGCTGATTCTGTCGGCGCTGGCCCTGGCCTGGAACATGTTCTACAACTGGGCGTTCGAGCACTGGGAAGCCCGCCAGGCCCAGCGCCAGCGCACCCTGTGGCGGCGGTTTCTCCACGCCCTGGGCTTTGAAGGCGGGCTGGTGCTGATCCTCTTGCCGGTGGTCGCCGGCTGGCTGCAGATCAGCCTGTGGCAGGCGCTGCTGACCAACCTTGCGCTGTTCGCATTCTTCTTTGTCTATGCCTTCGTGTTCCAGTGGGCCTTCGACCGGGTGTTCGATGTGCCCGATTCTGCCCGCGAGCCGGCTTGACTTTGCCTGGGCGGCTGCGCTAGTTTCGCTGGCATGAACACATTCCTGCAGTCGCCTCAGCACAGCATTATTACCGCCATTATCGTTTTGGCGGGCTAGCTGGCACTTGCACCGAACCCGCCCTGGAGGCGGGTTCTTTCTCTCTCTCCTGGGCACTTTAAAAAAACCAGGAGTCACCGATGACCAGCCTTGCCGTTAGCCCCCGCACACCTGCCGCGCCGCTGAACCTGCTGTCTGACTACGTGCGGCGCATTCTTGCGGCGCCGGTGTACGACCTGGCGATCGAAACGCCCCTGCAAGCGGCGCCGGCGCTGTCGCGCAGCCTTGGCAACCAGGTGTTGCTCAAGCGCGAAGACCTGCAGCCGACCTTTTCCTTCAAGATCCGCGGCGCCTACACCCGTCTCAGCCGCCTGAGCCCGGCCCAGCGCCAGCGCGGGGTGATCACCGCGTCCGCCGGCAACCACGCCCAGGGCGTGGCGTTGGCCGCCCGCGAACTGGGCATGCGCGCCACTATCGTGATGCCGACCACCACCCCGGAGCTCAAGGTCGAAGGCGTGCGTTCGCGCGGCGGCCAGGTGGTGCTGCACGGCGAAAGCTTCCCCCACGCCCTGGCCCATGCGCTGAAATTGGCCGATAGCGAAGGCGCGACCTTCGTGCCGCCGTTCGACGACCCCGACGTGATCGCCGGTCAAGGCACGGTGGCCATGGAGATCCTCCGTCAGCAACCCGGCGCGCTGGATGCGATCTTCGTTCCGGTCGGTGGCGGCGGCCTGATCGCCGGCATCGCCGCCTACGTCAAGTACCTGCGCCCCGAGGTCAAGGTGATCGGCGTCGAGCCGCAGGACTCGAACTGCCTGCAAGCGGCCATGGCCGCCGGCGAGCGGGTGGTGCTGGCCCAGGTCGGCAGCTTTGCCGAAGGCGTGGCGGTGGCGCAGATCGGCGCCCATTGCTTCGAGTTGTGCCGCCACTATGTCGATGAGGTCATCACCGTCAGCAGCGACGAGCTGTGCGCGGCGATCAAGGACATCTACGACGACACCCGCTCGATCACCGAACCTTCCGGCGCTTTGGCCGTGGCCGGGATCAAGAAGTACGTGGCCCGCGAAGGCGCCCAGGGTCAGACCCTGGTGGCGATCGACTCCGGTGCCAACGTCAATTTCGACCGCCTGCGCCATGTTGCCGAGCGCGCCGAACTGGGCGAGCAGCGCGAAGCGATCATCGCCGTGACCATCCCCGAGCAGCCGGGCAGTTTCCGCGCCTTTTGCCAGGCCCTGGGCAAGCGCCAGATCACCGAGTTCAACTACCGCTACTACCCCGGCAAGGAGGCGCGACTGTTCGTTGGCGTGCAGACCCATCCGCAGACCGACCCGCGCGACCAGTTGCTGGCCAGCCTGCGCGAACAGGGCTACAGCGTGCTCGACCTGACCGACAACGAACTGGCCAAGGCCCACGTGCGCCACACCGTGGGCGGGCATGCCGGGCCTGGGGCGGACGAGCGCGTGCTGCGCTTTGAATTCCCCGAGCGTCCGGGGGCCTTGCTGGGCTTTCTCGAGCGCCTGGGCAAGCGCTGGAACATCAGCCTGTTCCACTACCGCAACCATGGCGCCGCCGAAGCACGGGTGTTTGCCGCCCTGGAAGTGCCGCAGGATGAACAGGCCAGCCTGCCCGCGGCGCTGGACGCCATGGGCTACCGCTACTGGGACGAAAGCGACAACCCGGCCTACCGGCTGTTCCTCGGCTGACTCAGATCAACACGGGGCAGGGCAGACAGGCGGATCCTCAAGGCAAAGGAACATTGCATGAGGATTTCGCCATGAGCAGCACGTTTTTCATCCCCGCCGTCAACATCATGGGCATCGATTGCCTCGAAGAGGCGATGGCTGCCATTGCCGGATACGGCCTGCGCAAGGCCCTGATCGTCACCGACGCGGGCCTGGCCAAGGCCGGGATTGCCGAGCGCATTGCCGAAATGCTGGCGATGCGCGACATCGACTCGGCGATCTTCGATGGCGCCAAGCCCAACCCGAGCATTGCCAACGTCGAGCAGGGCCTGGCGCTGTTGCAGCGCGAGCGTTGCGACTGCGTGATTTCCCTGGGCGGCGGCTCGCCCCATGACTGCGCCAAGGGCATTGCCCTGTGCGCCACCAACGGCGGGCATATCCGTGATTACGAAGGGGTGGACCAGTCGGCCAAGCCGCAGTTGCCGCTGATTGCCATCAACACCACCGCCGGCACCGCCAGTGAGATGACCCGCTTCTGCATCATCACCGACGAAGCGCGCCACGTGAAAATGGCCATTGTCGACCGCAACGTCACGCCGCTGCTGTCGGTCAACGACCCGGCGCTGATGGTCGGCATGCCCAAGGGCTTGACCGCGGCCACCGGCATGGATGCCCTGACCCACGCCATCGAGGCCTACGTTTCCACTGCCGCCACGCCGATCACCGACGCCTGCGCGATCAAGGCCATCGAGCTGATCAGCGACAACCTGCGCCAGGCCGTGGCCGACGGCAGCGACCTCAAGGCCCGGGAAAACATGGCCTACGCCCAGTTCCTCGCCGGCATGGCGTTCAACAACGCCTCGCTGGGTTACGTGCATGCCATGGCCCACCAGCTCGGCGGTTTTTATGATTTGCCCCATGGCGTGTGCAACGCGGTGCTGCTGCCCCATGTGCAGCGCTTCAACGCCAGCGTCAGCGCCGCGCGCCTGCGCGATGTGGCCAAGGCCATGGGCGTGGATGTCAGCGCCATGAGTGCCGAGCAGGGCAGCGATGCCGCCCTGGCGGCGATCGAGCAGCTGTCGCGGGCCATTGATATTGCGCCGGGGCTGGCGGTGCTGGGGGCCAAGGAGGCCGATATTCCGACCCTGGCGGCCAATGCCCTGAAGGATGCTTGCGGCCTGACCAACCCGCGGGTGGCCAGCCAGGCAGAGATCGAGGCGATCTTCAAGGCAGCTTTTTGATCTGATGTACTAGCAAGGCGTTGTCTTGCATCGCTGGCAAGCCAGCTCCCACAAGGTCCTGTGTACACCGAACCTGTGGGAGCTGGCTTGCCAGCGATGGGCTGCGCAGCAGCCCGCAGGTCTTCAGACCACCAGCGACAACAGCATGATAAAGATGATGCCGACCACCGAGAGGATGGTCTCCATCATGCTCCAGGTCTTGAAGGTCTCGGCCACGGTCATGTTGAAGTACTGTTTCACCAGCCAGAAGCCGGCATCGTTGACGTGCGACAAAATCAACGAGCCGGCGCCGGTCGCCAGTACCAGCAGTTCACGGTTGACCCCCGGCATCATGCCGATCACTGGCGCAACGATCCCGGCGCCGGTTATGGTCGCCACCGTTGCGGAACCGGTGGCAATACGAATCACCGCCGCCACCAGCCAGGCCAGCATGATCGGCGAAATCTGTGCCTGCACGGCCATCTGCCCGATCACATTACCCACCCCGGTATCGACCAGCATCTGCTTGAAGCCACCGCCGGCACCGACGATCAGGATGATCGCCGCCGTCGGCGCCAGGCTCTGGTCAAGCAGCTTCATGATCTGCTGGCGGGAGAACCCGCGCGCCGCGCCAAAGGTGTAGAACGCCAGCAGCAAGGCGGCAAGCAGGGCGCTGATCGGGTGGCCGATCAGGTCCATCCATTGGCGCACGATGTGCTCGGCCGGCAGCACCACGTCGGCGAAGGTTTTCAGCAGCATCAGGAACACCGGCAGCAGCACGGTGATCAGGGTGATGCTGAAGCTGGGCAGGTTCTGCTGGTCGGACTCGCGGGCGATCTGCTCCATCAGCTCCTTGTTGGGGTTGCCCGGGATGTATTTGGAGATGAAGTTGCCGTACAGGGGGCCGGCAATGATCGCCGTGGGCAGGGCGACGATCAGCCCGTAGAAAATGGTCTTGCCGATGTCGGCATTGAAGATGCCGATCGCCAGCAGCGGCCCCGGGTGCGGCGGCACCAGGCCGTGGACCACCGACAAGCCGGCCAGCAGCGGAATGCCGATCTTGATCAACGACACCCCGGAGCGCCGGGCGACGATGAACACCAGCGGGATCAACAGCACGAAGCCGATCTCGAAGAACAGCGGAATGCCCACCAGGAAAGCGGCGAACATCATCGCCCAGTGCACCTTCTGTTTGCCGAAGGCGCGTATCAGCGTCTGGGCGATCTGGTCGGCGCCGCCGGAGTCGGCCATCAGCTTGCCGAGCATGGTGCCCAGGGCCAGGACGATGCCGACAAAACCAAGCACGCCACCGAAGCCGTCCTGGAATGATTTCATCACCTTGGCTACCGGCATCCCCGAGGTCAGGCCGAGAAAACCGGCCGCCAGGGTCAGGGCGACAAAGGGGTGGACCTTGAAGTGGGTGATCAGCAGCACCAGGCCGATGATGGTGACCACCGCATCGAGCAGCAGGTAGGTATCAGTTGCCAAACCAAACATGGTTCAGTGCCTCGTATTGTCATTGTTGTGGGCGGAACTATTACAGCGTTTACGGGTCGAGACAGCGCTATCTTGGGTGAGCCGAAAAAACAGCCAGGGTCAGGCCGTTCGCGCCAGCAGCGGTTCACCGCAGGGCTTTAGCCACTGGTCTACCTCGATGGCCAGCTTGTCCACCGCCAGGGTGGCGTCCAGCGCCAGGGTCAGCGGCTCGCTGTTGGGCCGTTCGAGGGCGGCGAACTGGCTGTCGATCAGGCTGGCGGGCATGAAGTGGCCGGGGCGGGCGAGCACGCGGCGGCTGGCTTCAGCGGGGGTGAGATCGAGAAACACGAAGCCAAGGTCCGGCACGGCATGGCGCAGGGCATCGCGGTAGCGCTTCTTCAGCGCCGAGCAGGTGAGGATCGGACGCTCGCCGGCCTTCAGGCACGCTTGCAGTTCCTCGCCCAGGCGAATCAGCCAACCGGCACGGTCGTCGTCGTCCAGGGGAATGCCGGCACTCATTTTCTGGATATTGGCAGCGGGGTGGAAGTCGTCGCCTTCGATCAGGCGACCGCCGCTCAGGCCTGCAATGGCGGCACCGACGTAGCTCTTGCCACAGCCAGCGACGCCCATGACCACAATCGCGGAGAGGGGTGGGTTCATCGGTACCTCCTGCAGGGCAAGATAGCGCTATCTTGAAGCGAGACGGCTAACGTCTCGGGCGCTTCCCACCCAGATGTTATTGATTTTGTAAAAGCAGTCTGGATGCTCATTCCTGGCCTCATGCAGTTTTGCATTGCCTGTGGTCTGAGACAGCGCTACCTTAGTGCCCGTTCCCCATTCTTTGCAAGTCGAAAATAAAACCCCTCATGACCCGCATTGGCTCTCGTACTACCGGTCGTCCCACCCTGGCGGAAGTTGCCAGGCTTTCCGGGGTTTCCCCGATCACCGCTTCGCGGGCACTGCGCGGGGTCAGCACGGTTGCCCCCGCGCTTGTGGAAAAGGTCCAGGTCGCCGCCGCCAGCCTCGGCTATGTAGCCAACCCGGCCGCGCGGGCATTGGCCTCCAAGCAGAGCCAGTCGATCGTGGTGTTGATCCCGTCGCTGTCCAACCACCTGTTCATCGACACCCTCGAAGCCATTCACGAGGTCATGCGCCCTCGCGGTCTTGAAGTGCTGATCGGCAACTATCACTACGATATCGCCGAAGAAGAGAACCTGATCCGCAACTACCTGGCTTATCAGCCGCGCGGCATCCTGCTCACCGGTTTTGACCGCAGCGACGCCGCCAAGCAGATGCTCGCCGCCAGCGGCGTGCCGTGCGTACACATGATGGAGCTGGGCGGCGAAGGCCAGGCCATGTCGGTAGGGTTTTCCCAACAGGAAGCGGGAAGGGCGGCGGCGCGCCATCTGCTCGAGCGCGGTTGCAAGCGCCCGGGCTTTATTGCCGCGCAACTTGACCCACGGGTGATGCAGCGCGCCGAAGGCTTTCGCCTGGCCCTGGCCGAAGCCGGCCTGGATGCCCACGGCCGCGAGCTGCTGGCACCACAACCTTCATCGATCGGCCTGGGCGGCGAGCTGTTTGCCCAGCTGCTGCAGCGCCATGCCGATGTCGATGGCATTTTCTTCTGCAACGACGACCTGGCCCAGGGGGCGATTCTTGAAGCCTTGCGCCAGGGCATCAAGGTGCCGCAGCAGGTGGCCATGGTCGGTTTCAACGACCTGCCGGCTTCGGCGCACATGGTTCCGCGCCTGACCTCGATCCGCACCCCGCGCGCCGCCATTGGCCGTTGCGCCGCGCAGGCGCTGTTGGGCCTGCTTGATGGCAAGCGCAGTCAGTTGCAGTGCCAGGATCTGGGCTTCGAACTGATGGTTCGCGAAAGCAGCTGAAACCGCCAGTCGGCGGGCGCTGCAAGGTGATGTCAGAGTGCTTGCACGGTGCCAATCGCCATCTATGCTCAGCAAATCCCGAGCATGGAGTGTTACAAAATGTTTGATTTGCATCGTAAGTCCGATCTGGCTGAAATCGAGCGTTGCACCCAGGCCCTGGGCCAGATGACTGCCAAGTTGGCGGCAATCAGCCGCTCGATGGCGATGATCGAGTTCAGCCCCGACGGGGTCATCCTCGACGCCAACGAAAACTTCTGCAAGACCATGGGCTACGGCGTCGAAGAGATCCGCGGCAAGCATCACCGCCTGTTCTGCGACGAAGCCTTCGGCAAAAGCGAGGAATACCGCCAGCTGTGGCGTGACCTGAACCGTGGCGAGCCGCGCAGCGGCACCTTCGCCCGGATCGACAAGCGCGGCCGCGAAGTCTGGCTCGAAGCCAGCTACATGCCGGTGCTTGGCGCCCAGCAGCAGGTCACCAGCGTCATCAAGGTCGCTTCCGATATCACTCAGCGGGTGCAGCACGAGCACGAGACCGAGAGCCTGATCAACGCCATCAGCCGCTCGATGGCAATGATCGAGTTCACCCCGGATGGCAAGGTCATCGACGCCAACCAGAACTTCCTCAATACCATGCACTACCGCCTCGACGAGGTGGTGGGCAAGCACCACAGCCTGTTCTGCCACAAAAGCGAAAGCGAGTCGGCGGCCTACAAAGCCTTCTGGGCCTCGCTCAACCGTGGCGAGTACCATTCCCACCGATTCGAGCGGGTCAACAAGCTCGGGCAGATGGTTTACCTCGAAGCCTCCTACAACCCGATCTTCGACACCCGCGGGCGCCTGTACAAGGTGGTCAAGTTCGCCAGCGACATCACCCGCCAGGTCAGCACCCAGCAGACCGCCGCCGAGTCTGCCCATGCCACTTCGGTGCAGAACGACGCCTGCGCGCGCAAAGGCTCGCAGGTGGTGCAACAAACCGTGCAGGTGATCGAGGAAATCTCCCAGGACCTCAACGCCGCCGCGCGCAGTATCGATGCGGTGAGCAAACAGTCGGAACTGATCGGGCAGATCGTCCAGACCATCCGCAGCATCGCCGACCAGACCAACCTGCTGGCCCTCAACGCGGCCATCGAAGCGGCACGCGCCGGCGAGCACGGACGCGGTTTTGCGGTGGTCGCCGATGAGGTTCGCAACCTGGCGGCGCGCACCAGCAAGGCGACCCTGGAGATCGTCGAAGTGGTGCGCCAGAACCACGACCTGTCGTTGACTGCCGTGGCCAGTATGCAGTCGAGCCTGAGCCGCACGGGCCTTGGCGTGGAGCTGGCCAACGAAGCCGGTGAGGTGATTCTGGAAATCCAGCAGGGCTCGCAGCATGTGGTCGATGCGATCAGCCAGATCAACTCGACCTTGCAGTTGCACTGACGCGCTGATTGAGCTCGGTGTCGAGGGTCTGCAGGCTCTGCTCCAGGGCCCTGGCCAGGGCCTGCAGGTGCTCGATACCGGCGTCGCCGACACAGGCTTGCTCAAGCGCTTCGCAGCGCTGCACCAGGCCACGGGCCTTGAGCATCTTGGCGCCGCCCTTGATCCGGTGAGCCAGGCTGCGCAAGGCATCGCGGCTGGGCGTCGGGCCGAGGGCGCGCAGGGCCTTGAGGTCGTCGCCGTTGCTCTGGGCCAGTTCCCGTAGCAGGCGTTCGACCAGTTGCGGGTCGCCCAGGGTCAGGTACCTGAGGTTGTCGACCTCGAAGCCGCTGGCATGTGCTTCAAGGTTATCGCTTGCCACTACCGGCGCAGCCGGGCTGTCGATGCCGCTCAGGTGACGGCGCAGTTCATTGAGGCCGATCGGCTTGAACAGGCAATCGTTCATGCCGCTGGCCAGGCAACGCTCGCGTTCTTCGGCCTGGGCGTTGGCGGTCAGGCCGAGGATCAGGCAGGGCTGGCGTTGCTGTTGCTGCTCCTCATTGCGCAGACGCCGTGCCAGTTGATGGCCGTCCATGCCGGGCATATGGCAATCAGTGATGACCACCTCGAACTGCCCCTGCAGCCACAACCCCAGCGCCGCCTGGCCATCGCCGGCCTGGCTGACCTGATGGCCGAGCACGCTCAACTGGCGCTCAAGCAGCATCAGGTTGGCCGGGTAGTCGTCCACCACCAGGATGTTCAAGGCCTGCGTGGCTGGCGCTTGCTCGATCGGCGCCACCGGGGCATGCATTACCGTCGCCAGCGCCAGTTGCAATTCGATATCGACGCGGGTGCCGCGGCCCGGGCTGCTGCTCAGGCTCAGGCGGCCGCCCATCAGCTCGCACAGGGTGCGGCTGATCACCAGGCCCAGGCCGGTGCCCTGGCGTGCGGGTTGCTCGCCCACCTGGGCGAAGTTGTGGAACAAGCGCGCCTGGTCTGCAGCGCTGATGCCGATGCCGCTGTCTTGCACGCTCAGCAGCACCCGGCGCAGTTGGCCGGGTTGCGCCGGGCCGTAGCGCAGGGTGACTTGCACCTGGCCCTGCTCGGTGAACTTCAGGGCATTGCCCAGCAGGTTCGACAGCACTTGCTTGAGCCGCAGCGGGTCGACCATGAGGCCTTCGTCGAGGGTCTGCAGGTCGGTGACCAAGGCCAGGCCCTTGAGCCGCGCATTGCCCTCGAACACGCGCACGGTGGCGGCGACCAGGGCAGTCAGGTCGGTCGCTTCGGCGTTCAGTTGCATGTGCCCGGACTCGATGCGGGCGATGTCGAGAATGTCGCCGATCAGCGCCAGCAGGCCGTTGGCCGAGTCGAAGGCGACCTGCAGCGACGCACGGTCGGCGCGGCCCTGTTCGGCGTCCTTGACCGCAAGCTCGAGCAGGCCGATCACCGCGTTCATCGGCGTGCGGATTTCATGGCTCATGGTCGCCAGAAAGGTGCTTTTGGCGCGGTTGGCATCGTCGGCCTGGTCCTTGGCCAGGCGCAGCTCTTCGAGCAGGCGTTTGCTGAAGCCCAGCTCATGCTGCAATGCCTGCTGGGCTTCGCTGCGCTGGCGGATAAGGCTGCGCAGGTAGCGGTTCCAGAACACCACGCAGGCGATCAGCAGGCTGGCGACGATGAGGATCTGTACGATCAGCGAGCGGTAGTTGTACCAGGGGCTGTCGCTGATCAAGGCGTTGGTGCGCCAGCGGTTGGTCAGCTTCGCCAGTTCGTCGGGCGGGATGCTGAGCAGGGCTTTGTCGATGATGGCGTGGAGTTCGGTGGCCGGCAAAGCCGTGGCAAACGAGGAGGTAATCGGTTGATCGCCGTACAGTGAGGCGATGCGCAGGCGATCCTTGAACAGCCGGCTGATGAAGTAGGCGGCGTTGATACGCGAGCTCAGCACCAGATCGACGCGCTTTTGCGCCAGCGCCTCCATCAATGCGAGCGGGTTATCGACCTCGATCAGCGTCAGCGACGGGTAGCGCTCCCGTAGTTGGGGCTTCAAGGGTGAATCGCGGATCACCGCCAGGCGTTTACCCTGCAACTGCTCCGGCGTTTGCCCGTCGTCGCTGTCAACCCGGCTGACCAGCACCCAGGGATCGACCAGGTAGGGCCGGGTGAAGTTGACCTGCCTGGCGCGGTCGGGGCTATAGACCAGGGTCCCGGCCAGGTCGGCTTTGCCCTGTTGCAACAACGTGATCGCGGCGGCGCCGGCATCGGCTTCGACGAACTCGAATTTGAGCCCCGTGCGCAGGCTGATCTGCTCCAGCACATCGGCGGTAATGCCACGGACCTGCTGCTGGTCATCGTAGAAGTTCAAGGGCGCAAAGTACTTGTTGACCAGCACTCGCACAATCGGGTGCTGTGCGATCCAGCGGCGCTCCTCGGTGGTCAACACCAGCACGTCGCGATCCAGCAGCATGCTGGTACTGCCGCTGCTCCAGCGGCGCAGGATGTTCAGCCGCTCGGTTTCGCTGGTAACCGCCAGTGACTGGTTGAGCAAGCGCAGCAATCGGTCGTTGCCCAGGGCCAGGGCGAAGGCGAAGGTTTCGCGCTCGTGTTTGACGAAGTGCGAGATCTGCACGCCTTCCTGAAAGCTCTTGCCGATCAGGTAGTCACTGCTGATGGCATCGCCGAGAAAGGCATCGGCCTGGCCCAGCGAAACCGCCGACAAACCGGCCATGGTCGAGGAATACAGCTGCAGGCGGGCCTTGGGGAACAGGTGCTGGACTTCTTCGTCCGGCAGGTAGTGATCGACCATGGCCAGGCGCAGTCCGTCCAGTTCGTCATCGACGGCGCGGGTCTTGCCCTGGGGCGTGACGATCACCGGCAGGTCGTCGGCATAGGGTTGGCTGAGCACCAGTTGCGCATCGGCGGCTTCAAAGCCATTGGAACTGCCGAGCAGGTCGATGGCCCCGGCGTGCAGGGCAGTGATTGCCTGTTGACGGCTGTTGTAGCGGCGAACCTCTACCGCGATGCCCAGTAGCTCGCTGATCAGCCCGGCGTAGTCAGCAGTCAGGCCCTCGTATTCGTTCTGGCTGACGTTGATATCAAAAGGCGGGTAGTCCGGGCTCGAAGTGCCCAGGCGCAGCACGGCTTTTTCCTTCAACCAGCGCCGGTCATCTGCTGACAGGGCCACGCCTTCGCCGCCGACCACCGAACGCGCCAGCAGTGTGCGCAGCTCGCCGGGCTCATCGGCCAGGCTGCTGTCGAGCAGCAACAGCGGCAGGCAGCCCAGCACCAGGGCCAGCAGAGCAGGGCGGATGTTCATGACGGGCTCAGATCACCTGGTTACGAGTGGCCAGAGCCATTAACTCGACGAAAGATCCTACCTGAAGTTTCTCCATGATCCGGCTTTTGTAGGTGCTGATGGTTTTCGGGCTCAGCAGCATGCGTTCGCCGATGTCGTTGTTCGACAGCCCGGCCGCGAGCATGCGCAGTACTTCCATCTCGCGGTGCGACAGGCTGCCCAGGCGTTCTTCTTCAGAACCCAGCGGGCCACGGTTGGCCGACATGTCGGGGAAGGTCGAGTAGCCTTTGACCATGGCTTTCAAGGCGAATACAAGCGCCTCCAGGTCTTCGTCTTTGTGCACGAAGGCGGAGCTGCCGGCATCCAGGCAGCGACGGGCGAACAAGCTGGCCGGTTGCCCGGTGAGGACCATGATTTTCGGGGTTTTTTCCAGCAGGTGCAGGCGCTTGATCACGCTCAGGCCATCGAGCCCGGGCAGGCCGATATCAAGGATGACCACATCGGGGCGCAGTTCGCGGGCCATCTGCACGGCAGCCACGCCGTCGCCGGTTTCGCCGACCACTTCGTAGCGTTCGCGCTCGAGCAGCATGCGCACCGCAAGGCGAATCGTGGGGTGATCATCGACGATCAGTACCGTAGGCATTGGCGCAACTCCTTGACGAAGAGGGTAAGCCGTTTCCTGAATCATTCAGGAAGACGAGTCGGGCCGGAGCCGGCGAGCCGCCAACGATACGTCGAATCAGGTTGCAAGAGTATGGGAAGTATAGAAGCGTTGAAAATAGTGGTAGGAATTGTCGAAAATTCCTACGCACTTGAGTTGTGGCTTGTCGGGGTGAATGACTCGGCCTGAGACCTGCGAGGCCAGCTTCCACCCCCCACTCACTCCATCAGAATGACGTGGTAAACGAGGCGAAGTACGCCCGGCCCGCTTCGTTATAGGTCAGTGCCCCGGCTTCATCGGAGTTGCCCTCGCGGTACAGGCGCTTGTCGAACAGGTTGTTGACCCCGACGCGCATGCTCAGGTTCTTGGTGAACGCGTAGCCACCGCTGATACCGACAATGCCATAGGGATCGACGTCCTTCTGCACCTTCTTGTCCAGGGTTTCATTGGCCCGGGCGTTGTAGGTTGGCGCTTCCTGCTTGCCGTAGTAGGTGCCGTTGAGCTGGAACGACAGCTTGTCGGTGACATTCCAGTCCAGGGTCGAGTTGACCGTGTACTCGGGGATGATGCTCAGCGGCTCGCCGGTTTTCTTGTCCTTGGACTCGATCATGTAGGTGAAGTTGGTGTTCCAGTCCAGCGCCGGGGTCAGCTCGACGAACAGGTTGCCCTCAACCCCTTGCACCACGGCCTTGCCGGTGTTTTCCCAGCGCAGGATGCGCCGGCCGTTGGGCAGGCGGAACAAGGTCTGGTTGCCGGCTTCGATCTTGTTCTTGTAGTCGTTACGGAAGTAGGTGGCGCTGGTGCGCCAGGTGCCTTTGTCATAGGCCAGGCCCAGTTCCTTGTTGACGCTGGTTTCCGGGTCGAGGTTGGCGTTGCCCAGCAGGTAGCAGCCGCCGTTGTTGACTTCACCGGAGTTGCAGCCCGTCCCGCGGCTGTACAGCAGGTAGTTGGGGTTGGCCTGGTACAGGTTGGGGGTCTTGTAGGCGCGGGCGATACCGCCCTTGATGCTCAGCGCTTCGGTGATCTGGTGCGAGGCGTTCAGGCTCGGGCTCCAGTTGTCGCCATAGTCTTCGTGATGATCCAGGCGCAGGCCGGGGGTGACGATGGTGTTTTCACCGACTTCGATGTTGTCCTCGGCGTACAGGGCAAAGCTGCGCGCGGTGGATTTGGTCTGGGTGCGGTCAAAGCCCGGTAGCTCGGCACCCGGGTCATAGCTTTGCGGGCGCAGCGAACCCGGGTCGTTGAGCGACTCGTAGAGGTACTCGCCGCCCAGGGTCAGCACCTGCTCCAGGCCCATGCTCAGCGGCAGGTTGACCTCGCCGGTGGCGCGGGTGTTGCGCAGGCGCGACTCGAAGCGCCCGGCACCGCCCGATGGCGCGCCTTCGCCCCAGCCGGCCAGGCCTTCGTTGAGACGCTCGTTGCGGGTCAGGTCGTAGGACAGCGAGGCGGTCGAGGTGCCCCAGTCGTAGTCGCCACGGTGGGTCAGGGCAAAGCTTGAGCGCTGCATGACGTTGGTTTCCTTGCCCACCTGGCTCTCGACGAACTCGCCGCCGGCGTTGAGCATGGTGTCGCCGGCAAAGATGTTGCCCTGGCGGCTGTAGCTGGACTCCAGGTCGACGGTGTTGGCCGGGTCGATCTTCCAGCTCAGCAGGCCGTTGATGTCCTTGTTGCGCACACCTTCGCGGCCGGCCATCAGCGATTCTTCATAGGCCTGGTGCGCCGAGTTGATCTTCATGTCGTCGGCGTCGGTCTTGTTCAGGTTGCCGTAAACGCGAAAGATCAGGCTGTCGGTGAGCGGCCCGCTGAGGCTGAAGTTGACCCGCTTGCCGGTGCCTTCGGAGTCGTCCTCGGGGAGCATGGTGTAGAGGGTCATCGAGCCGCGCAGGTCCTGGGTCGGGCGCTTGGTGATGATGTTGACCACACCACCCATGGCACCCGAGCCGTAGCGTGCGGCGGCCGGGCCGCGGAGGATCTCGATGCGTTCGACTTCTTCGGCCGGCACCCAGTTGGTTTCGCCGCGGGTGTCGCGGTCGCCGCTCCAGCCGTAGCGCACGGCGTTGCGCGAGGTCGACGGCTTGCCATCGATGAGGATCAGGGTGTTTTCCGGGCCCATGCCGCGCAGGTCGATCTGGCGGTTGTTGCCACGCGCGCCGCTGCTGCTGTTGCCGGTGAGGTTGACCCCCGGTTCGCGGCGGATGATGTCGGAAAGATCGTTGACCGGCGGACGCTTCTTGATGTCTTCAGCGGTGATGATCGACACGCCTGGCGCTTGCTTGAGCTCCTCTTCGGCGGTGCCCAGCACCCGGGTGTTCTCCAGCTCGATCGCCTGCCGGCTGCCGTCCACTGGCAGGTCGGTGGGCTGCACCTGGACTTCATCCGGTTGCAGCTCCAGGGGCGCTGCGGCCAGTGCCGTGGAACCCAGGGTGGCCAGCAAGGCAATGCTCAAGCGGCTGAGGTTGAAGCGCGACACCATGTCAGATCTCTCCTGAAACAAAGGGTGAACGGCCTGGACGGAAGGGCCGGGCCGTTCGGGAAGTCGAGAATGATAAGAATTACCATTCGCGTATAAACCCTTAAGGAGAAAAATAAAATATTAACGAAGCAGGGCGGTAAAACCCTGCTACGGCGATTCCGACAGATTAATGGCAAAAGGCCTTTAGAACTGTAGGGATGCTGCCAGGCTTGAGGTGCGGCCGGGTGCTGGCATCATGCTTTGCGACATGGGGTCGAGGTAGTACTGGTCGGTAAAGTTGTAAACATTGAAACTGACCTTGAGTTCATCGCTGAACTGGTAGTCGGCGAAAAAATCATAGATGCGCGCTTCCAGGTAGTGCTGCTGCGGTGTGGTGGTGCCTACGTGCCAGCTTTTGTCCAGCACGTACATCGGCCCGCTGGTGTAGCGCATGCGTATGCCACTGGCCAGTTTCTGCTCGAAGGCCTTGGCCCCCAGCACCAGGTTGACGCTGTAGCGCGGCGGGTTCTGGGTGTTGGTGTAGGAACCCTGGAAACCGCCGGTGGTGCAGTCCGGCGTTTCGCTCTTGCCGCCGTCGCGCAGGGCCTGGGCAAAGGCGCGGTCGCAGGTTTCGGCCTTGATGTTGTAGACGTACGAGGCGTCGGCGAACCACCAGGCGCTGTCGTAGTGGCTTTGCAGCTCGATGCCCTGGGTGGTGAAGCTGTCGACGTTGCGGATCTTCAACTCGCCGTTGAAACCGGGGCGGCCCTTGGGGTTGTAGCGATAGTTGCGGGTGACCATGTCATCGATGGTGTTGTGAAAGTAGGCCAGCTTGAACCCGGCCTGGTCGTTGTCCAGCAGCAGGTTGCTGCCCTTGAACGATGCGCCGACCTCGAAGGTTTTCATCCGCTCCGGGCGCAAGTCGTAGTTCGGTTCTGCCGACCAGCTGCCCAGGGTGGTCTCGAACAGCGACGGCATGCGCATGCCCTGGTTGTACAGGGCGTAAGCCATGACATTGGGGGTAAAGGCATAGCTGACGCTGTAGGACGGGGCGAAGCCGTGGCCAGACAGTTCGGCATTGTCGGCGAAGCCGGCAAATTCGGCGTTCCACCATGGCTCGTCGGGGCCGGCCCCGGCCGGCGCGGCATACAGCGCCTGGCGGTTGCGGTCATAGATGCGGTAACCGCTGTAGCGCCCGCCAGCGGTGAACGTCAGCTGCGGGACCGGTTTGTATTCCAGGGCAGTGCTGAGGCTGTATTCGTGGCGATAGCCATTGCGTTCGATGCGGTTGTTTTCCAGGTCGTCCTGCCACGGCTTGCGGCTCGGGTCGATGCTTTCGTACTGGTACGAGGCGCCATAGGTCAGGGCATAGTCGCCGCTGCCGGTCAGCAGGCGGCTGGTGTTGCTGATGTCAGTGCCGACCTTGAGGTTGCTCAGGTCGGACTTGAGCGATTGGCGGTAGTGCTCGCTTTGCTCGTCCTGATAGCCCTGGCCGCGTTGCGGCGCGGTAAAGCCGACGTTGTTGTACATGATGCTGCGCCCGAAGGTTGCCCAGGCATGGCCGTTGAGGTCGATGTAGCGGGCCAGGCTGTCGTCCTCGGGGCGCCATTTGAACTCGCTGGTGAGGGTGTGCAGCTTCATGTTGCCGGGCTTGAACTAGATCATCTGGTTGGCGCCGCTGTAGTCGTAGACCGGGTCGAGGGTCTCGCGCACAAAGCAGCCGGTGCTGTCCCACATATTGTCGCCGTCCGGCACCGGGGCCGCGATGGCCGAGCATTGCTGGTAATACTCGGGGGCGGCGCTCATCCAGAAGGCTTCGTCGTAGCGGTCGATGTCTTTTTTGAAGTCGCCCAGTGGCTGGGTCATCGACGGGCCTGAGCGGCCAATCTGCGAGGGCATGATTTCGCCAAAGCTCGAATCCATGTAGCGGTAGCCCAGGCCCAGCTCCAGGCCGTTGTCGCGGTACAGGGTGCCCTTGAGCATGAAGGATTTGTTGTGGGTGCTGGAGTTGAGCACCTCTTCGCCGGGCCAGTAGTTGCGTGCCACGGTGTTGGCATCGACCAGGGCGCCGCCACTGATTACCGAGGTGTCGTAGCGCGAATAACCGTGCTTGCCGGCAAAGTAGTTGTTGTTACGTCGCTCGGCGTAGGCGGCGACCACATCGAAGGCTTCGTCCTTGTGGGCGAAGGCCAGGCTGCGCGACCAGTCGTGCGCGTGCAGCAGGTCATTGCGCTCGGTGGGTGGGCGCACCCGATAGTCGCTGGGGACGTCGGCGCTGCTGTTGTCCGCCAGCGAGCCGCGCAGGCGCCAGCCGGTGGTCTCGCCGGGCTTGAGGATGTCATCGACGGTCAGCGTCTGCATCTCGACCGAGCCGCCGATGGCGCCGGAAGCACCGGCGTCCAGGCTCGGGCCCTTGTTGACGGTGACGCCGCTGATCAGGTCCGGGTCGATGTAGGCGCGCTGTGCAGTGCCGGCGTAGCCGCGGTAAACATCCAGCGACTGCTGGCTGCCATCGACCTTGACCGGCACCCGGCCCTGGCCCTGGATGCCGCGGATGTTGACTTCGATGCCGCCGCCGTTGCGCCCGTCGGAGGTCTGCACGCCAGCGATGCCGGCGAGCAGGTCGGCATTGGAGCGACCGCGAAAACGCTCCAGTTGCTCCAGATTGCGGGTTTCCACCGAGCGTGGCACGCCGTAGTCCTTGAGCCCGTCGTCCTCGGCCTGGCCCTTGACCCGGGTGGCGCCGAGCTCCAGGGCATCACTGGCGTGCGCGGTCTTTTCGATCAGCACCCGGCCGTCGTCACTGAAGTAGGCGCTCAGGCCGCTACCGGCCAGCAGTTTGCTCAAGGCCTGGGCCGGCGCGTAATGGCCCTGCAGGCCCAGCGACGGCTTGCCGGCGGTCAGGCGCGCATCGACCGACAGCAGCAGGCCGGCACTGGCGGCGAACTGGGTCAGGGCCTGGTCGAGGGTGCCAGCGGGAATCTGGTACAAGCGTTGTTCCTGGCGGGCAGCTTCGGCCTGGGCGGGCATGGCCAGGCTGCAGCAGGCGCTGCCGAGCAGGCCGGCGAGCAATCCGCTGCGGATTGCCAAGCTCAGGGGGGACGGGCAGGGGGGCGGCAGGTTCGGCATCCCGAAGACTCCTTTGAGAATGCGTATTGGTTAGCTTTGATGACTAACCCGAACGAGCGGCGCAAACCGACAACGGCTTGCGCAGTTATTTTTTCGAAAGTGCAAGCACGGGCGGTCAACGCGCGGTGACGGTCACCCAGTAGCGGCTCAGGTAGTGCACGCGGATCGGCAGGCTGTCTTGCAGGGCGGTGAGGGTGCGCTCGCTGTCGGCGAGGGCAAATACGCCGGTGATTGGCAGTTCGGCGATGGCCGGCTCGCAGCGGATGACCCCGCGCCGATGGCGGCCCAGTTCCTCGAGAAAACGCCCCAGCGGCAGGCGCTCGGCAATCAGCCGGCCGTGCTCCCAGGCAATGCTGTTGCTGTCGGCCGGATGCTGTGGTGCGCAGCCCTGGCGGTTGAACCACAGGCCGTGGCCGGCCGTGAGCAACTGCTCGCTGCCCGCCCCGGGTCGAATCATCAAGGCGCCTTCGAACAGCTCGACGCGGCTGCCATCCTGCAGCTCGCGCACGGCAAAGCGGGTACCGAGGGCCTGTACTTCACCGGCCAGGGTCTGGACCTTGAGCGGCCTTGGGTCTTTGCCGCTGGTCAGCAGCAGCTCGCCTTCGAGCAGGTGGATGCGCCGCTCTTGTGCGCTGAACTGGATGTTGACGCTGCTGCGGCTGTTGAGCAGCAGTTGGCTGCCATCGGCCAGTTGCAGGCGGCGCACTTCGCCGGGGGCGCTGCGCTGGTCGGCCATCGCCTCGCGCCACGGCAGATGGCGCTGCCCCAGGTAAGCGCTGCCGCCCAGCAGTAGCACGACGCACAGTTGGCGCAGCAGCGAACGCCGGCTCTGGCGCTCTTCGAGCACGCTGCGGGCAGTTTGCGCAGGCACGGCGGAGAGGGTCTGCTGCAGGGTTTGCAGGCGTTGCCAGGCGCGCCGGTGCTCGGCATCGGCCGCTTGCCAATCGGCAAACGCCAGGCGTTGCCCGGCATCCAGCGGGCCGTCCCAGTGCAGCATCAGCCAGTGGCTGGCCTGCTCGACAATCGCCGCGTCGATCGGTGCATCGTTTACCGCGCTCATTCGCTGTAGAGCACCTGGTAGCAGGCCTGGATGGCGCGAATCATGTACTTCTGCACCGAGCTTACGGTGACCCCCAGGCGCTCGGCGATCTCGGCATAGCCCAGGCCTTCGAAGCGCGACAGCAAAAAGGCGCTGCGCACCTTGGCCGGCATGCTGTCGAGCATCTGGTCGATCTGTTGCAGGGTCTGCAGGATCATCGCGCGGGTCTCCAGCGACGGCGTTTGCGGTTCGTCCAGGTGGGCGATGCTGGCCAGGTACGCCTGCTCGATGCGTTGCCGGCGCCACTGGTCGATGACCAGGTTGCGCGCCAGTTGCACCAGGTAGCTGCGGCCCTCGTCGTGGCCGGGCAAACGGCCGCTGACCAGCAGGCGCAGGAAGGTGTCGTGGGCGATGTCGGCAGCACGCTCACGGTCGCCCAGGCGCTTGCGCAGCCAGGCCTGCAGCCAGCCGTGGTGATCGCGATAGAGGCCATGGAGCTGTTGCTGGGGAGCGGGGGAGGTAGGGGACACCCGGAGATCCTGAAACATGAAAGATGCAGTTGCGAATTGTTCGCATTATAAGGGCAAAAAAAGAACCGTGACCAGCCTGTCGGCGAGTCACGGTCAAGGGGGGGAGAATCAGATTGCCGGCGATGGGGCGCGAAGCGGCCCCAAAGCTATTACTGCTGCAACACCGTCGCCTGGTTACCCGCACCAAACTGCTGGATGGTCGCGGCCATGTTTGCGCCACTCTGGTCGACCATCGCCTGGTTGGCCGAGCCGCCCTGGGTCACGTAGGCGACGTTGACGCCGTCGGTCTGCTTGATGTTGGCCTGGTTGTTGTCGCCGTACAGCTGCCAGGTGTAGCTCTGGTTGCCGCTGCCCGATTGCTCGACCTTGACGCTGTTGCCGGCGCCGCTGCTGACGCCGGTGGCGTAGTTGGCGGTGCCGCGCTGGTCGGCGATCAGCAGGTTGTCGCTGCCGTTCTGTTCAAAATACAGCTCGTTGTTGTTGTCGACCTGGGCAAGTTCGGCGCTGTTGCCGCTGCCGTTCTGGTTCAGGCGGGCGAGCTGGGTGCTGCCGTCCTGGGTGAAGTTGGCACTGTTGCCGCTGCCGTTCTGGTTGACCTCGGCGCGCTGGGCGCTGCCGAACTGGCCGCCGGACTTGTCGCCCTTCCAGTTGCTGGCGAGGATCTTGTTGCCGGTGCCGGTGGAGCTCACCGTGAGCACGTGGTTGTCGCCATTCTGGTAGGTGTAGTGGACGTTGCCCTGGCCGTTCTGGAACACCGTGGTGGTCGACTGCTGCGATCCGAACTGGTCGGCATAGCTGGCGTTGAGGCTGCCGGCCTGGGTGATGCTGGCCACGTTGCCCTCGCCGAAGCTCTGGTCGAGCACGCTTTCGTTGGTTTGCCCGTACTGGGTCACCGTGGCCTGGCTGCCCAGTTGGGTGTCTTGCCAGACTTCGCTGGAGTTGGCGCTGCCGGTCTGGCTGATGGTGACGCTGCCATCCTGGCCTTCGCGCTGATCGCCATAGGCCCAGTTGTCATCGCCGGCCTGGTAGATGCCGATCTGGCCATTGTTGTAGTTCAGGTGCTCGGCGGCGCTGTAGTTGCCGCTACCGGCCTGGATGCTCAGGGCGTTGTTGCCGCCGCCTCCGTACTGCTGCTCGACAAAGGCGCGGTTGTTATCGCCGAATTGCAAGGTGGTGCCCTGGCTGCCGGCCTGGGTGTCCTGGTAGATGAACGAGAAGTTGCCGGTGCCTTGCTGGGTCTGCTGGGCGCTGTTCTCGACCCCCAGCGACTGGCTGGCGTGGGTGTTGTTCAGGGCCCCGGCGTTTTGCTGGTTGATCTGGCTGCCGAACTCGTACAACTGCTCGGCGTAGCCGGCGTTGTAGTCGCCGGCGCCGCTTTGCTGGATCTGGCTGTTGCCGCCATCCTGCTTGGCGGCGTGGTTGTTGCCCAGGCCCAGCTGGTTCTGGGTGGTGGTACTGAGCGGCGCGGCGGTCTGCTTGACCTCGGCGATGTTCTCGGTGCCGAACTGGCTCTGGGTCGACTGGCTGTCGTCAGCCATGGCCTGGCCGGCAACGGCCAGGACAATGGCGGCGCTTAAAGGAGCGAGCTTGAACATGGTGGTGCCTCCAGGTTTAACGGTATTGGTTGACCTGCACGCGCTGACCGTTGCCGGCCTGGATCACCGAGCTGGAAAGCCCGCTGCCGGCCTGCTCGATGCTGGCGCTGTTGCTGTTGCCGTATTGCTCGATCTGCGCGCGGTTGTTGCTGCCGCTCTGGCTGATCGAGGCGCTGTTGCCGTAGCCCTGCTGGCTGATCGAGGCCATCAGGTCGTTGCCTTGTTGCAGGATGTACGCCTCCTGCGCGCCACCTTGCTGGACGATGCGCCCGAGCAGCGCCTGGCCGTCCTGGCCAATCGCTGCGCGGTTGCTCTGGCCGTTCTGCTCGACCAGCGCCTGCTGGCCACTTGAAGGCGCCAGTGGCTGCATCGACAGGTCGCCCAGGTCGCTGCCCATGGCCAGGTCAGCGTTGTCCATCAGGTCGTCGGCCAGGGCGCCCTGAGCGCTCAGGCTCAGGCACAGCAGCAAGGTGGTCAGGCGCGCCATGGTCGTTCTCCTGTGGTTACTGCACGGTGACCGGCACAGTGCGCACGGTGCCCAGGCTGGTGGTGACGGTTGCCGTCGGTGCCGGTGTGCTCGGCGCGACGCTGTTGGTGACGCTCAGCCGCCAGCGTCCGGTCAGCGGTACCGGGGTGGTGCCCAGGCTGACCAGGCCGGTCGGGGTGCTGACCTGCACGGTGACGGCGTTGAGCAGGATCGCCGAGGTGGTGCCGGAGATGTCCCAGGTAAAGCGACCGCCAGCCCGCGCCGTGACCGTTGCGGCGGTGACGGTGAAGTTCTCTGCCGGTGGCCGTGGCGACACCTGCACCGTGACCGTGGCCGGTGCCGACAGGGCACCTGCGCTGTCGCGGGCGATGTAGGTGAAGGTGGTGCTGAACGCGGCCAGGATCACTGCCGGCGGGGTGTAGGTGACCTGGTTGCCGTCGGTGCTGACCGTGCCGCGGCCCAGCGCCGGCTGGGTAACGCTGGCGACCGTCAGTGGTACGTTGCCATCCGGATCGCTGTCGTTGCCCAGCACGTTGATCGGCAAGGCCACGCCGAGGGTGCTGGCGGTGTCGTTGACAGCCAGCGGCGGCTGGTTGGCGGCGACATTGACCGTGACGTTGGTGACGGGTGATTTCAGCCCTTTGCTGTCCTGGGCACGGTAAGTGAAGGTGACCACCAGCGGCGCATTGACTACTGCCGGTGGGGTGTAGGTGACGGCCGTGGTGCCGTTGAGCACCACCGTGCCCTGGCCGGTGGCCGGCTGGGTGAGGTCGCTGATGCTCAGCGGCACGTTTTCGTCAGGGTCGCTGTCGTTGGCCAGCAAGTTCAGGCTCAGCGGCACGCCAACGCGGGTGCTGCCGACGTCGGCCTGGGCCACTGGCGGCTGGTTGGCGGCGTCGACCGGGGCATTGCCGATTACCACCACCGGCTCGCTGTCGCTGCCGCCGGCGGCGGATTTCACCGTCACGATCGCAGGCGGCTGGCTCAGCTCGTTGACCGTCAGGGTCTGCAGGGTGCCGGACTTCGACAACCGCCCGTAACCCTGGGCGACCAGGTCGGGCACCTGCACTTCATCACTGGAGCTGGCCTCGATGCGCAGGCGCTTGTTGGCCCAGTCATAGCGGGCGGTGGTGACCTTGACCACGTCGCTGAGCTTGCTCGACAGCGCGGTGGGGCGGGTGGCGCCGGTCGGGTCGCTGGCGGTGACGACGATGACTGGCGGCGGTGCGGCGCTGCTCAGGTGCTGGGCGAAGAACAGGCCATTGTTGTCGGCCAGCAGGTTGAACTGGCAGGGCGAGGGCGGGGTGCCCGGCACCAGCGCAAGGGTCTCGCGCATGCACAGCGTGGCGTTGTTCGGCGCCTTGGCGAACACCTCGACGCGGGTGCCGTCCGAGGTGCGCCGGTAGCTGGCCCGCTGCAGTTCGGCAGGGGTTTGCTTGCGTGGGTCGAGGACCTTGCCGGAGACCGTGAACAGGTTGGTCTGGAGGGTCCCGGCCGGGCCCTGGATACGTACGAAGTTGGTGTTATTGGGGCTGCCGGTGACCGCTTCGGTGATGTTCGGGTCGCCGACGTAGGTTTCGCTGGCGCCGGTGTCCGGGTTGATCTCGGTGTAGGGGCCGCCGACGCCGCGCAGGAACGGCCCGATCGCGCCGTTGAGCACGCCGCTGAAGTTGCCCGGGGCGCCGATGCCGATGTCGCGGGTAATGTTGATGGCGCGGCGCCCGGCGGTGGTGACGTTGACCGTCTCGACCCCGTACGGGTGGGTGATCACGTAAGTGCCGGTGCGCGGCACCGAGGCGCGGATACGGATACGGGCGAAGCTTTGCTGGTCGCCGTCCACCGGGTTTTCGGCGGCAAACGCCGCCTCGATACCGGCGACATAGACTTCCAGCTCGTAACCGCTGTTGCCCACTTCAGGGATTTCGGTCTCGGCCAGAAACCAGAACATCTCCGGCGGCCAGTTGTCGGGGAACACCAGCGGCAGGGCGTCGTCGTACACCCCGGGCTCCGGCAGCAAGGTACACATGTAGGCCGGCGGCACCGAAACCGCTACCCGCGAGCTTGCCGCCCGCGACTGGCACAGCTCCAGCGACAGGTTGCCGTGGTCCTGGTACCACATCGGGTAACGCCCGGTGGCCAGGGTGTAGGGGCCGGGATCGACCGCCTTGAGGCCGGCCCAGGCAGTGCCGGCCAGCGAGAGGGAAAGCCCGGCTGCGCAGAGCGCCAGGCGTGGCCAGTTGTTCATGCTGCCTCCTGCTACGGGACGTGGCGTAAGAGTGTTCATGGCACGAGCACCACTTCTTCGCTGTCGCTACCGCCGTTGGTGCTGGTCACCGTGACCTTGGCGGGCGGAATCGGCGACAGGCCGGTGGTGAGGGTCTTGACCGCGCCATTGCCGCTCAGGGTGCCGATCGTGGCGCCGTTGCCGGTGCGGGCGCTGAGCACTGGCGGGCTGGTTTCGTCGCTGGTGCTGGCAACCAGGGTCAGTTGCCCGGAGGCCAGGCTGTACTCGGCGCGCTCGATCACCACCAGGTCGGTCAGCGCCAGGGTCAGGGTGGTCGGGGTACTGGTGGGGATCGCCAGGCTGTTGTCGGCGGTCACCTGCAGGTTCAGCGGCAGCGATGGGTTGAGCACCGACTGGGCGTACCAGGCGCCAGTGGTGTTGGCCTCGCTGAGGTTGAGGTTGGGGGTCTGGCTGACCAGGGTGGCGGTCGCCGGTGGCGGCGGGGCTTGTACGAACAGGTCCTGCTGGGCACGCAGGTCGCCGTTCTCGCTGTGCCGCGAATAGGTGCTGCGCTGGGCGATCACCGGGGTCGGGCGGGCGACGGTGGAGAGCTTGCCCGAGACCGAGAACAGTTCGGTACGCAAATCCAGGCCGTTGGGGCCCTCGATGCGCACGAAGTTGGTGTTGAACGGGCTGCCGGTCACCGCTTCCTGCAGGTTCGGGTCGCCGATGAAGCGTTCGCTGGCGCCAGTGGCCGGGTTGGTTTCGCTGTAGGGGCCACCGGCACCGCGCAGGAACGGGCCGACATCGCCCTTGAGCGCGCCGGTGTAGGTTTTCGGCGCGCCGATGCCGATGTCGCGGGTCATGTTGATTGCCCGCCGCCCGGCCGCCGGTACATCGAACACTTCGACGCCGTAGGGGTGGGTGACGATGTAGGTGCCTGGCGTGGGCACGTCGACGCGGATACGTACCCGGGCAAAGCTGACCTGGTCACCGTCGACCACGTCTTCGGCAGCGAAGGCGGCCTCGATGGCGGTGCCGTAGGTCAGGTCGATGCCGCTGGCGGCGTCGGTGATGGCGGCATCGGCGGTGAACCAGAAGGTTTCGTCGGGGTAGTTGCTCGGGAAGCTGATCGGCCGGGTGTCGTCGAACACCCCGGGGGCGGGGTTGAGCACGCACATGTACGACGGCGCCCCGGGTGCACCGGGCACCCGCGAACTGACCGCCTTGGACAGGCACAGGTCGAGCACCCGGCCATGGGTGTCCTGGTACCAGGCAGCAAAGCCGCCGGTAGCGGGCAGGTAAGGGCCGGGGTCTACTTCGAACAGGGCGGCCTGGGCCGGTGCCTGGATAATGCTCGCCAGGATCAGCAGAGCCAGTGGGTGGGGCGTTGGACGGTGCATGAGTCTTCCCTCTTGCATTCGGGCCCATGGACTTGGGTCGTCTGCACAGGCATCGGCAACATCCGTACCAATTTATTCTCAATACCCTGCAGGCCTTGCTGCACAAGGCCTGGCGTGCGGTTACAGGGTGTCGGCAGAGCCACTCGACTCGGGGCGCTGGCCCCAGGGTTGGGGGCAAGTGGGGCAAGCGGGCGGGGGAATTGCGCGGGCTGGGCTATAACCTAAGGAGCGTTCATTCGGGAGTCAGTGATGAGCAGCCAGCCACGCCTCGATTCGTCGTCCCTGCAGCTCGTAAGCCCGGCCCCGGCCGCCGCGCGCAAGCCGTTCAACCTGCTGCGCTGGTACGCCTTCGTCAGCCTGGCGATCATCCTTTCAGTGGCCGTGGGCCTGGGCTTGATCTCCAGCCGCTTCGTGATCAATGAAAGCGTCGAGCGCGACGCCTTGCTCACCGCCCAGTTCATCCAGGCCATCGCCCTGGCCGAAGTGCGCCACGTGTCGATCCCCAACGTGCGGACCATGGGCGAGTTGCTCGATCCGCGCCTGGACCAGGCCTTCCCGGATGTCGACCCCGAGGCCCGGCGCAGCGCCCGGGGCGAGTTCCTCGATCATATCGCCCACCTGCCCGACGTGTTGCTGGCCAATATCTACGCCCCGGACCGCATGGTCATCTGGTCGAGCAACCCGGCGCTGGTGGGCAAGATGATCGACGCCGATGACGACCTTGACCATGCCTTCGACCAGAAGATGCGCGTCTCGGCCAGCTACCACGACGTCGACCAGGCGCGCAGCGAGCAGAAGTTCATTACCCCGCCCGAGCAGTTGTTCATCGAGAACTACATTCCGCTGTTCGATGCCGAGGGCGGCAACGTCACTGCCATGGTCGAGATCTACAAGGAGCCCCGCGACCTGATTTTGCGTATCGAACGCGGCCTGTTGCTGATCTGGCTGGCCACGGCGATCGGCGCGGGGCTTGTGTACATCGGCCTGTACGGCATCATGCGCCGCGCCGCCCGGCAGTTGGCGGTGCAGCAAAAGCGCCTGATCAACAACGAAACCTATGTGGCCCTGGGCGAGATGTCGTCGGCGGTAGCCCACAGCCTGCGCAACCCCCTGGCGAGCATTCGCTCCAGCGCCGAACTGGCCCAGGAGATCGAAGAGGGGCCGGCGCAGAAGAACATCGGCGACATCATCAGCCAGGTCGACCGCATGTCCCACTGGGTGCGCGAGCTGTTGCAGTCGCTGCGGCCCTTGAACGATACCCCGGAGCCGGTAGACCTGCTGCGGGTGCTGCAGGACAGCCTGCAAGGCTTTGCCCCGCAACTGCTGCGCCAGGGCGTGCGCCTGCAGATGGGCGAGTTGCCCCAGGCCCTGGTGTTGTGCCAGCCGGTACTGCTCGGGCAGATCTTCAACAGCCTGATCGCCAACGCCCTGGAGGCCATGCCCGAAGGCGGTGAACTGCGTGTCGAGCGGCGCCGGCAAACGCGCCAGGGCCTGACCCTGCAGTTGTGCGACAGCGGCAAGGGCATGACCGAGGAGCAGCAACGCATGGCCTTCAAGCCGTTCTTCAGCACCAAGCAAGGCGGACTGGGGGTTGGCCTGGTGCTGGTGCGGCGGATCATGGAGCGCTTTGGCGGAACGGTGAAGCTCAGTAGCGAGGAGGGGCAGGGTACGTGTGTGTTGCTGACGTTCAGGGTGGTGGGGAAGTAACGGATAAAGCACTTTAATAAATACTAATAACTATATGAATTTAAACACATTGCTGTTTTTTAGCTCCCGCAGGGTAAAGACCCAGAACTGGGGGTGGTTTTCCAACATCACTCTTCGTAAATAATATTAGGTAGTAGGCATAACCTATTGATAATTAACGAATACACATCCTGATACAGATGTGGCCAGGTAATTGCAAAACGATATTACCGGTCCCTGAATCTGGGTGAAGATGATGAAAACCCCAACCCCCACCCCTCTTGTCCTGAGCATCGCCCTGGCCATTGCCTTAATGGCTGATGCCAACGCCAGCCGCCTGGATGATGTCGAGCCGCCAGAGCCTGGCGACCCCTCGGCCTTTAGCGATCCACCCGCCGACAGCGCCGCAGCGTTGAACAACCTGCTGTCGCTGCCCGAGGCCAACCTCGGCGCCTTCGACCTGCCCGAGGGCGAGGGCGACCGCACCACCCCGCGCCAGGAGAACGAGCGCCCGCCAGCGCTGCAAACCAGCTTCAACTACCCCACCAATGGCGCCCCCAGCCCGATGTTCGGCGCCCAGCCGTTCAGCCAGCAACTGCTGCTGTTCGAAGAATTCGGCCCGACCCGCCTCGACCCGACCACCCCCGCCGGGCTGCTGGTGTTCCCGGCGCCCAGCACCGGCCCGGCGCCGCAGCAAGACCCGCTCAACGTCGCGCGCAGTGCGCCGTCCGGGCCGTTGCTCGATGCCTTTCTCAAGCAGCCGGGCCTGACCCCGTTCCCCGGCCAGTTTGCCAACGTTGTCGACCGCAACCCCTGGCAGCAGCAGATCGAGCTGTTCCTCAACCGCCACATCGGCTCTGCCGCCGAAGGCCGGCCACCAGGAAAGGGCTGGTCGCACCAGCGCTGGAACGAGTTCTACCCCCAGGCCGCCTACAAAACCGCGCAAGCCGGGGCGCGGATCAACAGCGGCCTGCGTGACGCCATGCAGATGCACCACTACAGCGTCGGCGAGTTCGGCCCCGGCGGCCTTTACTACAACACCGCCGGCCAGGCCAACACCCTGGGCACCACCAAGGGCGTCGATACCCGCTTCCACCCCAACATGCCGCTGCAGGATCACAAGTCGCTATGGACCTTCGACGGCACCTTGCCGGCCAAGCTGTTGATGGTGCGATACGGCCAGCCGCTGCTGATGCGCCATTACAACGCCTTGCCGATCGACCCCGCCGCCAACCACGGCTTTGGCCTGCACACCATCAGCACCCATGAACACAACGGCCACGCCCCGGCCGAAAGCGACGGCTACGCCAATGCGTTCTTCTTCCCGGGCCAGTACTACGACTACCGCTGGCCGATCCAGCTGGCCGGCTACGACAGCATCAACACCCGCGCCGAAGACCCGCGCGCGGCGTTCCCCTGCACCCCGGGCGAAACCCTGTGGGTCAACGACGCCAACCCGGGGCTGAAAACCTGCGAGAACGGCAGTATCCGTATTCGCGGCGACTGGCGCGAAACCATGAGCACCCACTGGTTTCATGACCACATGCTCGATTTCACCGCGCAGAACGTCTACAAGGGCAACGCTGCGATGATGAACTACTACAGTGCCCTGGACCGCGGCAACGAGGCCTTCGACGATGGCGTCAACCTGCGCCTGCCCAGCGGCTCGGCGCTGTCGTGGGGCAATCGCGACTATGACCTCAACCTGCTGATCGCCGACAAGGCCTGGGGCCAGAACGGCCAGCTGTGGTTCAACCCGTTCAACACCGACGGCTTTCTCGGCGACCAGATCCTGGTCAACTGGCAATACAAGCCATACCTCGACGTGCGCGCCCGCAGCTACCGCCTGCGCATCCTCAACGGTTCGGTGTCGCGCTACCTGAAGCTGGCGCTGGTGCGTGAAATCAAGGGCAGCGGCGGCGAGTTCGCCGGGCCCAAGGGTTCGGGGCTTTCCTATGCGCGGGTGCCATTCCACATGATTGCCAACGACGGCAACATCATGGAGCACGCGGTGCCGTTCGACGGCAGCATGGACCTGGACGCCAACGGCGACAAACAGGACCACAACGCCATCCTGCCGACCCAGGGCATCGCCGAGCGCTTCGACATTGTCGTCAACTTCGCCAAGAACGGGATCAAGCCCGGCGACAAGCTGTTCCTGCTCAACCTCCAGGCCCACGACACCGGCAAGGGCCCCAAAGAGGCCATCGCCCTGGCCGACGTGCTGTCGGAGAAGTACCAGGCGGTGATCAAGCAGACCAGCAAGGGCCCGCAATGGGATAAAGGCGACCCCACTGTCAACAAGATCCTGCAGTTCAACGTCAAGCCCTACAGCGGCCAGGACCTGGCCATGGACCCGGCCGCCTACGAGCCGGCCAAACCCGGCAAGGCCGAGGGCAAGGTGATGATCCCGCTCAAGCTGCACCGCGACAACCCGGCAGACATCGCCCGCCTGGCCCAGGCCCGCCATCGCACCTTCATCTTCGGCCGCTCCGATGGCACCGACCAGGCGCCGTGGACGGTCAAGACCGACGGCGGCTTTGGCTATCACATGGACCCGCGCCGGCTCAACGCCGCGCCTCAGCTGGCCACTGGCCCCACCGACGCCGGCGCCAGCGGCTTCGGCACCCTGGAAATCTGGAAGATCCAGAACGGTGGCAACGGCTGGAGCCACCCGGTGCACGTGCACTTCGAGGAGGGCATCATCCTCAGCCGCGGCGGCAAGGCGCCGCCGGAATGGGAAAAGTGGGCGCGCAAGGACGTCTACCGGATCGGCAGCGAAGCCGACGGCCTGGACAACGTCGAGGTGGCGATCAACTTTCGCGAATTCGCCGGCACCTACATGGAGCACTGCCACAACACCCAGCACGAGGACAACTCGATGCTGCTGCGCTGGGACATCGAGCACCCCGGCCAGTTGCAGTTGATGCCCACGCCCTTGCCCAGCTGGGACGGGGTCAAGTACGTCAACTCGGCGGCGCTGCCCACCTGGCGCAACGGCGATGGCAAGGGCCCGCAGGTCAAGGTCGGCAAATAGCCGGGGGAGGTTGCCATGGGCGTTATCGCACGTTGCCTGTTGCTCTGCTGGCTGTGCAGCAGCCTGCCGGGGCTGGCCGAGGAGGCCACGCCCTGGGGGGCGCAGTACTTCCCCAATACCGAGCTGATCGACCACAACGGTGAGCACCTGCGCTTTTTCGACGACCTGATCAAGGACAAGGTGGTGGTGATCAACTTCATCTTCACCGGTTGTGGCGATTCCTGCCCGCTGGAGACCGCGCGCCTGCGCCAGGTCCAGCAACTGTTGGGCGAGCGGGTCGGGCGCGAGGTGTTCTTCTACTCGATCAGCATCGACCCGCTCAGCGATACCCCCGAGGTGCTCAAGGCCTATGCGCAGAAGTTCAAGGTGGCGCCCGGCTGGCGCTTTCTGACCGGCGACAAAGGCCAGATCGATGCCTTGCGCCGCAGCCTGGGCCTGTTTATCGAAGGCGTCGACAACGGCCGCAGCCGCGACCACAACCTCAGCCTGATCGTCGGCAACCAGGCCACCGGGCGCTGGATGAAGGCCTCACCCTTCGAAAACCCGTGGATTCTCGCCGACCAACTGGCCAACAGCCTGCAGAACTGGAAGCAACCCAGCAGCGAGCAGAGCTACGCCGATGCCCCGCAGATTCGCCCACCGAGCAGCGGCGAAGAGCTGTTTCGCACCCGTTGCGCCGCTTGTCACAGCCTCGGCCCGGAAGATGGCCAGGCTACCGGCCTGCGCGCGGTCGGCCCGGACTTGCTCGGCGTTACCCGGCGCCGCGAGCAGCGCTGGCTGAGCCGCTGGATCCGCGAGCCGGATCGCATGCTCGCCGAGCAAGACCCGCAGGTCATGGCGCTGTACCGGCAATACAACGGCGTGGCGATGCCCAACCTACGCCTGAACGAGGCCGATGCCCAGGCCTTGCTGGCCTTTCTCGAGCAGGAGGCCGAACGCCAACAGCCATAAAGGCAAAATACTATCACTGGCGCCGTGGCCATTAGTTTTGATGTGCCACGCCTGTGTGCACGCTGGGCTATAAGTTCTAAGAAAAGAAGCATCCACGGCAGGACCAGACCCGATGCAGATGCTCAACGGAAAACTGGCCGATGAGGGCCTCGACAGCCAGGCAGCCGACCGACCCTTGCGCCAGTTCAACCTGTTGCGCTGGTTCTCGTTGGTCAGCCTGTTGATCATCGCTTCGGTGGCAGGCGGGCTGGGCTATGTCTCGACCCGCTTCGTGGTCACCGACAGCGTCGAGCGCGATGCCATGCTCACCGCCCAGTTCATCCAGGCCATGGCCCAGGCCGAAGTGCGCCATTCGCGCATTCCGCCGGGCACCACCATGGGCGAGCTGCTCGACCCGCGCCTGGACCAGCACCACCCGGGGGTCAGCCCGACCCTGGCCGAGTCCACCCGGGTGGAGTTTCTCGACCATGTCGAACACCTGCCCGACACTTTGCTGGCCAACGTCTATGCCCTGGACCGGACCATCGTCTGGTCGACCAACCCGCAGCTGATCGGGGAGAAAATCGTCGGTGACGACGACCTGGATGAATCGTTCGCCTCGAAAGTGCCGGTCTCGGCCAGCTACCACAAGGCCAATGAAGACCGCGATGAACAAAAGTTCCAGCGCGCGCCGCAGTACCTGTTCATCGAGAACTACATCCCGATGTTCGACAGCGACGGGCAAAAGGTGCTGTCGATGGTCGAGGTGTACAAGGAACCCCAGGACCTGGTGCGGCGCATCCAGCGCGGCTACGTGCTGATCTGGGCCTCGACCCTGGTCGGTGGGGCGCTGATCTACTTCGGCCTGTTCTGGATCGTGCGCCGCGCCGCGAGCATGCTGCAGACCCAGCAAACCCAGCTGGTGGCCAGCGAAACCTTCGTCGCCCTTGGCGAAATGTCCTCGGCGGTGGCCCACAGCCTGCGCAACCCGCTGGCCAATATCCGCTCCAGCGCCGAACTTGCCCAGGACATCGCCAGTGCCCCGGCGCAGAAGAACATTGGCGACATCATCAGCCAGGTTGACCGCATGTCGCGCTGGGTGCGCGACTTGCTGGTGTCGCTGCGCCCGGTCAACGACGATGCCGAAGCGGTCGAGCTGGTGGCAGCGATCGACGACACCCGCCATGCCTACGCCCAGCAACTGGAGCGGCATAAGGTCCAGGTGCAGATCGACACGCCCGAGGCGGCCTGGGTGATCAGCCAGCCGGTGCTGCTGACGCAGATTCTCAACAGTCTGTTCGCTAATGCCCTCGAAGCCATGCCCACGGGCGGGCGCCTGAGCGTGGTGGTGCAGGCGCTGGAAGACGGCAAACAGCTGCAACTGGCCTTGAGCGACACCGGCAAGGGCATGACCCAGCAGCAGGAGCGGATGGTCTTCAAGCCGTTTTTTACGACCAAACAGGGCGGCCTCGGGGTCGGCCTGGTACTGGTCAAGCGGATCATGGAACGTTTTGGTGGCTCGGTGAGCCTGGCCAGCCGCGAAGAGGAAGGAACCCGCGTGTGCCTGATCTTCAATATTGCAGCGGGAGGGGACCATGGAGCAGAGCATCCTGGTGGTTGAGGACGATCAAATCCTCGCCGAGAACATCCAGACCTACCTTGAGCGCAAAGGCTTCGAGGTCACGGTTTGCCACAGCGCCGAAGAGGCCCTGGAGCAGCTGCCGCGCTGTCAGCCCGATGCGGTGCTGACCGACAACTCGCTGCCGGGCATGAACGGCCACGAGCTGCTCAAGGCCCTGGCCCAGCGCGCGCCGGAGCTCAAGGTGATCATGATGACCGGCTACGGCAACGTCGAAGACGCCGTGCTGGCGATGAAGGAGGGCGCCTTCCACTACCTGACCAAACCGGTGGTGCTGGCCGAGCTCAAACTGATGCTGGAGAAGGCCCTGGCTACCGAGCGCATGGAGCGTACCCTGTCGTTCTACCAGGAACGCGAGGCGCAAAAATCAGGTGGCCAGGCGCTGATAGGCGAATCACCGGCCATGCTCGGCCTCAAGCACACCATCCGCCAGTTGCTCGATGCCGAGCAGCGCATGGCCAGCGGCGACCTGCCGCCGGTGCTGGTAGAAGGCGAGACCGGTACCGGCAAGGAGCTGGTAGCCCGCGCCCTGCATTTTGACGGAGTGCGCAGCAAGGGGCCGTTTATCGAGTTCAACTGCGCATCGATCCCGGCCAACCTGCTGGAGGCTGAACTGTTCGGCCATGAGAAGGGCGCGTTTACCGATGCCAAGGATCGCCGGGTGGGCCTGGTCGAGGCGGCCGACGGCGGCACCTTGTTCCTCGACGAGATTGGCGAAATGGACCTGCTGCTGCAGGCCAAGTTGCTCAAGCTACTGGAAGACCGCACCATTCGCCGGATAGGCGCGGTGAAGGAGCGCAAGGTCGACCTGCGCATCATCAGCGCCACCAACTGCAACCTGGAGCAGATGGTCCAGCAGGGCAAGTTTCGCCGTGACCTGTTCTTTCGCCTGCGCATTATCTCGATCAAGGTGCCCAGGCTGTATGCCCGGGGTGAAGACATCCTGCTGCTGGCCCGGCATTTTCTTGCTCTGCATGGCAAACGCTATGGCAAGCCCAACCTGCGCTTTTGCGACGAGGCCGAGGAGTTGATGCTCAACTACAGCTGGCCGGGCAACGTGCGCGAGTTGCGCAACATGCTTGAACAGACGGTGTTGCTGGCGCCCCAGGACCTGATCGCCCCGCACCAGCTCAACGTGTGCATGAGCCTGGTCGACGAGCCGCTGGAAATGCCGGCGCCTGCCGTGCATGAGGCGTTCGGCAATGCTGAGGCCATGGCCTCGGCGAGCTTGCCGGAAGTGGAGCGCGACATGGTGCGCAAGATGCTCGACCGCACCGACTGGAACGTCACCAAATCGGCGCGGCTGCTGGGCCTGAGCCGGGACATGTTGCGCTACCGGATCGAAAAGCTCGGCCTGACCCGGCCGGACAAGCGCCAGTGGTAGGCGTACCAGCTCAATAGTGCTGTGTACGCCAAACCTGTGGGAGCGGGCTGGACCCGCGATCGAGCGCGCAGCGGTCGTAATACATTGGAGGTCAGGCCTAGTAGCTACCGGCACTGCCCCCAGCTTCGCCGCCACTCTCCGAGCCGCTGCCGTCTTTCTTCGGCTCGCGCCGGCTGCCATCGGTCTCGCTACCACCCTGGCGCCCGGCGTCATTGCCCTGGGTGCGCGGGTCGGTGCCGCTGGGCAGTGGGGTGTCGGTGGGGTTGGTGCCGGTGTTGATGCCCGGCAACGGCGTGGTCGGGGTGGTGTCCGGGTTGGGGTTGGTCGGGCCGGTGCCGGCGGCAACCGCCTGGGTGCCGAGCAATGCGGCAATCAATAAGGCAGCGAGGGCGCTACGGGTCATGGTCAAACTCCTTTTCAGGGCAGGTGCCAGAGGTTAGGCCCAGCCGCGAAGGGAAGGTGCGACGCACGCGACCAACGGCGCTACTCGCGCCCGCGCATGAAAAAACCTGCCACGTACTTACGGAAGGTGTCCAGGCTCTTGAAGTCGGCATAGCGCTTGAAGGTCTCGCCCTCCGGCTCCGGCCCCAGCGGCTGCTCGGTCAGTGACACCGACAGCACCCGGTCCTGGTCGGAGCTGAGCACCAGCGCGTCCATGCCCTGGCCACCGAGCACCGGCCGGCGCATGATCACCTTGACGCCCTTGCTGGCCATCCAGTCGATCAGCGAGATGAGCATTTTCAGCGGCTCGCGCTCTTCATCGCGGTACACCGCAAACAGCTGCCCGCGCGACAGCACCGGCACGCTGGCGACATGGATCAGCTCATAGAAATGACTGCCGGCACTGGCCGGCGAGTAGATCGCCAGGGCCAGCAACGGCCCCGGAGTCTTGCTGCCACCCCAGAGCAGGTGATGGCCCTGGAAGTCGAAGCCGTCCTCGCTGCGCTCGTTGAACACCTTGCGCGCCTTGATCTGGCTGACGCAGTCGAGCAGCAAGCCATGCCGGCGATGGGTGCCAAAGGCCGTGGACTCGCGCAAGCGCGCCTTGAGCATCATCATGTGCTTCATGTCCAGGCGGGTTTCCAGGTAGTTGCTGGCCGGCACCCGTTCGATCAGCGGATAACGGCTGGCCACCCCGCGCAACTCGGCAAACTGCCCGGTGAGGTCTTTTTTCAGGTGAGTGGCGTAGACGTTCAGGCCACTGGCCTCGATCAGGGTCAGCAGCAACGACAGCAATCGGTGCTGTTCGCGTTTGTCGCCAGTACCCGCGGATTCGCCGCTGGCTTCACTGGCTCGCTTGAAATCACCAATCAGCCGCAACGGCGCATCGGGCGCCAGCCACGCGGCCGGTGGTGCATCAGTGTCGCTGTCGCGGCTGGCGCTTTCACGCTCGTCCTTGATGAACGCACAGTCTGGCGCGTGCTCGGCGGTGCCCGGGTTGTTCTTGAGGAACAGGGTGCCGGTGTTGCCGTTGAGGTTGACGTTGAGCACCGGCATGGCCTTGGGCTGGCAATCACAGGCCAGCCAATGGCCGGCAGCGCGCACCTTCATCAGCAACTGGTTGGCCTGCAGCAGGCGCAGGCCTTCGAGGTTGCCCTGGACAAACCCACGCAACAGCTCGTCTTCAGCAGGGGTGAGGGTGCGCACCAGCGCGGCGTTTTTTTCGATGATTCGCATGGACAATCCTGGCCTGCCTTCCTGTGCCTGCCACCTTAATGCAAAGCCCGGCTGGCGAACATGCCCGCCAGCCGAACCTGGCCCTACTGGCCGCCAAACAGCTTGGCGGCGCGCTCGCGGATCTCTTCCACGCTCAGGTCTTCCTTGTGGGTGGAGACGAACCAGAGGTTGCCGAACGGGTCTTTCAGGGTGCCGCTACGGTCGCCGTAGAACTGGTCTTTGACCTCGGTAACCTGGCTGGCACCGGCGGCGAGGGCCTGGGCATAGGTGGCATCGGCGTCCTCGACATACAGGTGCAGGCCAACGGCCGTGCCATTGAGCGACTGGCTGCTGACCAGCCCGCCAGACTGATCGCACGGGTCGGCAAGCATCAGCGAGGAATCGCCGATTTTCAGCTCGGCATGGCCGACGCGCCCGTCGGGGCCGTCGAGGCGGAACATCTCGAGCGCGCCGAAGGCCTTCTTGTAGAACTCGATGGCCTTGGCGGCATCCTTGATGCCCAGGTAGGGGGTAATGCTGTGCTGTCCTTCGGGGATTGGTTTGACTGCCATTTTATTGATCCTCCTTTAAGGCGCCGCAGGGTGAATGGCGCGAAACTGTATATTTATACAGTTTCGGCGATTGGGCAAATCAAAAGTCGCGGCGCTGGACGAGCGGCAGTCAGAAAATGTAATCGGTGGTCAGGAAGCTCGACTCGCGGTTACGGATGATGTCGCTGATCAACTGCTTGTTGCTGTCCTGGAACTTGGTCGCCACCAGCGTACGGATCGAGAACACCCGCAGGGCGTCGTGTACCGAGAGGGTGCCCTCGGCCGAGTTCTTGCGCCCGTTGAACGGATAGGTGTCGGGGCCGCGCTGGCACTGGGCGTTGAGGTTGATGCGCCCGACCTGGTTGGCGAAGGTATCGACCAGCCTGCCGACCTCGGCCGAGTTCGTACCGAAGATGCTCAGTTGCTGGCCGAAGTCGGAATCGAGCACGTAGTCGATCACCGTCTGCAGGTCGCGATAGGGCACCACCGGCACCACCGGGCCGAATTGCTCCTCCTGGTACACGCGCATCTGCGCGTTCACCGGGTATAGCAGGGCGGGGTAGAAGAACGAGCCACGGCTGGCGCCACCGCCTTCGTTGATGACCCTGGCGCCTTTGTCGACGGCATCGGCCACCAGGCCATTGAGGTAATCGATCTTGCCGGCCTCGGGCAACGGCGTCAGGGCCACGCCAGGCTCCCAGGGCATGCCCGGCTTGAGCGCGGCCAGCTTGCGCTGGAATTTATCGAGGAATTCATCGACCACGTCTTCATGGACGAAGAGGATTTTCAGCGCCGTGCAGCGCTGGCCGTTGAACGACAGCGCACCGGTGACCGCCTCGTTCACCGCGTTGTCCAGGTCAACCTCGGGCAGCACGATGCCCGGGTTCTTGGCATCCAGGCCCAGGGCTGCGCGCAGGCGATGCGGGCGCGGGTGGAGTTTTTTCAGGTCGCTGGCGGCCTTGTTGGTGCCGATGAAGGCGAACACGTCGATCTTGCCGCTGGCCATCAGCGCGCTGACGGTCTCGCGGCCACGGCCGTAGATAACGTTGATGACCCCGGCCGGGAAACTGTCGCGGAAGGCCTCAAGCAGCGGACGGATCAACAGCACGCCGAACTTGGCCGGCTTGAACACCACGGTGTTGCCCATGATCAGCGCCGGGATCAGGGTGGTGAAGGTCTCGTTCAGCGGGTAGTTGTAGGGGCCCATGCACAAAGCCACGCCCAGCGGCGCGCGGCGGATCTGGCCGAGGGTGTCCTGCTCCAGCTCGAAGCGGCTGGAGCGGCGGTCCAGCTCTTTGAGGGCGCCGATGGTGTCGACGATGTAGTCGCAGGTGCGGTCGAACTCTTTTTCCGAGTCCTTGAGGTTCTTGCCGATTTCCCACATCAGCAGCTTGACCACCGCCGCGCGCTGTTCGCGCATCTTGGCCAGGAAGGTTTCGACATGCTGGATACGCTCGGCCACGCGCATGGTGGGCCAGGCGCCGCGGCCCTTGTCGTAGGCCTGCACGGCGGCGTCCAGGGCGGTGAGGGCGGTGTCGGCGTCCAGCAGTGGCGTGTTGCCGAGGATCACCTGGCGTTCTTCATTGCCCTCCTTGAGCCACACCGGGCTGCGCACCGTGGCCAGCGGCCCGTCCCATTGCTGCAACTGGCCGTTGACCAGGTACTCGCGTTGCACCAGCGGCTCACCCAGGCGGTACGCCTCAGGGATCTCGTTGGCGGTGGGAAACAGCGAATCGAGCAGACGGTCCATGGGCGCAGCACCTCTTTTTCTGTAATGGGTGAAACGTTTCAGTTTGAGCATAACGCCAGCGCGCTAAAAAAAGCCAGCCTGGCTAAACAATGCGCCGCCGGCGCCGATAAAGCAGTAATGCGATGCGAACTACGGACCTATGAGCACAAGAATCCTCGCCCTTGATGACAATCCGGTCCTGTCGAAGAACCTGCGCACCACCCTCAATCGCCTGCTGCCCGTAGGTTTTGCCCTGATCGGCATCGGCCTGTCGGTGGTGCTCGGGCGCCTGGACGTGCAGCGCCAGGAAGCCGAGGTGATCGCCAATGCCAGCGCGCGCCTGTCGGGCGTGCGCGCCAGCATCGAGGCGCAGTTGCGCTCGGCGTTCGGCGAGACCGAAGGCATTGCCCAACTGCTGAGTGCCGATGGCGAAATCAGCCCCGAGCATTTTCACGACATGGCCCGCCAGGCCATCGCCTCGGTGCCGCACATCCGCCATGTTTCCCTGGCGCCCAACGATGTGATCGCCGACGTCTACCCGCTCAATGGCAATCAGGGCGTGCTGGGCATGGACTACCGCCGGCTGCCCGACCAGTACCCGCTGCTGCAGCGTGCCCGCGACAACTACAGCCCGGTGCTGGCAGGCCCGGTGCAGTTGCTGCAGGGCGGGCGCGGGCTGATCTACCGGCGCCCGGTGTTCCTCAAGGGCCACAAGGGCGTCAACCTGTACTGGGGCAATGTCTCGATTGTTGCCGATATCGACCGCTTGCTCAGCACCGCCGGGCTTGATCTGGACCCGGGCTTCGAGCTGGCCCTGCGCGGCGCCGATGGCCAGGGCCCGGCGGGCGCGGTGATCTGGGGTGACCCGCAGTTGTTCGAACAGCACCCGGTGACGGTCAATGTCGATGTGCCCGGCGGGCTCTGGCAACTGGCGGCCAGCCCCCTGGGCGGCTGGCCGTCGATGAGCCTGTTCGCCTCGCCGCTGTTTTTGTTTGCCCTGACCTGCACCGGGCTGTTCAGCGTGTTCGTCGCCCAGCTCAACCGCAGCAACCACCTGATCAACCTGCGCAACCTAGAACTCAAGCAGTCCCAGGCGCAACTGGAGCGCCTGGCGCATTTCGATGCCATTACCGGGCTGCCCAACCGCCTGCGCTTTCAGCAGCAGTTGCTCGAAGCCATCAGCCAGGGCCAGCGCCTGGCCGTGCTGGTGCTCGATATCGACGGCTTCAAGCAGATCAACGACAGCCTCGGCCACGCCATGGGCGACCTGTTGCTGCAGCAGGCCACGGCGCGCTTCATGCAGATCATCGAGCCTGAGGATTGCCTGTGCCGCCTGGGTGGCGACGAATTTGCCTTTGTTCTCAAAGGGTCGGATGACCGTTGCATCGAGCGTATCCAGGCCCTGCTGCAAACCCTGCAATTGCCGTTTGACCTCAAGGGCAACGCCGCGCTGGTGACCGGCAGCATCGGCCTGGCCTGGTGCCCGGAACACGGGCAGAGCGCCGACCGCCTGTTGCGCCACGCCGACACCGCGATGTACGCGGCCAAGGAGAGCGGGCGCAATGCCTACCGCCTGTACCAGCCGGAAATGACCCAGCGCCTGCAGCAGCGCCTGGACCTGGAGCACAACCTGCGCCGGGCGCTCAAGCACAATGAATTCGAGCTCTGGTACCAGCCCAAGATCGACCTGTTCAGCGGCCGCGTCGAAGGCGCCGAGGCGCTGCTGCGCTGGCGTGACCCCGAGCACGGGCTGGTGTCGCCGGCGCAGTTCATCCCGCTGGCCGAGCGCACCGGGCTGATCATCCCCCTGGGCGAGAAAGTGCTGGATCTTGCCTGCGCGCAGATCGCCGCCTGGCGCGCCGCCGACCGCCTGCCGGGGCCGGTGGCAATCAACGTCGCGGCCCTGCAGATCGAGCGCAGCGACTATGTCGCCAGCCTCAGGCGTAGCCTCAAACGCTATGACCTGGCGCCGACCCTGCTGGAAGTCGAGATCACCGAAAGCCTGCTGATGGAAAGCCAGCAGCACGCCTGCGCAGTCCTGGCGCAGTTGCAGGAACTGGGCGTGACCACCGCCGTGGACGACTTCGGCACCGGATATTCGTCGCTGGCGTACTTGAAGATGCTGCCGATCGACCACCTGAAGATCGACCGCGCCTTTATCAAGGACCTGCCCGAAGACGACGACGGCGCCGCCATTACCCGGGCGATCATCGACCTGGGCCACGCCCTGGGCTTCAAGATCACCGCCGAAGGCATCGAAACCGCCGAGCAGTACGCGTTTTTGCGCAATGCCGGGTGTGATCAGGGCCAGGGCTTCTGGATGGGCCGGCCGATGCCGGTGGCCGAGTTTGATAGCTGGTTGGAATCAAAAAAGGTGGATCTCAGCATTTTGGTTCGATGAGTTCAAAGGAATTGAATATCGGGTGACATGCGGTAGCAATTCACTCGCCTTTTTCTATACTCGATCTACATGTAGCCTGGGCGGAGTAGAAGAAATGCGAAACGACAGAGCACCGGCCATAGATCCGTATGATGCGATTCAGTTATTGAGTGACCAAACCTTATATCTGAATGCTATGAATTCTATGCGTAGATATAGCGATTCGAAAGGAAGGCTTGCTGAGGATGACGTCGAGAGTCTTCGGCTCGAAGCTGAGTCACAATTTGCTAGGCTGCAACTTTTTTATTTAGAAAAATTAGGCAGATAGGCTTCAACTCTCACTCTCACTGGTTTCGGAGTGTCTGCTCTCTGTGAATCGGCTGAAATCTTTGCTGTTGGAAATAAGAAAAATTCACAGTTCTACTTGAAAATTCCTTCCTCACGACATTTTAAGCTAGTTGAAATGGTTCTTAGGAATTATCCTACGCTTTCTGTCACCTTCATTCTCTTGCTTGCTCTGTATATTCAAACTAGGCTCGCTCGGTCACTGAAAACTTGGTGATCGGGTTTGGCGACCCGGAATCTATATGCAGATATGCCCCTGAATGAAGGGCGGGCGTTTTAGTGTCCGTTTGTCCTTTATGGTGGCTGTATGCGGGAGGGCTTATGCCCTGCCGGGGTTTCCTGCGTTGATCCGGTTCGCCAACCCGCGTACAGCTGCCACCTTATCTCGTTTGGCGACGAGTGCGTGGTAGCTCCAGTCAACTCAACCAGGAGCCTATCGATGAAAAAACCAGTACCTGATCCGCCATCACTTCATCTTGTCGAGACCTTAGAGACTAGTGTCAAAAGTTGTCCGGATCATCCACCACTTTTCAATGTGCGAGCCGGGATCTGTGCAGAAGATGCTCTAGTGCATGCAGTCCTATACCTGAAATGTGCGAGCGCAACGATTTCGCAGGTCGTTAAGCATACAGATAATGAAGGACGTGCTTTTGTATGGTCTTCGCAACACTCTGTTGAAATGGCCAGCGCTCTGATGGACGCATTGCTAGATGGAGTCGAAGCTCGACAGCTAAAGGTCTGAGCAATGGCTGAAAGCGAGAATGTCTTGGATCCTGCTCTATAAGGATGAAAGACACTCGCTTTCAGTGACTGGACGTCTCACCGGGGGTACAAACCAATCAGCGCAAAATCTATTCGCTGACCGTTTACGCTCAAATATTTTAAGAGGGGGCCAGCACAGTTCGTCCCCCGGTAAGCACCCCATACCCAACCCTAGGCACCCCCCCCAACCTTAACTCCACCAACGCCTTCAACGACTCCCCACTGCCCAAATAAGCATCCCCAAAATCATGCCCCCCCAACGCACTCGGGTGCGCCACCACCTCCAGCAACCCATCCGCCGGCGCCAACCCCGCGCGTAAATCCGCCGGCGTACATACATAATCCGCCGTCGCCCCCGCCAACTGCTTCAAGCGCCGATTAAGCAACGTTTTGAACACCCGCTTCAGCGGCCCGATGTTGTGCCCGAGGTTGCGCGCCAGCCGCACCGCAACGCCTTCACGTGCCGCAAAGCGGGCGACAATCACGCCGATCGGCCAGATGTTGTGCACGTGCTGGTGCGAGTCCAGGTGGCTGGGCATCAGGCCCTGGTTCAGGCAGTGTTGCCACTGCGCCTGCAGTTCCTGCTCGACTGCCTCGCGCTCGGCGCGGCTCAGGCGCAGGGTGCGTTGTTTCAGGCGCAGGTCGAATTCGCCGTTGGGCGCGCAGAAGCGTGGCTGCTGGCGAATGGCTTGGCTCAGCGGCCGGCCGTAGGTGAGGTTGAAGTGCAGGCCGATACGCCCGCGCAAGGCCGGCAGTTGCGCCAGGCTGCAGGCGGCGCTGAAGGCCGGCATATTGGCCATGGCCGTGGCCGAGCTGATCAGTCCGGCCTGGAAGGCATGCAGGATGACCGCGTTGGTGTGGGCGCTGAGGCCGAAGTCGTCAGCGTTGACTATGACCTGTGAGGGCATCCGGGTTCTCCTGTGGCGAGTCGGGCTCGGCGGCTGTGGCCGAGGTTTTTTGGCGCAGGCGTTGCAACTGTGGCTTGAAGCGTTGCCACAGGCGCAAGGCCAGGCCCAGGGCCAGGCCGCTGGGGCGCCAGCTGTAGAAGCTTTGCCGCTGGTGTTCAACGGCGCCGCTCATGCGTTCGTGCAGTTGGTGGCTGGAGTTGTGCAGGCTCACCCGCGAGGCGTCGACCCACTCCCAGCCGTCGTCCAGGCCCCAGTGAATCCATTCTTCGAGCAGCACCCGGCCGCTGCCAAGCTCGGCATAGGCGGGCACGAAGGCCAGGTTGTAGTCGTACACCCGGCCGCGCTCGAACACCCCCAGGCGGTAGCTGATGCAGCGGCCATCGAGCTCCAGCAGTACCATGCGCACCAGGCCCTGGGCCGCCAGGGCGGTGAAAGCCTGGTACATCCATTGGCGGCGCAGGCGGCCAGAGAAGATGCCGACCTCGTCGTCGCCTTTCCAGCTGAGCTCTTCGACGGCGCTGATGGCATCGAGCAGTGGCGTGATGGTGTTTGCATTCGGGGTAACCCTGCGTACCTGGGCGCCGCAGGCGGCAATGCGCTTACGCGCGCGGCGCAGTTTGTAGCGCGGGTCGCCGCTGATTTCCTGACGGTCTTCGGGCACGATGCGGTGCACCGGCACCCGGCAGTTCAGGCGCTGCTCATGGGTAGAGCTGCGCCTTGCCCAGCGGCTGAGCAGGCTGTGGGTTGCCGCGTCGTCGGGCACTTCGTCCAGTTGCAGCAGGGCATGGGGCAGTTGCTTGCGGATCGCCCGTAACACCTGCGCGGCCGCTTTGGCCGGCAGGTCGCAGAGCAGGGCGATGCGGTCGCTGAGCGGGTAGCCCAGGTGGCGCACCACCTGCGCGGTCAATGGGCCGAAGCGCTCAGTGCCGCGCACCAGCGGCAGGCACAGGCACAACCGGCCCTGGTCGCGGCCCACCAGCACCTGCAGTTGTTGCCCGGCCGTCAGTGCCGCTTCGGCCGCCAGCAGCCAGCCCAGGTGGTTGAACGGCGCGCTGTCGGCCAGTTGCTGGCGCAGTTGTTCGTAGTCGGCGGCGGGGAAGTCCGCCGCCGCCAGCGACGGGTACCACTGCAGTTCAAGGCTCATGGGTTCAGGTCACCGTGGCCGGGGCGGGGCTGGCTTCAGGTTTGCGCAGGGGCTCCAGGCGCGATTCGCTGTAGCGGGTTTCGCGGTAGAACTTCCAGCGGCCGAACAGGCAGTACACATTCATCACCCGTCCTTGTTCCTTATAGCCCATGCGCAGGTGCAGCTTGAGCGCCGGGATGTTGTGGCTTTCACACACGTCCACCACGGTGTCGCAGCCCTGGGCGGCCATGGCCTTCCACAGCTCCAGCTGCAGGTCGACCGAAAGCTCGGTGCCCCAGTACTTGCGCGCCAGCTCGCCGCCAAATTCAAAGAACTGCCCGGGCTCGACCGGGAACCAGCAGCCGTAGAAGTGGCGGTCGTGGTAGTGGCGCAGGCTGCCCCAGATGAATGCCACCACGTCACCCGCGTCATCGAGGAACATCAGCCCGGTGTGGCCCTCGGCGGCCAGCTCGCGCATGGTCTCGATGCGGTCGCCAAAGTGTTTGGCGAAAGCCCGCACGTTGTGCACGGTGATCGGCTCGACCCGCAGCGGCGGGTAGGGTTTGAGTTTGTGCGGCGGCACGGGGCTGACCAGGTCGCGCTCCATCCACAGCAGCTGCCAATGGTAGAACAGGTAGCGCTTGACCCCAGCGTTGATGGTATTACGCAGTCCTTTGCGCTGGATGCGATCCTGGATCTTGCTCAAAGCACTCATGGTGCCTCCTGTTTCTGGCAGGTGAGGTGCGCGCTCATGACGCGCTCCAGGTCAGGGCGAACAAGGTTTGCCCTGGCAATTGAAAATGGATACGGCCTTGCTCGCAGACAAACTGCGCGCGGCGTGTGCTGTTGTCGGGGCCGAAAAAGCTCAGGGCGCCTGCAGCGCAGCGTTGTTCGGTGGCCAGGGTCACCTGTTGCAGGCGCTCGCCCTTGTTCACCCCCAACAGGCTGCGCTGCTTGCCACGGGCCATGGCCAGGGCGTCGACTTCGAAGGCGTCGTTGTCCAGAGCCAGCACCTGGTCGAGCCAGTGCTGCTGGATGAACTGCTGGGCCAGGCCCACGGGCTTGAGTTCAAAACGGTTTTCGCCCAGCACCCGGACCATGCCCTTGGGCCATTCGGGCTCGTCGGCGACGTGGAACCAGTTGAGCATGTCGAGCAGGCCGTCCTGGGAGGCGTTGATCACCACCGAGGCCCACCACAGGGCGGTGAAGTGGGTTTCCTGGTCGTAGGGGCTCAGGCTCGAGCCGCTGGAGAGGTTGGTCTGGTCCAGCAGCAGCGCCTTGTTCGGCCGCCCCTGGGCATCGAGGCCGACCAGCCTGGCGGCCTGGCGCACCGAGTCGCGGTAGCTGCGGGTGGCCAGCAGGTCGCGGACCATCCATTCGTGCCAGGCCAGGGCGTCGATCTGCGCACCGTGCTCCTTGAGCAGGCGCTGTGCCCAGTCAAGGCCGATGCGCTTTTCGCTGTCGCTGTGCAGCGGGCCGTTGACCAGTCGCGAGCTTGCCGGCATGGCGATGCGCACCCCGGCTTCGCGGGCGCCGGGGCTGCGTTGTACGCGCTCGGCCATGGCCTGGAAGTAGCGGCTGAAGGTGGGGTAGTCGCTGTAGTTGAGGTTCGGTTCGTCGGCGAAGGCCAGGTAGTGCAGGCTGTTGCCGCCCAGCGTGCGGGTGGTGTTCAGCCAGTCGTCGAGGCCGTCGTTGCGGATGCGGTCGGCGGCCAGTACCGATTCGCGGCCGGTGCCGGCCAGCAGGGTGATGTCCTGTTTGATGTTGTAGCGTTGCTGGTAAAAGCTGCGAAAGGCCGTTTCATAGCCGGGCTTGCGTGCCAGCAGGTCGGCGAAGCTGTAGTAGCCGGCTGCTTGCGGTTGCAGGGCATCGAGCACGGCGTAGCTTGATGGCGGCGGCAGTACATAGGGCAGGTTGACGCCCAGGTCCGGGGTGCGGCCCAGTACGGTGTGGCCAAGGCTGAGCGCGACCTTGCCGTCGCTGTTGTGTAGCGGGCGTAGTTGCCCGGGCTGCTGGGCGAACAGGTTGGCGCTGCCGTCGAGCCAGAACGCCACCTTGCCACGGCCTTGCAGTTGCAGGCGGAAGGTCTGCTCTTTACTCGACTGCGGCAGCGCCAGGCGATCGAACTGCCAATAGGCGGGGTAGGGCTTGAGCGCCAGGCTCAGTTGCTGGCTGTCGCCCAGGCGCTGCACCTGCAGGCTGCGTACGCCGCCATGATATTTGCCGGCCAGGGTGGCTTTCTCGCCCGCGGGCACTTTGAAGTACAGCTCGACATTGGGCCCGACTTCGGCGCTGAAGTGCACCTTGGCCGGGGCGAACAGCGCCCGGGTGCTGTCGGCATGCTCGATGCGGTAACGGCGAAAGCTGTAGCCGGGGATTTCCACCTGGTAGTCGCTGCCGCTCGCCGCCAGCGGCCATTGCACCCGGCCTCGGCTTTCATTGGCCTTGATCGCGCGCTCGGCCTGCAAGTGGCCCTGGCCGTCGAGCAAAAAGATGCGCTCGGGGTTGGCCTCGGCCTGCCAGGCCGGTTGCCAGCTGACCGTGACGGTGTCGGCCTTGCTCGCTTGCAGGTACAGGCTGCCATCGCGCAAGTCGCCCCATTGCAGGGGCGCAGCCTGTAGCGTGGCGCTCACCAGCACGCCGCTCACCACCAGGGCCAGGGCTTTCATGCCGGCCGCCGTTGCAGCATCTGCCGAAGCGGCGCGAGGTCGCTGGGCAGTACCAGCAGGGTTTGCCAGAACGGCACGCCGCTGAGCTTGCAGTACAACAGCAGCATCGCCAGGGTCACCGCCAGGTAGGCGATGGATGAGGCCGCCGCAGCGCCGACGATGCCATAGGTGGGGATCAACAGCACGTTGAGCAGCAGGTTCAGCGCTGCGCCCAGGCCCATCATCAGCGATACCGTGCCGGGGCGGTTCTTGCCCAGCAGGTCGAGGCGCAGGATGCTCGCATAGCACAGGCCGAACAGCCCCGGCAGCAAGGCCAGCAGCGCCGGATAGGCCGGTTGGTACTCCGCGCCGAACAGGGTGACGATCAGCCACTCGCCAATCAGCGCCATGCTCAGGCAGGCGCCGAGCATCACCGTGGCGGTCAGGCGCAGGGCCAGCGGGGTGAGCTTGTCCATGCCGGCGTCCTGCTGCAGCAGGCGTTTCATCAGCGGTGTGGTCACCGCCTCAGGGACGATCAGCAGCAGTTCGGCGGCGGCGCTGGCCATGGCGTAATGGCCCAGCGCGGCGCTGCCGAGCATGGCGCTGATGAACAGGTAGTCGGAGCGCAGAATCACCTGCTGGAACAATAAGTCCGGGTGGCTCTTGGCGCTATAGGAGAGCAGCTCGCGCTGGCCGCTGCGGTCCCAGCACAGGCGGATCGAGTGCTGCCGGCCGAGCCAGTACAAACCGAGCATGACCACTAGGCTCAGGCCCAGCAGCCAGCTGATCAGCGCCGCTTCCAGGGCCGCGTGCTGCCACATCCAGAACAGGCCGACAAACAGCAGCAGCGGCACCAGCGACTCGGTCAGGCGCAGGGCGTTGAAGGCGCCGACGCCGCCGGTGGCGTTGTGCAGGGTCAGCAGGCCGCTTTTAAGCACCGTCAGCGGCACCGCCAGCAGCAACAGCCAGGCCAGCAGGCCCAGCTGGGTGGTCACTTCCAGTTCTGTGCCGAACTCCCGGGCCAGGGCCACGCAGACCAGGGTCAGGGCGCCGGCCACCAGGCAGCCGTAGATCAGCACCTGGCTGAGCAGCAGGCCCATGCTGCGCTGCTTGGCCGCCTGGTAACCGACGGCGGTGTTGAGCCCGCCGCTGGTGGCGGCGCTGATCAGGTCGGGCAGGGTGCTGAGCAGGGCGAACAGGCCGCGCTCGCTGGGGCCCAGGATGCGCGCCAGCAGCACGTTGCGCATCAGCCGCAGGGCGATCATCGCCAGGCGCGTGCCCATGCTCAGCAGCAGGTGGCGCACGTAGTGGCTGCGGCTCATGGGCGGCCTCCGCGGCTGATGCGCCAGGCCAACAGCGAAGGGCGGCTGGCGCTGCGCTGGCTGACACTGATACGCGGCAGGGCCAAGGGGTCGTCATGGCCCTGGCAGATCCCGGCGCGGGTGCTCAGGGCAAAGGGGTAGCGGTGCGCGGCCAGGCGCTCGCGCACCCGCGCGTCGTGGTCGCCGTTGGGGTAGCAGTACACCGGCAGCGGCTGTTTGCAGCCCTGTTGCAGGGCGTAGTGGCTGCGGCTCAGTTCTTCTTCCAGGCGCTGGTCGTCCAGGCCCGGCAGCAGCGCGTGGCTGGCGCCGTGGGGGCCGAAGCTGATCAGCCCGGAGTTTTCCAGGTGGCGTACCTGGTTCCAGTCCAGGGCCTGGGGCAGGGATTCAGCCGGGCAGGCGTCGGTAAGGTGATGCAGGGCCATCGGGCTGAGGCTTTTCAGGCTTTGCAGGTATTTGCCCAGGGCCTGGCTGCGCGCGTGTGGGCGCTCGTTCATGAAGTAGGCGGCCGGCAGTGGCCGGCCGATCTTGCGCAGTTGCTCGATCAGCGCCCGGCGGGAGATTTCGCCATGGGTGCCCCACAGGGTTTCGCCCAGGCTCTCCCACCAGAAGCGCTGGCGGCTGCCGATGTAGTCGGTGGACAAAAAGATGCTCGCCGGCACCTGGTATTGCTGCAGCAGCGGGAAGGCATTGAGGGCGTTGTCGCGCCAGCCGTCGTCGAAGGTCAGGGCCACTTTCGGACGGTTGCCGGTGCGCGGGTGTTCGTGGGCCTTGAGCAGGTCCATCAGGTGTACGCAGTCAAAGTGGCGTTGCAACCAGCGCAGCAGGCGTTCGAAGGCCTGGGGGCCGACGCACAGTTCATTGCGGTGCGGCAGGGCGGCACTGTCGTCGTCGGCCAGCACCCGGTGCAGCATGAGGATCACCCCGGCGCCGCGCAACTGGCTGCGGCCCTTGGGGGAGTTGAGGTACAGCCAACCGCTGGCACGCTTGATACTGGTTTTTATCGGCATGTCAGGTGCTCATCGAGTCTGGTCGGGGTTCCATTGGTTGTAGCTGTGCCCGCGTAAAAACTGCCACAGGCCGACGCTCATGCCGGCCAGGGTCACCAGCACGAAGGCCGCCAGGCGAAACGGTTTGGGCAGGCGCTGGCGCACGTCCAGCAGGCCGGCGATGGCGATGGCATAGCCGAGCAGTTGCGCGGCCAGGGTCAGTTGGTAAAAGCCGTGGCCGTCGAGCAACCACAGGTTGGCCAGCAGCAGGGGCAACAGCAGCACCGGCGCCAGGCGGCGGATCAGTTTGTGGCTGATCAGGGCAATGGCGTACAGGCCGTGGCGCAACGGGTTGAGCAATTCGCGGCGGGCGGCCAGGCTGATCAGGCCGCCGACGGTGACGCGCTGGCGGCGGCTGAACTGGCGGTCGGCCTCGTCCACGCCCTGGTCGAGCACCTGGGCTTCGTCAACGTAGACCACCCGTTTGCCGGCCACCGGTGCGCAGGTGTTGATGTAGAAGTCGTCGTTGACCCGCGCCGGAATCGGCTGGTACAGCTCGCGGCGCAGTGCCTGCAGGGCGCCATCGGCCGACACCGTGCAGCCGGTGCGGCTCTCCACCCGGCGCAGCCAGGCTTCGTAGTGGCGGTACAGGCTTTCGCCCAGGCTCAGGCCCTTGCCGGCCTCGGGGATGATCATCTTGCCCACCGTGCCGCCCACTTCAGGGTCGGCAAAGGGTGCCAGCAAGGCGGCGAGGGTGCCGTCAATCCAGTGCACATCGGCGTCGGTGAACACCACGATGTCGCCCGTACACTGGGTGACGGCGACGTTGAGCACGCTGTTCTTGCCCATGCGCGGCAGGTCGAGGACCTGGATGCGCGGGTCGTCAAAGCTGCGCGCCAGGGCCACGGTGCTATCCGTGGAGCCATCGCTGGCGACGACGATCTGCAGGCTCTGGGCCTGGTAATCCTGGGCCAGCAGGTTGCGCAGCTTGTTGTCGATATTGCGTTCTTCGTTGTGCGCGGCCACCACCACGCTGACCCGCTGCGGCGCCAGCGGCGCGGGGCGGTGACGGGGGAACAGCGGCCCCACCAGGGTCAGCAGCAGCGGGTAGCCCAGCCAGGCATAGAACGGTAGCAACAAGCACAACCAAAAGATGAACTCAGCCACGGGCGGGCCTCCTTGCGTTCCAGTTGAACAGGCTGAGCACGAAGGCCGCGCCGGCCAGGTGCAGGCGAATCCAGTGCAGGCCCCAAAGCTGCAGGGCGAACAACAGGTCGCGGTGTTTCAGGCTCTGGCGCAGGCTCAGGGCCAGCGCGGGCAAGCTGGTGACCAGCAGCAACAACAGCGCCAGGTGCGGGTAACCGTCGAGCAGCGCCGACAAAGCCATGAAGTCGAGCAGCCAGGCGCCCAGCGACAGCAGCGGAAAGCGCAGCAGGCGCAGGCTCGGGCCGTTGCTGCGCAGCAGTTGCAGGTTGCTGCCCTGGCGCCACAGCTCCTTGCCCAGCCACTCGCGCCAGCTGCCCTCAAAACCCCAGTGCAGCACCACCGGCTCGCGCAGGGCCAAAAGCCGCGCGCCGGCCTTGTTCAGGTGCCAGGTAAAGTCCTTGTCTTCGCCGGTGCGCAGGGTTTCGTTGAAGCCGCCCACCTGATCGAACCAGTGGCGCTGCATCAGCAGGTTGGGGGTCGGCAGCCACTGCATCGGGTGCAGTGCCGGCAAGCCTGCACGCAGGGTCCGGCGTTGCCAGGCGCGGGCGAACCAGGGCGCCTGGCGCGGGGTGTCGCAGTCCAGCGCGAAGACGTCGCCACGACCTTCGCCATGCAGCTTGAGCAGCAGGCTCAGCCAGTGCTCGGGCACTTCGATGTCGGCATCGAGAAACGCCAGCCACTCACCGCTGCTGGCCTGTACGCCACGGTTGCGCAAGGCGCCGATGGTCAGCCCGGGCAGGCTCAGCACCTGGGCGCCGAGGCTGCGGGCGATCTGCGGGCCGTCGTCGCTGGAGCCGTTGTCGACCACCACCAGCTCGCAGTCAAGGCCGGCATCGGCGGCGGCGTTCAACGCCGACTGCAGGGTCCGGGCGATGTGCCGGGCTTCGTTGAACATCGGCACCACGACACTGACCTTCATGCCTTCACCTGCGCCGGTTGCGCCTGTTCGGCCTTGAGCCGCAGCACGCTGGACAGCGCCAGCATGATCCACAGGTACTTGTGGTTGGGCGCGCTGAGGAACATCAGGAACAGGCTGATGGCGAGCATGCTCATGCACAGGTGGGTGAGCAGGTCGGCCTGGCCCTGCTCACCCTGGCGCAGCCACAGGCGCCGGGCGTACCAGACGTTGTACAGGGCCAGCAAGACCATGCTGACAAAGAGGATGCCGGCCGGTATGCCGACCTCGCTGAAGATCTCCAGGTAGGTGTTGTGCGCGCGGCGGTACAGGTCGCCGACCTTGCGGTTGGCCGAAAACGCCTTGGCGTAGCCGGTGGTGGCGTAGTGCAGGGGGAAGGTGCCGGGGCCGGTGCCGAGCACCGGGTGTTCGCGGATCATCTTGCTGCCGACCACGATGTACGACGAGCGCCGGCCCAGGGAATCGTCCTGGAAGGCATTGACCCCGGACTTGAGCAGCGCCAGCGACTGGATGCGCGCAACGTAGCTGGCCGGCATCAGCGCCACCAGGGTCGGCAGCAGAATGGCCAGGCCAAGCATGGCAAAGCCCAGGTGTCGCGGGCGCAGGTGGGCGACCTGGGTGCGGTAGTGCACCAGCACGATGCCCAGGCTGATCAACAGCACCACTAGGCCCGAGCGCGAGTTGGTCTTGGTCATGCCCGCCAGCAGCAGGATGCAGCAGGCGATCCAGAACAGCTTGTACAGCCGCCGCGGGCTGTTAAACACCAGCCACAAGGCCATGGGCACGGCGATGGCGATGAGCATGGCGAACACGTTGGGGTCTTCCAGCAGGCCGGCGGCGCGGCCTTCGTCCTGGTACTTGGCCGAGGCCATGGCCATGATGCAGGTCAGGCTGACACTGAGGGTCACCAGCCGGTACATCATCGCCAGGTCGAGGTCGCGGCCAACCAGCAGGGTGATGCCGAACAACAGCAGGCCCACGGCCAGCTCGCGAAAGTGCCCCAGGGACATCTCGCTGCTGTCGCTGGCCCAGAAACTCAGCAGGTACAGCGCCATAAACCCCAGCAGCAGCCGCCACATGCTGCTGCGCAGACGCTCGGCGGGCAGTTGCTTGACCGCCAGTTGCAGCACCAGCACCAGGGCCAGGGCCGCGCCGATCATTTTCGAGGCGGTCAGCTCGCTGTCCTTGAACAGGCCTTCCAGCGGCACCAGGGTGATAATTGCCAGCAGTCCCCAGGCCGGGCGTTTGTACAGCGCCAGCAGGCCGGCCAGGCCGATTACCGCGCCGGGGGCGAGAAACGGGTAGGGGCTGGCCAGCAATGCCACGCAGGCGATGGCCAGCAGGCCGATCAGGGACAGGGGAATGATCATGCGCAGGTCTCCGTGGCCGCGCCCAGGTAAACCCGGGCCCAGCGTTGCGCCAGCGTCGGCAGGTGATAACGTTCGCGTTGGGTGCGCCGCGCCTGGGCGATCAGCTCGCCGGCCTGGGCCGGGTCGAGCATCAGCGCCTCAAGCTGGGCGGCCAGCTCTTGCACCGCCAGGGGCCGGGCCAGCAGGCCGCTGCGCCCGTGCTCGATCACATCGGGGATACCGCCGACCGCAAAGGCCACCACCGGCACGCCATCCTGCATGGCTTCGAGCAGGATCATTGGCGTGCCTTCGGTGCGCGAGCTGATCACCAGGGCATCCAGGCGCCCCATCCACTGGCGCATGTCGGCCTGAAAGCCGGGCAGGCGGATGCGCTGGGTCAGGCCGGCGGCGTCGATGCGCGCTTGCAGCGCCTCTTGCTCCGGGCCATCGCCGAGCATCACCGCGTCGAGTTGCGGGTGACGCTGGCACAGCGGGATCAGCGTATCGAGGAACAGGTCCGGGCCTTTCTCGCAGCTCAAGCGGCCAACATAGCCGGCCAGCCAGCGGCCAGCGCCAGGGTGGCGTGCGGGCAGGGCGTCGGCCTCGGGCAAGCCGTTGGGGATCACCTGCAGCTTGTGCTCGGCGACCCCGGCCTGGCGATGGATGCGCTTGATGCTCTCGGCCACGCAGACCACCCGCTCGATGGTGGCGGTGCGGCACAGCTGCAGGCTGATCCAGGTATACAGGCGCTGCTTGCGGCTGCTGGGGGTAAAGCCGTGCTGGGTGGCGACCATCGGCAGGCGCCACAACTGCGCGCCCAGCCAGCCGAACAGCAGGCCCTTGAAGTTGTGGCTGTTGATCAGCGGCTGCTGGTCGTGGCGCCGACGCAGTTCAGCCAGCAGCTCGCCGACCCCGTCGCAGGTCTGGCAGGCCACGCCGGCGGCGCGAAAACGCGCCACCAGTTGCTCCGGGGCCCCGAGAAACAGCACCTGGTGCTGCCCCGGGGTGGCCTGGCAGTGGTCCAGCAGCATCCGCTCGGCGCCGTAGAAGCCGCCACTGCTGAGCAGGTGCAGGATCGGCCGTGGCGGGTTCAGGGCTGCGTTCAATTGCGCACCCAGTGCACCAGCCGCGGCAGCGACCAGCCCTTGTAAGGGTTGGGGGTTTCCGGGGTCTGGTCGTTGATCACCAGCAGTACCGGCAGGTCCAGTTGATGGCTGATTTGCGCCGGGTGCTTGAAGCGCCGGTCAAAGAACTCTTTGACGTACACCAGGGCAATCGCCAGCAGCAGGCCGGTGAGCATGCCGAACGGCACGATCAGCAGCGGCTTGGGAAACGCCGGCTCCGCAGGCTCGTACGGGGCGCTGAGGATGCGCGCGTTGGACAGGCCGTTGAGCAGGTCGGCGCCGCGCGATTCTTCGTAGCGCTGGGTGTAGGTGAAGTAGGCCTTGTGCAGGGCGTCGATCTCGGTGTCGAGCTGGCGCGCCTTGCTCTGGGTTTCTTGCAACTGGTGCACGCGGCCTTTGAAGTCGGCGATGCGCGCGGTCTTCTGGGCGATCACGTCCTGGACCACGGCCAGGTCTTTCTCGCGCTCCTTGATGCGGTTGGCGACGATCTTCAAGAACTGCTGGCGGGTCTTGGCGATCTGTTCGCGTTGCAACAGCATTTGCTCGCTGCCGGGCTGGAACACCGCCAGGTCGCTGACGTAGGTCAGCACCAGGGTGGTCAGCTGTTCACCGAGCTGCTTGATTTCGCGGTCTTCAAAGGCCACGTTGTCGACCGTGGTGGTGAAGGTGTAGGGGAAGGCGAAATCGCGCATGTTGGCGTTGCTGGCCGCGGCCAGGCTGGTTTTCAGGTAGTCCAGCCACTGCTGGCTTTGCAGCAGGCGGTCGCGGTACTGGTTCAGCGCCTGTTCTTCGGTGTTGATGGCGTTGAGGCGGAAGGTGATCTCTTCTTTGGGGTCCGAGGAGCCGATGCTTTCGAGCATGCCCAGGCGCTTGCCTTCGAGGTCATCCATGCGCACCTGGTACTGCAGTTTCTTCTGCTCGTAGAACTGCTCGGGCAGCTCGTTGGACTGCAGGTTCTGGCGGTTGCGCAGGTAGTTGTCGAGCAGGCGGCTGACGAACAGCGTGCCCAGTTTCGGGTCGGGAAAGCTATACGTCACCGAGACCACGTTGGAGCCGGGCAGGGTTTCGACCTTGAGGTCCTTGATGGCGTCGTCGGTGAGGGTGTCGAGCTGGGGGTCGCGCACCGGGTCGACCTCGAGGCCGAACAGCGAGCGCACCGGGTTGACCACGTACTCGCGCAACGGGTTGATGATGCCGCTGCGGATCGGCCCGAACACCACCCGCTGCATGAAGCTGGGCGGGATCTCGTACTTGCCCTCGGCGCGCAGCTGGCTGATGGTTTCGCGGATCAGGGTCGGCGAACGCAGGATATTGCTCTCGGTCTCCATGTCGGCCAGCGACGGCGGGATGAACTTGTCGGTCTCCTGGGCGAGGGTGGTGTTGGTGTCGCTCTGGGACAGTTTTTTCGACTGCACGATCACTTCGGCGGTAATGTCGAAGCTCTGCTTGAGCACCAGCGGCAACAGCAAGGCGATCACTGCGAAGACCAGGAACACCCGTTTGACCAACTGGCGGTTGGCAAAGAAGATCCTGAAGAATTCATGCAGGTAGTTTTCTTTTGTATTCATGCTCGGATACCCGCCTGGAATTAGTTGTTGTCGCTGTCTTTGTTGTCAACGCGATAACCGAAGCTGAAGCCGACCCCCTGGAACAGCACCACGTCAGCCAGTTGCCGGGCCAGGTCGCCGGCGCTGGCGAGCTTGGTCTTGGGCACGTAGAGCATGTCGTCCGGCTGCAGGTAGGCGACTTGCGCGGCGCTGGCATCCAGGGCCTTGTCGACGTTGTAGGGCACGGCCTGCACCTGGTTGCCGTTGCGGCGCATGATCACCACCGAGTCGAGCCGCGCCTTGACGTTCGGGCCACGGGCCAGGGTCAGGGCTTCAAGCACCGACACCGGGCGGCGGATCGGGTAGGCGCCGGGCTGGCCGACTTCACCCAGTACGTAGATCTCGTTGACGGCGGTGGACTTGAGCATCACGTCCACGGTCATGCGCCCCGGCAGGTCGGCGTAGCGCTTGTTCAGGTAGGTCTGCAGCTGGGTGACGGTCATGCCCTGCAGCGGCACCGAACCGATTTCCGGGAAGCTCGCCTGGCCGTCGCTGCCGACGGTGATTTCGCGGCTCATGCCGGTGGCCGGGTGGTTGAGCGCGCTCTTGAGGTTCTGCTCGTTGGTCAGCGGGCTGATCACCTGCACGGTGACGTTGTCGCGCCCGGGCTGGAACAGACGCTTGTTGCGGTAGGCCTGCTGGATGGTGCGCCGGGCTTCGTCCGGGGTTTGCCCGGCAACGTTGACCGAGGTGTTGGCCCGCGGCAGTTCGATGGTGCCGTCGGGCAGCACCAGCTGGTTGCCGTTGAGCGAGCTGGCTGCCGGGAAGGCCAGGCCGACGGTGTCGCCGGACTGGATACGGTACGACGCCGAGCCGCTGGTGCTGATGTGGAAGATCACATCGAGCACGTCCTGCGGGCGCAGCACCTGTTCGCTGCGCGGCAGTTCGGCGTCCTGGGCGTTGGCGGCATTGGCGGTCATGATCTGTACCGGCATCTGCCGGGTGTCCTGATTGGCGCAGCCGGCCAGGGTCAGCAGGCACAGCGCGAACGTCGTGTATTTCATGTGAGGCTCCTGGTCTGCTGGCCTAAAGGTTGTTGTACAGCCACTTGGGCATGTAGTACTTGCGCCGGTTGAAGACGCTGCCGATCAGCCTGGCGCCGGCCTGGGTCAGGCGCTGGGCGGCGGCCTGGGCCACTTCCCAGCGGGTTTCCTCGGCGCACACGACGAGAATCACGCCATCGACCAGGGTGCCGATGATCAGGCTGTCGGCGCTGGCGTACACCGCCTCGCCGTCGATCACCACGAAGCGGTAGTGCTCGCCCATGTGCTTGAGCAGCACCCGCAGCAGATCGGGGTTCAGACGCTCCTTGCCGCGCTTGTAGGTGCCGGCCGGCAGCACGTCGAACGGCTGGTCGGACAGGCGCACGATGCAGTCCTGCATCAACGGCGGGGTGTCCTGGTCGAACATCAGGTCGTTGAAACCGCGCAACTTGTGCAGGCTCAACTGCTGGCTGAGGTTGTTGCCGCTGGGGCTGCTGTCGACCAGCAAGACCGGGCCGCCGCTCATCAACGCCAACTGGCTGGCAAAGGCCAGGGCGCTGGTACTGGTGCCGCTGCCGGTGTTGGCAGCGGTTAGCAGCAGGATGCGCTGGTCTTCATCGAGCACCGTGGAGGTCAGGTTGGTTTCGCTCGGGGTGGCGATCGTCAGACTTCTTGAAGTAGAACCGTCCATTCAACTTGCTCCGTGGCCGCTGAAGACTTTGAAGGGAGTCTTGAAGAGGATCTTCAGATCCAGCATCAAGCTCTGTTCGTTGATGTAGCTCAGGTCCAGTTCGACTCGCTGGTCGAAGTCTATGTCGCTGCGTCCGGAGATCTGCCACAGGCCGGTCATGCCGGGGTAGATGCTCAGGCGGGCGAGGTGGTTGTCTTTGTAGCGATAGGCGTTGAACGAGGTAGGGCGCGGGCCGACCAGGCGCATGTCACCGAGCACCACGTTGAACAGGTTGGGCAACTCGTCCAGGCTGCTGCGCCGCAGCCACTGGCCGATCGGGGTGACGCGCGGGTCTTTGTCGATCTTGAAATCGATGGCATCGGCGCCGTGCTTGTTGAGGTGGCGCACCGAGTCCTTCAAGGCCTCGGCGTTGGCGACCATGGTGCGGAACTTGTACATGCCGAAGGCGCGGCCGCGATAGCCGGTGCGTTTTTGCACGAAGAACACCGGGCCGGGGCTGCTGAACTTGACCAGCACGGCCAGGCCCAGCAGCAGTGGCGAAATGATCGCCAGAATGCACAAGGCACCAAAGCAGGCGACCACCCGGTTGGTGCGCGACAGGGTCCAGGGGCGCCCGCCGGCACGGCCGGTCAGCCAGCCACGGCCTTGCATGTGAATCGCCGCGTCGATGCGCTGGCGGTGCGCGGGGTCCATGCGCTTGTCTTGATACAGTGCCTGCAGTTGCGCACTTTTAGGTTGTCCTGTCATACCGTTCTCCGTTGCTGCGCGGGCAAGTGCCCGTTGACCCGCACCGCGTCCCGGTCAAGTTGCGGGTAGTACTGATGAAACCAGGCAATAAAACGCCCGAGCCCTTCATCCAGCGAAACCTGGGGGGTGAAGCCGGTGACCTGTTCCAGGGCGCTGGCATCGGCACAGGTGGCCAGCACATCACCCGGTTGCAAGGGCAGCAGCTCGATGCTGGCGCTGCGTTGCAAGTGTTTTTCCAGCAAGGCCACGTAGTCGGTGAGTTCCACCGGTCGCTGGCCGCCGATGTTGAACAGGCGCCACGGCGCGTGGCTGCTGGCCGGGTCCGGATGCTCGCGGTCCCAGGCCGGGTTGGCGGTTGGCGCCAGCGGGATCAGGCGTACCAGGCTTTCGACGATGTCATCGATGTAGGTGAAGTCGCGCTGGTGCTGGCCGTAGTTGAACAGCTGGATCGGCCGGCCTTCGGCAATCGCCCGGGCGAACTGGATCGGCGACATGTCCGGGCGGCCCCAGGGGCCGTACACGGTAAAAAAGCGCAGGCCGCTGGTGGGGATGCCGAACAGGTGGCTGTAGCTGTGGGCCATGGCCTCGTTGGCTTTTTTGGTCGCCGCGTACAGCGACAGCGGGTGGTCGACGGCATCCTCGACCCGGTACGGGGTGTGCTGGTTGGCGCCGTACACTGAGCTCGACGAGGCATACAGCAGGTGCTGCACCGGATGGCGGCGGCAGCCTTCGAGAATGTTCAGAAAGCCGCTGAGGTTGCTGTCGATGTAGGCCCGCGGGTTTTCCAGCGAGTAGCGCACCCCGGCTTGCGCCGCCAGGTGAATCACTACCTCGGGTTGCTCGCTGGCAAACAGCTCGGCGATGCCGGCGGCATCGTTGAGGTCGAGGCGGTAGAGGGTAAAGGCTCTGGCCTCAGCTTCGACCCAGCGCACCCGCGCGTGCTTGAGCGCCGGGTCGTAGTAGTCGTTGAAGTTGTCCAGGCCGATCACCTGGTGGCCGTCGCGCAACAGCCGCAGGCTGCAATGGGCACCAATGAAACCGGCGGCGCCGGTGACCAGGATCTTCATGGCGCCGGTACCTCCGGCTGCACCTGGCGCAGGCCGATGCCACTGTAGCTCAGGCCGAAAGTGGCGACCTGGTCGGGGTTGTACAGGTTGCGCCCGTCAATGATCAGGCGGCTGCGCAGCTTCTTGGCCAGCAGGGCGAAGTCGACCACGCGAAAGTTTTTCCACTCGGTGCAGATCACCAGGGCGTCGGCGTCTTCCAGGGTGTCGTCGCGGGTGGCGCACAGCTGCAGGTCTTTGCGGTAGCCGTAGATGCGCCGGCATTCGGACATCGCCTCAGGGTCAAAGGCGCACACGGTAGCGCCTTCGGCCCACAGCGCTTCCATCAGGTAGCGGCTGGGGGCTTCGCGCATGTCGTCGGTGTTGGGCTTGAAGGCCAGGCCCCAGACCGCAATCGACTTGCCGGCCAGGCTGCCAGGAAAGCGCTGCTTGAGCTTGGCGAAGAGGATCTGACGCTGGCTGTCGTTGACTTCACTGACGCTTTGCAGCAGGCGCAGCGGCATGCCGCTGCGTTCGGCGGTGTGCAGCAGGGCGCGCAGGTCCTTGGGAAAGCACGAGCCGCCAAAGCCGCAGCCGGGGTAGATGAAGTGGTAGCCGATGCGCGGGTCGGAGCCGATGCCTTTGCGCACCGCTTCGATGTCGGCGCCCAGGTGCTCGGTGAGGTTGGCCAGCTCGTTCATGAAACTGATGCGCGTGGCGAGCATGGCGTTGGCCGCGTACTTGGTCAGCTCGGCGCTGCGGTTGTCCATGAACATGAGCTTTTCATGGTTGCGGCAGAAGGGCGCGTAGAGCTCGGCGAGCTGGTCGTGGGCCTGGTCATCGGCGGTGCCGACGATGATCCGGTCCGGACGCATGCAGTCGGCCAGGGCGCTGCCTTCTTTAAGGAATTCGGGGTTGGACACCACCCGCACCTTGAGTGCGCCCTTGCCCAGGCGCTGCAGTTCTTCGCCGGCCAGGGCGGCGACCTTGTCAGCGGTGCCGACCGGGACGGTGGACTTGATGATCAGGGTGCGATCGGCTTCCATCAGCCCGGCGATCTGCCGGGTCACCCCCAGGACATGGGAGAGGTCGGCCGAGCCGTCTTCATCCGGCGGCGTACCGACGGCGATGAAGATCAGTTCGGCGTGACTGACCGCATCACTGGCCTGGGTGCTGAACAGCAGGCGGCCTTCCTTGATGTTTTCTTCGAGCATGGCCGAAAGCCCCGGCTCGCTGATCGGCGGTACGCCCTGACGCAGTTGACTGATCTTGTGCGCATCGACATCGACGCACAAAACCCGGTGTCCTACGTCTGCGAGGGCCGCAGCTTGCACAAGACCGACATAGCCGGTGCCAAATACGCTCACGTCCATGTCGGCGTGCCTCGTATGGAGTAATGAGGATGAAACAGTGGTGTGATTTCGGTATAGCCCACCCGTGGGAAGTCGTGTCAATCAAATGGCATGTTTCGTCGGATTTACACTCGCTGTGATTTGGGCTTTTTGCTATCAAGCCGTTCTAAATCCGGGGGTTAGCATTGGTGAGCACTGGCCAATTGCCGCATCGCAAAACGATGAACGGTCGAAGTCCGCGATAAACAAGGCGTTTATGGATGTGGATGTTTCACGAATGCAACGCTTTCGCGTTTTTGAACTGTCAGAATTGGCGCCGCCAAGTTAGGTCAAAAAACTGACGTTGTTCCGGTTTGCGCTTTGGGTGGCGACTGCTAACGTGTCAATGTCCGGGTGCTTGCAAGGTCAAAATTGGGCGAGGGGAAGATGTTCAAATACGTCAAGGAACTGCTGCTGGCGCTGTACCTGCTGAGCAACTACCCCTATTACCTGGAGCGCTTGCAGGCCATCGGCCTGAGCCCGGCGTTGCTGTTGTACCTCGGCGTCCTGGTGCTGCTGGTGCTGGCCTTGCTGCTGTGCGCCAACATCCGCCAGGCCTGGCTGCGGTGGGGCTTTGCCCTGGTGTTCAGCGCCAGCGCGGTGTTCTTCGATGCCTACACGCGCATTACCGCTGACTACCTGACCTACAGCGGTTTTATCTCAATGGTGTATTCCGGTGGTTTTATCGGCGAGGCCATCGAGCAGTACCACAGCGTGATCCTCCGGGTACTGGGCAGTTCACTGCTGTTGCTGCTGGGCCTGGGGCTCAAGCCACGCCACCCTGTGCCCGGGCCCGGGGCGCTGCCGTGGGCGGCGCCGCTGCTGGGCATTGCCTTGCTCACGGCGATTCTGTTCGTGCGCGCCGGTGAAGGCGCGCGCGGCCTGCCGATCATGTACACGCCGCTGGCCTATGCCAACCTGATGCTCTACGAGTCGCTGCACGACAGCGTCGGCCCCCGTGAGCCGGTGACCCTGGCACGCAGCGGCCCGGCCCTGGCCCGCGACATCGTGCTGATCATCGACGAAAGCGTCTCGGGCAATTACCTGGACCTGAACACCGCCCATGGCGTGCGCAGCCAGCTCAACCAGGCCCGGCCCGGGGTGGGCATTTTCAATTATGGCTACGCCGCCTCGATCGCCAACTGCAGCTCCGACACCAACGTCACCCTGCGTTATGGCGGCACCCGCGACGACTACCTGCGCATCAACTCGACCCTGCCGTCGATCTGGCAGTACGCCAAGGCCGCCGGCCTGGGCACCGTGTACATCGACGCCCAGCGCACCGGCGGCAACCTGCAGAACCTGATGAACGCGGCGGAAAAACGCGACATCGACCAGTTCATCCAGTTCGACAGCACCCCGGTGCGTGATCGCGACATGGCCGCTGTGGCCAAGCTCACCGAGCTGCTGGCCGACGGCAAAGCGCAACTGATCGTGATCAACAAGGTCGGCGTGCATTTCCCGGTGCACGACAAATACCCCGACGACTTCATGACCTACCGCCCGGCCTTGCCGCGCGGGCAGTACACCGACATCACCGACACCGGCCGGCGCGACGGATTCAATGGCCAGCCCGAAGACTGGGTGCTGTACCGCAATTCGTACATGAACAGCCTGCTGTGGAACGTCGGCGAGTTCTTCAACCGCCTGTTCGCCAAGGCCGACCTCAGCCAGGCGGTGCTCATCTACACCTCCGACCACGGCCAGGACCTGCACGAGCGCGGCAACCCGGGGCTCAACACCCACTGCGACAGCAACCCGGTGGAGGAGGAGGGCCTGGTGCCGCTGGTGGTGATCCAGGGCCAGGGCCTGCAAACCCTTGACTGGCAGGCGCAACTGGCAACCAACAAGGACCGCTCCAGCCACTACAACATCTTCCCCACCTTGCTGCAGCTGCTCGGCTACGACCCGGCCGGCATCGCCGCGGTGTACGGGCGCTCGCTGGTGGTGCCGAGCGACGACCCGTTCAGCTTCAATACCCGCTTCAATGCGCGGCTGGGGGCCAAGCCGGTGTTCAAGCATATTGACCTGAGCGAAGTGGTGACCCCGGGGGCGGCCTTGCCGAATGCGCAGATGCCGGTGGGCCAGGCGGATTGAGCGGGTGAAGGCACTATTTATCTAGCTCCGCCGTCAACGGCGGTGCTGCTCTCCTGACAGCCCCTCACTGTCAGGAACTTTTCCAATGACACCTGCAAAGCCAAACCCTGCGTTGATTTTCCACCGCACCTTGATCGGCGCGGCGATTCCTGCCTGGGTCAGCCATCTGGCGGCCAAAGACTTTCAAACCCTGCTGCAGAGCCAGCAACTGCCGTCGGCGATAGAGCCGCAGCTACAGGCTGCGCTCAAGGCTTCGAGGGCTGCACGCCAGGCGCTGGCAGTGCAGCTTGCCGCGCTCAAGGGCATCAGCCAGTTCTGTGCACCACTGTTGGCCCGTTCATTACGTGAGGCCCATGGGGTGGAAGTGGATGTGCTCAAGGCGCAACTGCACCAGGTCGGTTTTGAAACCCTTGGCGGGCGTACCTTGCCCAAGGGCGCGACCCACAGCAGCCTGCTTGAGGCGGCGCTGCAGAATTTCAGCGCCAACGAAGACCTGGGCCCTTTCAGCTACCTGGCTGACGCGCAAGGTCAAACCGTGAGCCTGAGCTGTGAGCGTTTCGTCGCCCTGTGCCGCGAACTCGACCTGGGTCGGCAGTATCAGCAGCACCTGGCCGAGGTGCTGCAGGACCCCGTCAGGGCCGCCAGCATGACGGCAGCGACCCGGGCCGACTTCGTCGCGCAAGTGCAGCGGGCGCGAAGCTACGGTGAAATCACCGACGCAGTACAGGCCGCGTTGTTGCTGCTGGCCAATGGCGCTGCGCCCCGGCTCGATGGCAAAGCCGTGGTCTGTCGGCAGATCAGCGTGCTGGGCAGCGTGCTGGACGGAGCGCTGTTGATCGGCCCGGATCCGGCGGCGAGCACTGTCACTGAACGCTGTGTGGCCTGGATCGCCGGCGCGCCGCTGTACCCGATCAAGGAGTATTCCTCGACCAGCGCCTTTGCCCACGACCTGGCTACCAGCCTGCAAACTGACGATTACCGCCAGGCAATACTCAAATGTGTGCCCCAGGCCGAGCGCCCGGCATTTGTGCGCGCCTTGAATCAGGCGCTGTACGTCGAACGCTTTGAGGGCGAAGAAAAGATCCGCCAACCGATCCGCAATCCGCGCCTGAAGGTCGAGGAACATGCGCTCGACGGCGAGCTGTGGAGCCGCTTGCAGCGCCTGCAGGTGCGCAGGCTCAAGGCCAATGCCCGGGTACTGGCGGTGCCGACCGCCGATGAAGACCGCGCCGCGCGCCTGGCGCGTTTGCAGCATTGGCTGGATATCGGCCTGAATGTGCTCAACGCTGCGGCGTTTGTAGTCCCGGCGCTCAATCCGTTGATGCTGGCGGTGACCGGCGCGCAACTGATGGGCAACGTGTTCCATGGCGTCGAGGCCTGGGAAGCCGGGGAAACCGCCGAAGCCCTGGCGCAGGTCGAGTCGCTGGTGGTCAACCTGGGGTTGATCGCAGGGCTGGGGGTAGCCGGCAGCGCCGCCGAACCGTCGCTGTTTGTCGATGGTCTGGAGCGTGTCGAATTGGCCAATGGCCAAGTGCGCTTGTGGAAGCCCGACCTGAGCGGTTATGCAAGCCCGGTGCAACTACCCGAGGGCCTGGCGCCCAATGCCCTGGGGCAGTACGCGCTGAACGATCAGTTGTACATCCGCCTGGATGGCAAGCTGTACCAGCAACGCTATGATGCCGGTCTTCAACAATGGCGAATCAGCCACCCGGACAACAACGACGCCTTCGAGCCGCCGCTCAAGCACTACGGTAACGGCGCCTGGCAGTTCCAGGGTGAACAGCCGCTGCATTGGGAGCGTGGCCAGTTGCTGCGGCGCATCGGCGTTCTGGCCGAGGGCCTGGACGATGCCAGCCTGGCACAGGCTGCCGAGATCAGCGGGGTCGACGACGACGTGCTGCGCCACATGCATGTCGAGCAGGGGCCGCTTGCACCGCTGCTGGCCGATACCTTGCAGCGCCTGCAACTGGACCGGCGCATTACCCGGATGGTCGCCGATATCCGCAGTGGTGCGGCGCTGGAGGCGGGCATGACCTATCCGCTGGCGTTGCTGGTCGAGTTGCCCAAATGGCCGGCCAACCGGGTACTGCAGGTGTTCAGGGGGCCGGAGCTGTGGGGTGAATCGCAGACCTATGGCCTGGAGCGCTGGCCCCAGGGTCACGCCTTCAAGGTGCTGGCCGCCGATGTGCGCAGCGGCAAGCTCGCCCAGGTGATGTTGCAGGCCTTGAGTGAGGCGCAACGCAGCGAGCTGCTGGGTGAGCATTTGCCCGAGCAGGCACGCTTGCCGGCCTTGCGCGAGCAATTGGCCGATCTGGCAGAGCGCAAGCGCAGCGCGGTGTTCGACAGTCTGTACGCCAGTATCGAAAGCGCCCCCGGCCTGGGCGCCAAGACCTTGCAGCGTGACTTCGCCTCGCTGCCGGATTCGCTTGCCGAGGAAATTGTGCGGCACGCCACTGCCCAGGAGCGTGGGCAACTGCTTGGCGAGCCAGCGCGCGTGCCTAGGCGTCTAGCCGAAGAGGCCCGGGCCTATCAACGCCAGCTGCGCCTCAATCGTGCCCTTGAAGGGTTGGTGTTCCCTGCACGAATGGCCCTGGACAGCGAGCGCCTGGCGCTGCAACTGCTCGCCGATTTGCCGGGCTGGAACAGCGATATTCGCCTTGAGCTACACCAACAGACGCTGGCCAGCGCGGTGCTGGCCAGCGTCGGTGACAGCGAGGCAGCGCTGCGCTCGATACTCAAGTACGAGGGTGGCTATCGCGTTTTCGATGCCCGCGGTAATGAACTGGGGCTGAGCGACGACTTTTTTGCTGCGCTGTTACGCGCACTGCCCGACAGCCTGCGCCAGTCGCTTGGGGTAGAGATCTACGAGCCCGCGCAACTGCGCCAGCGTCTGACCCAGCAAGCCCTGGGCAATCGCGCCCGCTGTTCGACCCTGATCGGCCAGCAACCCTCGCGGCCCTGGCTGCAGTCACCGCTGCGTCTGGCCGACGGGCGCAGCGGTTACCCGCTGGGTGGCGCAGTGGGGACGTTGCGCTCCAGCGAGTATCGTCGTTTGAGCGCCTTGTATCCTGAATTGCGCGCCAACGAAATCAGCGAAATCAAGAACCGTCTGAGAATCGAGAACGACGACCTCGGCGCCGCCATCCAGCGCCTGGAAGACGAGTATCGACAGTTCGGCCAAAGCCTCGACAACTGGGTGGCGCAACGTCCCAGCACCCGCGCGCGGGTCGATCGAGAGATGCTGCGTGACCGGCTCAAGGCTGCCTGGCGCCGTGTGGGTGGCGATCACAAACACGTACTGGACCTCTCGTCCTGGGCACCGGGCGGCTTGCCGGCTATCAATGCGCGCCTGGGCCATATCACTCGTCTGTTCCTGAACCGGATGGAACTGACGGCAGTGCCAGAGCCTTTTCTATCGGCGTTTTCGCAGCTCAGGGAGCTGAACCTGGACCATAACCAGCTGACTGAAATTCCCGCTGCGCTCGGCACCAGGACCAAGCTGCGTTTGCTCAGCCTTGAGTACAACCAGATCAGCGCCAATGCCCGGATGTTCGACCCGCTGCAAGCCCTGCGGGCCTTGCGTGGGCTCAGCCTCAAAGGCAACCAGATGGCCACGCTGCCGGTTGAAGCCATCAATGCGCTCGGCAAGCTCGATAGCTTGACCACCCTGAGCTTGCGTGCCAATGCTGCGACCCTCGATACCGAGCAACTGCAAGCGCTGGCGGAGATTCCGTTGCAGCAGCTGGACCTTGCCAACAACAACATCCAGCTGGACGAGGCAGGGGCCGCAACCTTTGCCGGCCTGGTACAGTTGCGTACTCTCACCTTGGCTAACAACCCCCTGGGTCGAGCGCCACAGCTGGCTACCCTGAGGGTTCTGGAACATTTGAGTCTGCGGGGCTGTCAGCTCGAAGGCTGGCCTGAAGGGCTATTGCAATTGATGCAGCCGCCGGGTTACCGGTTGCGCACGGTGGACCTGGGGAGCAACGAACTGACCGAGCTTCCGGACCTGGCGACTACAGCCTTTGGTGCTGACCTGCGCGCTGACGGCCAGCAAAGCCGCTGGATCTGGTTGAACCAGAACCCACTTAGTCCCGCCGCGGCAAATCACTTGCGGCGCGACCTGGGCGTGCCTTTCAGTCGTAATGCCAGTGGCCTGGCCACAGGCTGGCTGCGTGAGGCGAGTGCTGATCAACAGCAGTTGTGGGACGACCTGTTCACTGACGATGTCGCCGACCGTTCCCTGTTGCTGGTACTTGACCGGGCGCTGGAGTCCAGCGAAGCGCGCTTCGATTTCGCTAACATATCCGCCAGGGTATGGCGGTTACTGCGCGCCGCGAAAGACGCTGATCGGCTGTTCAGTGATTTGAATGCGATTGCTGTAGATTTTCCGCCAACCTGTGGCGACGCAGGGGCCGACGGCTTCAGTGCCCTGGAAGTCGAACTCCTGGTCTATCGCCAGAGCCAGGAGGCGCTTGACCCGCTGCAGCGCACGAGGGCAGTGGTGGGGTTGTACAAGCAGCTCTACCGCCGCGACCTGGTCAATTCCCTGGCCCAGCGTATCGGCCTGGCCCGTGACCTGCGTCGTAACGGCATTCGCGCCGGCACCCAGCCGCTTCCCGCCTTCGACCCGCTGGACAACCTCACTGATCAGGATCTGGATCATGAGTCCGATCCGGTCGAGATCCGTCTGAAGTTGCGCCAGGAGTTGGCCGCCAAGCTCGACTTCCCCGAACCGTCCAGCGGCATGCTTTTCGCGCACCGGGCGGGCGTTGATCGGCGTGTGGTGAAGAACGTCGAGCATGAGGTTCAGCGGTTGAGCGCACAAGTGCCAGCACGGCAGGAGTGGATGGCGTTGCAACCAGGCTGGAAACTCTATTTGCGCGAACTTCACGGGCAACGCTTCAAGACGCTCGAGCAAAAATGGCAAGCCGCAGAACAGTACCTGTTGCACTGCCTGAACGACTGGCACGATTTTGAAGGGCCGCTGGCCCCAGAGGTGCGCAGCGCCGTGCAACAGATCCTGCCGGACGCTGGCGTTGACGGCCAAGGGCATTTGCAACGTTTGCCACTGTCGGAGGGGCGTTACCTCACGGCTCAACGCCAGTTGAAAGAGCTCAGCGCTGCGGCCGAGCACGGCCTCATCCTCGAACTGACCCGCAGCAGCGAAAGCTAAGCGGCCTGAACGGCCTTGCCTTGCGTCGCTGCACTATCGGCGCAAGGCAAGCGCACCGGCGTCCTGGGCATGCAACGCGCGAAAGCTTTCGGCTTCTTCCACCAGCCAGTCATGCACCGCCCGCGCCCCCGGGTGCGCCAGGCCACCGGGCGGGTACAGCAACACATAACGCTTGTGGTTGGCGATCGGCAGGCCGAACGGTACGATCAGCGCGCCGCGTTCCAGCTCGTCATTGAGCAGGGTTCGCCGGGCAATGGCCACGCCGATGCCGGCAATCGCCGCCTCGATGGTCAGGTGGTTGCGGTTGAAGGTGTGCCCACGGCGCACGTCCAGGCCACTGGCGCCAATCCCCTCGAGGTAAAACTCCCATTCGGCGTATTCCGAACTGCCGCGCCAGGCGGTGATGTCGTGCAGCAGCGGGTAGTGCGCCAGGTCCGCCGGGCCGTGCAGCGGCGGGCGGCCGCGCAGCAGGGAAGGGGCGCAGACCGGGAAGATCTGTTCGTCGAGTAGCGGTGTGGAATGCATGCCCGGGTAGCTGCCGTCGTTGAGGTCGATGGCCAGGTCGAAGTCGCCTTCGTGCAAGGCCTGGCTGCTGTCTTCGGCCACCAGGCGCAGCTGGATGTCCGGGTAGCGTTGCTGCAGGCGCGGCAGGCGCGGGGTCAGCCACTTGGCCAGAAACGACGGGATCGAGCGCAGGCGCAGGGTGCCGCGGATTTCGCCAGCGTCCAGGCGGCGCAACTCGGCATCGATGCTGCCATAGGCTTCGCCGACGGTCTGCGCCAGGCGCTGGCCTTCGGCGGTCAGCTCCACACCGCGGGCGCGGCGCAGGAACAGGCGAAAGCCCAGGCGCTCTTCCAGTTGGCGGATCTGCTGGCTGACCGCGCCGGGGGTGATGTGCAGTTCTTCGGCGCAGCGGGTGAACGACAGGTGCCGCGCCGCACAGGCAAACACATGCAGCCAGACATACATCTGGCCATTCATTTGTCGCTTCATCGTTTAGCTCTGCTAAAGGCTTGCTTAGAAAGTTTCGTTGGTCAACACGCAAGTGACCGGGCAGTATCGCGCAACTTCGCGACACCCATCAATTTTTTAACAGTGCCGTTGCGTGACATGGATTGTTGCCTCGGTCAGGCATTAGCATGGCTATCAGTGTTTTCGACCTTTTCAAGATTGGCATCGGCCCCTCCAGCTCCCACACCGTAGGCCCCATGCGTGCGGCGGCAACCTTTGCCCAGGCCCTGCGTGAGCAAGGCCTGCTGGAGCAGGTCAGCCGGGTCGAGGTGCGCCTGTACGGCTCGTTGTCGGCCACCGGCGTCGGCCACGCCACCGACCGCGCCTGCCTGCTCGGGCTGATGGGCGAATGGCCGGACCAGATCGACCCGCAAAGCATCGAGCCGCTGATCGCGCAACTGCAGCAGAGCCAGGTACTGATGCTCGACGGCACGCAGGCGATTGCATTCGACTGCGCCAGCGACTTGCTGCTGCTCGATGAAAGCCTGCCGTATCACCCCAACGCCATGACCCTGGAAGCCAGCAGCGCATCGGGTTCGTTGCTGCAGCAAACCTACTATTCGGTCGGTGGCGGTTTTATCGTCGAGGCCGCGCAAGTGGGCACGGCCGGCACCAGCGCCGAGCAGGTGCAACTGCCCTATGACTTCGACAGCGCCGCCCAGTTGCTGGCGCTGTGCAAGCAGCACAAGCTGCGGGTCAGCCAGGTGATGATGGCCAACGAGCTGGCCTGGCGCGAGGAAGCCCAGGTGCGCAGCGGCCTGCTGAAACTCTGGGCGGCGATGCGCGAGTGCGTCGACAACGGCCTGCGCAACGAGGGCATCTTGCCGGGCGGGCTCAAGGTCAAGCGCCGCGCCGCCAAGCTGCACCGCAGCCTGCAGGAGCTGGGCAAGCCCAACGTCATCGGTTCGACCCTGAGCGCCATGGAGTGGGTCAACCTGTTCGCCCTGGCGGTCAACGAAGAAAACGCCGCCGGCGGGCGCATGGTCACCGCACCGACCAATGGCGCCGCCGGCATCATCCCGGCGGTGCTGCACTACTACATGAAATTCAACCCCGAGGCCTGCGACAACGACGTCGTCGACTTCCTCCTCAGCGCCGCTGCGGTGGGCATCCTGTGCAAAAAGAACGCCTCGATCTCCGGCGCCGAAGTCGGCTGCCAGGGCGAGGTCGGTTCGGCCTGCGCCATGGCCGCGGCCGGCCTTGCCGACGTGCTGGGGGCAACGCCCATGCAAGTGGAAAACGCCGCCGAAATCGCCCTTGAGCACAACCTCGGGCTGACCTGCGACCCGGTCGGCGGCCTGGTCCAGGTGCCGTGCATCGAGCGCAACGCGATTGCTGCAGTCAAGGCCATCAACGCCGTGCAGATGGCCTTGCGTGGCGATGGCGAGCACTTCATCTCCCTCGACCGGGTGATCCGCACCATGCGCGACACCGGCGCCGACATGCATGCCAACTACAAGGAGACGTCACGCGGCGGCCTGGCGGTCGCCTTCGTCGAGTGTTGATCGTTTAAAAAGCAAGGCTTCGCTGGCAAGCCAGCTCCCACAGGGATTGCACCATTCCTGTGGGAGCCGGTCTTGCCGGCGATGGGCTGCACAGCAGCCCCAGGTTTTACCCAGCAACAAAGCAGTTCGTTCATAAGCAACAAAAACAACTACAAGGCAATATCGATGACTGATGTAAATAGCACCACGACCGTTCGTGTGGACTCGGCCGCGCCTGCGCAAAGCCGTGCCTGGAGCCGTCACGACACCACCTGGGTCCTGGGCCTGTACGGCACCGCCATCGGCGCCGGCACCCTGTTCCTGCCGATCAACGCCGGGGTAGGGGGCTTCTGGCCGCTGCTGGTACTGGCGGTACTGGCCTTCCCGATGACCTTCTACGCCCACCGCGGCCTGACCCGCTTCGTGCTTTCCGGCAAGCGCGGCGCCAGCGAAGACATCACCGAAGTGGTCGAAGAGCACTTCGGCGTCGGCGCCGGCAAGCTCATCACCTTGCTGTACTTCTTTGCCATCTTCCCGATCCTGCTGGTGTACAGCGTCGCCCTGACCAACACCCTGGGCAATTTCATGGAGCACCAGCTGCACATGACCCCGCCGCCGCGGGCGCTGCTGGCCTTGCTGCTGATTTGCGGGCTGATGATCGTGGTGCGCAGCGGCCAGGGCATTATCGTCAAGGTCATGAGCCTGCTGGTCTACCCGTTCGTGGCCGCGCTGTTGCTGCTGGCGGTGAGCCTGATCCCCAACTGGAACGGCGCCTTCTTCGCCCAGGCCAGCGAGGGCATGCCCCTGGAGCTGTTCTTCAAGACCCTGTGGCTGGCCATCCCGGTGATGGTGTTCTCGTTCAACCACTCGCCGATCATCTCCGCCTTTGCCGTTGACCAGAAGCACCGCTACGGCGAGCAGGCCGACGCCAGGAGCGGCAAGATCCTCGCCAGCGCCCATGTGATGATGGTGCTGACGGTGATGTTCTTCTGCTTCAGTTGCGTGCTGGCCCTGAGCCCGGCGGACCTGGCCGCTGCCAAACAGCAAAACATCTCGATCCTGTCGTACCTGGCCAACCACTTCCAGACCCCGGTGATCGCCTTTGTCGCGCCGCTGATCGCCCTGGTGGCAATCACCAAGTCGTTCCTCGGCCACTACATCGGTGCCAGCGAAGGCTTCCAGGGCATGATCGTGAAAAGCCTGCGCAGCCGTGGCAAACAGGTCTCAAGCAAGCGCCTGGAACAGATGACCGCGTTGTTCATAGTCATCACCTGCTGGGCCGTGGCGACCCTCAACCCGAGCATCCTCGGCATGATCGAGAACCTCGGCGGGCCGATCATCGCCTGCCTGCTGTTCCTGATGCCGATGTACGCCATCCACAAGGTGCCGGCGCTGCGCAAATACTCGGGCAAGGCCTCGAACGTGTTTGTGGTGCTGATTGGCCTGATTACCCTGTCGGCGATTCTGTTTTCGTTTTTTGCCTGACGTTCCCCTCTGATATGCTGGCTATAGCCTATAGCCAGCATTCAGTCGCAAGGGACCTGCATGAAAACCATCGCCAAGCTCAGCGCCACGGTGCTGCACCGTCACTATGGTGAACACGCCTTTGCCCAGGCGCTGGCCGAAAAAGAGTTGCACGATCTGCGGATCATCACCTACGGCGTGGCAGGCAATCTGGCGTCGATGGTCAAGTACCTGCACAACACCTTCCTGCGACGCGCCAAAGGCTCCTGCCGGGTGATGATCGGCCTGTCGAACATTGACAGTATCGGTTCCGAGGCGCTTGCCGGCCAGATCCGCAAGCTGTTCAGGCATTTCGATCCGCAATCGGGCATCGAGCTGTTTGTGCATGGCGCTTGCCACATCAAGCTGCTCAGCTATCGCGGGGTGAGCTTTCTTGGTTCGCAGAACCTTTCGGGTGCTGCCGAACCCTACTTCAACGGGATCGAAGACAAGCTCTACTTCAATCGCTTTCATGAAGCCCTGGTGCGCATCGAAGATCCTGGCAATGCCTGCGCCAATGCCTTGTTTGACCGCGTGCTGGATGATCGCATGCTCTGTCAGCGCATCTATCGGCGCAGCGCTGCCCAGGCCTATGCCGATGCGCTGATCGAGGGGGTGAAGATCGACACCGCCGCCAGCCATGTCGCCCAGGCCCTGCAACTGCGCGCGGCATTGAAAGGCCTGAGCGGCTACATTTGCCTGGCGCCTGAATGCCGCGATCGCGTTGCGCTGTACCGGCTGCTATCGAAAATAGGCCAGGCCAGTGCGCCGCATACCCTGGTCGAGGAACTGTTCGATGAGTTGTATGGCACCGACGACTTTGCCGATGTGAAGGATGAAGCGCTGCTGTTCAGGCTTTGGAGCCTGGTCCACTCGCTCAATGACCAGCTTTCTTTGCACAAGCCGAAGGTGCTGGAGTTGCTGGAGGAGGCCGAAGCCCTCGAGGCGTTGAAGTTCGATGCGCAAGCACTCGAGGAATTCGGGCAAGACCTTCAGCAACTGACCGCCCGTCACCTGTTCACTCATCTGCAGGAGTTTGTCGAGCACCAGGAGTTTGCGATTATCCAATCCATCATGTCGAACCCGGAGTACGAGCATTCCTATATGTATGGGGCCACGGACGAGGACGGCAACCTCGACCACGAGCGCATCGAGCGCAACCTCTGCAACAGCGAGCTGATGTCGCTGGATCAGAAGCTCGAGCGTATCGACCCTCGGCCCATCCTCGACGCCATCGAGCAATGCCTGGGCCGTCATCTGCACCGCCTTCATGACTCATCGGCGCTGCTGCAGCAGGCCAATGCGCTGTTGCAGGACATCGAACAGCAGTATCAGCATGAGCTGCAAAGTGAGGAGTTTTGCAGCTTTTTGCATAAGCGCAATCTGCTCCCGGAACCCTCGCTGTTGTGAATTCTCAACCAGGCGATCGCGCGCCGAGATCAGCCTGTGATCTCGGCGCGTGGTCAGCGGCTAGCGCGACTCGCTCTTGAGCTTGGCGAAGCTTTTGCGCAGGTCACTGGCCCAACCGTCCAGCACCGGCTTGACGTTCTCCAGGGCCAGCTTTGAGGTGTCGTTTTCCAGGGCCTCGCCGGTGCCTTTGCGCACCACCTGGGCAATCACCTTGTTATTGCCGCCGTCGAGGAAGGCCGCCTCGGTGGCGATGTCGACTTCCTGGTCGCGGCCGCCGGCGGCGGTATTGACCGCAGCGGCCACCAGGGCGATGGGGATCACTTCGTAGGGTTTCAGGCCTTCGGTCTTGGTCGATACCGCGGTGATCGCCGGGCGCACCACCAGCACGCCGGGGCCCGGGCCCTGGGCCAAGGGCAATTCGGCGCCCAGTTCACGCTTGAGCGCGGTGTTGTAGTACTGGGTGATCTGGCTGAGGATTTGCGGCGAAATCGCCGCGGTAGGCTGGGGCTTGGGGTAGAACTGGCTGGGCTCGATAAACACCTGGGTAAAGCGCGCGGCCTTCACTTGTGGGTCGATCCAGCGCATCACCGGCTGGCCGGAGCTGCTTTCGGCGGGCTTGAGGCGGCTATAGTCCTTGAGAAACCCGGAGTACTGGCTGGGGTCGACCTGGCTGCTGGAGCAACCGGCAAGGACGATAAGGGCAGAGCAGAGCAGGGTGGAGCGCAAGGTGGGTTTCATCGACGTTCGTATCCTTGGCAATGACCGCACGGGACGGGGAATTGATCGCCTGAACAACGCTAGCAGCTCTTGGCCTGGCCGCCAGTTCATTGACCCCGGTCAAGCGCACCCTGGCCTGTCGGGCGCAGGGTGGACAATCACTACCGCCCCGTCGAGGACACCGCCATGGCCAAGATGAAAGCTGCGATTTTCGTTGAAAAGAACCGCATCGTGCTGGACGAAAAGCCGATCCCCGAAGTAGGCCCGCTGGATGCGCTGATCCGCATCACCACCACAACCTTGTGCGGCACCGACGTGCACATTCTGCGCGGTGAGTACCCGGTGGCCAAGGGCTTGACCATCGGCCACGAGCCGGTGGGGGTGATCGAAAAGCTCGGCTCCCAGGTACAGGGTTTTGTCGAAGGCCAGCGGGTGATCGCCGGCGCCATCACCCCAAGCGGCCACAGCTTTGCCTGCCTGTGCGGTTGCGGCGCCCAGGACGGCCCGGATACCCGCCACGGCTTTCGTGCGGCGGGCGGCTGGAAATTCGGCAACAGCATCGACGGCAGCCAGGCCGAGTACCTGCTGGTGCCCGATGCCACCGCCAACCTCTGCGCCATTCCCGATCACCTGAGCGACGAGCAGGTGCTGATGTGCCCGGACATCATGTCTACCGGGTTTTCTGGCGCCGAGCGTGGCGAGGTGCAGATAGGCGACACGGTCGTGGTCTTTGCCCTCGGCCCGATTGGCCTGTGTGCCGTCGCCGGCGCGCGGCTCAAGGGCGCGACCACGATCATTGGCGTCGATACCGTCGCGGCGCGGATTGAAGTGGCGCACAAGCTCGGTGCAACCCATGTGGTGGATTTCAACCAGGGCGATGTGGTCCAGCAGATCATGCAGCTCACCGATGGCCGTGGGGTTGACGTCGCCATCGAGGCGCTGGGCACGCAATCGACCTTCGAATCAGCGTTGCGGGTGCTGCGCCCCGGCGGCACCTTGTCGAGCCTGGGCGTGTACTCAAGCGACTTGCGCTTGCCGCTGGACGCCTTTGCCGCAGGGCTTGGCGACTACCGCATCGTCAGCACCCTGTGCCCCGGCGGCAAGGAGCGCATGCGCCGGCTGATGGAAGTGGTAGGCAGCGGCCAGGTGGACCTCAAGCCGCTGGTGACCCATCACTTCAAGCTCGATGACATTGAGGCGGCGTATGAGTTGTTTGCCCATCAGCGGGATGGGGTGATGAAGGTGGCGATTACCCCTTGAGTGTGTCGAGCGCAAAGCGCTCGCAATGATTTTGACTATGCAATACTGGTCAATCCTTACCACCCCTGGACCCCGCAATGGACCTGCCCCGCCGCTTGCGCAGCAAACAGCTGAAACTCCACGCCCCGGAACTGACCTTCGCTGCGCAACTGCAGGCGGTGCTCAACGCCAACTTCGATTTTCACCGTGAGTTTCTGCCCTGGGCCCGTGACGACTGGACCCTGGAGCAGGCGCGCCAAAGCCTGCTCCAGGCCCGGCAGAACTGGGCAGCGCCCCAGGGTGAAAAACGCTACTACCTGTTCCTCGCCAGTGGTGAGCTGATCGGTTGCCTCGGTGTGCGCCCGGATGCCCAGGGCAAGGTCGGCCTGGGTTACTGGATCGCCGAGGCCCATGCCCGGCAGGGCTTGATGACCGAGGCGCTGGAAACGCTGTTGCCAATGCTCGAAGGTTCGCTGTTGTGGCTGACCACGTCGCCGGCCAATGTTGCGTGCCAGCGCCTGGTGGAGGGGCTGGGGTTCAGGCGGGTGGCGTCGGCGGCTGGGGCGAATGCGCGGTTGCGGTATGAGTTGAGGTGTTGATTTAAAGTCGGCGTTGCCTGGGTTTACGAGCGCTTCGCACTCGATCGCTGGCAAGGCCAGCTCCCACAAGTTCAGCGTCACGCCGGCCACTGTGGGAGCTGGCTTGCCAGCGATGAGGCCGGCAAAGCGCTAGCCAATTTCAGGTCCTAGGACCTATCCTACGCAGATCTGTCGATCTCACAAGCTTGCCCGGGGAAGGTCTGCACACTAGGCTCGCTCGGTCACTGAATGTTCGGTGACCGGGTTTGGCGACCCGGACAAGTTAAGACATCACCATGACTCTCTATGGTGGCTGTGCGCGGGAGGGCTTCGGCCCTGCCGGGTTCCTAACTTACCGGTTCGCCAACCCGCGTACAGCTGCCACCCATTTTGTTTGGCGACGAAAGCGTGGCGGCTCCACAAGTTAGGAGTTGACCATGAAAAAGCTCGTCCCCGATCCCCCAAGCCTGCACCTCGCTGAAACCGTTGAAACCCCTGTCAGAAGTTGCCCGGAGCATCCGCCGCTATTCAGCGTGTGTGCAGGTGTCAGCGCCGAAGACGCGCTGGTGCATGCCTTGCTGTACCTCAAATGTGCCAGCGCCACTATTGGCCAGGCGGTGCAGCACTGCAGTGAGGAAGGACGAGAGTTTGTCTGGTCGGCCCAGCAGTCGGTAGAGCTGGCCAGGGCGCTGGTGGATGCGTTGTTGGATGGGATTGAGTTGAGGGTGGTCAAAGACTGATTCGGCGTTGCCTGGATCGCGGGGCAAGCCCGCTCCCACCCGGTGGCGTTGAACCTGTGGGAGCGGGCTTGACCCGCGATGAGGCCGCCAGCGTCAATCCTTGACCAACGCCCGCAACGCCGCCTTCGCCTGTGGTGTTTGCAGCCGTTCGATAAACAGCAGGCCTTCACGCTGAACAGTGTCGGCCAGTTCCTGGCGGTGGGCATCCTTGAGCAGGCGCTTGCTGATGCGCAGTGCATCCTGGGGCAGGGCCTGTAGCCGTGCCGCCAGCTTGCGCGCCGCCGCCAGGCACTGTTCGCCATCTTCATGCAGCTCATTGGCCAGGCCCCATTCAACGGCCTGTTCGCCTGTGAGCAGTTCATTGCACAGCAACAAGCGCGCGGCCCGGGCATGACCGAGCAGGCGTGGCAATAGCAGGCTGGAGCCAAACTCCGGGCACACCCCCAGCGGCACGAACGGCATGCGCAGTTTAGTGCAACGGCTGACCAGTACCTGGTCGCAGTGCAGCAGCAAGGTGGCGCCGATGCCGATGGCGGCGCCGGCAACCGCTGCGATCAGCGGCTTGTCCAGTGCCAGCACCACGCGCATCAGGCGAAACACCGGGCTGTCCATGTCGCTGGGTGGGTTGTCGAGGAAGTCCTTGAGGTCGTTGCCGGCGCTGAAGCATTGCACGCCGCCGGTCAGGAGGATGACCTCGACCTGAGCATCCTCCTGGGCCGCCAGCAATAGCTCGCCCAGCTGGCTGTACATGGCGTTGCTCAACGCATTGAGCTTGTCCGGGCGGTTGAAGGTCAGGGTCAGCAGGCCCTGGTGCAGTTCGCGGGTGATCAGTTCGTTCATGGCGTGCCTGTGTTGTTGTAGGTATCAGAACGTCGGCGGGGTGATCACCCAGATCACCACCGCATCCACTTCGCCGGGGTTGCCGTAACGGTGCGGCTCCTGGCTGGAAAAACTGAAGCTGTCGCCTTCGCCGAGCTGAAAATAGCGCTCGCCAACCCACAGCTCGAAACTGCCGGACAGCAGGTAGCCGGCTTCTTCGCCGTCATGGCTGTAGCTTTGCTGGCTGTAGGTGCCCGGCGGGAAGCGCGAGTGGAGGATTTCCAGCTGGCGGTTGGGTTGCGGGGTCAGTAACTGGTCGACGATGCCGTCTTCGTAGTGCACGCTCAGGCGGCTGTGCTTGCGCACCACGTAGCCGTTGTCCTCCGGAGCGGTGCTGGCCTCGCTGGCGAAAAACCACTGGATGGTCACGCCCAGGCTGCGGGCGATGTTGAACAGCGCCGGGATCGACGGGTAGGAGAGGTTGCGCTCCAGCTGGCTGATGTAGCCGGCGGTCAGCTCGCTCTGCTCGGCAAGCTCGGCCAGGGTCATGCCGCGGCGCTTGCGCAGGCCGCGGATACGGGTGCCGAGAAAATGCGCGGTGCTGGTGCCTTCCTGGCTGGCGGCGGGCGGCGTCTTGCTGCTGTTGCTCATGGCGTGCTCCGAACCGCACTGTCAAAGCCCCGGAGTATAAACAGGCTTACAGGCTCCAGGCGACCTTCAAACCGTCGTAGACGGCTTCTTCCACCGTGCGCGGGGCCAGGCAGTCGCCGATGCGTTTTACCTCGACCAGGCCGTGCAGCTCGGCGGCCAGGCTATCGACCGGCTGATGGCCCTGGCACAGCACCAGGGTGTCGATGTCTTCGAAGATCATCGGCTCGCCGCTGGCGGTGTGTTGCAGGTACACGGTGGTGTCGTCGCAGCCGTACAGGCGCGCATAGGGGGTGATCGGGATACCCAGCTTGTGCAGTTCGCCGGCCATCTGGTCGCGCACGTACAGCGGCAGGCTTTCGCCGCAGTGGGTGCCATTGACCGCCAGTTGCACCTGGTGGCCTTCACGCACCAGGCGCTCGGCGATGCCCGGGCCGATCCAGTCGCAGCGCCAGTCGACCACCAGCACCGAGCGCCCGGGCCGGGCCTCGCCACGCAGGATCTGCCAGGCATCGAGCACCTGCAGTTCGCCACCGCGCTCGAAGGCCGGCCAGTAGGGTTCGGCGCCGGTGGCGACGATCACCAGGTCGGGCTGTTCGCGTTCGACCAGGGCGCGATCCACGCGCGTGTTGCGCACCACCTTGACCCCGGCCAGCTGCATCTCCCGTTGCAGGTTGGTGCTGGCGCCGCCGAATTCGGCCCGGCGCGGCAGCAATTGCGCGAGCAGCACCTGGCCGCCCAGCTGTGTGCTGGCTTCGTACAAAGTCACGTCGTGGCCGCGCGCTGCCGCCACTGCCGCCGCCTTCATGCCGGCCGGGCCGCCACCGGCGATCATGATGCGCTTGCGCACAACTGCCGGCTGCAAGCTGCCGAACTGCTGCTCACGCCCGGTTTCCGGATGCTGGATGCACGAGATCGGCAGGCCCTTGTGAAAGTGGCCGATGCAGGCCTGGTTGCAGGCGATGCAGGCGCGTACATCTTCGACGCGCTCAGTGCGGGTCTTGTTGGGCATTTGCGGGTCGCAGATCAGCGCGCGGGTCATGCCGCAGACATCGGCCTGGCCACGGGCGAGGATCAGTTCGGCTTCCTGGGGCTGGTTGATGCGCCCGGTAACGAACAGCGGAATGCTCAGTTGCGCCTTGAAGGTCCCGGCCTCGCGCGCCAGGTACGCCGCCTCGATAGCCATGGGCGGGACGATGTGCACGGCGCCGCCGAGCGAGGCCGAGGTGCCGGCGACGATATGCACGTAGTCCAGTTCTGCTTGAAGCAGCTTCACCGCCGCCAGCGATTCATCCTCGGTCAGGCCCTCGGCGTCGCGCTCATCGGCGCTGATGCGCAGGCCGATGATGAAGTCGTCTGCCGTCGCCGCCCGCACTGCGGCGATTACTTCACGGACAAAGCGCAGGCGTTGCTGCAGCTCACCGTTGTAGCCATCGCTGCGGCGGTTGACCCGTGGGTTGATGAACTGCGCCGGCAGGTAGCCGTGGCTGGCCACCACCTCGACGCCATCGATGCCGGCCTGGTGCAGGCGCCGGGCAGCAGCGGCATAGCCAGCAATGATCTCGTCGATCATGGCCTGGTCCAGCGCCCGTGGCATCACCCGAAAACGCTCGTTGGGCACCGCCGAGGCCGAGTAGGCCACGGCCAGCAAGCCGTCGCTGGACTCCATGATTTCCCGCCCGGGGTGGAAGATCTGCGACAGCACCACGGTGCCGTGGGCATGGCAGGTCTCGGCCAGTTGGCGGTAGCCGTCGATGCAGGCATCGTCGGTGGCCATCAGCACGTGCGAGGTGTAGCGCGCACTGTCGTGCACCCCGGCCACCTGCAGTACGATCAGGCCGACGCCGCCGGCGGCACGGGCCTGGTGGTAGGCAATCAGGCGCTCGTTGACCAGGTTGTCGGTGGGCATCGAGGTGTCGTGGCCGCTGGACATGATGCGGTTCTTCAGGCGTTTGCCACGGATGTGCAGCGGTTCGAACAGGTGCGCGAAGGTCGACATGCGGGTCAGGCTCCAGCGGGGTGTTGTTATTATTTTTCTATAGAAGTGTACCGCCAGTAAAAAATCAACTTGTTTTTTTACTGGCCTTTGACTAGTTTGCACATCACCCCGGGTCCTGGGGCACACCTCACAACAACAAGAAAACGGGCCACGCATCACGTGGTACCGGCAAGAGGAAGCATTGATGAAATCGAACCTGCTCAAGCTCTCTCCCTGGTTGCTTGCCCTTGCAGTCGGCGGCGCCCAGGCAGCACCGGACATGGTCGTGGTCGCCTATGGCGGCGCCGGCCAGAAAGCCCAGGATGCGGCGATCTTCAAGCCTTTCAGTGCCCAGGACGGCAGCACGTTGATCCAGAGTGAATACAACGGCGAAATGGCCCGGATCAAGGTCATGGTCGATACCGGCAACGTCGACTGGGACCTGGTGCAGATCGAAGGCCCGGACCTGATGCGCGGCTGCGACGAGGGCATGTACGAGCGCCTCGACTGGACCCAGCTCGGGCGTGCCGAGCAACTGATACCCGACGCCGCCCAGGAGTGCGGCTCGGCGGTGCTGGTGTGGAGCGTGGCGATTGCCTACGACCGCAACAAGCTGGCCCAGGCGCCGGCCTCGTGGGCGGATTTCTGGGACGTCAAGAAAATCCCCGGCAAGCGCGGCCTGCGCAAGCGTGCGGTGTACAACCTGGAGTTCGCGCTGATGGCCGACGGGGTCAAGGTCGAGGACGTCTACAAGGTCCTGGCCACCCCCGAGGGTGTCGACCGCGCCTTCAACAAGCTCAGCGAGCTCAAGCCCTATATCCAGTGGTGGGAAGCCGGCGCGCAACCGGCGCAGTGGCTGAGCGCCGGCGACGTGGTCATGACCTCGACCTACAGCGGTCGGGTCGCCGTCGCCGCCCAGGAGGGCAGCCCGCTGGCCCTGGTGTGGCCGGGCAGCCTGTACGGCATGGACTACTGGGCGATCATCAAGGGCTCCAGGCATGTCGACCAGGCCAAGCGCCTGATCGCCTTCGCCAACCAGCCCGACACCCAGGTGCGCTACGTCAAGCAAATCCCCTACGGGCCGACCAACACCCAGGCTGCCGCCGAGCTTGATCCGAAGCTGGCGAGCTGGGTGCCGACGTCCAGGCAGAACCTTGAGGGCGCACTGTCGATGAACGTCGAGTTCTGGGTCGATCACGGCGATGAGCTGGAAGAGCGCTTCAACGCTTGGGCCAGTCGCTAACCCCTGTGGCTGGACATCGTACGGTGTCCAGCCCTATTGTCTGGCCAGTTTTTCGCCTGAGGACAACAATAATGACCGAGACCGAAATCCGCCTGCGCCAGGAACTGGCCGCCTGCTATCGATTGATCGCGCACTTTCGCATGACCGATCTGATCTTCACCCATATCTCGGTGCGCATTCCCGGCCCCGAGCATCATTTTCTGATCAACCCCTATGGTTTGATGTTCGATGAAATCAGCGCCTCTAACCTGGTCAAGATCGACCTGGCGGGCAGGGCGGTGGAGGCTTCGCCGTACCCGGTGAACCCGGCCGGTTTTGTCATTCACAGTGCCATCCACGGTGCCCGCGAAGACGCCCAGTGCGTGCTGCACACTCACACCAAGGCTGGCTGCGCGCTGGCGGCGCTCAAGTGCGGGTTGCTGGCGGTCAACCAGATTTCCATGGAATTCCACGGCAAGGTTGCCTACCACGACTACGAAGGCATCGCCCTGGACATGGCCGAACAAGCGCGCCTGGTCGATGACCTGGGTGACAAGGCGGTGCTGATTTTGCGCAACCATGGCTTGCTCAGTGTCGGGCGCAGTGTCAGCGAGGCGTTCCTGCGCATGTACTACCTGGAAAAAGCCTGCGAGATCCAGCTCACGGCGATGGCGGCCGGCGAGCTGGTGCTGCCGTCGGAAGAAGTCTGTGCCCACACCGAACGCCAGTTCAACGAACCGGCGCGGCCGCTGAAGGAAGGTGAGCTAAGCGATCCGGACGGCATGCAACTGGCCTGGTCGGCATTGCTGCGTCTGCTCGATCGGGTGGCGCCGGGCTATCGCGACTGATCAGCAGTTGTTGTACAGTCGTTCAATACGCAATCCTGTGGGAGCGGGCCTTGCCCCGCGATCTGCTGCGAAGCAGCAGTAAAACCTGTCGACACGGTGCAAACAGACACACCGCATTGGCCGCTTTTACGACCGCTTCGCGCTCGATCGCGGGGCAAGGCCCGCTCCCACCGGGTTCCTGCAACTCACTCTGTTCGAGAAACCCTATGTCTCAGGAAGCCCGTTACAGCCGTATGGTCCCGGAGTTGCGCAAGGCCAACCTGGTCGAAGCGACCCTGGTGTGCCTGAAACGCCACGGCTTCCAGGGCGCCTCGATCCGCAAGATCTCCGCCGAGGCCGGCGTCTCGGTGGGGTTGATCAGCCATCACTATTCGGGCAAGGACGAACTGGTCGCCGAGGCCTACATGGCGGTCACCGGCCGGGTCATGGGGCTGATCCGCGAAGCCATGGCCCAGGCCGCGCCCAATGCCCGCGAACGGCTGTCGGCGTTCTTTCGCGCCTCGTTCTGCGCCGAATTGCTCGACCCGCAACTGCTCGATGCCTGGCTGGCGTTCTGGGGCGCGGTGAAAACCGCCGAGGCGATCAACCAGGTGCACGATCATTCCTACGGCGAGTACCGCAACGAACTGGGCCGGCTGCTGGCGGACCTGGCCACAGAGGAGGGCTGGCAGGCGTTCAACGCCGACCTCGCGGCCATCAGCCTGAGCGCCTTGCTCGACGGCCTGTGGCTGGAATCGGGGCTCAACCCCGGGACCTTCACCCCGGAGCAGGGCGTGCAGATCTGCGAGGCCTGGGTCGATGGTTTGCAAGCCGGTGGGCGCCGGCGCTTCACCCTGATCGAGGGCTGTTGATCGGTCGTTCAGTAATGGGTACGCTGCTGTCGTGAGTCATACAACAATTCCTATAAGAGACAACACGCAATGACGCCTCGGGTACTGGTCGTCGATGACGATCCGCTGATTCGCGACTTGCTGCACGCCTACCTGTCCCAGGAAGGCTACGACGTGCACTGCGCCGCCACGGCGGAGCAGGCCGAGCATTTTCTTGGCGAGCAGGCCGTCGACCTGGTCATGCTCGACATCCGTCTGCCGGGCAAGGATGGCCTGACCCTGACCCGCGAACTGCGGGTGCGCTCGGAAGTCGGCATCATCCTCATCACTGGCCGCAACGACGACATCGACCGCATCGTTGGCCTGGAATGCGGCGCCGACGACTACGTGATCAAACCGCTGAACCCGCGCGAGCTGGTGTCGCGGGCCAAGAACCTGGTGCGCCGGGTGCGCCATGCCCAGGCCGGCAAGCCGCCCAGTGGCGCCAATCATCCGCTCAAGCAGTTTGCCGACTGGGCCCTGGACACCGACCGCCGGCGCCTGATCGACCCCCAGGGCGGCGAAACCCTGCTGACCCATGGCGAGTTCCAGCTGCTCAGCGTGTTCCTGCGCAACAGCGGCCATACCCTCAGCCGCGACCAGTTGATGGACCAGATCCGCAACCGCGAATGGGTGCCCAACGACCGTTCCATCGATGTGCTGGTCGGCCGCTTGCGGCGCAAGCTGCACGATGACCCGGCCGAACCGCAGCTGATCATCACCATTCACGGCGCCGGTTACCTGTTTACCGCCAGCGTGGCGGCCTGAGCGCATGTGGCGGCTGTTCTGGCTCGCCCTGCTGGTGCTCGGCGCCCAGGCCCAGGGCGCCGAGCGCATCCGCTATTGCGACTACCCGGTGTACCCGCCGGTCTCCTGGAGTGACGGCAAGCAGGTGCGCGGCCTGGCGCCGACCGTGGTACGCCAGTTGTTCGCGCGCCTGGGCTATGAGGTGGAGATCGTCGTGCTCGGCAACTGGAAGCGCTGCCTGCTCGATGCCGCCGAAGGCCGGGTCGACGTGGTGTTGGCCTACAACAGCGACCAGCGCGACCAGGGCATGCGTTTTTCCACGGTGCCAGTGCTGCGCGAAGAGGTGGCGGTGTTTTTCAACCGCCAGCGGCCGGTGAAATTCGAGCGCCTTGAGGACCTTGCCAGCTACCGCGGCGGGCTGTTGTTCGGCGAAAGCTACGGCCCTGACTTCGACCGCTTCGTCGCCCGCCACCAGAACATCGAGTGGGTCTCCGACAGCCAGCAGAATTTCGGCAAGCTGATTCGCGGGCGCATCGATTTCGTCATCCAGGAGCGGCGCACCGGCCAGTTGTTCGTCGAACACCTGCCTGGCGCCCAGGACATCCAGGCCTTGCCCACCGCGCTGAGCGTCGACTACCTGCGGGTGGCGGTGTCGCGTCATTCACCCTTGAGCCAGCACATGGCGCAAATCGATGAGCAGTTGCAGCGCATGACCGACAACGGTGAGATCCAGCGCTGGCTGGAACAAAGCGAAGTCACCTACCGCGACATGGTCAACCTGCCGGCGGACGCCCGTTGATGCGCCTGCAACCCGGTGGCCTGCTGCGGCGCCTGCTGCTGTTCATCCTGTTGTTCAGCCTGTGCTTTACCGTGCTGGCCAGCACCGTGCAGTTGTATTTCGAGTACCGCCGCGAGATGCGCGACATCGATTCGCGCATGGCGCTGATTCGCGCCGGCTACCTGGCAAGCCTTGAGCGCAGCCTCTGGGACCTCAACCAGGAGCAACTGAACGTGCAATTGCGCGGCCTGGTGGACTTTTCCGATGTGGCGCGGGTGCGCCTGAGCAGCGCTGATTTCGACTTGCTGCAGGGCGAGGCCGCGCCGCAAGGGCCGCTGCGCATCGAGCGTTTCGCCCTCGACTACCAGCCGCCGTCAGGGCCGCCACGCCATTTGGGCGAGCTGGAAGTCAGCATCGACCTGGGCGCGGTGCACCGGCGCCTGTTCGCCACCGGGCTGACCAGCCTGTTGTGGATGAGCGTGTTCCTCTGCGGCCTGGCCGTGGCCCTGTCGGGGTTGTTCTACCGCCTGGTCACCCGCCACCTGCAGGTGATGGCCGAGTTTGCCCGCCGTATAGGCGCCGGCGATTTGCAGGAGCCGCTGCGCCTGGACAAGCGGCGCTCCAGCCGCGAAGACGAAATCGATACCGTGGCCCACGCCCTGGACGACATGCGGCGCAATATTCTCAGCGATATCGATCGCCGTGAAATCGACCGCCTGGCCCTGCAGGACAAACGCGACGAACTGCAGAAGATGGTCGAGCGCCGCACCGCCAGCCTGATGCATGCCAAGGAGGAGGCCGAGGCGGCGAACCTGGCCAAGTCGCGCTTCCTGGCAACCATGAGCCATGAACTGCGCACCCCGCTCAACGGCATCCTCGGCATGGCCGAACTGCTGCGCGAAGCGCACCTCGACGCCCGTGACCGCAAGCGCCTGGATGCCCTGTACAAAGCCGGCGAAGGTTTGCTGACCATCCTTAACGAAGTGCTGTATTTCGCCCGCCTGGAAGAGGGCGAAAGCCACCCGGAGCCGGTGGACTTCTCCCTGCGCCAATTATGCGATGAGGTCATGACCCTGCTCGAGCCGCGAGCGCTGAACAACGATACGGTGCTGCGCTGTCGCATCGATAGCCAGTTGGCGCCTCGCCAGCACGGCGCCGAGCAGTTTTTGCGTCAGGTGCTTAGCAACTTGCTGGCCAACGCCATCAAGTTCACCGAGGCCGGCGAGGTGAGTGTCGATGTCCAGGTGCTGGACCAGGCGCAAGGCCGCCAACAGTTGCGGGTCAGCGTGCGCGACAACGGCATCGGCATCGCTGCGCCGGTGCAGGGGCGGATTTTCGATCGCTTCGTCCAGGCCAGCGACGCCGTGGCCCGGCGTTACGGCGGCACCGGCCTGGGCCTGGCGATCTGCAAGCACCTGGTCGAGCTGCTCGGTGGGCGCATCGGTCTTGAAAGCGTTGAGGGCCAGGGCAGTTGTTTCTGGTTCGAACTGCAGCTGCAAGCGGCGGCCGCCGAGGCCCCGGCGCTGCTGCCGGCGGCAGCGGTGCAGGCCCTGGATATTCTTGTGGTCGAAGACGTCGAGCTCAACCGCGAGGTGGTGCGCGGCCTGCTGCAGCGTGACGGCCACCGCTTGTGGATGGCCGAAGACGGTGAACAGGCGCTGGAGCTCTGCGCCCAGCGGCGCTTCGAGCTGATCCTGCTCGACGTGCACCTGCCGGGTATCAGTGGCGTCGAGCTGTGCCGGCAGATCCGCCGCATTCCCGGGCCGAACCGCGCTTGCCGGATACTGGCGCTGACCGCCAGCGTGCAACCGGCGCTGGTGCGCGGATTTCTTGCGGCGGGCATGCAGGGCATCCTCGCCAAGCCGCTGAAGCTCGACAGCCTGCGCCAGGCGCTGGCGCAACAGGGGGTGGTGGTCGAGGCGGCGACGGCCGGGCAGGGCATGGACTGGGCGCTGCTCGACACCCATCGCAGCCTGCTCGGCGAACAGAAAGTCCAGGGTTTGCTGACGGTGCTGCGCGATGCCCTCGAACAGCACCAAGGCGCGCTGGCCGAGGCGCTCAAGGCCGGTGACTGCACCGAGGTCGCACACCTGGCCCATCGCCTCGCCGGCAGCAGCGACTCCCTGGGTTTTAGCGGCCTGGCGACGGTACTGCGCGGGCTCGAGGCAGCAGCGCTGGGTAAGCACCAGGCGGCCTTGAATGCACTGCAAGTACCCTTGACCGAGCAGTTGCGCCTGGCCGCACAGACCCTCAAACAGTTGATCCAGAGCTGACGTACAAAAACCTTACGACTTTTTACATCTTCGATCTTCAGGTACAACGCCAGCTTACATCGCTTTCCAATAATCGACGGCAACCGCTGCACGCGGTCTTCGAAGCTTATTGGAGATAATAATAATGAACTGCCGTAAAGCTCAGCCGTCCCCGCACCATCGCCTGTCCCTCCCGCGCTTCAACCACTGTTGAGGTGCCGACATGACTGACTCTACTGACCGTAAAGGCATCCACCTGACCCGTGCGCTGAAAAGCCGGCACATCTTCATGCTGTCGCTGGGCGGGGTGATCGGTACCGGGCTGTTCATGGGCTCGGGGGTGACCATCAACCAGGGCGGGCCCATGGGCGCGATCCTCGCCTACCTGGTGGCCGGTTTTCTGATGTACCTGGTGATGGTCTGCCTGGGCGAGCTGTCGGTGCAGATGCCGGTGTCCGGCTCGTTCCAGACCCACGCGACCAAATTCATCGGCCCGGCCACCGGCTTCATGATCGGCTGGGTGTACTGGATGAGCTGGGCCACCACCGTCGGCCTTGAGTTCACCGCGGCCGGCATGCTGATGGTGCGCTGGTTCCCCGAGGTGCCGATCTGGTACTGGTCGGCGCTGTTCGTGGTGGTGCTGTTCGGCCTCAATGCCCTGGCCACCCGCGCTTTTGGCGAAGCCGAGTACTGGTTCTCGGGGATCAAGGTGGCGGCGATCCTCGGGTTTATCATCGTCGGCGTGCTGGTGATCTTCGGCGCGATCCCGCTGACCAGCGGCGAGCCGGCGCCGATGATGAACAACCTGATTGGCGACTCGATGTTCCCCAACGGCCTGTCGGCGGTGTTCGCAGTGATGATGACCGTGGTCTATGCCTTCCAGGGGTGCGAGATCATGGGCGTGGCCGCCGGTGAAACCGACCAGCCAGAAAAGAGCATCCCGCGGGCGGTGCGCAACGTGGTGTTCCGCGTACTGATCTTCTACGTGCTGGCCATCGTCGTGCTTTCGGCCATCGTGCCGTGGCAGCAGGCCGGGCTGATGGAGAGCCCGTTCGTGCAGGTGTTCGACATGGTCGGCATTCCCTACGCCGCCGACCTGATGAACTTCGTCATCCTTACCGCGATCCTGTCGGTGGGCAACTCCGGCCTGTATGCCTCGACGCGCATCCTCTGGGCCATGTCCAAGACCGGCATGGCGCCCAAGAGCCTGTCGCCCTTGAGCAAGCGCGGCGTGCCGCTGCGGGCCCTGAGCATCACCCTGTGCTTTGCCCTGGTGTCGCTGATGACCAGCTTCGTTGCCGCCGACACCTTGTTCATGGTGCTGATGGCGGTGAGCGGCATGTCCGGCACCGTGACCTGGATCGTCATTGCCCTGGCCCAGTACAAGTTCCGCCGTGCGTACCTGCGCGATGGCGGCAAGCTGGCCGACCTTAAGTACCGCGCGCCGCTGTTCCCGCTGGTGCCGCTGCTGTGCATCACCCTGTGCAGTTCGCTGTTCGTGTTCCTGGCCCTGGACGAAACCCAGCGGCCGTCGCTGTACTGGGGTTTTGGTTTCATCGCCGTGTGTTACGCGGCGTACTTCATCATCCACCGCAAGCGCCAGGCGGTGTTGGCGCCGTCGGTGTAAACCCATCGCGGGGCAAGCCGCTCCTACCTGTAAATGTAGGAGCGGCTTGCCCCGCGATAGGTTGTACAAAGTTGTAACAGGCGCGGCCATTACTTCTCAGTGTAAGTATTTAAATCTCATAAAAACAAGCAATTAGCTCTGTAACTTCATCTGTTACAGCAAGTTATCCAGCCGATTGTCTCCTTGTTGAACACTCGTTTAGTATGGCCTCACGTCATACCTCTCACGGCAACCACAATAATTCGAGGCCACCCATGACCCCTCCTGCGTCGCTGCTCAGCCAGGTCGAAGCCGGCATTGCCTGGATCACCCTCAACCGCCCCGACCAGCGCAACGCGCTGGACATCCCCAGCCTGAAAAACCTGCATGCCTTGCTCGACGCCCATAACGCCGACCCGGCCGTGCGTGTGGTGGTGCTGACCGGCACGGGTCGCAGCTTCTGCGCCGGCGCCGACCTTGCCGAATGGGCCGAGGCCGAATCCCGCGGCGCGCTGGAAAGCTACGGCTGGACCGAAACCGCCCATGCCCTGATGCAGCGCCTGCACAGCCTCGACAAGCCCACCATCGCCGCCATCAACGGCACCGCCGTCGGCGCCGGCATGGACCTGACCCTGTGCTGCGACCTGCGTATTGCAGCGGCCTCGGCGCGGTTCAAGGCTGGCTACACCAGCATGGCCTACAGCCCGGATGCCGGCGCCAGCTGGCACCTGCCACGGCTGATCGGCAGCGAACAGGCCAAGCGCCTGCTGTTTCTCGATGAGCTGTGGGGCGCCGAGCGGGCCCTGGCGGCCGGGCTGGTCGGCGAGGTGTGCGCCGATGAGCAGTTGCAGGCGGTGACCGCAGACCTTGCCGGGCGCCTGGCCAAGGGCCCGACCTTCGCCTTCGCCCAGACCAAGCAGCTGATCCGCGACGGCGCCCAGCGCACCCTGGGCGAGCAGCTACAGGCTGAGCTTGCCGCCGGGCTGCTGTGCGGGCGCAGCGCAGACGGCGCCGAAGCGTTGCGCGCCGCCGTCGAGAAGCGCACTGCTAATTTCGTTGGTAAATAAACACTTACAAGCACTTCTTCAGGATCGACTCATGAATTTCCAACTGACCCAAGAACAACAAATGTTGGTGGAAGCGGTACGCAGTTTTGTCGCCAAGGAGTTACTGCCCCATGAAGAGGCCGTCGACCGCGCCGACGAGGTCTCGCCAGAGCTTGCCGCGCAGATTCGCGGCAAGGCCATCGCCGCCGGCTTCTATGCCTTCAACATGCCCGAGGAAGTCGGCGGTGGCGGCCTCGACTACCTGTCCCAGGCGCTGATCGAACGCGAGCTGTCGAAGGTGTCGTGGGCCCTGCACGTGTTTGTCGCGCGGCCGTCGAAGATCCTCATGGCTTGCAAGGACGAACAGATCAACGATTACCTGCTGCCGTGCATCCAGGGCGAGAAGACCGACTGCTTTGCCCTCACCGAGCCTGGCGCCGGCTCCGATGCCAATGCGATCAAGACCCGCGCCGTGCGCGAGGGCGACAACTTTGTGCTCAACGGCAGCAAGCACTTTATCAGTCATGCCGGGCATGCCGATTTCGCCATTGTCTTTGCCGTCACCGACACCTACCAGCACAACGGCAAGACGCGCAATGCGGTGACCGCCTTCCTGGTCGACCGCGGCACCCCGGGCATGACCATCCGCCGCGGGCCTAAATGCGTGAGCAATCGCGGCTATCACACCTTCGAGCTGTTCTTCGATGACTGCAAGGTGCCGGCCAGCAAGGTGCTCGGTGAGGTCGGCAAGGGCTGGGAAGTGGCCAACGCCTGGCTGACCGCCGGGCGGGTGATGGTTGCCGCCAACTGTGTTGGCCAGGCCCAGCGCGCCCTGGATGTGTCGCTGCAATGGGCGGCCGACCGCAAGCAGTTCGGCCAGCCGATCGGCACCTACCAGGGCATTTCGTTCAAGCTCGCCGACATGGCCACGCAAATCCGCGCCGCTGAGCTATTGACCCTGCACACTGCCTGGAAAATGGACCAGGGCACGATGACCGACGGCGAGGCGGGCATGGCCAAGCTGTTTGCCAGTGAAGTGCTCGGCAAGGTCGCCGATGAGGCGGTGCAGATCTATGGCGGCATGGGCCTGATGGACGAAGGGCCGGTCGAGCGGATCTGGCGCAATGCGCGCATCGAGCGGGTCTGGGAGGGCACCTCGGAGATCCAGCGGCACATCATTTCCCGTGAACTGCTGCGCCCGCTGCTGCGCTGACCAGGAGCCTGCTCATGTTACGAGACAACCTCAAACGCCTGCTCGCCCCGCGCCACCTGGCCTTCGTCGGCGGGCGCAGCATGGCCCGGGCCTTCAAGCGCTGCGCCGAAGGCGGCTACCCAGGGCAGATGTGGCTGGTCAACCCGCAGCACGACAGCCTCGATGGCGTGCCGTGTGTGCGCAGCGTCGCCGAACTGCCCTGTGCGCCGGATGCGGTGTTCATCGCCACCAACCGCGAACTGACCCTGACCTGCGTGGCCGAGCTGGCCGCCAAGGGCGCCGGCGGGGCCATTTGCTACGCCTCGGGCTTTGCCGAAACCGGCGCCGAAGGCCTGGCCCTGCAACAGCAACTGCTCAAGGCCGCCGGCGACATGGCGCTGCTGGGCCCCAACTGCTATGGCTTGCTCGACTACCTGCACAGCTCGGCGCTGTGGCCGGTGGCCCATGGCGGCAAGGCGGTGGAGAAGGGCGTGGCGGTGCTGACCCAGAGCGGCAACTTTGCCTACAACCTGTCGATGAGCGACCGCTCGCTGCCGGTGGCCTACATGGCCTCGGTGGGCAACCAGGCGCAGATCGGTATCGCCGAACTGATGGACGCGCTGCTCGATGAGCCGCGGGTGACCGCCATCGGCCTGCACCTGGAAGGCCTGAAGAACGTGCCGGGCTTTGCCCGCGCCGCGCACAAGGCACTGGAAAAGGGCATCCCGATCATCGCCCTGAAAACCGGGGTGTCGCAGATCGGCGCGCAACTGGCGCTGAGCCACACCAGCTCGCTGTCCGGCTCCGATGCCTTGTACGACAGCCTGTTCGAGCGCCTCGGGGTGATCCGCGTCAGCGGCCCGGTGAGCTTTGTCGAAACCCTCAAGGCCGCCGCCTGCGGCCAGCTGCCCAAGGGCGGCAGGCTGATTGCCCTGGCCTGCTCCGGTGGTGACGCCGGGCTGATTGCCGACTATGCCGAACGCAACGCGCTGAGCCTGCCGAAGCTGGATGACGGCCAGGTCGGCGAGCTGGCCCAGGTGTTGCCAAGCTATGCCAACCTGGTCAACCCGCTGGACTTCACCACGGCGATTTGGGGCGACGCCTGCGCGCTTGAGCGCATGCTCGACAGTGCCCTGCGCACCGAGGCCGATGCGGCCATGCTGGTGCTCGACTACCCGGCCGAGTTCACCGGCGAGCGCAAGGAGTGCGACCTGCTGCTGGAGCTGTACTGCGCGGCGCTCAAACGCCACGGCAAGAGCGGTTTTGTCACCTCGGCCTTGCCCGAGCTGCTGCCGGCCGTTGCCCGCGAGCGCCTGCATGGCCACGGCATTGCCGCGCTGCAGGGCGTCGAGGATGGCCTGGCGGCCTGGGGGCGAATTGCCGCGTACCAGGCCAGGCGCCAGGTGCTGCTTGATCTGGGCGAGTCGGCATTGGCGCCGTTGTGCCCGCAGGCACTGCATGGCGAGGGCGAGCTGCTCACCGAGTGGCAGTCCAAGCAAGCCTTGCAGGCGTTCGGCCTGGCGGTGCCCAAGGGCGTGTTGAGCAGCCCTGAGCAAGCCCTCAAGGATGCTGAAACGGTCGGCTATCCCTTGGTGCTCAAAGCGGTCAGTGCGCAACTGCCGCACAAGACCGAAGCCGGTGCCGTTGCTCTCAACCTGCGTGACCCGCAGGCCCTGGGCGCGGCCCTGGAACAGATGCGTACGCGGATCGCGGCCTATGCGCCGGGTGTAGTGTTCGACCAGGTGCTGCTCGAACCCATGGCCAGCGCGCCGCTGGCCGAGCTGATCGTCGGCATCAAGCGCGAGAACGACTTCGGCCTGGCGCTGGTGATCGGCGCGGGCGGCATCCTCGTCGAGTTGCTCAAGGACAGCACCAGCCTGCTGCTGCCGACCACCGACGGCGCCATCCGCAAGGCCGTGCTCGGCCTGCGCAGCGCCGCCTTGCTCCAGGGCTTTCGCGGCCGTGAAGCGGCCGACCTCGAGGCGCTGGTGGCGGCGATTCGTGCGGTGGCCGACTACGCCTGTGAGAACGCCGCGCAATTGCTCGAACTGGATGTCAACCCATTAATGGTCGGTGCCCAGGGCACCACCGCGGTCGATGCGTTGATTCGCCTCGGCCAGGTGTAAGGAGATGAACATGCACAACAGCCCATTGACCGGTGGCCAGGCCCTGGTGCGCCTGTTGGCCAACTACGGCGTCGATACCGTGTTCGGCATTCCCGGGGTACACACCCTGGAGCTCTACCGCGGCCTGCCCGGCAGCGGCATCCGCCACGTGCTGACCCGCCACGAGCAGGGCGCAGGCTTCATGGCCGACGGTTATGCGCGGGTCAGCGGCAAGCCGGGGGTGTGTTTCGTCATCACCGGCCCCGGGGTTACCAACGCCGCCACCGCCATCGGCCAGGCGTACGCCGATTCGATTCCGATGCTGGTGATTTCCAGCGTCAACCATACCGCGAGCCTCGGCAAAGGCTGGGGTTGCCTGCACGAAACCCAGGACCAGCGCGCCATGACCGCGCCGATCACAGCGTTTTCTGCGGTGGCCCTGAGCGCCGAGGACCTGCCCGAGCTGATCGCCCGGGCTTACGCAGTGTTCGACAGCGAACGCCCGCGCCCGGTGCATATTTCGGTGCCGCTGGATGTGCTGGCCGCACCGGTCGCCCGCGACTGGAGCAATGAAGTGGTGCGCCGCCCGGGCCGGGGCGTGCCGGCCAGCAGCGCGCTGGATCAGGCCGCAGGCAAATTGGCCGGCGCCAAACGGCCGATGATCATCGCCGGTGGCGGTGCCCTGGCCGCGGCCCAGGAGCTGCAACAACTGAGCACCCGCCTGGCCGCGCCGCTGTTCACCAGCGTTGCCGGCAAAGGCCTGCTGCCACCCGATGCGCCGCTCAATGCCGGCTCAGCGTTGTGCGTGGAGCCAGGCTGGCAACTGATCGCCGAGGCCGATGTGATCCTTGCGGTCGGCACCGAAATGGCCGACACCGACTTCTGGCGTGAACGGTTGCAACTCAATGGCGAGTTGCTGCGGGTGGATATCGATCCGCGCAAGTTCAACGACTTCTACCCCTGTGCCGTGGCCTTGCAGGGCGATGCCCGGCAGACCGTCGCGGCGTTGCTCGAACGTTTGCCGCCAGCACCGCGTGATGCCGCTGCCGCCAGTGCTGCGGTCGCCAGCCTGCGCCAGGCGGTCAAGGCCAGCCATGGCCCGCTGCAGGCAATCCACCAGGCAATCCTGGACCGGGTTGCCGCAGCGCTTCCGGCCAACGCCTTTATCAGCACCGACATGACCCAGCTGGCCTACACCGGCAACTATGTCTATGCCAGCCGCGCGCCCCGTAGCTGGCTGCACCCCACCGGCTACGGCACCCTCGGTTACGGCTTGCCTGCCGGTATCGGCGCCATGTTCGCCACGGCTGACCGCCCGGGCCTGGTGCTGGTCGGTGATGGCGGGTTCCTCTACACCGCCCAGGAACTGGCCACTGCGGTCGAAGAACTGGACCGGCCGCTGGTGGTCCTGCTGTGGAACAACGATGCCCTGGGGCAGATTCGCGACGACATGCTCGGCCTGGATATCGAGCCAATCGGCGTGCTGCCGCGCAACCCGGACTTCATCGGCCTGGCCCGGGCCTTTGGTTGCAACGTGGCGCAGCCACACAGCCTGGATGACCTGCAACGGGAACTGCGCAGCGGCTTTGCCCGCAATGGCGTGACCCTGATCGAGCTCAAGCACGCCTGCGCGCGCTGAGCTTCAACTGCCTTTTTGGGAGACTGCCATGCGTTTTTCCGCTCTGACCCAACGTATCGCCGGTGACGGTGCCGCTGCCTGGGAGATTCACTATCGCGCCCTTGAGCTGCTGGAAAAAGGCCAGGACGTGTTGCTGCTGTCGGTCGGCGACCCGGATTTCGACACCCCGGCGCCGATCGTTGAGGCCGCCATCGACAGCCTGCGCAACGGCCACACCCATTACTCCGATGTGCGCGGCAAACTGGCCCTGCGCCAGGCCATTGCCCGCCGCCATCAGCAACGCAGCGGCCAGCCGACCGGCGCCGATCAGGTGACGGTGCTGGCCGGCGCTCAATGCGCGCTGTTCTGCGTGGCCCAGTGCCTGCTCAACCCCGGTGATGAGGTGATTGTCGCCGAGCCGATGTACGTTACTTACGAAGCGGTGTTCGGCGCCTGTGGCGCCACGGTGATCCCGGTGCCGGTGCGCCCGGAGAACGGCTTTCGGGTCCAGGCTGAAGATGTCGCCGCGCGCATCACCCCCAAGACCCGCGCCCTGGCCCTCAACAGCCCGCACAACCCCTCCGGCGCCAGCCTGCCGCGCAGCACCTGGGAGGCCCTGGCCGAATTGTGCATTGCCCATGACCTGTGGCTGATTTCCGATGAGGTCTACAGCGAGCTGCTGTACGACGGCGAGCACATCAGCCCCGGCAGCCTGCCGGGCATGGCCGAGCGCACCGCAACCTTGAACAGTTTGTCCAAGTCCCATGCCATGACTGGCTGGCGGGTGGGCTGGGTGGTCGGCTCGCAGGCTTTGGCCACGCACCTGGAAAACCTCGCACTGTGCATGCTCTACGGCTCGCCGGACTTCATCCAGGACGCCGCCGTGGTGGCTCTGGAGCAACAACTGCCGGAGCTTGCGGCCATGCGCGAAGCCTACCGCCAGCGCCGTGACCTGGTCTGCGAGTGCCTGGCCGATTGCCCGGGCTTGCGTGCGCTCAAGCCCGATGGCGGCATGTTCGTGATGGTCGATATCCGCGAAACCGGCCTTAGCGCCCAGGCGTTCTCCTATCGCCTGCTCGATCACCATGGCGTCTCGGTACTTGCCGGCGAAGCGTTCGGCCCCAGCGCCGCCGGGCATATCCGCCTGGGCCTGGTGCTCGGCGCCGAACCGCTGCGCGAGGCTTGCCAGCGTATTGCCCGCTGCGCCGCCGAACTGATGGAGGGCAAGGCCCATGGCTGACTATTCGCGGCTGTTTATCGATGGCAGCTGGCAACTGCCGTCGGGGCAGGGCCTGGCCGAGGTGATCAATCCGGCCACCGAAACCGTGGCAGGCAGGGTGCCGCTGGGCGACGAGCACGACGTCAACCGCGCGGTGGCAGCTGCGCGCCATGCCTTTGGCAGTTGGTCGCAAACCCCGTCCAGCGTGCGCGCAGGTTTCATCCGCGCCCTGGCCGAGCAGCTCAAGGCCCGCGCCGATGAGATGGCCGCCGTGATCACCAGCGAGCTGGGCATGCCGGTGCAATGGTGCCGGGCGGTGCAGGTCGACGGGCCGATTGTCGGCCTTGAGCAGTACATCGAACTGGCCGGGCTGATGGATGAGGTGCGCGAGGTCGGCAACTCGCTGGTGGTGCGCGAGGCCGTCGGTGTGTGCGCCTTCATCAACCCCTGGAACTACCCGCTGCACCAGTTGATCGGCAAGCTCGCCCCGGCCCTGGCCGCCGGTTGCACGGTGGTGCTCAAGCCGAGCCAGGAAACCCCGCTGCATGCCTTTTTGCTGGCCGAGATGATCGATGCCATCGGCTTGCCGGCCGGGGTCTTCAACCTGGTCAGCGGCCCCGGCGCCAAGGTCGGCGAGGCGCTGGCCCGCCACCCGCAAGTCGACATGGTGTCGTTCACCGGCTCTACCGGCGCCGGTGTGCGCGTGGCCCAGGCGGCGGCGCCGTCGGTCAAGCGCGTGTGCTTGGAACTGGGCGGAAAGTCGCCGTTGTTGATCACCGCCGACGCCGACCTGGAAGCCGCGGTGCGCTATGGCGTGCAGGACGTAATGATCAATTCCGGGCAGACCTGCACGGCACTGACGCGCATGCTGTTGCCGGCCAGCCGTTATGAAGAGGCTCTGGCAATCGCCGTGGATGAAACCCGCAGCCTGGTCATGGGCGACCCGCAAGACCCCGGCAGCTTCCTCGGCCCGATGTGTTCGGCAGCGCAGCGGCGCACCGTGCTGGACTACATCCGCATCGGCCAGGAGGAGGGCGCACGGCTGTTGTGTGGCGGCGACACGGCGCCAGGTTTCGAGCGTGGCTTCTACGTGGCGCCAACGCTGTTCGCTGACGTCGACAACCGCATGCGTATCGCCCAGGAAGAGATCTTCGGCCCGGTGCTGTGCCTGATCCCCTATGCCGATGAGGCGCAAGCGCTGGCCATCGCCAATGACTCGCCCTTTGGTTTGTCCAGCGCAGTGTGGGCGGCCGACCGCGAGCGGGCCCTGCACCTGGGCCGGCAACTGCGCGCCGGGCAGTGCTTTATCAATGGCGCGGCGTTCAACTACCAGGCGCCGTTCGGCGGCTACAAGACCTCGGGCAATGGCCGCGAATGGGGCGAGGAGGGCCTGGCCGAGTTCGTCGAGACCAAGGCCATTCAGCTCTGAAGTGTCGGGCAGGCTCAGGCCTGCCCGATGTTGTCCTGCGGCTTGTCGAAGGCGACGAACAACTGGTCGGCGGTGATGGCCCCCAGGTCCAGACGCATGTTGGCTTCGAGCATGGCGAACAGGCGGGTGAACACCTCGAACACTTTGCAATGATCTTCCATGCCGGAAAACGGGTTGTCGATTTTCTCGGCGATCAGCGAGCTCTCCTGCACCGCGTCATAGACCTCGCGCAGGGTGATCTCGCTGGCCGGGCGGGCCAGGGTCAAGCCGCCATGGGCGCCACGCCAGGACTTGAGGATATTGGCCTTGACCATCAGCGAGACCAGGCTGCGCACCCGCGTGGGGTGGGTCTTGACCCACTTGGCGATGGTCTCGGTGCGCAGCTTTTGCGGCGCATTGGCGGCCACGAACGAGAGGATGTACGAGGCGGTGATCAGGCGGGTCGACTGGCTCATCTGGCGAAGTCCCTTGTCTGTGGGAGCGGGCTTGCCCCGCGAATCGATGTGACTGAAAAAAACCTATCGCGGGGCAAGCCCGCTCCTACAGAGGAAGGGGATTGGCAGCGACGTGTTTTTGAGTTTAATGTATTTGTTACGATGACAATTACAAATATTTGCATCGATGCGTGCGAGGTTGGCTGAATCCTTTTCTCTGCAGTTCTACAGGGGCAATGCCATGAGCGATAACAACAACAAGATTACTCAAGCGATGCACGACAGCGGCCTGCCGCGTCGGGATTTTCTCAAGTACAGCGCCGCTGCGGCGGCCGTGGCCGGGGTGCTTTCCCTGGGTTTGCCGCTGCACGGCCGGGCCGAGGAGGCCACCCCGAAAGCCGGTGGCGTACTGCGCATGGGCCTGGCCGGTGGCAGCACCACCGACTCCCGCGACCCGGGCTCATGGAGCGACACCTTCACCTTTGTCGGTTTCTCTGCGGTCTACAACACCTTGAGTGAAATCAGCGTCGACGGCACGGCGATTCCCGAGCTTGCCGAGCGCTGGGAGTCCAGCCCCGACGCGCGTGTCTGGACCTTCACCCTGCGCCAGGGCGTGACCTTCCATAACGGCAAGACCCTCGATGCCGGCGACGTGGTCGCCTCGATCCAGCACCATCTGGGTGACAAGTCCACCTCGGCGGCCAAGACCGTGCTCGGCGATGTCGCCAAGGTCAGCGCCCAGGGCACCGACACCGTGGTGTTCGAGCTGCACTCGGGCAATGCCGACTTCGCCTACGTGGTGGCCGACTATCATCTGGTGATCATGCCGGCCAAGGACGGCGCCGCCGACTGGCAGGCCGGGGTCGGCACCGGTGGCTATCGCCTCAAGGGCTTCGAGCCCGGCGTACGCATGGACCTTGAACGCAGCCCGGATTACTGGAAAGCCGGCCGCGCGCATTTCGCCAGCGCCGAACTGCTGGCCATCGCCGATGGCGCGGCGCGGGTCAACGCCCTGGTCACAGGGCAAGTCGATGTGATCAACAAGGTCGACCTGAAGACCGTCGCTCTGCTCAAGCGTAATCCCAACCTGGTCATCGAAGAGACCAAGGGCGCCCAGCATTACACCTTCCCGATGCTCACCGACAGCCAGCAGTTCCAGGACAACAACATCCGCCTGGCGCTCAAGCATGCGATCAACCGTGAAACCCTGCTGGCCTCGGTGCTCTACGGCTACGGCCAGATCGGCAACGACCACCCGATCCAGCCCGGCAGCCGCTTCATCAATAGCGCCCTGGAGCAGCGCGGCTATGACCCGGACAAGGCGCGGTTCTATCTGCGCCAGGCTGGGGTCGATTCGCTCAAGGTGCGCCTGCAGGCCTCCGACGCCGCCTACACCGGCGCGGTCGACGCCTCGGTGCTGTTCAAGGAACAGGCGCGCCAGGCTGGCATCGACATCGACGTGGTGCGCGAACCTGCCGACGGCTTTTTCTCCAATGTGTGGATGAAGCAGCCGTTCACCACCTCGTTCTGGTACAGCAGCCTGACCGCCGACCGCATGTTCAGCATCGGCTACGCCAAGGGCGCGGCCTGGAACGAGACGCACTGGGACAACGCCCGCTTCAACCAGTTGCTCAACGCCGCCCGCGGCGAGATGAACGCGCCGCTGCGCCAGGAGATGTACAACGAAATGCAGGCCCTGTGCCGCGACGAGGGCGGGGCGATCGTGCCGCTGTTCGCAAACTCCGTGGCCGCGCGCTCCAAACGGGTGGCCCACGGTGGGCTGACCGCGCCTTACGGCGAGCTCGACGGCCTGCGGTTGATCGAGCGCTGGTGGCAGGCGTAAGCCCGACACGTTGCTTGCACCTTCTTTCGTTGAGCCTGTTCGAGGAGCTGTACGGTGAATAGTCTTTGCAAACTGCTGCTCCAGCGCCTGGCCCTGGGCCTGCTGGCGCTGTTGGCGGTGTCGGTGATCATCTTCCTGGCCGTTGGCATGCTCCCGGGCGACGTCGCCCAGGCCATGCTCGGCCAGGCGGCAACCCCCGAGACCGTCGCCGCCTTTCGCGCCCAACTGGGCCTGGACCTGCCGGCGCTGACCCGCTTCGGCCACTGGGCCTGGCAACTGCTGCACGGTGACCTTGGCCTGTCGCTGGCCAACCAGCGGCCGATTGCCGAGCTGATCGGCACGCGCCTGGGCAACACCTTTACCCTGGCCTTGCTGGCGGCGCTGGTGTCGGTGCCGGTGGCTTTGCTGCTGGGCATGCTCGCGGCGCTGTACCGCAACAGCTGGTTCGACCGGCTGCTCAACACCAGCGCCCTGAGTGCGGTGTCGTTCCCGGAGTTTTTCGTCGCCTACATCCTGATCCTGGTGTTCGCGGTCAAGCTCAACTGGTTGCCGAGCATCTCCAACCTGGCCCCGGGTGCGTCCTTCGCCGAGGTGCTGGAGCGGTCGCTGCTGCCGGTGCTGACCCTGAGCCTGGTGGTGATCGCACAGATGATGCGCATGACCCGCGCGGCCTTGATCAACCTGCTGGCCAGCCCGTATATCGAGATGGCCCGGCTCAAGGGCATCAGCCAGGCGCGGATCATCTTCCACCACGCCTTGCCCAATGCCCTGGCACCGATCATCAACGTGGTGGCGCTGAACCTGGCCTACCTGGTGGTTGGCGTGGTGGTGGTCGAGGTGGTGTTCGTCTACCCGGGGCTCGGCCAGCTGCTGGTCGATTCGGTGTCCAAGCGCGACATCCCGGTGGTGCAGGCCTGCAGCCTGATCTTCGCCGCCACCTACATTCTGCTCAATACCACGGCCGACGTGCTGTCGATTGCCAGCAACCCACGCCTGATGCATCCGAAGGGGTAAGCCATGAGCCTGATCAAAGCGTTGTTGCGGGCGCCGTTGAGCGCCCAGTTCGGCCTGTTGGTGATTGTTGCCTACATTCTGGTGGCGATGTTCGCGCCGGTGCTGGCGCCGTTTGGCGAGACCGAAGTGGTTGGCGAGGGCTTCGCACCCTGGGGCGGGCAGTTCCTGCTGGGCACCGATAACCTTGGCCGCGACATGTTCAGCCGCCTGGTGTATGGCGCGCGCAACACCCTGGGGATCGCCTTCCTGACCACCTTGCTGGCCTTTGCCGTCGGCGGTTTCTGCGGCCTGGTGGCGGCGATCAGGGGCGGCTGGATCGACCAGGGCCTGTCGCGCCTGGTGGATATCCTCATGGCCATCCCGCAGCTGATCTTCGCCTTGCTGATCCTCAGCGTGGTTGGCACCAATGCCACCTCGCTGGTGCTGGTGATCGCGCTGCTCGATGCTACCCGGGTGTTTCGCCTGTCGCGGGCGGTGGCGATGACCGTGGTGGTCCAGGACTTCGTCGAGGCCGCCCGGCTTCGTGGCGAGGGGCTGTGGTGGCTGGTCAGCCGCGAGGTGCTGCCCAATGCCGCTGCGCCGCTGATTGCCGAGTTCGGCCTGCGCTTTTGCTTTGTGTTTTTGTTCATCAGTGCGCTGTCGTTCCTGGGCCTGGGCATCCAGCCGCCAACCGCCGACTGGGGCAGCATGGTCCGCGACAACGCCGTGCTGATTACTTTCGGCGATATCAGCCCGTTGCTGCCGGCCCTGGCGGTGGCGCTGATCACCGTCAGCGTCAACTTTGTCGTGGACTGGGTGCTGCATCAATCCAGTGGCCTGAAGGAGTGCTGAGCATGAGCGTACATTCAACTGACAAGCCGCTGCTGGACATCCGCGACCTGCGCATCGAAGGCCATTACCAGGACACCTGGCACCCACTGATCAAGGGCATCGACCTAAGCCTGCAACGCGGCGAAGTACTGGGTCTGATTGGTGAATCGGGGGCGGGCAAGTCGACCCTGGGGCTGGCCGCCATGGGCTATGTGCGCGACGGTTGCCGCATCACCGGTGGCTCGGTGCGCTTCGACGGCCGGGAGCTGGTCGGCGCCAAGCCCGAAGCCCTGCGCAAGTTGCGCGGCCTGCGTATCGCCTATGTTGCGCAAAGCGCGGCGGCCTCGTTCAACCCGGCACACCGGCTGATCGACCAGCATGTCGAGACCGCGGTGAAGAACGGCGGTATCGACCGTGCCAAGGCGCAAGCCGAAGCGGTCGAGCTGTACCGCGTGCTGCGCCTGCCCAACCCCGAACAGATCGGCCAGCGTTACCCCCACCAGGTCTCCGGCGGCCAGTTGCAACGGGTCATGACCGCCATGGCTATGGCCTGCCACCCGGACTTGATCATCTTCGACGAACCGACCACGGCGCTGGACGTCACCACCCAGATCGAAGTGCTGGCGGCGATTCGCGAGGCGCTGAAAACCTACGACAGCGCCGCCCTGTACATCAGCCACGACCTGGCGGTGGTGGCGCAGATGGCCGACCGCATCATGGTCCTGCGCCACGGCAAGCTGGTGGAAGAGGCCGACACCCGGACCATGCTCGACACCCCTCAGCAGGATTACACCAAGTCGCTGTGGGCGGTACGCAGCTTTCGTACCGAACCCAAGCCGTACCCGGCGCAGGCGACGCCGCTGCTGGAGGTGCGCAAGGCCAGTGCCAGTTACGGCCACCAGCCGGTGCTGCATGAGGTCTCGCTCACGCTCCATCGCGGCCAGACCCTGGCGGTGATCGGTGAGTCGGGCAGCGGCAAGAGCTCAACCGCGCGGCTGATCACCGGCCTGTTGCCGCCGACTTCAGGCCAGGTGTTGTATGACGGTGAAGCGCTGCCGGCCGATTATCGCCAGCGCAGCAAGGAGCAACTGCGCCGGGTGCAGATGATCTACCAGATCCCCGACACCGCCCTCAACCCGCGCCAGCGCATCGTCGACATCATCGGCCGGCCGCTGAGCTTCTACCTCGGCCTCAAAGGCCAGGCCCTGCGCCAGCGGGTCGCCGAACTGCTGGAGATGATCGAGCTCGACCCGGCGCGCTACATGGACCGCCAGCCCCGCGAGCTGTCCGGCGGGCAGAAGCAGCGCATCTGCATCGCTCGGGCGCTGGCGGCCGAGCCGCAGCTGATCATCTGCGACGAAGTTACCTCGGCCCTCGATCAACTGGTGGCCGAAGGCGTTCTGAAGCTGCTCACCCGCATCCAGCAGCAACTGGGCGTGGCTTATCTGTTCATCACCCACGACGTCGCCACCGTGCGCGCCATCGCCGACGAGGTGCTGGTGATGCAGCGCGGGCAGGTGGTCGATCACGGCAGCCGCGAGGCGATCTTTACCCCACCGCACCGCGACTACACCGGCTTGTTGTTCTCCAGCGAGCCGGAAATGGACCCGGACTGGCTCGACCGCCTGCTGGCCAAGCGGGCGCTGATTTCCCCTGTGCAAACCGTTTAAGGACCCCTCATGAATGTACTGATCGTTCACGCTCACCCCGAGCCGCAATCCTTCACTGCCGCCCTGCGCGACCAGGCCGTTGCAACCTTCACCGCCCAGGGTCACCAGGTGCAGGTCAGCGACCTGTATGCGATGAACTGGAACCCGGTGGCCAGCGCCGCTGACTTCGTCAGCCGCGAGAACCCCGATTACCTGGTGTATGCCCTGGAGCAGCGCCTGGGAGTCAAAAGTCAGTCGATTGCCGCCGACATCCAGCAGGAGCTCGACAAGCTGCTGTGGGCGGACCTTGTGGTGCTGAATTTCCCGATCTTCTGGTTCTCGGCACCGGCCATGCTCAAGGGCTGGATCGACCGTGTGCTGGTGTCCGGGGTGTGCTACGGCGGCAAGCGCTTTTATGACCAGGGCGGGCTGGCGGGCAAGAAGGCGCTGGTCACCGTGACCCTCGGCGGGCGCGAGCACATGTTCGGCGAAGGGGCGATTCACGGGCCGCTGGAGGACATGCTGCGACCGATCCTGCGCGGCACCCTGGCCTACGTCGGCTTCGAGGTGCTGGAGCCGTTCGTGGCCTGGCACGTGCCGTATATCAGCGACGAGGCGCGCAAGGACTTTTTGCGCAGCTATCAGCAGCGCCTGGAGCATCTGTCCGATGACCAGCCGCTGGTGTTTCCGCGCCTGGCGCAGTTTGATGAGGCGTTGTATCCGTTGGCTTGACCCGCGATAAAAACGACACCTACCCATTCGGGGTATGGTCGCCATCAACGGCTCCCGCGATAGTAACTCCGTCGGCTCACACCGAGCAGATCTGGTGACACGACGGAGTGGCTATGCGAAAGACACTGAAGGTGATTTCCAGTCTGTTGCTCGCGCCCCTGGCAGCGGCGGCCCTTGCCGCCGACGACGGGGCGGGCAACACACTCAGGCTGTACAACTGGACGGACTACATCGGCGAAACGACCCTCGCCGACTTTGAACAAGCCACCGGCATCAAGGTCATCTACGACACCTTCGACGGCTACGAAACGGTGCAGACCAAACTGCTGACCGGGCGCTCGGGCTACGACCTGGTGGTGCTCAACGCCTCCCTGGTGCCGCCGCTGATCAAGGCCCGGGTATTCCAGCCGCTGGACAAAAAGCAGCTGCCCAGCTGGAACAACCTCGACCCGCAGGTGCTCAGCACCCTGCAAGGCTACGACCCGGGCCTTGCGTATTCGGCGCCCTACACCTGGGGCAGCTCGGGGGTGACCTACAACGTCGACAAGATCAAGGCACGCATGCCCGATGCGCCCATCGGCTCGCTGGCCATGCTGTTCGACCCGAAGATCGTCTCGCGCTTCGCCGACTGCGGCGTGACCTTGATGGATGCACCCAGCGAAGTCATCCCGCTGGCCCTCAAGTACCTGGGGCGCGACCCCAACAGCGCCAGCGCCGATGACCTCAAGGCGGCCCAGCAGTTGCTGCTCGGCGTGCGGCCGTTCATCAACAAATTCGACTCGGTCAACTACCTGACCAGCCTGCCCAACGGTGATACCTGCCTGGCATTGACCTGGTCCGGCGACTACGCCACCGCCCAGGCGCGGGCCGAGGAGGCGAAGAACAACATCAAGCTGTCGTTCTTCATCCCGCAGGAAGGCTCGCTGATCTGGTTCGACAACCTTTACCTGCCCAGCGACGCGCCGCACCCGGCCAACGCCCACCGTTTCATCGAATTCCTCCTGCAGCCGCAGAACATCGCCAAGGTCAGCAACTACATCCACTACGCCAACAGCAACGCCGCTGCCACGCCCTTGGTGCAGGCCGAGATTCGCGACGACCCGGCGATCTACCCGGACGCCGCCACCCGCCAGCGCCTGTTCGCGCAGAAAACCCAGAGCGGCAAGGACATGCGCGCCATCACCCGGGTCTGGAGCACGGTCAAGAGCGGTAGCTGACATTTCAATTTCCCTTCGCCAAGGACACTGCCATGGCCACGCCAAACCAAGCCTTGCCAACAAATGCTGCCAACGATGCCCTGGTGGCCGCCGACAAAGCCCACTACATGCACGGATACCACGTGTTCGACGAGCATGCCGAGCAAGGCGCGCTGAACATCGTCGAAGGCGAGGGCGCCTATATCTACGACACCGAGGGCAACCGCTTTCTCGACGCTGTCGGCGGCATGTGGTGCACCAACATCGGCCTGGGCCGCGAAGAGATGGCCCTGGTCATCGCCGACCAGGTACGCCAGCTGGCCTATTCCAACCCGTTTTCGGACATGGCCAACAACGTCGCCATCGAGCTTTGCGCAAAACTGGCCAGCCTGGCCCCGGGCGATCTCGATCACGTGTTCCTCACCACTGGCGGCTCGACCGCGGTCGATACCGCCTACCGGCTGATCCAGTACTACCAGAACTGCCGTGGCAAGCCGGATAAAAAGCACGTGATCGCCCGCTACAACGCCTACCACGGCTCGACCTGCCTGACCATGTCGATCGGCAACAAGGCCGCCGACCGCGTGCCCGAGTTCGACTATGCCAACGAGCTGATCCACCACGTCTCCAACCCCAATCCGTACCGGGCGCCGGATGACATGGACGAAGCAGAGTTTCTCGACTTTCTGGTGGCCGAGTTCGAAGACAAGATCCTCTCGCTCGGCGCCGACAACGTCGCGGCGTTCTTTGCCGAGCCGATCATGGGCTCGGGCGGGGTGATCATCCCGCCCAAGGACTACTTCCTGCGCATGTGGCAGGTGTGCCAGACCTACGACATCCTCTTCGTGGCCGACGAGGTGGTGACCTCATTTGGCCGCCTGGGCAAATTCTTCGCCAGCGAGGCGCTGTTCGGCGTGCAGCCGGACATCATCACCACCGCCAAGGGCCTGACTTCGGCGTACCTGCCGCTGGGCGCGTGCATCTTCTCGGCGCGCATCTGGAAGGTCATCGCCGAGCCGGGCAAGGGCCGCTGCTTCACCCATGGCTTTACCTACAGCGGCCATCCGGTGTGCTGCACGGCGGCGCTGAAGAACATCGAAATCATCGAGCGCGAGCAGCTTCTGGCCCATGTCGATGAGGTGGGTGGTTATCTGGAGCAGCGTCTGCAGAGCCTGGCCGGGCTGCCGCTGGTCGGCGAGGTGCGCTGCATGAAGCTGATGGCCTGCGTCGAGTTCGTCGCCGACAAGCGCACCAAGGCACTGTTTGCCGATGAGGTGAACATCGGCGAGCGCATCCACCGCCGGGCCCAGGCCAAAGGCTTGCTGGTGCGGCCGATCATGCACCTGAACGTGATGTCGCCGCCGCTGATCATCACCCGCGCGCAGGTCGACGAGATCGTTGAAACCCTGCGCCAGTGCATCATCGAAACCGCTGAAGAACTGCGCCGCGAAGGGTTGTACGCGGGTGCATGACAAGCGCTTGCGGGAGCCGGCCTTGCCGGCGATGGGCTGCATCGCAGCCCCCCGGCGGGTTAGACTGCCGGGCATGACCCGAGCCACTGCCGACACCCCGATCTGCCTGTCGTTCTCAGCCCTGCAGCAATGGCATGCGGCGCTGCAGCATGCCATTGCCCGCAGCGGCGAGGCCGACGCCCTGGCAAGCCTCGCCGCCGCCCTGAGCCAACTGGTGGCGGTCGAGTCGATGATGATCAGCCTCGAGCGCCAAGGCCAGCCACCGCAACTGTTGTACCAGCAGGGCATCCCCGAGCGTCACCGCGACGCCATCCTCAACCGTTACTTCAGTGCCGGCTACCTGCTCGACCCGTTCTGCCTGGCGGTAGAAAAAGGCCTGGCCCAGGGTTTTTACCACCTGCAGGACATCGCCCCGGACCACTTCTTCGACAGCGACTACTACAAGACCTACTACCTGGGCACCGGCTGCAGCGAAGACAGCTACTACATCGTCGACATCGACCCGCACAGCAAAATATCCCTGAGCCTGTTCCAGGGCTGTGGCGGCAGCAGCCTGAGCGTCGAGCAACTGCACGTGTTGCAGGCGGTCGAGCCGATGGTCCGCGAACTGATCCGCCGCTTTGCCCAGCATGGCCTTGAGCCCGGCAGTGAAGCGGCCAGCCAGGGCAGCGTCCAGGCCGCCTTCGACAGCTTCGGCTGCAACAAACTGACCGAGCGCGAACGGCAGGTGGCGCAGATGATCCTGCGCGGCCACTCGGTGAAGTCCACCGCCGGCGAAATGGGCATATCGCCAGAAACCGTGCGCATGCACCGCAAGAACCTCTATCTGAAGCTTGAGATCAACTCCCAGTCCGAGCTGTTCGCGCGTTTTATCGACTGGCTGCGCCTAGGCTGAGGCTGTCTCACGCCGCGGCCCTGATCGCCAAAACATTGCACAAGCGCTGTTCCAGCACATGCTCGGTGGTGCTACCGGTCAAGCGTTCGAGCAGTTTGCGCGGGTGGTTGCCCATCACCAGCACGTCGGCGCGGCTGTGGGCGATGAACTCGGCGATGCTGCGGGTGATCGGCGCCGACAAAAAGTGCTGGCGCTCAACCGATACGCCATGGCGCGCGGCCATTTGCTCGAAAGCCTTGTGGATCGACTTGCGCACGTCACTGCCAAAGCCCGGCATGGTCACGGTGCCGGCGCCGAAGTCGGCCATGTGGGTGTGGGTGCTGTCGCACACGTGCAACAGGTGCAGCTCGGCGTTGCACTGGCGGGCGAGGTCCGCCGCGGCGTCGATCACGCTTTCGTTGAGATCGTCATGCGGGTGTTCGGGGTGGGTCGGGTCGACAGCGGCAATCACGATGCGCGGCAGCGGGCAATGCACGTCGGTTACCAGGTGCACCGGGCACGGGCATTCGCGCAGCAGTTGCCAGTCCAGCGGCGCGACCACCAGGCGCTTGAGCAGCGGCTCGTGCTGCACGTCCTTGATCAGCAGGTCCGGGTCGATCTCGGTGACCTGGGTCAAGGCTGCTTGAAGCACGTCACGGGCCAGGATCACTTCGGTACTGACGCGAATGCCGTTTTCGTGTAGCAAGGTCGCTTCATCGGCCAGCCACTGGCGGTTGTCCTGCAGCAGGGTATCGAGGCGGTGTTCGTCACCGCTCATCAGCCCGAGGGTATCGATTTCGTCGACAAAGGCGCAGATATGCAAGGTGGCGCCGGTGGCGTGGGCCAGGGCAGCGGCGCGCTCCAGCGCCGGGGTGTGGCGCAGGTCGGAACCTACCATCAGGAACAGGCGTTGGTACTGGCTCATGGGGCACCTCCGGTAGCGTTGTGTTGCCAGCCCCCCGTGCTTGAAGTCTAGTCCATGGTGCTGCGCGAAGCGCCCGGCTGCTCCAGTGCAGGCTCTTCGGCCGGGCTGTCGGCGGCCAGCGGCTGCGCCACCCAGCTCATGAACAGCTCGTAACCCACGGCCAGCACCACCGGGCCGATGAACAGGCCGATGATGCCGTTGGTCAACATGCCGCCGAGCGCGCCGATCAGCACTACCGGCATCGGCACGGCTACCCCGCGGCCCAGCAGCAGTGGCTTGAGGACGTTGTCGCATAGCCCGGCGAGCAGGGTCCAGATGGCGAAGATCACCGTGCTGGCACTGACTCCGTCATGGGCAAGCACGTAGATCACCACCGGGAAGGTCACCAGCAGCACCGGCAGCTGGGTGATGCCCAGCAGCAACACCAGTAGCGCCAGCACCCCGGCCGCGGGCACGCCCATGACCACCAGGCCGATGCCCACCAGCAGCATCTGCACGAAGGCGATGCCGACCACGCCCTGGGCCACGGCGCGAATGGTCGCGGTGCACAGCGCGGCCAGTTGCTCGCCGCGCTGTGGCCCGGAAATGCGCATGGCAATGGCCTCGGCGGTGCGCTGACCATTGTCGCCCTTGGCCATGATCACCCCGGCGACCACCAGGGCAACCACGAACACCAGGATGCCCGAGCCGATCCCGGCCAGTTGCGTCAGCAAGGTCTTGCTCACGCCCTTGAGGTGCGGGGCCACCTGCGACAACGCCCAGCTCAGGTCGCTGCTGGCATGGGCCCAGATACCGTACAGCGGTGCGCCGATCAGCGGCCAGTCACGCACGTTGTCCGGCGGCGGCGGGATTTCGATGCGCTGGTCCTCGAAGCCGTGGATGCCTTGCTGCACGGTGTCGGCCACCGAGGTGCCGAGCAGGCTCAACGGCCCGATCAGGCAGGCCAGGCCGATAATCACCAGCACCACTGCGGCCCAGCCAGGGCGGCCACCCAGCCAGCTGCCCAGGCGCTGGTTGAGCGGGTAGAGGGTGATCGCCAGGATCACCGCCCAGAGCATCAGGCTCAAAAACGGCCGGAAGATCTCGAAGCAGAACATCACCAGCACCGCGATCAGGCCAGCGCGGATCAGCACATCCAGCAGTTCGCGGGCGGTGCCCAGGTGCAGGGGGCGGTTGTTGGCCATCGGCGTCTCCTTGGGCGGGCAATCGGCGCTTTAGCGCAGCGCCGGGCAGCGATTGGCGCCGCCGCTGGCCGCCTGGCTGACCAGTTCGGTGAAGCGCTTGAGGTTCTGCTGGTGGGCCAGCACCAGCGCGTCGATGCTGGCGCCGGCCGGGGTCTGGATCACGCTGCGGCAGTTAAGCGTAGCGCCGCCGTTGCCGGCCCGCAGACGCCAGCGGGCATCGAACAGGGCGTACTGCCCAGGCACCGAGTCAAAGCGCTGGACTTCCACGCGCAGGCCCAGGCGTGGCTGGGCGCTGCTGCTGGCGAACTGGTTGACCAGGGCGTTGCGCAGCTCGTCGGCGAGGCTTGCGCCCCACCATTCGGTCTCAAGGATCGCCAGGCTGCTGTTTCCCTGACGAATCACCACCTGCGGGCGATCGACCTGCGGCGGCACGCTGACCTGTTCCAGTAGCACATCGGCACTGCTGGCTGCGGCCGGCTGTTGCGGGATCAGCGTGTGGTAGTGGATCGGGTCGCTGCGGCAAGCGGCCAGCAGCAAGGCCAGGCTTAACACGGCAATCTTGAAGGCATGCGCCATGGGTGTGCTCCTGCGGTCAGTTGCGCGACGAAGGTTTCAAAGCGTCAGCGGGTGCATCCTTGGGCCGGCCACGCAACAGCGACTCGGGGTTACGCCCCAGGTAGTCGGCCAGCTCCCGGAGCGAGCGCGACATGCGCCCCAGCTCGTCGAGGGTCTGGGTCAGTTGCTCGCGTTGCGGCGAATCCTCGGCCAGGGTCGAGTTGGCCGACTGCAGGGTCTTGCTGACCTCCTGCAAGGTGCCCTGGACGCCCGGCAAGGTACGGCTGTTGAACTGCTGCAGGCCCTTGCGCAGTTCCACCAGGTTGGCGTCGAGGTTGTTGGCGATGCGCTCGATCGGCAGGCGGTTGAGCTTCTCGACCATGGCCTGGAACTGCTCCTGCAGTTGCTCCAGGCTACCCGGTACGGTGGGGATGGTAATCGGCCGGGCGCTCGGGTCGAACACCACTTTCGGCGCCTTGGGGTCGAAATCCAGGGCGATGTACAACTGCCCGGTGAGCAGGTTGCCGCTGCGCGCCTGGGCCCGCAGGCCGTTGTCGACGAAGGTGCCGAGCAACTGCGCGGCGGCTTTTTCGTCGTCGGGGTCGTGGTTCAGCGCCTTGAGCAGCTTGGTGTGGGCGCGGCCCAGGCGTTGCGGGTAGATGACGATGCCGACATTGACCGGGAAGGTACGCTTGTCGACGTCGAAATCGAGGTTGACCGACACCACCGAGCCGATCTCGACGCCGAGGAACTCCACCGGCGCTCCGACCTTGAGGCCGCGCAGCGCCTGGTCGAAACGCAGGCTCAGGTACTGCGCCTTGCCATGCGGCGGCGACAGGGCCCGGGCGCGATCGTCGAACAGTTCGAACTGGCGGTCTTCGGCGGCCACCTGGTCATCGGGGCTGTAGTCGGGGGCGCGAAAGGCAATGCCGCCGACAATCACCGACGACAGCGATTCGGTACGAAAGGCAAAGCCGTTGGCGCCGACCTCGACATCGACGCCGCTGGCGTTCCAGAACCGCGTGTTGTCGGTGACGAAGGCATCGTTGGGCGAGTTGATGAACACCTCGATACTCACCCCTTTGCCGTTCTCGTCGAGGTTATAGGCGACCACCTGGCCGACCGGGATCTTGCGGTAGTAGACCGGCGAACCGACCCCCAGCGAGCCGAGGTCGCTGGCGTGCAGGAAGAAGCGCTTGCCGGGCTCGCCGTAGGTGATCGGCGGCGGCGATTCGAGGCCGACGAAAGCCTTGGCGCGGGTGTTCGATTCGCCGGAATCGGCGCCGATGAAGTCGCCGGACAGCAGGGTGTCGATGCCCGACACGCCGCCGGCGCCGATGCGCGCGCGCACTACCCAGAACTTGGAGTCCTCGCGGGTAAAATTGTCGGCCTGCTTGACCAGCTTGACCGTGGCGGTGACGCTCTTCTGGTCCTTGCTCAACTCCACTGCGGTGACCTGGCCGATCACCACGTTACGGTACTTGACCGCGGTCTTGTTGGCCTCCAGGCCCTGGCCGGTCTTGAAGGTGATCTCGATGGTCGGGCCTTGCTGCATGACGTTGTGGACCACCAGCGACAAGCCCACCAGCACCGCCACCAGCGGCACGATCCACACCAGCGAGATGCTGAAGCGCCGGGTCTTGACCCCGGGCTGGCCGGGTTGGGGGCTGTCTTGGCGGGTATCAGTCATCGGCCTGCTCCTTGTCGTGCTGCCAGATCAGTCTAGGGTCGAAGCTCATTGCCGCAAGCATGGTCAGCACCACCACCATGCCGAAGAACAGAATGCCCGGGCGCGGTTCGATATCGCCCAGGGCCTGGAACTTGACCAGCGCCGCCACCAGAGCGACCACCAGCACATCGAGCATCGACCAGTAGCCGATCAGCTCGACGAAGCGGTACAGGCGCGCCCGTTGCGTCTGCGCCCAGGTGCTGCGCCGCTGCACGGTGATCAGCAGCAGGGCCAGGGCAACGAATTTGGTCGCCGGTACAGCGATGCTGGCGATGAAGATGATCAGGGCGATGTCCCAGGCGCCATGCTCCCAGAACTCCATGACGCCGCTCATGATGGTGCTGTCGGCGCCGCTGCCGAACAGCGTGGTGTTCATCACCGGCAGCAGGTTGGCGGGGATATAGAGCACCAGCGAGGCGACCAGGTAGGCCCAGGTGCGGGTCAGCGAATCGGGCTTGTGCGCATGCAGCGGCGCGCCGCAGCGTTCGCATTCGTGCGGCTGATGAGTGTTGTCGCAGGCCATGCCGCAGGCATGGCAGAGCACCAGGTTGAGCTCGGCGGCGCGTGGTGGGCGGCTCATGGCAGCACGTCCCAGAGCTCGCGGATGTCGCGCCCGGCGATGCGCAGAATCAACAGGCTCAGGGCCGCCAGTGCCAGCAGGCCGATGCCCGGCAGCACATCAAGCATGCCGGCCAGCTTGAACACCGCGACCATGGCGCCGAGCAGGCAGACTTCGAGCATGCTCCACGGGCGCAGGGTTTCCAGCCAGCGCATGCACAGGCTGAAGCCCGGGGCGCGGCCGCCGGCCAGGGCAAAACCGAGCACCCAGATCAACAGCAGCAACTGGAACACCGGGGCGATGATGATCGAAATCGCCGCCACCAGGGCGATAAAGGTGATCGGCCCATTGGCCAGGGCTCGCACCGAGTCCCACAGGGTGGCGCTGTTGTGCAGGCCTTTGAGGCTGATGCTCATGATCGGGTAGAAATTGGCGAACACCCAGAGGATCAGCGCGGTGACACTCAGGGCCAGGCGTTGCTGCACGCTCAGGCCGTTATAGCGCTGCAGCACGGCGCCGCAGCACTGACACAGGGCCTTCTGATGTTTGCCGAGGCTGACTTTCTGGTACACGCAGTCGCAATGTTCGCAGATGATCAACTGATGGGTATCCAGCATGGCGCGCGCTCTGGCTGCGGGCGGGGACTAGCTCAATATAGTCGGCGCTGGCGCGGGGCTTCGGATTTTTTACCCACTGCAGGAGCTGGCTGCACCGGCCTCATCGCGGGTCAAGCCCGCTCCCACAGGTCCGGTGTACACAGTTCCACTGTAGGAGCGGCGGTGCGGCGACCCGACTTGACCCGCGATGAGGCCGGTGCAGCGGCTACCAACCCGGCACCCCGCGCATGTCCGGCAGTTTGTGGGCGATGCCCTTGTGGCAATCGATACAGGTCGCCTGCCCGCTGGCCAGCGAGGTCGAGTGCATGGCTGCGGCGCGCTTGCTCTGGCGGGTGAAATCCATGAACTCGAAGTTGTGGCAGTTGCGACATTCGCGCGAATCGTTGGCCTTGAGCCGCGCCCATTCGTGCTCGGCCAGTTCACGGCGGTGCGCGAGGAATTTGTCGCGGGTGTCGATGGTGCCGAAAATCTTGCCCCAGACTTCCTTGGAGGCCTGCATCTTGCGCGCGATCTTGTGCGTCCATTCGTGCGGCACATGGCAGTCCGGGCAACTGGCACGCACGCCTGAGCGGTTGCTGTAGTGGATGGTCTCCTTGAGTTCGACAAAGACGTTGTCGCGCATCTCATGGCAGGAGGTGCAGAACTTCTCGGTGTTGGTCACCTCCAGAGCGGTGTTGAAGCCGCCCCAGAAGATGATCCCGGCGACGAACCCGCCGAGGGTCAGAAAGCCCAGGCTGTAGTAGACACTGGGCCGCCAGAGAATGCCCCAGTATTGCTTGAGTAGCCCGAACAGTGCTCGCATGGCGCCTCCTCAGGGTTTTTGCGCGGCGTTGGCGTCGTCTTGCAGCAGCTTGTCGATGGTTTCGAAGCTGTTGCCCACCAGTGGCTGCACCTCTTTTTGCGGCACATGACACTGGGTGCAGAAGTAGCGCCGTGGCGATACCGCCGCCAACGCCTGGCCATCGCGGTCCATGTAGTGGGTGATGCTGATCATGGTCGCCTGGCTGCGCGCACTGTTGGCGCGGCTGTGGCAGGACAGGCACTTGTTGCCGTTGAGGTCGACCTGATAGCCGCGAATCGTGTGGGGGATGGTCGGCGGCTGGTCGGGGTAATTGCGTTCGCGCTTGAGGTCCTTGTTCTCGTCGTTGGCCAGCGGCGGCGCCGGCAAACTCTGGGTCAGGGTGCCGCCCGGGCGCCGGCCATCGGGGCCGGGGGCATCGAGGGGGTAATCGACTTCGGCGGCGACCACCAGGCCGATGACCGCGAACAGCAGCAAAGGCAGGCTGCGAATGGGCATGACGGTTCTCCTCAGGCCGCGCTGATCAGCTCGATGCGTATGGCGCATTTCTTGTAATCGGTTTGCTTGGAGATCGGGTCGGTGGCGTCCAGGGTGACTTTGTTGATCAGCTTGTTGGCATCGAAAAACGGCACGAACACCAGGCCGCGCGGTGGCTTGTTGCGCCCGCGGGTTTCGATGCGCGCGCGAATCTCGCCGCGCCGGCTGATCAGTTTCACTTCGCTGCCGCGCCGTGCATTCAGGGCCTTGGCATCGTCAGGGTGCATGTACACCAGGGCATCGGGCACTGCTTTGTACAACTCTTCAACGCGCTGGGTCATGCTCCCGGTGTGCCAATGCTCCAGCACCCGGCCGGTACTCAGCCAGAACGGGTAGTCGGCATCCGGTGCTTCGGCCGGCGGCTCGTAGGGCAGGGCGAAGATGATCGCCTTTTTGTCCGGGTAACCGTAAAACTGCACTTCACTGCCTTTCTCCACGTACGGGTCGAGGCCTTCGCGGTAGCGCCAGCGGGTTTCCTGGCCGTCGACCACCGGCCAGCGCAGGCCGCGCTCGCTGTGGTAGCGATCAAACGCGGCCAGGTCGTGACCATGGCCCCGGCCGAACTGTGCGTACTCTTCGAACAAGCCCTTTTGCGGGTAGAAGCCAAAGGCCTTGGCTTCATCGTTGTGGTAACCGGCTTGCAACTGCTCGACCGGGAACTGGTCGACCTGACCATTCTTGTACAGCACCTCAAACAGGGTCTTGCCTTTGTATTCGGGGGCCTTGGCCAGCAACTCGGCAGGCCAGACCTCGTCGGTGGTGAAACGCTTGGAAAACTCCATCAGTTGCCACAGGTCTGAACGTGCTTCGCCCGGGGCGGTCACCAACTGATGCCAGAACTGGGTGCGGCGCTCGGCATTGCCATAGGCGCCTTCCTTTTCTACCCACATGGCGCTGGGCAGGATCAGGTCGGCAGCCTGGGCCGACACCGTGGGGTAAACGTCCGAGACAATCACGAAATTGTCCGGCTTGCGCCAGCCCGGCAGGACTTCCTGCATGATATTGGGCCCGGCGTGCATGTTATTGCTGGCCTGGGTCCAGTAGACGTTGAGCACCCCGTCCTTGAGCATGCGGCTCTGTTGCACGGCATGAAAGCCGACTTTCTCCTGGATAGTGCCGGCGGGCAGCTTCCAGATTTTTTCGGCGCTGGCGCGGTGCTTGGGGTTGGTCACCACCAGGTCGGCCGGCAAGCGGTGCGAGAAGGTCCCGACCTCGCGGGCGGTGCCACAGGCCGAGGGCTGACCGGTGAGCGAGAAGGGGCTGTTGCCCGGCTCGCTGATCTTGCCGGTGAGCAGGTGGATGTTGTAGATCAGGTTGTTGGCCCACACCCCGCGGGTATGCTGGTTGAAGCCCATGGTCCAGAACGACACCACCTTGCGCTTGGGGTCGGCATACAGCTCGGCCAGCGCCTTGAGGCGCTCTTGCGGCACGCCCGATTCGGTGGCTGCGCGCTCAAGGGTGTAGGGCCGCACAAAGGCGGCGAACTGCTCGAAATCGATGTCGCTCCAGGTGTTGGCCTTGTCGGCGTTCCTGGCCTTGGCTTCGCGTGGATCGTCGGCGCGCAGGCCGTAGCCGATGTCATCGGCGCCGAGGGCGAAGCGTGTGTGCTTGCTGATGAAGTCCTTGTTCACCGCGCCGCTTTCGATGATGTGGTTGGCGATGTAGTTGAGGATCAGCAGGTCGGTTTGCGGCTTGAACACCATGGGAATGTCGGCCAGGTCGAAGCTGCGGTGTTCGAAGGTGGACAGCACCGCAACCTTGACCTGCGGCTGGCTCAGGCGCCGGTCGGTGACCCGGCTCCAGAGGATCGGGTGCATTTCGGCCATGTTCGAGCCCCACAGCACAAAGGCATCGGTGGCCTCGATGTCGTCGTAGCAGCCCATGGGTTCATCCATGCCGAAGGTGCGCATGAAGCCCATCACCGCCGAAGCCATGCAGTGGCGGGCATTGGGGTCGATGTTGTTGCTGCGAAAGCCGGCCTTCATCAGTTTGTTGGCGGCGTAGCCTTCCCACACCGTCCATTGCCCGGAGCCAAACATGCCGATCGATTCCGGGCCTTTGTTGTGCAGCGCTTGCTTGTACTTTTCGGCCATGATGTCGAAGGCTTTTTCCCAGCTGATCGGCTGGAATTCGCCCTGCTTGTGGTACTGGCCTTTACGCATGCGCAGCAGCGGTTGGGTCAGGCGGTCATTGCCGTACATGATTTTCGACAGGAAATAGCCTTTGACGCAGTTCAGGCCGCGATTGACCTCGGCCTTGACGTCGCCGTGGGTGGCCACCACGCGGTTGTCGCGCGTCGCCACCATGACGCTGCAACCGGTGCCGCAAAAGCGGCAGGGCGCCTTGTTCCAGTTCAGGGTCACCAGGTCGGCTTCGGTCACCAGGTTGCTGGCGCTGGTGAAGATCGGCAGGCCCGCCGCGGCGGCGGCAATGGCGGCGGCCTGGGCCTTGGCAAATTCACGGCGGGTCATGCTCATGGTGAGTCTCCTTCTGGGGCGAGGAGTTCGTGGTAAATCAGCGCGGCATTGAGCACCCCGGGCAGGTTGTTGATCTGCTCGATGCGCTGCAGGATCTGCTGTTCATGGTGGGCTTCGAGCACCACCACCAGCTTGCCGGCGGGGCTGTGCTGATGCAGTTCGAGGTTGTCGAGCAGCAGCAGGTTGGCCTTCACCGCCTCGAACAGTTCGGGGCGGGCATGTACCACCAGGCTGGCAATGTGCAGAACGTCGTCCATGGGCGGGCTCCGGCAGTGTTGGCTAGCCGTTGGGAGGGCCGGGTGGGCCATACAGCAACTGGAAAAACCAGACGAGAAAACCGTAGCCGCCAACGATGGCGACCGACATCAAGGGGAACAGGCAGACGATCAGAAACAGGAACAGCAGCGTTTCTTTTCTGCGGGCGATTTTCTGTTCTTCAGCCAATGACATGGAGCGGCCTCCTGTCGAGCGTGAACTGAGCCTAGATCAGCGTGCTCTGCCCACGCCGGCTGGCGCGACCAACGGTCAACACGGCCTTGAAAACACTACAGGTGAACTACACTGCTGGCACGGACCCCCTGGCTGCGGTGGAAAGCGAACATGCTTGATTACTTCGCGTTGGGTATTTTGATTTTTGTCGGCCTGGTGCTGTTCTACGGGATCATCGTCCTGCACGACATTCCCTATGAAATCGCCGTACACCGCAACCACCCGCACCAGGATGCGATCCACGCCACCGGCTGGGTCAGCTTGTTCACCCTGCACGCGCTGTGGCCGTTCCTGTGGATCTGGGCAATGCTCTACCGCGAAGATCGCGGTTGGGGCTTTCGCGATGGCAAGTCGCCGCAAAACCACGTGGTGCGCCTTGAACAACAGGTCGCCGAGCTGCAGCAACGCATCGCCCGCCTCGAAGGCGTAGCGCCCGCCGAGCCTGCGCCCGGCCACGACGATGGCAACGGAGGGCACTGAGCATGGACTTGCTGCTGATCCTCACTTACGCGGCCATTTGCGTGGCGATCTTCAAGCTGTTTCGCATCCCCCTGAACAAGTGGACAGTGCCCACGGCGGTGCTGGGGGGGATCGTGATGATCGGCGCGCTGATCTTCACCATGAACTACAACCATCCGTATTCGGAAGTGGCGCGTTCCTACTTCGTCTCGGTGCCGGTGATCCCGGCGGTTACCGGCCAGGTGATCGAGGTGCCGGTCAAAGGCAACCAGCCGCTGGAGAAGGGCGATGTGCTGTTTCGTATCGATCCGGCGCCGTTCGAGTACCGGGTGCGCTCGCTCAAGGCGCAGATCGTTGCGGCCCGGGGCGATCTGTACCGCATCAACGAACTGATCAAGCGCAACTTCGGTACCCGCCGCGAGCAGGAAGCGGCCATCGCCCAGGTCGATGACCTGCAGGCGCAGCTGGACAACGCCCAGTTCGAACTCGACAGCACCGTGGTGCGGGCGCCGAGCAAGGGTTATGTCACCCATGTGTCGCTGCGCACCGGGATGCGCGCGAGCGCCTTGCCGCTGCGCCCATCGATGGTGTTCATTCCCCAGGAAGGCCAGTACTTTGCTGCCTGGATGCGCCAGAACAGCCTGCTGCGCCTGGTGCCTGGGGATGAGGCGGAAGTAGCCTTCGACGGCATTCCGGGCAAGGTCTTCCGTGGCAAGGTCAAGAACGTCATCGCGGTGATCGCCGAGGGCCAGGTGCAGCCGTCCGGCACCCTGATCGGCTACACCGGTTCGCCGCCGGCGGGGCGGGTGCCGGTCATCATTGAAATCGACGACCCGGCGTACGCCCAGTACAGCGCGCAGATGCCCGGCGGCGCCTATGGCCAGGCGGCGCTGTACAGCAAGCACTTTCCGCACATCGCCACCATGCGCAAGATCCTCCTGCGCATGGCGGCGTGGATGAACTACATCTTCCCGTTCCACTAGTGGAGTACAAATGTACCCCACGCCGGGTTCACGCCTGCGGCCGGGTCGGTAGATACGGCAGCAGGCGCTCGGTTTCCTTTCTGACCACCGCGTAGCACTCGCAACTCAACTGCTCCAGGCGCGCCCGATCAAGGACCTTGATATGCCCGCGGCTGTACTCGATCACGCCCTGGCGCTGCAGCTTGCCGGCGGCATCGGTGACGCCTTCGCGGCGCACCCCGAGCATGTTGGCGATCAGCTCCTGGGTCATGGTCAGCTGGTTGCCTTTGAGCCGATCCAGCGACAACAGCAGCCAGCGGCACAGTTGCTGGTCAATCGAGTGATGACGATTGCACACCGCGGTCTGCGCCATCTGCGTGATCAGCGCCTGGGTGTAGCGCAGCATCAGCACCAGCAGCTCGCCGTGGCGGTTGAATTCGTCTTTCAGGCGCTGGCCGGGCAGGCGGTAGGCGTGGCCGGCGCTCTGCACGATGGCGCGGCTCGGGGTGCTTTCGCCGCCCATGAATACGGCAACGCCGATCAGGCCTTCGTTACCGACCACGGAGATCTCCGCCGAGGCGCCGTTTTCCATCACGTACAGCAGCGAGACGATGGCGTTGGTCGGGAAGTACACGTGGCGCAAGGCATCGCCAGACTCATAAAGCACCTTGCCCAGCGGCAGGGCGACCAGTTCCAGGTGTGGCAGCAGGCGCTCCAGCGCGGTTGTCGGCAGGGCCGCCAGCAGGTGATTGTCCTGTGGCCTGGCCTGTGGCTTGGGTGATGCGGGCATACGGAGCCACCGATGGCAGACGAGAGCTGTCTGGCCTCAGGGTACTCCTATCCACGCAGGCTAGGGGAGGCTGGCAGTGGCCGGCAGGCAATGCGCGCTGATCTGGTGGGTTTGACCGTCATCCACGAGCCTGACCACGCCGTCGGCCAGGGGCTGGCCATCCAGGCTCAGGCTCAACGCGCCCGCGCCCGCATGGCGCACCTCGATGCGGTAGCGGCTGGCGCCATAACGATAGTGCAGCAGGTAACCCGGCCATTCGGCCGGCAGCAGCGGTTGCAGGCTCAAGGTCTCGCCGCTGCGCTGCAAGCCCAGCAGTGACTCGACGATCAGCCGGTACATCCAGCCGGCGGCGCCGGTGTACCAGCTCCAGCCGCCGCGCCCGGCATGGGGCGGCGCGCCATAGACATCGGCGGCCATCACGTACGGCTCGACCTTGTAGGTGTCGATACGCTCGGTGCTGCCCTGGCGCAACGGGTTGATCAGGCGCAGCAGTTCCCAGGCCCTGGCGCCGTCGCCCAGGCGGGCAAAGGCCATGCTCGCCCAGACGGCGGCATGGCTGTACTGGCCGCCGTTCTCACGCACGCCGGGCACGTAACCCTTGATGTAGCCAGGGTCCAGGCTGCCCTGGTCAAAGGGTGGATCAAGCAGCTTGACGATACCGATGTCGCGGCGCACCAGGTAACGGTCCAGCGCCTCCATGGCCAGGCGGCCCCGTTCAGGGGCGGCGGCGCCCGAGAGCACTGCCCAGCTCTGGGCGATGGAGTCGATGCGGCATTCTTCATTGCTCGCCGAACCCAGCACCTGGCCGTCATCGAAATAGGCGCGGCGGTACCAACCGCCGTCCCAGCCATGGGCTTCGAGGTTGCCACGCAGGGTGGCGGCGCGCCTGTTGCAGTCCTCGGCGAACGGGCCGTCACCCTGGCGCTGGGCGGTGCGGGCGAACTGCTGCAGCACCTCGACGCCGAAAAAGCCCAGCCACACGCTTTCGCCCAGGCCCTGTTCGCCGACGCGGTTCATGCCGTCGTTCCAGTCGCCGCTGCCCATCAGCGGCAGGCCATGCACGCCGCACTGCAGGCCGTGTTGCAGCGCCCGCTGGCAATGCTGGTAGAGGTTCTCGGTGAGTGCCGAACGGTTCGGCAGGTCGTAGTAGGACTCCTCGCCAGGATTCAGCGCGCGGCCTTCGATATAGCCGACCTGTTCATCGAGCACGCCGAGGTCGCCGGTCACCTGCACATAGCGGCTGGTGGCCAGAGGCAGCCAGAGCATGTCGTCGGAGCAGCGGGTGCGCACGCCGCGCTGCAACGGCGGGTGCCACCAGTGCTGGACGTCGCCTTCGCGGTATTGATGGCTGGCACACAGCAGCAGGTGCTGGCGCGCCGCGGCCGGATCGGCGTGGATCATCGCCATGCTGTCCTGCAGCTGGTCGCGGAACCCGAAGGCGCCACCGGACTGGTAAAAACCACTGCGCGCCCAGAAGCGGCAGGCAATCACCTGGTACATCAACCAGCCATTGACCAGCACATTCAGGGCCGGCTCCGGGGTTTCGATGCGGATGGCGCCGAGTACCTCGCGCCAGTGCGCGCGCACTCGTTCCAGTTCGACCGCCGCCGCGCGCAGCCCGCGGTACTGCTGGACCCGGCGGGTGGCGGCCGTGGCGTCGTGCTCGGCGCCCAGGCGGAACACCACCTCCTGGCTTTCACCGTCGGCCAGCTCCAGGGCCACCTGCAACGCTGCGCAAGGGTCCAGGCCACCGCCGCTGCGCCCGGAGAGCCGCGCCCGGCCCATGGCTGCCGGCGCGCCGAGATTGCCGTTGCGGCCAATGAACTCCAGGCGGTCGCAACTGAGGCTGCGGTAGGGCAGGTCGCTGTCGAGGAACGCCACCCGGGTGGAAAATTCGATGGAGTAGGCATTGCGCGCAAACAGCGCGCCACTGAACGGGTCGGCCTCACTGACCACGTGCATGGCCGTCTTGCTGCGCAGGTCGCCCAGCACCCATTCCACATAGCTGGTTACCGACAACCGGCGCGGCCGGCCCGAGGTGTTGCGCAGCTTCAGGCGCGAGAACTTCACCGGCGCATCGAGGGCGACGAACACCCACAGCTCGCTGTGCAGGCCGTCCTCGTCATGCTCGAAGACGCTGTAGCCAAAGCCGTGGCGGGTGCGGTAGCTGCCCTGGCCAGGGCACGGCTGCGGGGTTGGCGACCAGTAGCGGCCGCTGTCTTCGTCGCGCAGGTACAGGGCCTCGCCGCTGGGGTCGCTGACCGGGTCGTTGTGCCAGGGCGTCAGGCGAAACTCATGGGCATTGTCGCCAAAGGTGTAGGCGCCGCCGCTTTCGCTGATCACCGAGCCGAACTGCGGGTTGGCCAGCACGTTGACCCAGGGCGCCGGCGTCGGCTGGCCGGGGCGGTGATTGATGATGTACTCGCTGCCATCGGCGCTGAAACCGCCGTAGGGGTTTTCCATCAGCAGCCCCGGCTGCACGCTCGGCGCTGGCCGTACCGGCGCCGGCACCAGGCTGGCCGGGTTGGGCTCGAAGCGCGGCAAGGCGTGTTCGCTGCGCCGCTGATGCACCTGTTCGGCGAGGCTGCCACGGCTGTCGCTGAGCACCAGGCGGGCAACACTGAGCATCAGTGTGCGGTCTTCGCTGGACAACTGCTGGGCCGGACGCACGAAGATCCCGCCGGGCCGGTCGAGCAGCGCCGCTTCGCTGCCCGAAGTCACCAGGCCCATGATCAGCTCCTGCAGCTGCTGGCGGTAGCCGGCCTGGTCTTCGTTCCAGATCACCAGGTCCAGGCTCAGGCCTTTCTGCCGCCAGTAGGCATGGGCCTGGACCATCTGGCGCACCAGTTCGATGTTGGCCGGGTCGCTGATCTGCACCAGCACGATTGGCAGGTCGCCGGAAATCGCCTGGCCCCAGAGCCCGGACTGGTTGCGCCGGTTGCTCGCCAGCACTGCGCTTTCACTGCGTAGCGACGGGTTGGCATAGATCACCGAGGCGGCCATCTGCTCGAACAGCCGCGCATCGGCCAGGGACGCATTGAGCTGGCGCAGCAGCACCTGGCTGTGGGTCCAGGCCAGGTCAAAGACCCGGTCTGCCAGGTGCCGGTCGCGGTACTTGTGGATCTGCTGCAGGCAGCTCTCGCGGCTCGGGGCAATGCCGGTGACCAGGTCGATGGTCGCGCTCTGCCCGGGCTCGAGGCTGATCCGGCAGCGAATGGCGACGATCGGATCGAGCACCGCCCCGGCGCTGTCGGACAACTGCTCAACCTCAGGCATCAACGCCGCCGGGGCCTTGAGGGTACGGCCACGGCCGATGAAGCGGGCGCGGTCGGTTTCATATGAGATGGCTTCGATATCCACGCCATGGGCGGCCAGCAGGTGGCACAGCCACGGCACCGGCTCTTGCTGCGAACGCGGCCGGCGGCTACAGACAATGGCCTGCAGCGGGCGCAGCAGCTCGGTTTGCACGAACAGCTTGCTGAACGCCGGGTGCAGCGCATCGCTGATCGCCGGGGCCAGCACCACCTCGGCGTAGCTGGTCAGCTCAAGTTGGCGGCGCTGGCGGCCATGGTTGGTCAGGTGCAGGCGGCGCAGTTCGACATCGTCCTCGGGCGAGACGACGATTTCGCTGTGGCAGTCGATGTCGCGTTCGCGCAGGCGAAATTCGGCCCGCGCGTCACTGAAGATCGCCTCCTGGCTTTGTGGCCGGTACAGGGTCGGCTGGTGCGCCGTGGACCAGAACGCACCGCTGGCAACATCGCGCAGGTAGCAGAAGATGCCGAGAGTATCGCTGGCGATATCCTCGTGCCAGCGGGTCACGGCCAGGTCGTTGCAACGGCTGTAACCGGCGCCAGCGTTGTTGACCATCACGTGGTAACGGCCGTTGGACAGCAGTTGCACGGCCGGGCAGCGCCGGTTGGGCTCGGTGAACACCCGCAACTGTTGCTCGCCTGCGCTGGCGTCTTCGCTGACCGGGGCCTGGGCGGCGTGCAGGTAGGCGGCGGCAGTCTTCGGCACGCGCTCCTGCAGCAGCAGAGCGCTGGCCTGGAACTGCGGGTCGGACTCGAAACGCCGCTGCATCGGGCGATCGAGCAGCAATGAGGTCAGGGCAAGCAGGCTCATGCCCTGGTGGTGGGCCATGAACGACTTGATCACCACCGCCTCCTGCCCGGGCGGCAGCCGTGCTTCGCTGTAGTCCACCGCCTCATAAAGCCCGAAGCGCCCGGCAACCCCCTGTGCGGCCAGGCGCTGGAGGTTGGCGCAGGCCGCCGCGGGCGCCACCAGCAGCGCCAGGGCACTGGCATAGGGCGCTACCACCCGGTCTTCGCCCAAGCCGCGCTTCAGACCCAGGCCGGGCACGCCGAAGGCCCGGTACTGGTAGTTGAAGTGGGTATCGAGGCTGTTGTAGGCCGACTCCGACACCCCCCAGGGGATGCCCAGCTGGTTGCCGTAGGCGATCTGCCGGTTGACCGCCGCGCGGCAGGACTGCTCCAGCAGCGTGCCCGGGTAGGAGGGCATCACCAGCATCGGCATCAGGTACTCGAACATCGACCCCGACCACGACAACAATACCGGCTCACCGGCATTGCTGGTGAGCAGGCGGCCAAGGGCGAACCAGCTGTCCTGAGGCACCTGGCCCTGGGCAATGACGACGAAGTTGGTCAGGCGCATTTCCGAGGCCAGCAGGTCGTAGAAGGCGCTGTCCAGGCGTTGTTCGTCGACGTTGTAGCCGATCACGAAAAGGTCGCGCTGCAGATCGTAGAGAAAGCGGAAATCCATGTTGGCCAGGGCGCCAGCCTGTTCGGCCAGGTGCGCCGCGCTGGCGATACGCTCGCGAGCGAGGTTGCGCACGGCATTAACCCGCGCGCGCTCGGCTGGCGGCCAGCGCTGGGCGTCGAGCTGCGCCAGTTGCCGCCAGCTCAGCGGTAGCTGCGCTGCCGGGTCGTCGCCAGCAGGCAGCTCGAAGGCGCGCAATTCATCGAGCAGGTCCTGGCAGTGCTCCTGCAGCGCAGCGCGCCAGAAGGCGCAATCGCCGCTGGGCTCGGCTGGCGACAGCGGGCAGTCGAGCAGCTGTTGCAGCAGCGTCGGCAGTTGCTGCGGTGCTTGGTTGATCTCGAGCTCGGCGCGCAGCACCTGCCATTGCTCATCGGCAATGCCCGCCGCCTTGTAGGCTTGCAGCAGCACATCGAGGCTGTCCAGCAGCCCCTGGCGCAGGCGCCCATCGAGCAGCGGCGCATCGCCCAGAGCCAGCAGGCCGGGGCGTAAGGTCAGCAGCAGGCCGGCGAGGTTGCCGCTGTCCACCGTCGAGACATACAGGGGGTGCAGCGCCAAGCCGCTGCGGGTGTCGTACCAGTTGTAGAAGTGCTGCTGGTGACGCTCCAGGCTGTGCATGCTCTGTAGCATCGCTGCCAGGCGCTGCAGCAGGCGCGCGCTGCCCAGGTAGCCGAAGTCATGGGCGGCGAGGTGGGCCAGCAGGGCCATGCCCATGTTGGTCGGCGAGGTGCGGTGGGCGACGTTGGCGTAAGGCGCTTGCTGGATGTTGTCCGGTGGCAGCCAGCGATCTTCGGCATTGACGTATTGGTTGAAAAAGGCCCAGTTGCGCCGGGCCAGCAAGCGCAGAAACTGCACGCCCTGGGGCGAGATGGCTTGGCTGGCGCCGCTGTCGGCGCGGCTGACCCACCAGGCCAGGGCCGGGCCAGCCAGCCACAGCAGCAAAAACGGTGCGGCGAGGGCGAGCAGGCCCGGCGTTGGCGCCAGCACGGCGATCAGCGCCAGGGCCAGTGCCGGCGCGACCCACAGGGTGCGATACAGCCCCGCCAGGCTGTTGACGCTGGTGCGCTCGACCTCCCGCGACGGGCTCCATTGCAACAAGCGCCGTTTGCTCACCAGCATGCGCCACAGCGTGCGGGCAATCGCATCCAGGCTGTAATGGGCCTCGAACGGCAACCAGGCCAGGTTGAAAGTGGCGCGTATGCCGTGCTGGGCGGCGCCGTGCAGCACCGCCAGCAGGTGCTCGGCCAGCGGCACGTCGGTGGTTTTGCCCAGCAGCGCGAGCAAGCTGTCCAGCAGCGGCTGAGTCAGCAGCAGGGCGACCACGGCCAGGGACCACAGCCCCGGTTGCGGGGCAATCAACCAGGCGCACAGCAGCACACCGAGGAACGCCGCCGGCTCCAGGCTGCGGCGCAGGTTGTCGAACAGCTTCCAGCGCGCCAGGGCGCTGAGGTGGTTGCTTTGCAAGCCGCTACAGCACGGCGCCCAGGGCAGCAGCCACGGCAGCAGTTGCCAGTCGCCGCGAATCCAGCGGTGCCGGCGCTTGACGTCGGCGCTGTAGCGGGCCGGGTATTCCTCGAACAATTGCACGTCGCTGAGTAGCCCGGAATGGGCGTAACAGCCTTCGATCAGGTCATGGCTGAGGATGCGGTTCTCGGCAAAGCGGCCGTCCAGTGCCTGTTCGAAGGCATCGACCGCGTAAATGCCTTTGCCGATGAACGAGCCATGCAGGAACAGGTCCTGATACACATCGGACACCGCGCGGGTGTACGGGTCGACCCCGGCATCGCTGCCGAACAGCCGCGCATAGCGCGAACGGGCGGCACTGGGCAGGCTGATGCCGACCCGCGGTTGCAATATGGCGTAGCCGCGATGGATCCGCCCCTGGGCGTCGAAGTGCGGCTGATTGAGCGGGTGCTGCATGGCGCCGATGAACTGGCGGGCAGCATCGCGGGGCAACTGAGTGTCGGTGTCCAGGGTGATGACATAGCGCACTCCTGGCAACGCCGCGATATCGCCGACGATCAGCGCAAAGCGCTCAACGCCGTGCCCGCGCAGCAGCGCATTGAGCTCGGCCAGCTTGCCGCGCTTGCGCTCGTAACCCATCCAGGCGCGTTCGGCGGGGTTCCAGCGCCGCGGCCGGTGCAACAGCAAAAACCGCTCGCCAAGCAACGCCGGGTACTTGCGGTTCAAAGCGCCAATGCGCTCGCTGGCCTCGGTCAGCAGGCCGGCGTCCTGCTCCTGCACCTCGACCGGGCTATCCATGAAGTCGGTGAGCAGGGCGAAGTACAGCTGCTCGTCGCGGTTGGCGAGAAAACGCACCTCAAGCCCTTCGACCAGTTCCTCGACATCGGCACTGCTGGCCATCAGCGTCGGCACCACCACCAGGGTGCGGGCCTCGGCCGGCAGGCCTTCGCGGTAGTCCAGGCGCGGCAGCTGGCACGGCGCAACAGTGAGGGTCACCAGCCAGTTGATCAGGCCGATGGCCAGGCGGCTGGTCATCAGCAGCAGCGCCACGGCCAGCAGTGCCAGGCCCCAGCCCGGCCAGCCGGCGTGATAACCGTCGAGCAGGAACGGCCAGGCGAAGCCCAGCGACAACAGCGCTACCGGGACCAGAAAGAACGTCAGCGGCGCGCGGTGCAACAGCCGTTGCCAGCGCTGGGCCAGCGGCACGCGGGCATTCAGGTGCTGCTCCAGTTGCTCAAGGCCCGGGCCGATCAGGTAGAAGCCGACATGCCCGGCGACGTCAGCGGCGGGCGGCTGGCCGCGCTGCTGGGCGAGGTTGACGGCCATTTGCGCGACCTGTTCTTCGCTGTGCGGGCTATGCCGCGCCAGGCGCTCGATGACATGGCGGTAGTGATCGCGGCTGGCGAAATCCATCCGTGCGTAGGCGCCTGCCGGGTCGTTGTGCAACTGCCGTTCGACCTGGCTCAGGCGCTCGACGAAGGCCCGCCAGTCGCTGGTCGAGAGCAGCCGCAGGCTGGCGATGCTGTTGCTGATCGACACCTGGTCGGCGGCCTGCTGTTGGGCGTCCAGGTGCACCAGGCGCTCGATGGTCAGGCCGGATTCGCCCAGCGATTGCTCGATCCAGGTCAATGGCTGGATCAAGGTTGCGCTCTGGCCCTGCAGCCGGCGGGTGAGTTCAGCAACGAAGGCGGCGGTCATCGGCGGCTCGGAACGGGCCATGTCGGCGACCACCAGCACCACGCTCTTGACGTCGCGTTCAGCGGTTTCGCTCAGGCGGTCGGCCCAGTCATTGGCCAGGTTGCGGTCAGCCCAGCTGGCCATGACCCGCGCAGCGATGCGCCGCAGGTTCTCGATCAGGGCCAGGCGCAGCATGATCGGAATCGCCCACAACTCGCCCAGGGTCAGCGCGGTGACGCTCTGGTAGGCCTCGACGAAACGCCCCAGGCTTTCGTCATCGACCCGGCCATCGCCGTGGCTGATGGTTTCCAGGGCGATGTCGTAGACCCTCGGCAAGCCGGTCGACGGGCCGTTGCCCAGGCGCGGCAACTGGCGGCTGTAGCCTTTGGGCAAGTGGGTCTTGGCCAGGCGGATATGGGCTTCGACCAGGTAGTAGTTGTCCAGTAGCCATTCGGCGGCGGGGGTCACTCGCCGGCTGCTGGGCTGGGCGTCGATGAAGCGTGCGCAACTGCTGGCCAGGACCCGTTCATTGTCGGCCAGGCGGGCTAAAAGGCCATCGGCACGGGGCGTCGGGTCCAGCCGGTGCTGGCGGGCGAGCAGGGTGCCATGGCTGGCCATTTGTTCGGCGCTCAGCAGCTCCGCGCGCAGCAGCGCCTCGTAGCCGAAAGTACGCGGTGCGGATCGCCATGACAGGCGCTTGAGCAGCATCAGGGCACGGGGCCAGGGGTTGTCCATGATGTCCTTGTATGGGCTGAGGCTGACAGCTCCAGTGTGCCGCGCGCGTTGTGGCGGGGTCTGTACGCTAGCGAACAGACCGCTTGGCCCATTGCGCTTAGCCTGAGGTGTGTCATCCATTGAATGCCGGCAGCGGCCGGTGTTGGAGCACAGCCATGAACCATCCATTGCGAATTCTCTTCGCCCTCGTGCTTTCGTTCGTCGCCCTGGCCGCCGTGGGCCTGAACAACAGCGCCAGTGCCGCCACCGCCGAAGACCTCGACAAAGACGCCCGCCAGGCGTTGCAAATCCTCTACAAGGCCCACCCGCTGGCTGAAACCATGTCGCGCACGGCCAAGGGCGTGCTGGTGTTCCCGAAAGTGGTCAAGGCCGGGCTGGTGTTTGGCGGCAGCTATGGCGAAGGGGTGCTGTACAAAGGCAGCAAGGTTTCCGGCTACTACAACTCGGTCACCGGCTCCTGGGGCTTGCAGGCCGGGGCGCAGTCCTATGCCTATGCGGTGTTTCTGATGACCGACAAGGCGGTCAAGTACGTGCAGGACACCAAAGGCTGGGAAGTGGGTGTTGGGCCGACCGTGGTGCTGGTTGACCAGGGCGTGGCGAAAAACCTCTCGACCTCGACCCTCAAGCAGGATGCCTACGCCTTCGTATTCGACCAGCAGGGGCTGATGGCCGGGGTGAGTATCGAAGGGACGAAAATCTCGTTGATCAAACGCTGACGGTGGTGGTCTGAGGCTTTGCGGGCTGCGCTGCAGCCCATTGCTGGCAAGCCAGAGGAAGACCCCTTGAAGATCGCCACCTTCAATATCAACGGCATTCGCGCGCGGCTGCCCAACCTGCTCGACTGGCTGCGGCGCGAACAGCCCGATGTGGTCTGCCTGCAGGAACTCAAGGCCGCCGATGCTGCGTTTCCGGCCGCCGATTTCGAGGCCCTTGGCTATGGCTCGCTGCACCACGGCCAGGCCTCGTGGAATGGCGTGGCGATTCTTGCCCGCGAGGCCCAGCCGCTGGAGATCCGCCGCGGCCTGCCGGGCCTTGAGGACGACAGCCAGAGCCGCTACCTGGAGGCCGCCGTACAGGGCATTCATATCGCCTGCCTGTACCTGCCCAACGGCAACCCGCAACCGGGGCCGAAGTTCGCCTACAAGCTGGCCTGGTTCGAGCGGCTGATCGACCATGCCAAGACCCTGGTCGGCAACGATCACCCGGTGTTGCTGGCCGGCGACTTCAATGTCGTGCCCACCGATTTCGACATCTACAACACCCGCTCCTGGCTCAAGGACGCCTTGCTCCAGCCCGAGAGCCGCGACTGCTACCAGCGCCTGTTGGCCCAGGGCTGGACCGATGCCATCCGCCAGCTGTACCCGGATGAGCGGGTCTACACCTTCTGGGACTACTTTCGCCAGCACTGGCAGAAAAACGCCGGCCTGCGTATCGATCACCTGCTGCTCAACCCGGCCCTGGCCACGCAGCTGAAAAACGCCGGGGTCGATGCCTGGGTGCGCAACGAAGCGCACGCCAGCGATCATGCGCCGGTGTGGATCGAGCTCAAGGTCCGGGCGTGAGCCTGCGTACAACGGCCCTCGGGATTGAGTGCAGCTAGCGACTACATATGCAGTTACGAATACTGCGGTGCAAAGCGCTCTCGCGCACTAAGCTTTTAGCCCTTGAGTGCAGGCTTTATCAGGAGGTGTGCCATGCCCACCCGTCGCCACTTTCTTGCCGCCAGTGCCACCCTGGCCGCCGGGCTGGCCCTCACTGGCTTGCCCTTGGCCCAGGCCAGCAGCGCAATGCTCACCCGCAAGATCCCGTCCACGGGTGAGGCGCTGCCAGTGATCGGTGCCGGTACGTCTGGCAGTTTCGAGGTCGAGGCGGGTTTGCCTGATTATCAGCAGCTCAAGCAAGTGCTCAAGGTGTTTTTCAATGGTGGCGGCCGGGTTATCGACACCTCGCCCAACTACGGCGGCGCCGACGCCATCCTTGGCCAGCTGCTGGAGGAGGGCGGCTGGCGGGACAAAACCTTTATCGCCACCAAGATCGCCGCCGACAGCCGCGCCGACGCCCAATCGCAGTGGGCCGGGACCCTGCAAAAGCTGCGCACCGACAAGGTCGACCTGCTGCAAATTCACAACCTGCGCGACTGGCAACGCCAGTTGCCCTATGCCCGCGAGCTCAAAGCCCAGGGCCTGACCCGCTATGTCGGCGTGACCCACTACATTGACAGTGGCCTGGAAGCGCTTGAGCAAATTCTGCGCAGTGAAGCCCTGGACTTCATCCAGATCCACTACTCGGTCAATTCGCCCAAGGCTGCGCGCACCGTGCTGCCCCTGGCCCAGGACAAAGGCGTGGCGGTGTTGATCAACCGCGCCTTCGACGATGGCCGGCTGTTTGCCAGGGTCAAGGGCCAGGCGCTGCCCGGCTGGGCGACCGAGGCGGGGATCGGCAGCTGGGCGCAGTTGTTTCTCAAGTTCGCCATCAGCCACCCGGCGGTGACCACAGTGATCCCGGCCACCAGCCGCCCAGACCGCCAGCTTGACCAGCTCAAGGCCGGTAGCGGGCCACTGCTCACCAGCGCGCAGCAACACGACCTGATCAAGCAGTTCGCCTGAAGCCATGAAACGCCTGGGCACCCGCGTGTTCAACGTCAGGCCTGGCGAGGCGCCGGCGGTGGTTGCCGGTTTGGCGCTGTTCTTTTTGCTGTTCGCCGGTTACTTCATGCTGCGCCCGGTGCGCGAAACCATGGGCGTGGCCGGTGGCGTGGACAACCTGCAGTGGCTGTTCACCGGGACCTTTGTCGTCACCCTGATCGCCTTGCCGCTGTTCGGCTGGCTGGCCTCGAAAGTACAGCGCCGGCGCATCCTGCCCTGGACCTACGCGTTCATGGCCAGCAACCTGTTGCTGTTTGCGGCCTTGTTCGCCGTGCAACCCGATAACCTCTGGGGCGCGCGGGCGTTCTATATCTGGTTGTCGATGTTCAACCTGTTGACCATCTCCCTGGCCTGGAGCGTGCTCGCCGACCTGTTCTCCAGCGAGCAGGCCAAACGCCTGTTCGGCCTGCTGGCGGCGGGGGCGAGCGGCGGTGGCTTGCTCGGGCCATTGCTCGGGACGTTGCTGGTGGGCCTGATCGGCCATGCCGGGCTGGTGCTGCTGGCCACGGTGTGCCTGCTCGCCAGTGTGGTGGCGGCCATGTACCTGCAGCACTGGCGCGACCTGTACCCGCTGCCGGCGCAAACCGAGCATCCGCGTTCACAGGCGTTGGGCGGCAACCCCTTTGCCGGTGCCAGCGAGGTGTTGCGTTCGCCCTACCTGCTGGGTATAGCGCTGTTCGTGGTGCTGCTGGCCAGCGTCAGCACCTTCTTGTATTTCGAGCAGGCGCGGCTGGTGGCCGCGCACTTCACCAGCCGTACCGAACAGACCCAGGTGTTCGGCCTGATCGACAGCGCCGTGCAGGCCCTGGCGATCCTCACCCAGCTGTTTGTCACCGGGCATGTCGCCCGCAAGCTCGGGGTCGGGGTGTTGCTGGTGGCGGTGCCGCTGGTGATGGTGCTGGGGTTCATCTGGCTGGCCCTGGCGCCGCTGTTTGCCGTGTTCGTGCTGGTCATGGTGGTGCGCCGGGTGGGCGAGTACGCGCTGGTGCGGCCGGGACGCGAAATGCTCTACACCGTGGTTGAGCCCGGGCACAAGTACAAGGCCAAGAACTTTACCGACACCGTGGTTTATCGCGGTGCCGATGCCGTGAGTGGCTGGCTCAAGCGCGGCCTGGATGTGATGGGCGATCATCCGCAACTGGCGATGCTCATCGGCGCGGGGATTGCCCTGGGCTGGGCAGGCAGCGGCTGGTGGCTGGGGCGTCAGCAGCGCCGGCGCGAGGATCAGCCGGGCCATGTTTAACTGCTGCGCACCCCGCGCAACTGCGCGGCAAGCTCGGCATTGATCGCCACCAGCTTGGCAATGTTCTGCCGGGCCTTGAGCAGTTCGCTGTTGAGGTACTCGGCTTCGTTGGTCATCAGGACCACCTGATGCTTCCACATTTCCACCAGGGTCGGTGAATCCGGTGCGGCGAAGTCTTCTTCGTAGTCGGTCATCATGGTTACTCGTTGTTGCTGTATGCATATACAGTAATCCATGTTTACAACCTTTTTCCAGTCCAGCCGACAAACTGCAGGTGCCTGTGGCATTGTTCGCTAACCTTTTTCCGACCGGGACGGACATGAGCGAGCAGCGTGGCGCCCAGCGGCACATCAGTCTGGACCTGCTCAAGTGGCTGGCGATCATCAGCATGATCGCCGATCACCTGCGTTTTATCTGGCCGGCCGAGCATTGGCTGTTTGTCGTCGGCCGCCTGGCGTTCCCCTGGTTTTGCCTGGCGATTGCCGCCAACGTGGCCCGCGCCCCACCCGGGCAGGCCTTTACCGCGGGCACGGCGCGCTACCTGCAAGGGCTGGTGATTTTTGCCGTGCTGTCGCAGTGGCCGTATCGCTGGCTCAATGGCCCGTCGCCGACGCTCAACATCATGCCGACCCTGGCGCTGGGCCTGTTGATTGCCTGGGGCCTGCACCATCACCGTCGGCGCAGCAGTGTGTGGGTTGCCCTGGCAACAGCTGTGGTGGCGACGCTGGCAGCCGACGGGTTGATGTACGGGCTGGCCGGGGTGCTGCTGCCGGCGGCATTCCTGCTGGCCCTGCGCCTGGGGCCGCTAGCGTGGCTGCTGCCTGCAGGCCTGGCGGTGGCGGCCAACCTGAGCAACCTCTGGCTGCGCGCCCATCCGCTGCAGGCGATCTCGCTCATGGCCCTGGGCGCCGCACTGCTGTCGGCCCCGCTCGGCCTCGGGCTGTTGCGCCTGCAACTGCAACGTCAGGTATGGCGCGTCGGGCGCTGGGGCTACTGGTTCTATCCGCTGCATCTGTTGCTGATCAAACTCATTACCATCATTGACTATACTTGAGCTTCAGGTACTGGCTCACCGGTCGAAGTCGCGCGGACCCAGGTGTATCGATCAGTGAGGGCTTGATTCGGGCCCCAGGTGTCGCAGCATGATGGAAGTTCACTGGGGCTACTTGCTGTTGGCGGCGATGCTGATCGCCTCGGTCGGGGTACTGGCCTGGGGCGCGGCGTTGGCCCGGCGCCGACGGCGCGAAGAGCGCATCGCCCGCGAGCACGAGCGCGACAATCAGCGCTAAGGGTGCCAGCAGCGCAGGTCAGATGGACAACCGTGATGAACCCGCACCTCAGTGAGATCGACCCGCAAACCATGCTCGGCAATCGCCGGCTGTTGTATTTCGAGGATGACGGCGCGACCCCCAACAGCCGCTTGCCGGTGCTGCTCTATCATCTTCGGCTCGCGCCGCAGAGCGATGCCGCGGCGGGCTTCGAAGCCTTGTTCCGCGCCCATCAATGGCCACCCTTGTGGCGCGCGGGCATCTTTGCCTACCAGCATTATCACTCCAACGCCCACGAAGCCCTGGGCGTTGCCTGCGGGCACGCCCAGGTGATGCTCGGCGGTGCGCAGGGCCAGCTCCTGGGGCTCAAGCGCGGCGATGTGCTGGTGCTGCCGGCCGGTACCGGGCACTGCAGCATCGACAGCAGCGCGGACTTTCTGGTGGTCGGCGCTTACCCGCTGGGCCAGCAGGGCTACGACATCCAGCGCCCCAGCGCCAAGACCCATGAGGCGTGCCAGGCGCGCATCGCCCAGGTGCCGTTACCTTGCCAGGACCCGGTGATCGGCGCCGGCGGCTGGCGGATCTAAAACGCTAGTCGCGTTGCAGCCAGGCGATATCCTGCGCCTGGTAACGGTGCGCACGGAAGATCGCATTGTTTTCACCCGGCAGGTAAGCCTGTGAGGCGGCGTCGGGGTAGGCGGCAAAATGCGGGTTGATGTATTCCCAGACCACCTCGCCAGCACGGGTAACCTCGAACAGGCGGCCGAAGTTGGCCTCGGTGATCAGCGTGTTGCCGTTGTGCAAACGCTGGGCGCCGCCCATGAACGGGGTGAAGAAGGCGTAGCCTGGGGTATCGGCATATTGCCATTCGATGCGCTGGCGCACGGGGTCGATCTCGATCACCCGCGAATGCGGCATCGATACCTGCGGGCGCGAGATGCCGTTGTCGAACACCAGGATACGGCCGTCCGCCAGCTCGCTGGGGCAATGCTGCTGCGCCACCAGGTCATGGCCCAGGCGCCAGAGTACGCGGTCGCTGGCTTTGTCGACGGCGATTACCGAGGACACGCTGCGCAGGCTGAGGATGACCTTGCCGTCGCGCCCCGGCGTCACGCTGTTGGTCATCGGCCAGTGATAGCGCTCGAAGCAGGCGTGCAGCGGGTAGTCCTCCGGGGCCAGGTGTTCCCAGCTGCGCCATTGCCAGAGCAGGTTGCCGGCGCGATCGACTTCCTTGACCACATCACCGTAGATCACCCCGCCAGGCGCTTCGCTGCCGGGGATACCGCCTTGCACGCGGCGGGCGATGTCCAGCGGCAGCGGCTCGGCGGTGGTGTACAGCAGGTTGCCGTTGGCCAGCCACTGGGCGTCATGATGATGGCCGAGATCGGTGTGCTGCCAGACTACTTCACCCTCGGGCGTCACCTCGCTGAAGGCGCCGCCATGCCACACCGACCAGCCCGGAAACAGCTCGGGCGAATCCGGGTGATTGCCGTTGTAGCCAAGGTTGCCGTTGGCGAGGATCACCGCGTCGCGCCCGGGGCGCTGGGGCAGTTGCCAGCGGTGCACTTCTTTGCCGTGCAGGTCGATCAAAAACACCTTGCCGCCGGCGGTTTGCGGGGCAAACAGGGTGTAGCCGCCGGCCGAACGCTCGGCGTCGACGGCGAGCAGGCCGGTGGCTTGGCGGCGCAAGGTTGTGTTATCGAGGGTGGGCATCACATTTCTCCAGATGAACGCCGCCCTGCCGGCGTTTGCGGCATGGCGACAAGGGCAGGGGGGTTAGGGCAGCAGGGGGTTGTAGCGGTCGTCGAAGGCCTCGGCGACCTTGATCGGCCGCGGAACCAACCGTGCCTGGGCAAAGCTGTCGGCCAGGCGTTGCTGCAGGCCGATGACCCGGGCGTCCAAGGCCACGTACTGCAAGTGCTGCTGGGCAAGCATGTCGCGCACCAGCGGCAAGGGCAGGCGGGTAACCCTGGCCAATTGTTGCGCCCAGGCTTCGGGGTTGGCCGTGGCCCAGGCCTGGGCGCGAGCCAGGCGCTGGACGAAATCACCCAGCGCCTCGGCTTTGTGCGGATCGTCGAGGGCGGCGAGGCTTGCCACGGTAAAGTTCAGCCCGGTTTCCGGCCACTGGCTGCCGTCCAGCAGTTTTTGCGCACCGCGCGCGGTGGCCTGGCCGACAAAGGGGTACCACACCGCCCAGGCATCGAGCTTGCCGCTGGCAAAGGCGCTCTGCGCATCCACCGGGCTTGCATAGACCACGTTGACGTCACTGAGCCGCAGCCCGGCGCGGGCGAGGGTGGCCAGCAGCAGGTAGTGGCCGCTGCTGCCCTTGGCCACGGCGATGCGCTTGCCCTTGAGGTCGGCCGCCTGGCGAATCGGCGAGTCCGCCTGCACCAGCAGCGCGTTGTTGTTCTGTGCACCTTCAGCCGCGGCGACCACGCGCACCGCAAAGCCGCCGGCCTGGGCAAACACCGGTGGCGCGTTACCGACTACACCCACGTCGATGGCAGCGGCATTGAGCGCTTCCATCAGCGCGGTGCCGGCGCCGAACGGGTGCCAGTCGAGGCGGTAGGCAAGCCCCTGGTCTTGGCCGGCGGCCACCAGCAGCGCCTGGGTCAGGCCGCTCTGGTCGCCGACTTCAAGTTCCGGCGCGGGCGCGGCCCAGACCTGCAAGGTGGCCAGCAGGCTGGTCAGCAACACAAGGTGCTTGGCAGTGAAGGACTTTCTCGGCATCGTCTGGGCTCTCGAATCACGTGTGCCTTGAGTATGTCGACGCAACCTGCCAGCCACCATGCCAAACACCCCACCTTTTCTGCCATGCACAGTGCCCGGACGGTGCTGGTACTGGCATTTCCCGGCGCGCTGCTGCTCAACGCCGCCGGGCCCCTTGAAGTATTTGCCGCGGCGTCGCGGGTGCTCGGCGGCGAACTGGCCGATAACCCGCCTTACCGGGTGATACTGGCGTCGGCCCAGGGCGGCGAGATCGAGACGATCTCCGGGATTGGCGTGATGACCCGTTCGTTGGCCGAGGTCGACAGCGCGCTTGCAATCGACACCTTGATCGTCATCGGTGGGCCGGGGGTTGCCGAGCTTGAGCGTGACCAGCAGGCAATCGCCTGGCTGCAACGCCGGGCGCCGACGGCGCGGCGCCTGTGTTCGATCGGCACCGGCGCCTTCGCCCTGGCCGCCGCCGGGCTGCTGGACGGACGCCGGGTGGTCACCCACTGGCAGTTTGCCCAGGCTCTGCAACACAGCTACCCGGCGCTGCGCGTGGAACACCAGGCGTTGTACCTGCATGATGAGCGCTTATGGACCTGCGGCGGCGCCGCGGCCGGCATCGACCTGGGCCTGGCCCTGCTCGAACAGGACCTGGGTGCCCAGGCGGCATTGGCCCTGGCGCGTTACTTCACCGTGTTTTTGCAGCGCTCGGCCGAGCAGGCCCAGCTCAGCGCGCCACTCAAGGCGCAGAGCCAAGCGCTGCACCGCAACCGTGACCAGCGCCTGGTGCGCCTGCATGCCTGGATCGCGGCAAACCTCAATGGCGACCTGCGGGTTGAACGCCTGGCCGAAAAACTCGGCATGAGCCCCCGGCACTTTGCCCGCGCCTATGCCGCGGCTACGGGCGGCACCCCGGCGCAAACCGTCGAAACCCTGAGGCTTGAAGCTGCCTGCCGCTTGCTCGAAACCAGCCAGGAACCGATCAAGCGCATCGCCGAAACCACCGGCTTCGGTAACGAAGAACGCATGCGCCGCAGTTTTCAGCGGCAACTGGGCACCAGCCCGCTGGGCTACCGATCGCAGTCAAGGCTGCAGCTTGCGCGCTAGCAGGTTTCATCGCCGGCAAGCCGGTTCCCACAGGTGGCGTAGGCCTTGAGAGGCGTGAGCGGATCCATTGGCGACGCTGCTCACACCTCACCTTTACGCTTTTGTGGCGGGCTACGAGTGGTGGTGAATGGATCGGCGATGCACGAAAAGCGAAAGCAAAGAAGCGCTTTGCTTCTAGATGTACGTAATCGCAGGCGCCACCGATCGTCCCTTGCAGAAGGCCGAGTGGAACCCTTGCGTAGTGGGGCGACGGCCATGGATGGCCGGCGAGCGCCGCAGGGCCAGGGACGGCCCTTCGGCGCGCCCCCACGGGAGCAAGGGTGGAAGGAGGGAACCCGGAGCGCAGCGCAGGGCCGATGAAGGGACAGGGCGTTTTTGGTTACTTTTGCCGCCAAGCAAAAGTGACCCGCCGTAAGGGCGGAAGGCGCCGGCAGCGCCTCATCATCAAATGGATCAACTCAAACACAGCCTGGCCGCCCCAACACTTGTAAGCCTTCCAAGGCAGTTGCTCCCACAATGTTCAGCTTGCCGGCGCGGCCGGCTTGGCCAGTTCGATACCCGCCGCGCCCAGGCGCTTGAGGATCTCGAACAGCAGGTCGCTCTTGGTGGTACCGACAATCCGCGGGCTGCTGACGTAACCGGTCACGGTCAGGGTGATGCCGTCGGCCGTGAGCTTGCTGAAGCGCACGAACGGCGCCGGTTTGTCGAGGATGGTTTCGTGCTCGCAGTAGGTATCGTAAAGCAAGGTCTGCACCTGCTCGGGGTCGATATCCAGCGGGAACACCAGCTCCAGGCTCGCCACGCCCTGGGCGCTGCCACCGAGGGTGACGTTGCGCAGGTTCTGCGAGATCAATTGCGAGTTGGGCACGATGACGATCGAGCGGTCGCTGAGCTGGATTTCGGTGGCGCGCACATTGATGCGGCGGATATCACCCTCGACCCCGCTGATGCTGATCAGGTCGCCGACCTTGACCGGGCGCTCGGTGAGCAGGATCAGCCCGGAGACGAAGTTCTTGACGATTTCCTGCAGGCCGAAGCCGATACCCACCGACAGCGCACTGACGATCCAGGCCAGGTTGGTCCACTTCACCCCTAGCGACGACAGGGTCAGGAGGATCACCAGGGCATAGCCGATGTTGGCGAACAGGGTGCTGAGCGAGGCGCACATGCCCGGGTCCATGTCGGTCTTGGGCAGGAACTCGTTGTCCAGCCAGCGGCGCAGCGTGCGGATCAGGTAGATGCCCAGCACCAGGGCCAGCACGGCATTGAACAGGTGCCCGGGGATGATGTTGAACTGGCGCAAGCCGGCGCCGCCCAGGAACGCGACGATGTTGCTGATCAACTGCCCCAGGGTGGTGCCGATGCCGCCAACGAACAGGGTGATTACCGCCAGCAGCAACAGCGCGGCGCGGCCGAAGCCGGAGACCAGGGTCTCGATCTGGTCCAGGCGCCGGTCGCCGATGCCCAGCAGTTCCTTGAGCGCCTTGCCGCTGGCCTGACGCGGTGAGAAGACATATTCGCAGCCGTCCTTGAACACCTGAATAAGCACATAGAAGCCGGCCAGCAGGATGAACACCCAGACCACCTCGTAGGTCACAAAGCGCGCCAGCGACACGTAGCCGGTCAGCAGGGCAATCACCGAGATGACCATGGCCATGCTGGCGATGCTGTAGATCAGCCCGGCCATGGTCGAGGCGGCTTCCGGTGCATCGCCGGCGGCGGCCATGACCCGGCGCGCGCGGCTGGTGCGCACCAACAGGGCGATGATCAGGGCGCTGATCACCAGCGCGGCGATTCCCCGCCCGGCGATCACCAGCTGGCTGCTCATGCCGGCGGCGTTGGAGATCTGCACCAGGGCCACCAATACCAGCAAGGTACTGGCCAGCCAGCGGGCGAAGGGCTGCAAGGCCAGCGCCACCGGGTCGGCGATGTCCGGCAGCCGCCAGGACGGATGCGAGGTCGACAGCAGTGCGCGGCTCAAGCCGGTGATCAGCACGCAGGTATAGGCAAGCTTTTCGAACTCTTCAGAAAACGTCGCCAGCATCGACGGCAACGGCAGGTGGTGGGTGCAGGCGTAAAACAGCAGCTCCAGGGCTACCCCGGTGGCCAGCAGGGTGGCCATTACCGAGGCCAGAGCCAGCGAGCTGCGGCGCAGGCGGCCTTCAGGCACGCGGTTCATGCATAACCAGGCCAGCCAGCGCTCCAGCAGCCGGCGGCCGAGGGTCCAGGCCAGTATGGCAAGCAGCACCAGCAGCAGGGTGGCCAAGCGCTGGCCGGGCTGCCAGACCGCGTTGGCGGTATCGCTGACCTCGTCGAAGAACGCCTGCAAGCGCTGGCGGTCGTCCGCCGAAGGGGCGAGCACCGGCGACCAGAATGCCGGGTTGAGCAAGCTGTGGGTGCTCAGGGTCAGTTCGCTTTCGAGCATGGTGCGGCGAATGGCGGAAATCTGCGTCAGCAGGTTGCTGGCGTTTTCCTTGAGCGCCGCCAGGGCCTTGAGAGTGGTGTCGAGGCTGTTTTTCTGCTCGGTAAGCGCCGTGCGTTGCGCGGCGATGTCCGAGGTGCCCGGCACCAGGGCTTCGACCGGCGCCGGGCCGAGCACTTCCAGTTGCGCGCGCAACTGCGCCTGTTCGGGCAACAGCGCCGCGCTCAGCCGGTCGATATCGACGATCAGCGCCTGCAAGCGGTCTTGCGGGCCTTCGAGCTGGTTGTAGTTGTTGGCCTGGGAAATCTGCTGCTTGAGGCTGTCCAGGCGCAGTTGCAGGGCTTGCAGGTCTTGCTGGGTGACCTTGACCACAGGCACGGCAGCACTGGCGGGTGCTGGCGCAGGGGGTTGTGCGGCCTGCCCGGGAGGGCTGGACAGCAGCAGGGTGAGGGCAATGAAGCCGATGATCTGCAAAGCACTGCGCATGGTTATGCCCGGTTCGGTTATTGATCTCCCAGCTTATGAGGGTAGGACATCGGCGGGCATTTGCCCGGCTGCGCTTGTGCGTTGTGTAGTGAACCGCGAGGCAAAGCCCGCGCCTACCGGGCGGTGGGAGCGGGCTTGCGCTGCGGCTTAAGCGAACATCTGCTTGACGTTGTTCATGGCGCCATCGGCAAAGCCCTGGAGGAACGCCTGGAACGCCGGCAGGTCTTGCGCGCCGCCGGTCTGCGGCTCGCCAATGATGGTCCAGGTGGCCAGTGACTGATTGGCGCCCTGGGCCTTGACCTCCATGCGCGCCCAGAGGTTGCCGATGTTCAGCGAGGTGTAGATCAACGACCAGGTCATGACCATCTGCTGGTCATCATGGCTATTGAGTTGCTCCATCACCACGTTGCCATCCTTGAACAGCTTCTTGCGCACCGAGCGCACGCCGCTGCCGGTCATTTCAATGTGCGACAGCGCCGGGATAAACACCGGAAAACCGGCGAAGTTGCCGACGATGTTCCACACGCTGCGGGCGTCGGCATTGACGGCCACCGTGGCAACCACGGGCTCGCCAACAGGGTTTTTGATCAGGGTATCGGGTTCCAGATGTGACATGTCGAGCTCCTTTGACGGGTTAGATGAAGTCGATTTCTTTGAGGAATTCACAACCCCGGCGCAGCAGGGTCGGGCTTTTGGCGGGGTACTCCTCGCCCATGTTGTCGATGCCGTGGCGGGCATTGCCGTGCTCGATCATCGAGATGTCGCCGATGTCTTCCTCAAAACCGTTGAGGTAGAAACCGACTACACCGAACAAGGCGTTGTCGCTGCCGATGGTCGACAGCCGCTGCTGCCAGCGGCTGACCGGCACCAGCTGGAAGTCGTGGCCCATGTGGCGGAACGCCTCGACGTAGTTGTCCCAGCTCAGCGGCGTCGGGTTGTGCAGGTTGAACACCGCGCGGTTGATGGTGTGGCGGCTGGCATGAAAACCGATGAAGCGCGCGAGGAAGTCCACCGGCATCAGGTCAAAGTTCAGCGACAGTTGCGGCACTTCCTTCAGTTGCAGCGAGCCCTTGAGCATCAGCATCAGGCGGTTCTGGTGCGGTTGGCAGACGCCGGTGCGGGTATTGAAGGCAATGTTCCCGGGGCGATAGATGTTGACTCGCACGCCACGCTCGCAGGCGTTCCAGAGAATCCGCTCGCCGACCCACTTGGACAGGTTGTAGCCATTGCGGATGTAGATCGGCGGCGTCGCCGCGGGCGGGGTTTCCAGCACCCGGCCCTGGGCATCGATGCTGCTGGAGGCCGACAGGGTGGAGATGAAGTTGAAGATCTTCTTGCTGCGCCCCTCGCACAGTTTCAGGCATTCAAGCAGCGGCGCCACGTTGTCCTTGATCAGCGACTCGTAGTCGAGCACGTGGTTGACGTTGGCCGCGTTGTAGATCAGCGCGCCGTAGTCGCGGTCCAGGTGTTCGTACTCTTCAGCGCTCAGGCCCAGCAGCGGCTGGCTGATGTCCGCGGCCAGCACCCGCACACGGCTCATGTCCAGGTGTTCGAGGCGATTGTCGACCAGGGCCTGGGCAAAACGCTGCTGCGCCGATTGCCCGGGGGATGTGCGTACCAGGCAGGCGACTTCGCTGGAGCCCAGTTCGAGCAGGGCCTCGACCAGGTGCACACCGAGAAAGCCATTGGCGCCGGTGACGATGACCTTGTGCACGTCACCCTGGCGGCTGAGCGGCAGCACCTCAAGGTCGACACTGAGGTTGGCGTCGGCCAGGGCCCGGGCGCTGACCACGGCATCTGCGGTGTCGTCCTGCTCAAGCAGGCGCGCCAGGTTGTTCAGCGTCGGCTGCTCGATGAAGCGGTTGATCGACACGCCCTTGGCGAAGGTCTCGCGAATGTCCATGAGCATGCGCGAGAGAAGGATCGAATGGCCGCCGAGGTTGAAGAAGCTCTCGTCCAGGCCGATGTCGTCGGCGTCGATTTCCAGCAGCTTGGCCCAGATCGCCAGCAGGCTTTGCGTGGCTGCGCTCAGCGGCTGGGCGCGCACCTGGCGCTGACGGCTGTCGTCGGGCATCAGGCGCAGGGCCTTGCGATCGATCTTGCCGTTGGTGGTCGCGGGCAGGGTCTCGAGCAGGCGCCAGCGGGCAGGGCGCATGTAGTCCGGCAAGTGCTGCTGGGCATGGGCCTTCAAGGCTTCGGTGGCGCTGTGCGCATCACCGTTGCGCGGTTCGGCGAAGAACGCCAGGATGCGCCGCTGCTCATCGATTACCACGGCCTGCTGGCCGAACAGGTTGCTGCTGCGCAGCACGTGCTCGATCTCTTCGGGCTCGACCCGAAAGCCGCGGATCTTCACCTGATTGTCCAGGCGGCCGATGATTTCCACGCCGGCGCGGCCCCAGCGCGCCAGGTCGCCGGTGCGGTACAGGCGCTCGCCGTGCAGGCCGCCGCTGCCGTTCAGGTAGCGCTCGGCGCTGGCGGCGGGGTTGTGCAGGTAGCCGGCACCGACGCCGGGCCCGGCGATGTAGATCTCGCCGCTCTGGCCTTCGGACACCGGCAGGCCTTGTTCGTCGAGCAGGTACAGGCGGGTATTGGCGATCGGCAGGCCGAGCAGGCGGTTCGAGTCGCCGGCGCGCATCACCCGGCTGGTGGCCAGCACCGTGGTTTCGGTGGGGCCGTAGATGTTGTGCAGGTGGCAGTGCTCGGCCAGGGCGTCGATCACGTGCGGCTCGCACACATCGCCGCCGGTGATCAGGTGAGTCATGCCGCGCAGGCTGTGCAGCGGCAGGATGCTCAGCAGCGCCGGTGGCAAGAAGGCATGGCTGACTTCGGCCTGGACCACCAGTTGCGCCAGGGCCAGCGGGTCGCGGCGCTGGTCCTCGTTGGGCACCACCAGGCAACCGCCTTCGAGCAGGGTCGGGAAGATGTCCAGCAGCGAAGCATCGAAGTTGATGGTCGAGAACTGCAAGGCGCGGGTCTTGGGCCCGACCTCGACATGCTCGGCGTACCAGGCACAGAAGTGGCTGAGGTTGGCAACGGTCAACTGCACGCCTTTGGGCGTTCCGGTGGTGCCCGAGGTGTAGATCGCCACGCACGGCCGCGCACCTTCCCAGGTGCCGCGCAGCAGCGACTGATGCTGGGCCAGGGCAATGCCCTGGTGGCCATCGGCGCCCTGGTGCACGGCGCTCAGGTGGCTGACATCCAGGCCGATGCAGCCGGCAGGGATGGCCAGGTTATCGTCGTGGATGACGATCCGCGCCCGGGCATGTTCGACGATCAGCGCCCGGCGTTCGGCGGGGTGGCTGGGGTCCAGCGGCAGGTACAGGGCACCGCAGCCGAGCACGGCGAGAATCGAGGCGTAGAGGGCCACGCCCTTGCCCAGGGCGATGGCCACCACCGGCTGCTGCCGGTCTTCACCCAGCAGCGGCACCAGGCGCTCCTGGATCGCCACGCTCAGGGCATGCAGCTCGCCATAGCTGACGCTGCGGCCTTCGACCAGCAAGGCCGGGGCGTCATGGTGCTGGCGCAGGCTGGCGGCCAGGCGCTGGATGAACGGCACGCTGGCCGCCTCGCTAATGGCCGGCGCTGCCGTGCGGTTGCAACGGTGGGCGAAGGCCAGGGTGTCGAGCACGCCCAGCCCGGCGCTGGGCACCTGGCCCAGGGCCTGGAAGCGGTACTGGCTGAAGTAGTCGTCATGGCGCGAGTAGCCGCTGACATGCGCCGCTGCCGCCTCGACCAGTTCCTGCACGGCCCTGTTCACCAGGTCGGCGCCATTGCCCGAGGCCTCTGCAGGTACATCCTGGCGTTCCAGGCATTGCCAGGGCTGGCTGCCCTGGCGGCCCAGCAGGTGCAGTTGCAGGTCTTGCAGCGGGTCGCTGAGGTCGCTGCCGCTGACCTGCAACGAGACTTGCCAGGTGTTGCCCGTTTCCGGCCACGGCGCCAGGGTCGCGTCGTCGATGACCAGGTCCGAGGCGTGGAGTTGCCAGTGATCGTAACTGGCCGGCGTGTCGAGCAAATGGGCACCATGGCCCATTCGCCGCAACTCGTCCGCCAGGCAGGCCAGCCCGCGGCTGCTCCCGCACAGCAGAATTTCAAGACGTCTCATCGGCATTGATTCCTTTGATGTCAGATCAGGTAGGCGGCCAGGGAAGACTGCACGGCCGGATCTTCGAGCATTGCGCTGGCGCGGAAAAACCGCATGATGTTGCCCACCAGGGGATGCCCCGGGGTGATCGGGAAGTCCATGGCTTCAACTTCCAGGCGCAGCGCTGCCTTGACCTGCTCACTGGTGTCCAGGTGGGCGATCAGCGCCAGGTCGAAGGCTTTCTGGATGTCGTTGGTCAGGTAGTGGCTGAGGAACACCGGCATGATCGAAGCGAGGATCTGCCGGTCTTCAGCCGGCGCCGCACTCCAGTAGATGCGCGTCAGCCGCGCCCAGAAGCTCGAATGCCGGCCTTCGTCGGCCAGGTGGTCAGCCATCAGGCCCTTGACCGATTCCTTGACCGTGTCGTCGCGGGCGAAGGCGGCGACATCATTGGTCAAGGTGTTCTCGGCAACCGCCACGCAAATTAGCTCGACCGCCGCTTTCAGGTGCTCGGGGGCCATCTCCATGGCTTTGGGGATCGAGCGGCTGAGCTCGATTTCCCGCGGCAGGGCGATGGGCTCGATACCGGTCAGCTCGATGGTCTGCTGCAGGTAGTCCATGGCCACCAGGGCGTGGTAGTCCTCATCCACCACCACGGTCATGGCGTCGTAGCGGCAGGCAAACGGAAAGCGGATCGCAAAGCTGTCCTTGGCAATGCTGCGTGCGGTCTTGTCGACAATCTCGGTTTCGAAGATCACCACGTCATTAATGAACTTGTAGAGACTTTGCACCAGGGCAAAGTCTGTCAAGTGCGGGCACTGTTCCATAAAGACGGCGCTGGTCACCAGGGGTTGACGGCTGGTCGGGTAAATCAACTTGCCGTCATCTTCCACGGTGCGTCGCGGACGCGTGCGAATGGTCGCTCGCCGCTCCCAGGAGTCGGCGAAAGACTGATACTCATGTGCGTTCATTTAACCTTGCCCACCGTTCAATAGTAATGAACTTCAAATAACAGGCAGCCTTGGTCCGAATGAAAAGGACCATGTTCCGTGTGCGCCGCGCGAAAGAAGTAACTGCCTTGCCCGTAAGTCTTTTGTGCACGCCCGGGCGCGGCCTGTTCGGTTTGATCACCTTCGATCAGATACACTTCTTCGTGATAATCATGGGTATAGATTTCACGCGTGCCGCCACCGGGGTTAAAGCGCACCAGGCGTGTGCGGATACCGGTGCGGGTGCTGGCATCGAGGGTGTCCTTGAACACCGTGAGGGTGATGCCGCGCTCGCTGCTGACCGCTTGCCAGGTGGCCTGGTCGTGCTCGATGACTTCGAACTTCATGCGACACACTCGGCGATCTGCACGGCCATTTCGGCGCGCAGTTCGTCCCACAGCACGCGGCGGCTTTCGACTGCGGCAATGGCGGCGGCGTAGACTTCCTGCTGGCGCTGCGGGTCGCCCTGGACCAGGCGATCGAGCAGTTTTTCGGCGGCCGGGCCATGGTCGTCGGAGTCGACGTCGATATGGCGCTGCAGGTAGTAGCGGAAGGTCGGGGCCTGGTCGGTACCGATGTCCCAGTCATCGAGAATGGTCTGGAACATCCGTGGGATCACGCTTTCACGCCCGTGCAGAAAGGCTGCGGCAACTTCATGAGGCTTGGCGTTGATGGCGGTGTCGAGGGTGTTGCCGACAAACCGCACCGCTGCCGGCGAGGCATGGCAGTGCTGCAGGGCTTCGTCAAGCTCAACGCCGCCGCGCAGCAGACGGACAAAATGCTCGATACGGTCGGTGCTCGCGCCGATCTCGCGCATGGCGTGCAGGTACAGTTCGAAGTGGCTGTAGTGGCCGCCTTGCAGGTTCTGGTCGGACTCTTCACCGAGGACGATTTCGTTGATCAGGTGGGCGGCGGCGGGGTCCAGCGGTGGTAGCCACGGCAGGCGGGTGCAGGTCAGCTCCTGCTGCAGGCGCTTGGTCAGCGACATGAAGTCCCAGACCGCAAAAACATGGGTCTCCATGAACGTGCGCAATACCTGCAAAGAACCGATTTCAGCGAAGATCGGGTGGTTGCCAAGTTCGGTTTTGTTGTGTTCAAGAACGGCTTTTTGATTGTGCATGTTTTCCTCGGTTATCAGGTTTTTTGTCGGGATATAAAACAGCGTTATCGTTTTTAGGGCAGCCGCACAGGTGGCCAGAAACTGGCCTGTTGGCGCGTTTGCGTCATGCAGTGGCCGGAACCGTTATGGCGCCAGGCAACGGAAAGCTAAGACATAAGAAGTTACAAATCAAGACTTCGCAAACATAAAATTTATCCGCCGATTAATAAGTTGCAGGCACGCGAAAAAGGCAACTTCATTGCTGAAGTTGCCAAGCGGCAAGAGACTGTTAATAGCGATTTTTATCGCTATTTAATTGGGTTTAGTGCATGCCATGTCATTGAACTCCCTGTTCGCTTATACCGTTATAACTATTAATTACATGTAAACTTCAGGCCGCCCGTTGGGTGCGCAGCACCAGCGCTGCTACTGCGCAGCCAATGAGGGCCAGGCAGGCGACATAAAACGCATCGCTGTAGGCCATCAGGTACGCCTCGCGGCGTATGGTTGCAGCCAGACCCTCCAGTATCTGCTGCTGTTGCGGCAGCCAGGTGTGCACCGCCTGGTTGAGGCGCTCCTGCAAACCTGGTGAAAACACCGTGACATGTTCGTGAATACGCTCGCTGTGGTAGCGCTCACGGGTGGCGACGATCTGCGTCAGCCCGGCGGTACCGATGGCGCCACCGAGGTTGCGCAACATGGAAAACACCGCCGATGCCGAGCCCGCTTCGCGCTTGTCCAGGCCCGCCACCGCCAGCACCGACAGCGCTACCATGATGAACGGCTGGCCGATGCCGCGAACCACGGTGGAGGGGATGATGACGTTGTCGGCGCTGTCGACGTTGAGGCTGGCGCCCAGCCAGCAGCCCAGGGCCATGATCAGAAAGCCGCTGGCAACCATGAACTTGGCGCTGGTCCAGGCCATCAACCGCGGCATCAGCGGCGCCAGCAGCAATTGCACCAGGCCATAGGCGATCAGGCTGACGCCGACGTCGCGGGCGCTGAACCCCTGCAACTGCGAGAGGTAGTTGGGCACCAGGAACACCAGGCCGAAGGTGGCGCCGCCAAAGATGAACATGGCCACGCTGGCCACGCCAAAGTTGTAGCGCCCGAGCAGGCGCAGGTTGATGAAGGCACGGCTGCCGTACAGCTGGGTGACCACAAACACCACCAGGGCGATGCCGGCGGCCACCGACATGCCGAGGATATAGCCCGAGCCGAACCAGTCCAGGCGCCCGCCTTCCTCGAGCACGATCTGCAGGCCGCCCAGGCCCACGACCATGGCGAAGATCCCCAGCCAGTCACCGCGGCGCAGCAGTTCGAGCTTCATCGGCTTGGCCTCGATCGACCAGGCGATGGCAATCAATAGCGCCACCCCGGGGAACAGCTGCAGGTAGAAAATCCAGCGCCAGGAATAGGCATCGGTCAACCAGCCGCCAATCGACGGCCCCGCGGCCTGGGCGACACTGTTGGCGAGGCTGAACAGGGCCATGCCCATGGCCATCTTGCTGGCCGGCAGTTCGGTGATGATCAGCTGGAACGACAGCGGGATCAGCACCGCACCGGCGGCGCCCTGGATCACCCGGATGATGATCATCGCCTCGAGGTTGGGCGCCCAGGAGCAGGCGATCGAGGCCAGCAGGAAGATGAACGAGCCGGTCCACATCACCCGGCGCATGGAGAATACTTCGACCAGCCAGGCCGTGAGCGGAATCATGACGATCTCCGCCACCAGGTAGGCGGTGGAGATCCACGAGCCTTCCTCGAAACTGGCGCCCAGCGAACCGCGGATTTCCGGCAGCGCAGCGCTGGTGACGTGGACGTTCATGCCGGCCATGAAACAGCCGAACAAGCCGCCGATCACGGCCACCCAGGCCCGCAACGAGACCGGCTGTTCACTGCTCATCGGCAGGCTCCCCACGGGTGTCGACGGTGGTTACCACCGACATTCCCGGCAGCACCTGCACGCCGTCCTCGGCCGGGTCGAGCAGGATGCGCACGGGAAAGCGCTGGACGATCTTGGTAAAGTTGCCGGTGGCGTTGTCCGAGGGCAGCAGGGCGAAGACATTGCCCGAAGCCGGCGAGAAGCTGGCCACCCGGCCACGCAGGTGCTGGCTTGAGAAACTGTCGATGCTGATTTCCACCGGCTGCCCCGGGCGCATGTGGGCCAGCTGGGTTTCCTTGTAGTTGGCAACCACGTAGGTCTGGTGCAGCGGCACCACCGCCAGCAATGGCTGGCCGGGCACCACGTATTGCCCGGCGCGCACCCGGCGCTGGCCGACCACGCCGTCGATGGGCGCGCGGATCACTGTGTCCTGGCTGTCCTGGTCGGCCAGGGCGTGGCGGGCCTTGGCGCTGGCCAGGGCTGCCGAACGTTGTTTGATCTGCGCCTCGGCCAGCAGCGCCTGGGCCTTGGCCATTGCCAGTTGCGACTGCTGCTCGCGCTGGCGGGCCTGGGCGCTCTGCAAGGCGGCGCGGGCCTGGATGGCATTGGCGTTGGCCGATTCCAGGCGCTGCACGGTGGCGGCGTTGTCGCGCACCAGGCCCTGGTAGCGCTGCATGTCCAGTTCGCTGCGGCGCCGCTCGGCCTCGGCGCTGTGCACCGCCGATTCGGCCTGGAGGATGGCTTGCTGCTGCTGGTTGATGCGCTCCACTGCCACCTGCTGGCTGGCCTGGGCGGCGGTCAGCGCAGCCTGGGCCTCGGCCACCCCGGCTTCGGCCTGGTCGCGGCGGGCCTGATAGTCGCGGTTTTGCAGGCGTACCAGCACGTCGCCAGCTTTTACCGCCTGGTCGTCATCGACTTCAACCTGGGCGATATAGCCGGCCACGCGCGGGCTCAAGGCCACCCAGTCGGCGCGCACGTAGGCGTCATCGGTGGTCTCCAGAAAGCGCCCGGTGCTAAACCAGTAGCCGCCGAACACCAGCACCGCCACCACGCTCAGGCCGCCTGTGGCGTACAGCGCCAGGCGCCGCCGGGTGAGGGTGGGCAAAGGGGCTTTGCGCTGCTGCTCATCGGCAGCCAGCGGTGGTTTTTCAACGGCAATATTCATGGTTGGATTCCAGTGTCGGTAGGTGCGCTCTGCACCAGGGTCGCGGCCGCGGCCGGTGGCGTTTGCCAGCTGCCGCCCAGGGCCCGGAACAGATTGATTTGTGCCCGCGCCAGGCGCCCCTGGGCCTCGACGTGGCGAGCGCGGACGCTGATCAGGTCGCGCTCGCTGTCGAGTACCTCGAGGGCATCGACGGTGCCGGCGCGGTAGTTGTCCTGGGCCAGGGCAAAGCCGCGCTGGCTGTGCGCCAGGGCCGCATCCAGGGCCCGTGCCCGCTGGCGTTCGCCGTCGTAGCCGGCCAGGGCCTGGCGCACATCCTTGAGCGCGCCCAGGGCCACGCCGCGGTAGTGGGCGATCTGCGCTTGCTGCAGGGCCCGGGCCTTGCTGACCCGGGCGCGGTTGGCCTTGATGTTGGGGAACTCCCAGCTGATCAGCGGGCCGACGGCGAACATCACCGCCTGGCTGTCACCGAGGTTGGACAGGTGATGGTCCGAGGACGTCAGCGAGGCGCCGAAGCTGACCTTCGGGTACAGGTCGGCCTTGACGATGTCGACTTCAAGGTCGGCGGCGCGCAGGTCGCGCTCGGCCTTGCGCACATCCGGGCGGCGGGCCAGCAGTTGCCAGCCATCGCCGCCAGGCAACGCTGCTTTCAGGGTCGGGATGCTTCGGCAGCTGGCGGCACCGGCGCTGATTGCCGCAGGCGGCTGGCCACTGAGCACGCTGAGTTCGAACAGCGCCATTTGCCGCCGCGCTTCAAGCATCGGCAGTTGCGCGCGGACCTGCTCGCGCAGCCCGCGCAGGCGCACCGCATCGAGTTCGGTGGCGATCCCGGCCTGGCGCTGGCGGTCACTGAGCTGCACGCTGCGCTCCAGGGTCTGCAGGGATTGTTCGGTTTCCTGCAGGCGCGCGCCGTAAACGCACTGGTCGATGTAAGCGCGGCTGGTCTGGGTCACCACCTGCAAACGCACCAGCTCCATGGCCTCGCGGGAGGCGTCGGCCTGGGCCCGGGCGCGCTCGATGGCAGCCCGCACCTGGCCCCAGACATCGACCTGATAGGCCAGCTCGATGCCCGGGTTGAATTCCCATTGCGACGGCGCATGGCTGTCGGTGGCCTGGGCCAGGGTCTGGTCGTCGGCACTTTTGCCGTAGCTGGCACCGAACTCGACGCTGGTCGAGGGCCAGCGTCTGGCGTCGTACTCGCCGATACCGGCGAGCATGGCCTGCACGTTGGCCTCGGCCTGGGCCAGGTCCTGGTTATGCGCCAGGGCTTGCTGGACCCAGGTGTTGAGCTGCGGGTCCTGGTACAGCTCCCACCAGCGCTCGGGCAAGGCCTGCTGGCTGACGCCGGCGGGCAGGCTGGCCAGTGGATCGGCTTGCAGTGCCAATGGCGCCGGGGTCGTTACGGATTGGCCGCTGCAAGCGCAGAGCACAGCCAGGAGGCTGGTGGCGGCGAGAAGCCTGGCGGGGAACGGCGGGGATCGAAGTGCACGCATCACGAAAGTCACATCTAGGGTCGTGATGCCAGATTAACGAGGGGAGGGCAGCGCTTCTGCCGCGAGCGGGACAACCATGGCCGTGACCGGGACAACCTGGCCCGGCAGCGAGGAGGGCGTGGCCGCCATCCTCGCTGCGGGTCTCAGTGGCTGCGCGTGGCGCTGCCTTCCAGGGCGCTGACCTGCCAGTCGCGTGGGGTGTAGCCGAGGATGCGCTTGAACATCGCGGCAAAGGCGCTGGCACTCTGGTAGCCGTGTTCGAGCGCCACGTGCAGGATCGGCATGCCACCGGCCAGGCGCTGCTGGCTGAGAATCATGCGCGTGCGGGTGCGCCATTCACCGTAGGACATCCCCACCTCGCGCTGGAACAATCGCGCCACGGTGCGCGCACTCATGTTCAACTGCGCGCCGCATTGCTCCAGGGTGAGGTCTTGCGCGGGGTCTTCGAGAAAGCGCTCGCACCAGGCCCGCAGGCGTGGATGCTGCGGCACCGGCACATGCGCCTCGATGCGTTCGGCCGCCTCCAGCTCGCGGTGAATCAGCGCGCGCACATGCTCGCCCAACGACTCGTCGCGCTGCTCCTGCATGCGTGATGAGGCCAGGATCAGCTCGCGCAGCAGCCCCGAGACCACGATCACCTGACAGCGGTCGACGTGGGCGCTGAGCAACAAGGTGCGCATGCTCACTTCGCCGCTCATGCGCACCTCGTGGCTGACCCCTGCCGGCACCCAGAGGGCGTGCCCGCAGGGGATCACCCAGTTGCCTTCGTCGCTGCACACGCGCATGACCCCGCTGGTAGCGTAGATCAACTGGTCCTCGGCATGGCAGTGGCTGCCCACGACCTCGCCATGTTCATAGTCCATCGCTAATGGTTCCATGCCTTTCTCCTCAGGCAGAAACGCTGGCGGCGTGCAGGGGTTTGAGCAAGCCCTGGCGGGTGGCCCGCGACACGGCACCGACCACGGCCTTGAGCGATGCCTGGAGGATGCTGTTGTCTTTGCCGACGCCGAACAGCAGCTGGCTGTTGACGCGGATTTCGACATAGGCGATGGCTTCGGCCTGGGCACCGTCACGAATGGCGTGCTCGTGATAGTCGGCGATATCGAAGTTCAGGCCCTGCTGGGCGAAGGCATTGACCAGCGCCGCCAACGGCCCGTTACCTTCGCCGCTGAGCGCCAGGCGCGCGCCGGCGATGTCCAGCTGGGCATCGAGGTAGGTGCAGCTGTCTTCGCTGGCAAGCCGAGGTTGCTGCAGGGTGTAGGGCTTGCCTTGCTCAAGGTAGTTGTCGGTGAAGCACGACAGGATCATGTCGCTGGTGATCTCCTGGCCGGCCTCGTCGGCCACTTGTTGCACCAGGCCACTGAACTCCATCTGCAGGCGCCGCGGCAGGACAATGCCGTGTTGCTCGAGCAGATAGGCAACACCGCCTTTGCCGGACTGGCTGTTGACCCGGATCACTGCCTCGTAGCTGCGGCCCATGTCGGCCGGATCGATCGGCAGGTAAGGGATCTGCCAGTAGCCCTCGGGGTTGTTGCGCCGGTGGGCGAAGCCTTTCTTGATGGCGTCCTGGTGCGAGCCGGAAAACGCCGTGAACACCAGTTCGCCGGCATACGGGTGGCGCGGGTGGGTCGGCAACTGGTTGCAGAACTCGACTTCGCGCTGCACGTGGATGATGTCCGAGAAGTCCAGCTGCGGGCTGATACCGCTGGTGTAGAGGTTCATCGCCAGGGTCAGGATATCGACGTTGCCGGTGCGCTCACCGTTGCCGAACAAGGTGCCCTCGACCCGCTCGGCGCCCGCCAGGCAGGCCTGCTCGGCGGTCGACACGCCGGTACCGCGATCATTGTGTGGGTGCACGCTGATGACCACGCTGTCGCGGCAGCTCAAGTGGCGGCAGAACCACTCGATCTGGTCGGCGAAGACGTTGGCGGTCGAGACCTCGACGGTGGTCGGCAGGTTGAGGATCATTTTGTTGCTTGGCGAGGGCTGGAACACCTCGGTCACCGCCTCGCAGATCTCCAGGGCGAAATCCAGCTCGGTAAAGCAGAAGGTCTCGGGCGAGTACTGGTAGGTCCACTGGGTGTGCGGGTTGGCCTGCATGTGGGCCTTGATCTCGCGGGTGGCCTGGGTGGCGATCTCGATGCAGCCGGCGCGGTCGACCCCGAACACCACCTCGCGAAACACCGGCGCGGTGGCGTTGTAGACGTGGACAATCGCCCGGGGCACGCCCTTGAGGGCTTCGAAGGTGCGCTCGATCAGGTGGCTGCGGGCCTGGGTCATCACCTGGATGGTAACGTCGTCAGGGATCGCGCCGCTCTCGACCAGCTCGCGCACGTAATCGAAGTCGGTTTGCGACGCCGCCGGGAAACCCACCTCGATCTGCTTGAAGCCGACCTTGACCAGCAGGTCGAAGAAGCGCCGCTTGCGCTCGGCGTTCATCGGTTCGATCAGCGCCTGGTTACCGTCGCGCATGTCCACACTGCACCAGGTCGGGGCGACCTGCTGGACCCGGTTCGGCCACTGGCGGTCCGGCAGGTCGACGGTGGTGAAGTGACGGTACTTGGTAGAAGGATCCTTCAACATCATGGCGGCGTTCTCCTGTGCCTACGGTTTTGCGCAGCGCCGGTTGCCCGCAAGCAACCGATGCCAATCGCAGATGGGATCCAATTCTAGCGCTGTTACATCTAGAAATAATTGCTAATTTTGCCAGTGATTGGTGAAGAAGCCTTTGCTGATCGCCTTAAAGTTGAAATTATTGGTGATTTATTGCGATTAAGGATTTTTATAAGCATATTCTCACCATTTGAACGCCTGCCTGCGACGCTCAGCCGCAAATTGCACCTGGCCTCAGCCGGCACCTAGTGGCGGGTTTCAACTCATCTATAAAAATTGCTAACAAGTCATTGCAGTCCAGCCCTGTTTATCAGCGACTTTCAATCAAACATCATGCTGACACCCCACACAGAGGTGCTCAGCATGACCCTTGACCTGCAGTTCGATCACCTGGCCTTCACCACCGCCGCCGACGGCGAGCTTCAGGCTGCGCTGCAAACCCTGCTGGGCGTCGAGCCCGGGCCGAGGCCGGCGTTTCCATTTCCCGGGCAATGGCTGTACCAGGGCGACCAGGCCCTGGTGCATCTGATCCAGGGGGCGCACACCGAGCTCAGCCATCTGGCCCTGCGTACCCGGCAGCCGGCGTCGGCAGTGCTCGAACGCGTCCGCGCCAGTGGCCTGGCCTACCAGGTCGCGCTGGTACCGGAGCAACGCATCTGCCAACTGTTTGTCAGCCTGCCCGGCGGCCTGGTCCTGGAACTGGACTGCCCGCTCGATCGCGACGACCTCGGCATTACCCACGACTACCAGCAGTGCGACCACGCACCTGTCTGACTTCAGGAGAGCCACACGCATGTCTACTTCAGCTTCGTTGTTCACACCCTTTGAACTGGGCCCACTGCAGTTGCCCAACCGTATCGTCATGGCGCCGATGACCCGCTCGCGCAGCAGCCAGCCCGGTGATGTGCCCAACGCCATGATGGCGGCCTATTACGCCCAGCGCGCCAGTGCCGGCCTGATCATCAGTGAAGCCACGCAGATCAGCCCGCAGGGCAAGGGTTACAGCTTTACCCCCGGCATCTACAGTGCCGGGCAAGTAGCCGGCTGGCGTCAGGTGACCGACGCCGTGCATGGCCAAGGCGGGCGGATTTTCCTGCAGTTGTGGCATGTCGGGCGCATGTCCCATGCGAGCTTCCATGCCGATGGCCAGCCGGTTGCGCCGTCAGCGCTGCGTGCCGATGCCCAGGTGTGGGTGGTGGGCGATGATGGCGTCGGGCGCATGGTCGAGGTCAGCCCGCCACGGGCCCTGAGCCAGGCAGACATTCAAGCGGTGATCGAGGATTATCGGCTTGCCGCCCGGCATGCCCGCGAGGCGGGTTTTGATGGCGTCGAGATTCACGCGGGCAACGGTTACCTGATCGACCAGTTCTTGCGCACCACCTCCAACCTGCGCGATGACGCCTACGGTGGCAGCCGCGAAAACCGTACCCGCTTTCTGCTGGAGGTGGCCGCGGCGGTGGCCGACGAAATCGGTGCGCAGCGCACCGGCGTGCGCCTGGCGCCCTACATCACCGCCCGCGGCATGGACTGCGCGGACGTCATCCCGACCATCCTCCAGGCCGCCAAGGCCCTGGGCGCCCAAGGCATTGCCTACCTGCACCTGGCCGAAGCCGACTGGGACGATGCCCCGCAGATCCCCGAGCCGTTCCGCCATGAGCTGCGCCAGGTGTTTGCCGGCGCCATCATCGTTGCCGGGCGCTACGACGAGGATCGCGCGCAGGCCTTGCTCGAGGCCGGGCTGGTCGACCTGATTGCCTTCGGCCGGCCCTTTGTCGCCAACCCGGACTTGCCGGCGCGGCTGGCAAACGGCTGGCCGATGGCGCAGTTCGATGGCAGCCGCCTGTTTGGCGGCGCCGAGCCGGGCTACAGCGACTATCCAGCCTTTATGACAGGCAAGTGAAGTGGCTGGGTTCCTGGGCTGCAAGCATCAGCTCCAGCGGTACCGGGACTACCCCGTCAAGGCCGGCGGGGGCCTGCAAGCCCACCACCAGCAGCGCCGGGCGCTCGCTCGGTTCGCTCGTGCCGGCGGCCACGGCGTTGATCATTCTGGCGTGGTTGGCTGCAATTTCAGTGAGGGTAGACACGTGACTTCTCCGGTGACCGAGCAAGGCGATTGCTGGCGTCCATAAGCGTTGGGGGGCTGGCCGTCGCGTCAGTATTACGTCACTGCCCGACGGTGATTGCCAGCCTCTGCAATCCGCAGGCCAAGCCTTGTCAAAAAATGGACAGGCCTGGCCGGTTTGCGATGGACGGAGTCACCTCGGGCTGTGCTAGGGCTCCTGACCCTGGCGCAAGCGCGTGCTGATCAGCGCCGCCAGCACCAGCAGCGCGGCGATCAGCCACAGGCCGTTGCGGGTGTTGCCGGTGGTCTGTTCGATCAGGCCCATCACCGACGGCCCGACAAAACCGCCGAGCAACCCGCAGGTGGTGACGAAGGCCAGGCCCGCCGCCAGGGCACTGCCGCTGAGGCGGCTGGAGGGGAAGACGAAGATGATCGACTGCACCACGAACAGCATCAGCGCGGTCAGCGAGAAACCGATCAGGCCGATGAACGAGTTCGACAACGACGCCAGCAGCAAGCCGGCGGCCATGGTCAGCAAACCGAAGAACAGCAGGGTGCGGCAACGCCCCGGTGAGGTAGCCAGGCGCGGCAGGGTGGCGGCGCCGATGGCGGCGGCAATCCACGGCACCGAGGTCAGCAGGCCGATCTGCAACGGGGTCAGGGCGGCGTAGGTGCCAATGATGCCCGGCAGGAAGAAGATCACTGTATAGATGGTGATCTGGTGCACGAAGTACACCGCGATCGCCAGCCAGATCTGTTTGTCGGCGAACATCTGGCTGAGCCGGCTCTGTTGCGGCGCCAAGGCTTTTTCGGCGTTCAGGCGCTGCTCGATGTCGCGGGCATCGGCCGCCGACAGCCAGGGCGCGGAGGCCGGGCCGTCCGGCAGTTTCTTCCACACCACATAGGCCAGAGCTACCGCCGGCAGGCCTTCGATGACGAACAGCCACTGCCAGCCGTGCCAGCCCAGCAGGCCATCGAGTTCGAGCAAGGCTCCGCCCAGCGGACCGCTGAGAATATTCGCCAGGCACACCCCGAGCAGAAAATAGCCGGTAGCCCGCGCCCGTTGCTCGCGGTCGAACCAGTAGGTCAGGTAGAGCATCACCCCGGGGAACAACCCGGCCTCGGCCACGCCCAGCAGCAGGCGCATGATGTAAAACGAGGTTTCGCCCTGGACGAAGGCCATGCCCGCCGACAGCAGGCCCCAGGTGATCATGATGCGGGTGATCCAGAAACGCGCGCCGACCCGGTGCATGATCAGGTTGCTCGGCACTTCGGCCAGCGCGTAGGTCAGGAAGAACAGCCCGGCACCCAGGCCATAGGCTGCGGCCGAAAGGCCCAGGTCGATGCCCATGCTGGCCTTGGCCAGGGCAATGTTGGTGCGGTCCAGAAAACTCATCACATAGACCACGATCAGCAGCGGCATCAGCTTGCGCAGCAGCAGACGGTTCAGGCGCTGGTCGTCGGCGACGGCAGGCGCGACGGCCGCTGTCGCGTTAGTGAGGATTGTCATTGTTTTTTCCCCGTTCAAATGTGCGTACTGCGCGCCGCACGTGTTGCGGCGCGCAGGCTCAGGTCAGTCAGTCACGGTTGATGTCCAGCCACACGGCGCCATCGGGATACTGGTAGCGCTCCAGGGTTTGCGCGTGCATTTCGATGCTGTAGCCAGGGCGTTGCGGCGGCATGTAGCGACCGCGGCGGATCACCACCGGGTCGATGAAGTGTTCGTGCAGGTGGTCGACGTACTCCAGCACGCGGTTGTGCAACGAGGCCGAGACGGCGATGTAGTCGAACAGGGCGATGTTCTGCACATATTCGCACAGGCCGACGCCGCCGCCATGGGGGCACACCGGCACATCGTACTTGGCCGCCATCAGCAGCACGATCAGCACCTCGTTGAGGCCACCCAGGCGTGCGGCATCGAGCTGGCAGAAATCCAGCGCGCTGGCCTGGAACATCTGCTTGAACATCACCCGGTTGTGGCAGTGCTCGCCAGTGGCGACGCCGATCGGCGCAATGCGCTGGCGGATTGCGGCGTGGCCGAGAATATCGTCGGGGCTGGTTGGCTCTTCGATCCACAGCGGCTCGAAAACTGCCAGGCGGCGCATGTTGGCCACCGACTCATCGACGCTCCAGACCTGGTTGGCGTCCATCATCAGGGTGCGCTCCCAGCCCATTTCGTCGCGCAGGATGCTGGCGCGGCGCATGTCGTCTTCAAGGTTGGCGCCGATTTTCTGCTTGATGTGGGTCCAGCCGTCAGCGATAGCCTCGCGGGTCAGCTGGCGCATTTTCTCTTCGCTGTAGCCGAGCCAGCCGGGTGCGGTGGTGTAGCCGGGGTAGCCTTCGCGCAGCATCTGCGCCTCGCGCTCGGCCTTGCCTGGCACCTGACGGCGCAGCAGGGCGATGGCTTCTTCGGGGGTGAGCACGTCGGTGACGTAGCTGAAGTCCAGGCAGCCCACCAGCTGTTCGGGGCTCATGTCGGCGAGCAGTTTCCACACCGGCTTGCCTTCGTGCTTGGCCCACAGGTCCCAGACCGCATTGACGATGGCGGCGGTGGCCAGGTGGATCACGCCTTTTTCCGGGCCGAGCCAGCGCAGCTGGCTGTCGCCTGCGGTAAAGCGGTGCCAGAAGCCGCCCATGTCGGCGGTGATGTCTTCAAGGGTCAGGCCGACAATCAGCGGCGCCAGCGATTGCACGGCGGCGGCGCAGATCTCGTTGCCGCGCCCGATAGTGAAGGTCAGGCCATGACCTTCGAGGCTGTCGGCATCGGTGTGCAGCACGACATAGGAAGCCGAGTAGTCCGGGGCGCTGTTCATCGCGTCGGAGCCGTCCAGCGACAGCGAAGTAGGGAAGCGGATGTCGCGAACACTCAAGTGGGTAATGCGTATGCTCATGGCGGGCTCTTGTTCTGGGGTGGCACAGGGAGGCCTGACTGTAGGTTGTCGAGCGATACAGGCATAATCGCCAATTCCTAAGTAGGGATACCGGATTTGATATGCCTCCTAAACCCGACGTCGCGCTACCGACCCCTGCCAGCCTGGGGGCGCTGAAGATCTCCAGCCGGCAAATCACCTTGCTCAACGCCTTGGGCGAGTTCGGCAATTTGCGCCGCGCCGCGGCGGCGATGCACACCACGCAACCCGCGGCCAGCCTGTTGCTGCAGCAACTGGAAGAGCGCCTCGGCGTGCGCCTGTTCGAGCGTTTGCCCCGGGGCATGCAGCCGACCCTGTATGGCGAGGTGATGATCCGTTATGCCCAGGGCGCCCTGCACGAATTCGAGCACGCCCAGGCGCAGATCGCTGAACTTGCCCGCGGCGCCTGCGGCCTGGTACGGGTCGGCAGCGTCATGGGCCCGGTGCCGGGGCTGCTGACCCAGGCGGTGCTGGCTTACAAGCGCGAGCACCCCAAGGTGCGTATTTCGCTGGAGGTCGGTACCAGCGACACCTTGCTGCCGTCGCTGCTGCGCGGCGATTTCGACCTGGTGGTCGGGCGCCTGCCGGACCAGAGCGACAGTCACGAGCTGAACATCGAACTGTTCGACAGCGACGAGCAGATGCGCGTGGTCGCCCGTGCCGGGCATCCGCTGGCCAGCGCCGCACGCCTTGCGCTGGCCGACCTCGCCGAGCTGACCTGGATCCTCCACCCGATCGGCAGCCCCATGCGCCGGCGGGTCGAGAACGCTCTGCAGGCAGCCGGCATGGTGCAGTCGCTGGACATCGTCGAGACCGCCTCGATCCTCGCCACCACGGCGATGCTTGAGGCCTCGGACATGATTGCAGTGGTGCCCAACGACGTCGCCGAGCATTATGCCCGTTACGCCATGGTTGCCATCCTGCCGGTGGAACTGCCGATCTCGATGGTCAACCTGGGGCTGCTGACCTTGCGTTCGCGGCCGCGCTCGGTGGCCCTGGAAACCCTGTTGCACTACCTGCGGGCGCAGTAGCCCCGCGTATTCATCGGCAAGAGGCAGTTCGTTGATGGCTTCAGACATTACCCACGCCAGTTTCTGCAACTGGATCCGCTTCAAGCACCTGGTGCTGATCGACACCCTGGCGCGCACGCGCAACATGCACGCCACCGCCACGCGCATGAACCTCAGCCAGCCGGCCTTGAGCAAGATGCTGCGCGACCTTGAAGAGCAGTTCGGCTTTGCCCTGTTCGAGCGCCTGCCGCGCAGCATGCCGCCCACCGAACTCGGTGAGTACGTGGTGCGTTATGCGCAAGGGGCGCTGGCCGAGTCGCAGCAGTTCGTCGACCAGGTCAACCGCCTGCGCAAGGGCGGCCATGGCTTTATTCGCGTCGGCGGGATTTTTGCTGCAACGCCCCTGGTGCTACCCCAGGCGATTGCCGCGATCAAGGCGCGCAGCCCGCTGCTGTCGATCGAAGTGGTCGAGCAATCCAGCGACCATCTGCTGGCCATGCTTGAGCAGAACAAGCTCGACCTGATGATCGGCCGCTTCACCGAGGAGCGCTTCAGCCAGCTGTTCGACTTCCAGGCCTTGGAGCCAGAGCCCTTCAGCCTGGTGGTCAACAAGGATCACCCGCTCAACCAGCCGGGCAGTGCCTCGCTGCAGGCACTGAGCGACTGGCCGTGGGTGCTGTACCCGGTCGGCACACCGCTGCGCGAGCGCCTGGAGCAGGCCTTCAGGGCGGTCGGCATCGCCACCCCGGCAGACAGCGTCGATACCATCTCGATGCCGATGTTCCTGCATTTGCTCGAGTCCGGGCCGATGATCGCCATGTTGCCGCGCTCGATGGTCGCTGCGCAGTTGAGCAGCGGCCAGTTCTGCGAGCTGCAGTCGCCGTTGCAACTGGCGCCGCTGGAGTACGGGGTGATCACCCGCAAGGACGAACCCTTGAGCGCCTCGGCGCAGGCGTTTGTCGAGCTGTTGCTGGAGTTCGCCCGCCAGCGACGGGAAGAGCAGGGCAGTGCTGGCGATTGATAAAAACGGCTGACTGACAGCTTGCGATAACCCTGGGTTATCGCTTGATCGGATCATCTCATTGGGAATGTTGCGCCGGGCTCCTTAGAGTTATCGCAGATTCGCCCGGCACAGCACGGGCGGCGCCATAACAAGAAGCCGGCCGCATCCGCCCTGAGAGGTCCCATGCAACTGATTGCCAGCACCCGCAGCGGCGACCCTGCCGTTATCCGCTTGAACCCCCTGGACAATGTACTGATTGCCCGCCAGGCCCTGGTTGAAGGCCAGCACCTGGACGCCGAAGCCATCACCGTGCGCCAGGCGGTCCCGTCCGGGCATAAAGTCGCCACCGAGCGCGTGGAGCAAGGCCAGCCGCTGCGCCGCTACGGGCAGATCATCGGTTTTGCCTCGCAAGTGATCGAGGCCGGCGAACATGTGCACGTGCACAACGTCGAGATGGGCGATTTTGCCCGCGACTATGCCTTCGGCGTCGATGCCAGGCCAACGCCTGCCAGCGAGGCGCAGTTCCAGGGCATCGTGCGTGCCGACGGCCGGGTCGCGACCCGCAACTACATTGGCATTCTGACTTCGGTGAACTGCTCGGCCACCGTCGCCCGCGCCGTGGCCGACCACTTTCGCCGCGACATCCACCCCGAGGCGCTCGCCGCCTACCCGAACATCGACGGCGTGGTCGCTTTGACCCACGGCGCCGGTTGCGCGGTAGACCCCAGCGGCGAAGCCCTGGGCCTTCTGCGCCGGACCCTGGGCGGCTACGCCATCCACCCCAACTTTGCCGCCGTGCTGATCATCGGCCTGGGCTGCGAGACCAACCAGATCGAAAGCCTGCTGCAAACCCAGCAGCTGCAAACCGGTGATCAGCTGCGCGCCTTTACCATCCAGGGCATTGGCGGTACCTCGAAGACCATCGCTGCCGGCATCGCGCAGGTCGAGGCGCTGCTGGCCGAGGCCAACCGGGTCAAGCGTGAGCCGGTCAGCGCCCGCCATCTGGTAGTCGGCCTGCAATGCGGCGGCTCCGACGGCTACTCGGGGATCACCGCCAACCCGGCCCTGGGTAATGCCGTTGACCGTCTGGTGGCAGCCGGCGGCACCGCAATCCTTTCGGAAACCCCGGAGATCTACGGCGCCGAGCACTTGCTCACGCGCCGCGCGGTCAGCCGTGAAGTGGGCGAGAAACTCATCGCCCGCATCCATTGGTGGGAAGACTACTGCCAGCGCATGAACGCCGCGCTGAACAATAACCCCTCGGCCGGCAACAAGGCCGGCGGCCTGACCACCATCCTGGAGAAATCCCTCGGTGCAGTGGCCAAGGCCGGCTCCAGCAACCTGGTGGACGTCTACCAGTACGCCGAAGCGGTGCGCGCCAAAGGCCTGGTGTTCATGGACACCCCGGGCTACGACCCGGTTTCGGCCACCGGCCAGGTCGCCGGCGGCGCCAACCTGATTGCCTTTACCACCGGCCGCGGTTCGGCCTACGGCTGCGCGCCGGCGCCGTCGATCAAGCTGGCCACCAACAACCGGGTGTTCGAGCACCAGCTTGAAGACATGGATGTGAACTGCGGCGGCATCGCCGACGGCAGCACCAGCATCGAAGAACGCGGCGCCTACATCTTCGAGCAGATGCTGCGCATCGCCTCCGGTGAGCGCAGCAAGAGTGAACAGCACGGCTACGGGCAGAACGAATTCGTGCCCTGGCAGATCGGTGCCGTGACCTGATTGACAGCCCTGCAACCTTCTTGACGAGGCGACATGCACATGAGCTTTAGCGGATACAACTTCATTGGCGGCCAGCGCAGTGCCCTGGGCGACACCTTGGTCTACAGCGTCGATGCCCACACCGGCGAGCGCCTGCCGGGCGCCTTTCACCAGGCCAGCCTGGACGAAGTCGACAATGCCGTGGATGCGGCCAGCGCCGCGTTCCCGGCCTATCGCAAACTCTCGGCCGAGCGCCGGGCGCAGTTTCTCGAGGCCATCGCCGACGAGCTCGACGGCCTGGGCGAGGACTTTATCGCCGTGACCTGCCAGGAAACCGCGCTGCCCAGTGCGCGCATTGCCGGTGAGCGGGCACGCACCAGCGGCCAGATGCGCCTGTTTGCCCAGGTGCTGCGCCGTGGCGATTTTTATGGCGCGCGCATCGACCGCGCCTTGCCAGCGCGCACGCCATTGCCGCGCCCGGACCTGCGCCAGTACCGTATTGGTGTCGGCCCGGTGGCGGTGTTCGGTGCGAGCAACTTCCCCCTGGCGTTCTCGACCGCCGGCGGTGATACCGCCGCCGCCCTGGCTGCCGGTTGCCCGGTGGTGTTCAAGGCCCACAGCGGCCACATGGCCACTGCCGAGCGGGTTGCCGAGGCGCTGCTGCGCGCTGCCGAGCGCACCGGCATGCCGGCGGGTGTGTTCAACATGATCTTTGGTGGCGGCGTCGGCGAGGCGCTGGTCAAGCACCCGGGCATCCAGGCCGTGGGCTTTACCGGCTCGCTCAAGGGCGGCCGCGCGCTGTGCGACATGGCCGCCGCGCGGGCGCAGCCGATCCCGGTATTCGCCGAGATGTCGAGCATCAACCCGGTGCTGGTTTTGCCCCAGGCCCTGGCCAGTCGCAGTGCGCAGCTGGCCAAGGACTTGAGCGCCTCGGTGGTGCAGGGTTGTGGCCAGTTCTGCACCAACCCGGGCCTGGTGCTGGGCATCCGCTCGCCGGCCTTCTGTGCCTTTATCGAGCAGCTGCGCGGCCATATGGCCGAACAGGCGCCGCAGACCATGCTCAATGCCGGCACCCTGGCAAGCTACGGCAAGGGTATCCAGGCGCTGCTGGCCCACCCGGGAATAGAAAAACTCAGCGGCCTGGCGCAATCCGGCAAGCAGGCGCAGCCGCAGCTGTTCAAGGCCGATGTCAGCCTGCTGCTGGAGCAGGATGAGCTGCTGCAGGAAGAAGTCTTCGGCCCGTGCACGGTGGTGGTCGAGGTCAATGATCAGGCCCAGCTGTTGCGCGCGGTCAACGCCTTGCATGGCCAGCTGACCGCCACCTTGCTGGCCGACAGCGACGACCTGGCCGCCTTTGGCCAACTGTTCGAGGTGCTCGAAGTCAAGGTCGGGCGGGTGCTGCTCAATGGCTACCCGACCGGCGTCGAGGTCTGCGATGCGATGGTCCATGGCGGCCCGTACCCAGCGACCTCCGATGCCCGCGGCACCTCGGTCGGCACCCTGGCGATCGATCGCTTTCTGCGCCCGGTGTGCTACCAGAACGTGCCCGATGCCTTGCTCCCCGAAGCGCTGCGCGATGCCAACCCGCTGGGTATCCAGCGCCTGGTCGATGGCAAGCCAAGCAACGCGGCCCTGAACTGATCACGGAGCAACAGCGATGAGCGACGCCCGCCGCGTTGATGTGCAAAGCCTCACAGCCTTCGTCGAGCAATTGTTTGAAGCCGCCGGTGCCGATGCCGAGGTCGCCCGGGTGGTCACCCGGGTACTGCTTGAAGGCGAACTGCTGGGCCATCGCACCCATGGCCTGAACCTGGTCAGCCGCTATATCGGCGGCATCCAGGCAGGGCAGGTCAAGGCCCGGGCAGGGCTGCTCGAACAGCTTGCGCACAGCGGTATTTCCAGCCTGTTCGACGGTCATTATCTGCTCGGCCCGTACTGCGTCAGCCGCGCCCTCGACTGCGCGGCCCAGGGCGCAACGGCACAAGGCATTGGCATTGCCGTGGTGCGCCGGGCGGCGCACATCGGTTGCCTGGCGGCCTACCTGCAGCCGTTCACCGAGCGTGGCCTGGTGGCCATGCTGTATTCCAGCGACCCGTCGGTGGCGCTGGTTTGCGCCCACGGCGGTATTGAACCTGTGTACACGCCCAACCCGATTGCCGCCGGTATTCCGACCCGTGGCGAGCCGATCCTGCTCGATGTGAGCATGTCGACCGTGACCCTCGGCCTGGTCGGCCAGTGCCGCGACAGCGGGCAGCGACTGCCGCACCCGGTGTTGCTGGGCAACGACGGGCGTCTGAGCGACAACCCGGAAGATTTTTTCACCACCCCCAGCGGCAGCATCCTGCCCTTGGGCGGCCAGGCTTTCGGCCACAAGGGCTTTGCCCTGGCGCTGCTGGTCGAGGCACTAACCTCGGGGCTGGCGGGCTATGGGCGCAAGGACGCGCCGGATCAGTGGGGCGCCTCGGCAACCGCCGTGGTGATCGATCCGCGCTTTTTTGGCGGGCTTGACGCCTTCACCGCTGAAACCTCGTTTCTCGGCCAGCTGCTGCTCGCCAGCCGCCCGCTCGACCCCGAGCGGCCGGTGCGCCTGCCTGGGCAAGCGGGCTTGAAACGGCGCAAGCAGGCCTTGAGCGAAGGCTTGAGCCTGTCGCCACAGCTGATCGATAACCTCAACCAGCTCGCCGGGCAACTGCAGTGCCCGACACTTTCGCATTAACCGACAACAAGAGCGCTGACATGAGAGAGCACGCGAACACCCAAACACCGCTACACCTGAGCAAAGACGCTGCGCTATTCAACACCGGTACCTGGATCGGCCGCGTCTGGCTGGCGCAGCAGGGCCCGGCCGTGGTGCTGGTCAAAGCCGGCGCCGTGCACGATATCAGCGCCCATGTGGCGACCGTCTCGGCCTTGCTCGAAGTAGCTGAGCCGGTGGCCTACCTACGGTCGCTGCCGTTGGGCGAGGCGCTGATCGAGTTGCCGGCGCTGCTGGCCAACAGCGACCCAAATCATCGCGATCCGGCCTTGCCCTGGCTGCTGGCGCCGATCGACCTGCAGGCGGTCAAGGCCGCCGGCGTGACCTTCGCCGCCAGCCTGCTGGAGCGGGTGGTCGAGGAGCAGGCCAAGGGCGACCCGGCCAAGGCCGACGCAATCAGGGCGACGCTAGCCAGCCGCATCGGCGCCGATCTGTCGCAGATCGTTCCGGGCTCGGCGCAGGCTGAAGCCTTGCGCAAGGTCCTGGTAGAGCAGGGGCTGTGGTCGCAGTACCTGGAAGTGGGCATCGGCCCGGACGCCGAGGTCTTCACCAAGGCCCAGCCGTTGTCGGCGGTCGGCCATGGCGCCGATATCGGCATTCACCCGAAGTCGAGCTGGAACAACCCCGAGCCGGAAGTGGTGCTGGCGGTGTCGAGCAACGGCACGGTGCAGGGCGCCACCCTCGGCAACGACGTCAACCTGCGCGACTTCGAAGGGCGCAGCGCCTTGCTGCTGTCCAAGGCCAAGGACAACAACGCCTCGACCGCACTGGGGCCGCTGCTGCGGCTGTTCGACGAGACCTTCAGCCTTGAGGATGTGCGCAGCGCCGAGGTCGACTTGCGGGTCGAAGGCCTGGACGGCTTTGTGCTCCAGGGCCGCAGCTCGATGCGCCAGATCAGCCGCGACCCGCTCGACCTGGTGCAGCAGACCCTGAACGAAAACCATCAGTACCCCGACGGCCTGGTGCTGTTTCTCGGCACCCTGTTCGCGCCCAAACAGGACCGCGACCAGCCGGGCAACGGCTTTACCCACAAACCCGGCGATGTGGTGACCATCAGCAACGGGCAGCTGGGCAGCCTGTGCAACCGGGTGACCACCAGCGACCTGGCGCCGCAGTGGGATTTCGGCGTGCGCGCGCTGATCGACAGCCTTGCCCGGCGCGGCCTGCTCGATGCCGCTGTGAGCGCCCGGCAGAGCTGATTGAAAGACGTTCCAGGGATGAGTGTGTGACCGCCTGAAGGATCGCCCCGGCGATAAAACCGCTGCAACAATAATAATAAAGGCCATCAGATGAACGCACTGAAGAAGTACCAACGCATCACCGTTGTCTTCCTGCTGTTGATCGGCATCGTCAACTACCTGGACCGTAGCGCGCTGTCGATCGCCAACACCTCGATCCAGAAGGACATGATGATCAGCCCGTCGCAGATGGGCATCCTGCTCTCGGCGTTTTCCATCGCCTATGCCTTCGCCCAGTTGCCCATGGGCCTGATCATCGACCGCCTGGGCAGCAAGATCGCCCTTGGCGCCTCGTTGCTGGCCTGGTCGGTGGCGCAATCGGCGTTCGGCATGGTCAACAGTTTCGCCGGCTTCATGGGCTTGCGCGTGCTGCTGGGGATTGGCGAGGCGCCGATGTTCCCCTCGGCGGCCAAGGCGCTGTCGGAGTGGTTCGATGCCAACGAGCGCGGCACGCCTACCGGCATCGTCTGGTCCTCGACCTGCCTGGGCCCGTGCCTGGCGCCGCCGTTGCTGACGCTGTTCATGGTCAACTTCGGCTGGCGCGGCATGTTCATTATCACCGGCGTGCTTGGCATCGTCCTGGCCCTGTGCTGGCTGAGCTTCTTCAAGAGCAAGGCGCAGTACCTGGCCGAACTAGCCGCGCAAGGCAAGCCGTTGCCAGGTGAGTACCAGGCGCCACAGGCAACGGCAGAGCCCAAGGCTTCGTACTTTGCCGGCTGGCTCGACCTGTTCAGGCACCGCAGTACCTGGGGCGCGATCCTCGGTTTCATGGGGGTGATCTACATGCTCTGGCTGCACCTGACCTGGCTGCCCGGTTATTTTGAGCGCGAGCATGGCCTGAACCTGTACAAAACCGCCTGGGTGGTGTCGCTGGCCTATGGTTTCGGCGCTGTCGGCACCATCGTCGCCGGGCGCTTCTGCGACCTGCTGGTGCGCCGCGGCCTGAGCATCCTGGCCAGTCGCAAGTTCAGCGTGATCACCGGCCTGGTGCTGGCCGCGCTGTTCACCTTGCCGCTGTCGTATGTCAGCGGCTTGACCGCGTGCATCGTCCTGCTGTGCCTGGCGCTGTTCAGCATCAACATGGCCAGTGCCACGGCCTGGATGATCGTCAACACCATCGTCGACAGCCGCCGGGTGGCCTCGTTCGGCTCGATCCAGAACTTTGGCGGCTACATCGCAGGCTCCGTCGCGCCGATTGTCACCGGCTTCAGCATCCAGTACTCGGGCTCGTTCAACACCGCGTTCATGATCAGTGCGATCGTCGCGCTGTGTTCGGCGCTGGCGTATTTCCTGTTGCTCAAGGCGCCGATTGGCAACGCACAAGCCGCGCCTGAGCGGGTGGTGGGCGTGACGCAATAAGGGGCAGGGTGCAGGGGACGATGATTGATCACGCCGCCCTGCGACTGTTACTGCACCGGGTTGATGAACGGCCCGCCGGTGACCTGGACGAAGAGCTTGCGAAACTCTTCGTTCTCCGGGGTCAGGATCAGTGCCTGACGCAGGAACTCCACGCCCTCGCGGGCATTGTCCAGCTGGCAATTGAGGGCGAAGGCCAGGTACAGGTTCTGGGCATTGAAGAAATCGTACGACAGCGCGACCTTCACCAGGTGCAGCGCACCGTTCAGGTCCTGGGCCTGAAAGCGTGCGTTGAACTCCTGGTTGAACTGACTGGCGTCGCTGGCGCTCAAGGCCGACAGCCCGGGTTGCTTGCGCAACACCACGGTGTGGCCATTGCCGACTTTCGAATCGGTCTCTTCGATGGTTTCGATCAGCCAGTGCCCCAGGCCTACCGAGTTGATCATGTTGATCGCCCGCAGCATGCTCTGCAGCGAGAACACATGGTAGTGCCCGCGCCAGTTGTATTCAGGCATCACGCTCATGTCGACGCGTTTTTCGAACGCATCGATCATCGACTCCAGGGTGGTCAGGGCGCGTACCCGGTCATTGGGGTCGGCGTTCCTTTTCGGGAAGATGCAAAAGAACACGCCATCGTCCTTGATCACCCGCGCGGCCTCGACATAGGCGGCAAACAGGTTGGGCACGTGTTCGATGACGTGCGAGCTGATCAGGTAGTCGAAGGTTTGATCGGCGAACGGTATGTCGGTGAAATCGCCCAGGGCGTCGATCCGGGCAGGCGGGACCTGGTAGTTGGCCTGTTCGTTCTTGTAGAGGTTGAAGTCTTGCAAGTCCAGCGGGTACAGAAACGACTCACCGTCACAGGGGCCCAGATTGAGGCAGTCTGGCAAGTAAAAAGCGTTATGGCTGGCAGCGCCAATCTCCAGACCGGCACCCTGGCAATACTTGTTGGCCAACGCCATACCCATCTCGTTCATATCGAATCCTGTCTGCCCCTGAAAATAGATGTCAGGCCGAGTATACGGCCTGACACAGTGGTTATCGGCAGGGGCGGCAGATTGTTGAGGGCGCCAGGGATTAAAGAAACTTGATCGGGTAATTGACGATCAAGCGGTTCTCATCGATGTCGTAGCTGCTGAAATCCCGGCGCAGGGTCGAATTGCGCCAGCGCAGCGACAGGTCCTTGAGCGGGCCGCTCTGGAACACGTAGCCCAGCTCCGTCTCGCGGCCCCATTCCTTGCCGTTGCTGGTGGCGCTGGTGTGCACATGATCACCCGACAGGTAGCGGTTCATCAGGGTCAGGCCCGGCACGCCGAGGGCAACGAAGTCATAGTCGTGGCGCAACTGCCAGGAGCGCTCGCGGGCATTGTCGTAGCTTGAGTTGTAGGTGTCGTTGGCCAGCGGGTAGCCGGCGGTGCCGTTGACCCGCATCCAGCCGGTCTCGCCATACACCCGCTGCAGGCCGAGGGAGAAGGTGTGTGCGCCGGTTTTCGCAGACAGCATCAGCGTTGTGGTTTTGTTGTCCAGCTGGCCTGCCTTGGCCGCGCCGTCTTCATCGCCCAGAAACAGGCCAAGGTTGGCGCCCAGCTTCCAGCTGCCCACAGCCTGGCTATGAATCAGGTTCAAGTACTGCTGCTGGTAGATGTCCTCGAGCTGGGCATACCACAGGCCCACCTGGGTGGCCTTGTCGTTGAACAGGTACTCGCCGCCGGCAAAGTTGAAACGGTCCGAGGTGGCGTCGGGCCGGCCGGTCATGAACATGCGCTCCATGCTGGCGTCGTTGCGCGGGCTGTTGCCGCGAAACTGGCCGGTATAAAGGGTCAGGTTGTCGATTTCCCGTGAAGTCAGCTGGGCGCCGCGAAAGGTCTGTGGCAGCGAGCGGCCATCGTCCGAGCGCAAGATCGGCAACAGCGAAACCCATTCACCGACCTTCAGTTCTGTCTTCGAATAGCGGGCCTTGAGCGCAACCCCCAGGCGGCCAAAGTCGTCGGCCGGGCGGCCATCATCGTGCACTGGCAGCAGTTGCGTACCGGCCGTGCCGCGACCGCCATCGAGCTTGACCGAGTACAGCCCCAGCAGGTCGACGCCAAAGCCTAGCGTACCCTGGGTGAAGCCCGAACGCAGGTCGAAGATGAAGCTTTGCGTCCATTCCTCGGCCTTGCCCTGGGGGTAGGCCGGGTTTACGAAGTTGCGGTTGTGGTAGAAGTTGCGCAGGTTCAGCGACGCCGTGGTGTCGTCGACCAGGCCGGCTGCCGAGGCGCCAAGCGAGGCTGTCGAGCAGATCAACAGTGACGCAAGGTTTGCGGTTTTGGTGCGTGCAAGGATCTTCATTATTGTTATTTCCTTTCTAGTGAGCGCAGCAAGCCCTCGCAGCGCAAAGGCTGCGAAAAATGGCGGTTACAGGAGGGAGTGGGGGTCAGGCGCCGATCAGGGCAACCAGGGCGGGCACGGTGAGCACGGCGGTGTAGTAGCCCATGAACTGCACGCCGATGTTGAAGCCCAGAAAGCGCGAGAGAAATCCGCCCAGCAGGCCAATGGTGACAATCACCAGCAAACCGAGCAGGCCGCCTTCCCAGATGCCGATCACCAGGATCAGGCCGACAAAGGTCGCGATCACCGCTTCATGGCTGATTTTGCGCGACACGTAGGAGGCTGCCCGGTGCGCGTAGTTCATGGTGAAGGGGTAGGCGATCAGGATGGCGACGATCACCGCCAGCATGCCGTAGCCGAGAAACTCCCAGGTGCTGAGCAGCGAGTGCAGGTTGTTGACCTGGCCGCTGGCGGCATCGACGCTAAAGCGCGGTGGTGCGTTGAACAGCGGCGCAGCCGGGCCGGCGGCGACCGGGCTCAGCGGCAGGCCGAAGGCGATCAGCGGAATCAGCGCTTCGGCGATGTAGGTGGACTCGGTGACGCCGTTGCGCGCGGTGATCACTGTGGTCAGGCGATGGTAGACGTGCTTGACCCGCGAACCGACCGCCTCGCCGAGAATCACGGTCATGGCCACCGGGCTGAACACGAAGGTGGCGCTGGAGACCACCGCAGTAACGGCCGTCCACAGGCTCTGCTTGCTGTCGAGCACGCGCAGCGGGTTGGGAAAGAAACCGCCCCAGCTTTTGACGTCAGGCGACAACGAGAAGGTCCGCGGTTGCTGGCGACGCATGCTGGCGCGCTCGGCCGGCGCCAGCAGAGAGAACAGCGCGGCGATCAACGGGCCGATGGCAATGCCGAGGAAGTAGCTGACGCTGAGCTTGACCCCATGCTGCGCGGTCAGGGTCTGCAGGCCGATAATCACCATGACGAACGGGATCAGGGTCAGCACCGCTGCCAGGCGGCCTTTGGAGAACCAGGCGATGGCCACCGCCGCCAACAGGAATACCCACGGCGCGGCATGCTTGATCATGTCGCCGAACGGCGCCAGCATTACCGCGAACAACACCGCCATGGGCACGGCGATCAGGGCGGCAATCACCGCGCCGGAAATCATCTTGCGCAGGGCAATGTGCGGAACCCCGAGGTTGCGCAAAAAGTTCGCTTCGCGCATCAACGGCGTGGCCATGGTATCGCCCGGGATGCCGAGCAAGGCGGTCGGCACCGCATGGGTCATGTGCTTGGCCACGGCGCCGGCCAGAAAGAAGGTCAGCACGCCGGGGGCGGGCACACCCAGCAGTACCACCAACAGTGTCAGCGGCGCGAGGGTGGTGGTTTCATCGCTGCCGGAGATCAGGCCGATACCGGCAAAGATCACCGCGCCAAGAACCCCCATGCCCAGGGCGATCAGAAACTGATCCATCAACAGGGCAATCATGACCGGCCTCCGGCGGCGCTGGCTGCGCGGACCACCACGGCAGGTGTCACGTCAGGGTTGTCCGGGGGTGAGCGCAGGCCTTTTTCGTAGTCGGCGAACAGGTCATACAGGTCCATCTCGCGCAGTTCGGCAATCGTCGCCGCAGGCAGGTCGCTCAAGCTGCCGAGCGGGCCGAATTCGTTTTGCAGCTCGACAAGGATTTTCGCCCGCCAGGCCGGATCTGCCAGGTGCTCGACAACGATGCGCTTGGGCTTGAACAGCGCTGCGCTGATGGCGCCGCCGGCCAGGCAGCCGACAATACCGACCAGCATGGCGTAGGCGCGGGCCATTTGCAGCGACTCCACCCAGCCCGTCAGCAGGTGCTGGGCGGTGAAATACGCGCCGAGGCTGACGCTGGCGCCAATGGCGATGGAACAGATCAGGTGACGACCGTCGACGGTGTCGCCCCAGACTTCGAACAGTTCGGCTTTCATCGGGATTCTCCCACTGCCCTTGCGGGCTTTTATTGTTATGAAGGTGAAGAGATAACGCTTATTGCATTGCACACAGGCGGCGTTGGGCGAGCAGGGCACGGGCGACCCTGGAGCCGGTCGGCCTGCCGAGTTCGGCACTGATGAACTCACCGGCATCGATCAGGGCGCCAAGATCGACGCCATGGTTCACGCCCAGGCCGTCGAGCAGGTACACCAGCTCTTCGCTGGCGACATTGCCAGTGGCGCCGGGCGAATACGGGCAGCCACCCAGGCCTGCGACCGAACTGTCGAACACCCGTACATCGGCTTCCAGCGCCGCATGGATATTGGCGATGGCCATACCGTAAGTATCGTGGAAATGCCCGGCCAGCGCGCTGACCGGCACCACTTGGCGACAGGCCGCGAGCAGTGCCCGGGTCGCCGCCGGCGTACCGGTGCCGAGGGTGTCGCCAAGGCTGATTTCATAGCAGCCCATGCCGAACAATGCAGCGCTGACTGCAGCCACGGCTTCAGGTTTTACTGCACCGGTGAACGGGCAACCCATGACGCACGACACGTAGCCGCGCACGCGGATGCCGGCGTCACGGGCGCGGACCATGACCTGCTGGTACTGGCGCAGGCTTTGTTCGATCGAGCAGTTGAGGTTTTTTTGCGAGAACGCCTCGGAGGCGGCGGCGAACACCGCGACCTCCTGGCAACCCGCGGCGATTGCCGCCTGCAGCCCTTTGAGGTTGGGCACAAGCGCCGTCCAGGTTACCCCCGGGCGCACAGGCAACGCCTTGAACACCTCATCGGACCCGGCCATCTGCGGCACCCAGCGCGGCGAGACAAACGCCCCGGCTTCCAGGGTTTGCAACCCGGCGTCGGCCAGGCGCTGGAGCAATTGCACGCGAATCTGCGGCGACAGCGTCAGCTTTTCATTTTGCAGGCCATCCCTGGCGCCGACTTCGACCAGCCGTACCGCGTCCATTACTGCGCCCGCTTGTGCTTGAGCAGTTCTGCTGCCTTGTCGGCGCGCACATCGCGGGCCTCGACCATCTGCTTGACCAGCCAGTTGAGCTCATCGCCGCGGGCACCGGCCGCCAGGGCAATGTTGCGTGCGTGCAAGGCCATGTGCCCGCGCTGAATGCCTTCGGTCGACAGTGCCCGCAGCGCCCCGAGGTTTTGCGCCAGGCCCACGGCGACGGCGATTTCGGCCAGTTCCTGGGCAGTTTTCACCCCGAGGATGCGCAGCGACAGTTGCGCCAGCGGGTGGGTCTTGGTGGCGCCGCCGACCAGGCCGACCGGCATCGGCATCTCCAGAGTACCGACCAGATGGCCCTGGCGGTCTTTTTCCCAGGTGGTCAGCGAGCCGTAGTGGCCGTTGCGGCAGGCATAGGCATGGGCGCCGGCTTCCACTGCGCGCCAGTCGTTGCCGGTGGCGACGATCAACGGGTCGATGCCGTTCATGATGCCCTTGTTGTGGGTGGCGGCCCGGTAGGGATCGACCACGGCAAAATTGTACGCATCGAGGATGCCCTCGATGACCTCTTCACCGCTGTAGGCGCCCGTGCCCAGGTGTTCGGGAGCGATGCGCAGCTGAGCCCTGGCCAGGCGCAGGTCGGCGAGGTTGGAAAGGATGCGCAGGCGCACCTTGCCACCGGTGATTTCCTCCAGCAGCGGCGCCACCGCCTCGGCCATGGTGTTGACGGTGTTGGCGCCCATGGCGTCGCGCACGTCGACGATCAGGTGGGCGACCAGCATCGGCCCGCGCGGGCTCTGGGCGAAGGTGTGTACTTCGATGTCGCGGCAGCCGCCACCGAGGCTGTTGAGCAACTGGTCCTTGCGGTTGGCCAGCTCGATAATCTCGTCCTTGCGGCGCATCAGGCTCAGGCGGGCATTGTAGGGGTCGTCGATCTCGACGATCTGCACCTGGGCACGCATCAGCGGCAGCGAACTGGAGGTCTGGAAGCCACCGGCCTCGCGGGCCAGCTTGGCCATGAACGAGGCGGCAGCGACCACCGAAGGCTCTTCGACCACCAGCGGCACGATGACGTCGCGGCCGTTGATCTGGAAGTTGCTGGCCACGGCGTAAGGCAATTCGAAGGTGCCGAGGACGTTCTCGATCATGCCGTCGGCGATTTCCAGGGGCAGGGCGCCGGCGTCGCGAAGCAGGGCGAGGTCCTGCTCGGGCAGTTCGAGCACTGCTTGCAAGTGGCTCAAGCGTTCGGCAGGCGACATGGCGCGGAACATGGGCAGGCGGGAGTCGATGCTCATGGGGAGGGCTCTCTTGCAGTTATTGTTGTGAGATGGCGCCACCCTAGTCCGAACTGTTGTGCTAAAGAAGGTACAGTTTGGACAGACAGTACCCAAGCTGTACCCTCAGTGGATAAAAGGCATTCAGGACACCTGACGATGGCGCGGCTGACACTCGCAGAACAACTGGCGGCATCCCTGGCCGGGCAGATCGGCAATGGCACCTACCGGGTCGGCGAGCGCTTGCCGTCGCTGCGCGAGTGCATGCGCCTGTTCGGCCATTCGAAAAACACCGTGATCAACGCCTATGAAGCGCTGGCTGCCCAGGGGCTGGTCGAGGCTCGCCACGGGCAGGGCTTTTTCGTCAAGCAAGGCGCACCCAACGGCCACGAAGCCGAAGAACCGATGCCCTACGAGCGGGCGATGGACACCATCTGGCTGATGCGTCAGCAGTTCGTCCGCGAGCCCGGCCACTCACCGCTGGGCGAGGGCTTCCCGCCGGTCGAGTGGCTGATGGACATGCGCCTGGACAAGTTCACCCGGCAGATCATGCGCACCGGGGTGACCACGCTGTTCCGCTATGGCAACCGCCTGGGCAACGCCAGCCTGCGCCAGCACCTGGTGCAGAAGCTCGCCAGTTATGCAATCAGCGCCAGCCCCCGGCAAATCGTCACCACCCATGGCGCCAACCATGCCCTGGACCTGATTATCCGCCGCTTCGTCGCCCCGGGCGACAGCGTGCTGGTCGAAGACCCGGGCTATTACCCGCTGTTCGGCAAGCTGCAACTGCAAGGTGCGCGGATGCTCGCGGTGCCGCGGTTGGCGGATGGCCCGGATATCGAGGTGCTGGAGCAGCACCTGCGCGTCCACAAGCCCAAGCTGTTTTTCATTCAGTCGGTGGGCCACAACCCGACCGGCTCGGACATTTCCCCAAGCAAGGCCCATCGGCTGGTGCAACTGGCCGCAGAGCATCAGTTCATCCTGGTGGACGACGACGCCCTGGCCGATTTCAAACCGGCCTCGGCGATCAAGGTCTCGGCGCTCGACCAGTTGCAGCGCTCGCTGTACGTCGGCAGTTTCTCCAAGTCGGTGTCGGCGGCGCTGCGGGTCGGCTTCATTGCCGGCAGCAAGGAGGTTATCGACGAGCTGGGCGACCTGAAGATGCTCCTGCACACCAGCAGCTCGGAGCTGTGCGAGCGCACCGTTGACGTGATCCTCACCGAAGGGCATTTTCTGCGCCATCTGATCCGCCTGCAGGAGCGCCTGAAAGCGGCGACCACGGCGGGCCTGCAGATGCTCGACGAGATCGGTGCCGAGGTGTTCGTGCGGCCAGAGCAGAGCCTGTACCTGTGGGCGCGGTTTCCTGGGGTCGAGGATGCCAAAGCGCTGACCCGCCAGCTATTGCCCAAGGGCTTCATGATTGCCCCCGGGCATATCTTTTCGCCCGAGCAGGCCCGGGTGAATCCGTGGACGCGGTTAAACGTGGCGTATTTGAATGATGCGCTGCTCAAGGCGATGGTGAGGGACTGAATGAGCGAAGACTACGCAGTATGGGATATCGATCAGATTCTTGAGGCTTACAGCCAAGAGCCTGAGCTCAGGGATGGTGTCGAAGCCGGCCTGACAGCGTTGCTGGTTTTTCTCGAAAAGCATCAGCTTCTGACCTGTCGGGTAACCGATGCGCAAGGCAAGCTGTTCAAACGCGCGCTCATGGCCAGCGAGATAAGCGGGGAGGGCAAGCTGCTTACCCATGGCCGCAACAATCCGGTGCAGCGCTGGCTGGGCTCCAAAGGCGGGCAAAAGAATCCGCCGGACATGAAACTGCTGGAAAAAGCCCTGGCCATGATTCGTAAAGCGCAGTGAAGGGGGGTGGAACCTGGTTTCACCTGCCAGCGCTTAGCGGGCAAACAACAGCTCGGCGAAGCGGTCGGCCATGGTCGGCTTGGACTGGGCAGGCCAGATGGCACTGAGCTCGAAGTGCGGCAAGTCGGCGCCATCGCGGATCTCGCTGTACTTCATGCCTTCGAATTGCAGGGCCTGCACCGTTGCCGGCAACAGCGAAACCCCCCGGCCGGCGGCAACGTAGGCGACGACCGTCAGGGTGCGGTTGGCCTCCTGGATAATCTCGATCGGGTGCCCGAGGCGGCGAAACGTGCCGACAATGGCATTGCGAATCAACGGCAACTGCTGTTCGGGAAACCATACCAGCCCGGTGGCGGCCAGTTGCTCCATGCCCACCTTGCCGTCTTCGCCCAGCGCGTAGCCACTGGGTAGCACGGCAATCAGCGGGTCCTGGCTGATGAGCTTCTCGCGCATGTTGCCCTGGATCGACACCGGCGTGTGCAGCAGGCCGATATCGATCTCGCCCCGTTGCAGGGCCAGGCCCTGCTCGGCGTTGCTCATCTCGCGCAGCACCACTTCTACACCCGGGTAGTTTGCCTGCATGCGGTCCAGTGCCCGGGGCAGGGCGCCGAACAATGCCGTGGAGACGAAGCCGATGATCAGCCGGCCGGCCCGTTTGGCGCCGATGGCGCGGGCACGCTGGGTGGCGGCGTCAATCCTGGCCAGGCTGACGCGGATGTCATCGATGATCGCGGTAGCCGCAGGGGTCAGCACGGCGCCGCGCCGCGACCGCTCGAACAGCTTGACCCCCAGCTCGTTTTCCATCCGCACCAGGGCCTGGCTCAACGCCGGCTGGGCAATCCCCAGGTGTTCTGCGGCGCGGGTGATGCTGCCGGTGTCGGCGATTGCCAGGAAGTAACGCAGGTGACGGTTTTCCATAAGCCCACGGTATGAATATTGATCGTTGACATAATAGATATCAATCCAAGATTTTCATAGGATGGCACCAAGGATCGGATCCAATAAAGCCTTGCAGACTGGCAGGCAATAACAAGGAAGCGCAATGACCCAGGATGGCGAAAGGACGATCAGCCAGGCACACACCGCCGAAGGGTTTGCCGATCGTTGGTGCGCACAAGGCGCAGCGGTGATCAGCGCGATAGACAGCCACGCTCACGTTTTCGTCCAGGGCTTGCGCCTGGCTCCGGAGCGGCGACACACGCCGGACTACAACGCCTGCGTGGATGATTACGCCCGCCACCTGGCAGCCAACCGGATTTCCCATGGCGTGCTGGTACAGCCGAGTTTTCTTGGCACCGACAATACCTTTCTGCTGGCCGCGCTCGAACGCTATCCGTCGCGCTTTCGTGGCGTGGTGGTGGTCGCGCCGGATATCGACGAGCCACAGTTGCAAGCGCTGGCGCTGCAGGGTGTGGTCGGCGTCCGGCTGAACCTGATCGGTGTCCCCCTGCCGGCGCTGCGCAGCCTGCTGTGGCAAGGTTTTCTGGCACGCATCAAGGCCCTGGACTGGCACGTCGAGGTGCAGTGCCAGGCCCATGACCTGCCGGGCCTGCTCAGCGTACTGCTGGCCAGCGGCTGCAAGGTAGTGGTCGACCACTTTGGCCGCCCGGACCCACGCCAGGCCGAGGCCGACCCGGGCTTTGAGTATTTGCTGCGCCAGGGCGACAGCGCCCGGCTGTGGGTCAAGTTGTCGGCTGCCTATCGCTGTGCGCAGCCGGCTGCCGACCCCGGCGGCCGGGCCTTTGGGCAACGGGCCGCGCGGCTTTTGATGCAGGCCTTTACCAGTGAGCGGCTGCTCTGGGGCAGTGACTGGCCTCATACCCAGCACCGCCAATGGGTCGATTACGCCGCGGCGAAGTCGGCGCTGGCCGACTGGGTGCCTGACCCGCTCGAGCGCCACGACGTGGTGTGCCAAACCCCGAAGAAACTGTTCAAGTTCAATCCATAAGGAGTTTCCATGAGCCTTTCAAGCTTGCAGCGCAGAGCCGCTTTTCGTCGCCAGGTCGAAGCCCGCCAGGGGCTGCTGGTCGCCGGTGTATTCAATGCCCTGAGCGCACGGATCGCTGCCGATATCGGTTTTCAAGCCTTGTACCTGAGCGGCGCAGGGGTGACCAACATGGCGCTCGGTCTGCCGGACCTTGGCTTCGTCGGGCTGGACGAGATGGCTGCCCATGCCGCCCGGGTTCGCGATACCACCGACTTGCCGCTGATCGTCGATGCCGACACCGGCTTCGGCAATGCCCTGAACGTGCGCCACTCGGTACGGGTGCTGGAGCGCAGCGGGGCAGATGCCATCCAGTTCGAGGACCAGGTGCTGCCGAAGAAGTGCGGGCATTTCAATGGCAAGGAAGTGATCAGTTGCGCCGAGATGGTCGGCAAGCTCAAGGCGGCGGTCGATGCCCGCCAGGACCCGAACCTGCTGATCATCGCCCGCACCGATGCCTGCGCGGTAGAAGGCATGGAGGCGGCCATCGAGCGCGCCCACCGTTATGTGCAGGCGGGTGCCGATATCCTGTTCATCGAGGCTACCGAAAGCCTCGAGGACATCAGGCGCCTGCCAGCGCTGTTCAGCACGCCGAACCTGATCAACATCGTCATCGGTGGCAAGACCCCGACCTTGAGCCGCGATGAGCTGGCAGCGCTCGGCTACGGCATCGTGCTCTACGCCAATGCCGGCCTGCAGAGCGCCTCACTGGGCATGCAACGCGCCTTGGCTACGCTGCTGCGCGACGGCCGCCTGGACGAAGATCCGTCGCTGGTGGTGCCGTTCGCCGAGCGCCAGCGCCTGGTGAACAAGACGATGTTTGATCAACTTGAGCGTCACTACGCTGCGCCTGAAAGGTAATTGAACTGCGGCGCCTGCCGCGTATCAACGTCCTTGCGTGCATCTGAATAACAACGTGTGAAACACCGAGACCCTGAAGTTTCGGTGGCGGTTTCCTTCGTCTGAAAACTGACTCAATACAATATTTAATAATCTGAGGTCGGAAGTGGTTATGGATAACCTGATTACGAAAGTTTCAGCAAGTAACACCTGTAACGTGAGCACTAGTGCACGTCGAACGCAGTTGGCGTCGCCGCCCATGCGTGTATTCAGCCACCAGCGCCTCGGGCAGATCCCGCAACTGGTCAGGCATGCGCCCCACCTGATGGAATCCATCAGCCTGGTGGCACGTGTACTGCCGTTCAAAGTCAACGATTACGTGGTCAACAAACTGATCGACTGGACGGATGTGCCAAACGATCCGATCTTTCGCCTGACCTTTCCCCAGGCGCAAATGCTTGACGCCGAAGACCTCGAACAACTGGCGTATTGCGTACGCAACGAGGTCGGTGAACAGCAACTTAACGCGCTCATCCAGCGCGTGCGCGACGGCATGAACCCGCACCCGGCGCACCAGCAGTTGAACGCGCCTTCCCTGGATGGGCAACTGCTGCAAGGGGTGCAGCACAAGTACGCGCAAACGGTGCTGTTCTTTCCCAGCCACGGTCAGACCTGTCACAGTTACTGCACTTTCTGTTTTCGCTGGCCGCAGTTCATTGGCGACAAGTCGCTGAAGTTTGCTTCAAACGATGGCGAACAGTTGCACCGCTACCTGGCGCGCCACCCTGAGGTGACCGACGTGCTGTTCACCGGCGGCGACCCCATGGTGATGACGGCCGCGCACCTGACGCGCTACCTGGAACCGTTTCTGCAACCGGCGCTGAGCCATGTCACCACCATCAGGATCGGCACCAAGGCACTGAGCTACTGGCCGTACCGTTTCGTCAGCGACACCGATACGCCGCAGTTGATGGCGCTGTTGCGCCGCCTGGTGGACAGCGGCAAGAACGTCGCGCTCATGGCCCATTTGAACCATTGGCGGGAACTGACCACGCCAGTCGCCGAGGAAGCAGTGTTTGCCCTCCAGCAACTGGGCATCGTGATCCGTGCCCAGGGGCCGGTACTCAGGCACATTAACGACAGTGCCAGCACCTGGAAACGCAACTGGGAGCAGCAAGTGCGCCTGGGCATCGTGCCCTACTACATGTTCGTGGAGCGTGATACCGGCCCGCAGGACTACTTCCAGGTGCCCCTGGCGCGGGCCCTGTCGATTTACAACGAGGCCATCGAATCCGTCTCGGGCCTGGCGAAAACCGCGCGGGGCCCCTCGATGAGCGCCGGGCCGGGCAAGGTCGAGGTCAGCGGAACCCTCGACCTGCAAGGGCAACGCTATTTCCTGCTGAAGTTCATTCAGGCGCGCGATACCCGCTGGCTGGGCAAGCCGTTCCTGGCCAGGTACAGCGAGACCGCCTGCTGGCTCGATCAACTGCAACCGCCGCAGGGGCAGTCGGAGTTTTTCTTCGAGGCCCAATACCGCCGGTTCGTCGAGCAAGGAGCACAACAAGCTACGCAAGCGCTCGTACGGGGTGAGGCATGAAGGCGCTGGCCTGCGAAATGGCCATCATCGGCGCCGGCTACTGTGGCTTGAGTGCGGCAATCGAGCTGGCTGGCCGGGGCTTTGGCGTACGCGTCTTCGAACGCGGCGAATGGGCGGGCAACGCCAGCGCCTTCAATTTCGGCTCGGTAGCGGCCATGCCCCCGGCCTTGCCCAATCGCGACGCGCAAGGCTCCCAAGGCGCCGATGCGCAGCAGCGCCTGCGCGCGGTGCTGGAGCCGATCAGCGAACTCAAGCGCCAGATCGACACCTTCGAATACGACTGCCAGTGGCGTCAGCCCGGGCACATTACCCTGGCAATGGATGATGATGCGGCGCGCACGCTCAAGCAGCGTCATGCCGAGGCGAGCACGCTGTTTGGCGGCGGTGTGCATTGGCTGGACGCCCGTCAGGTCAGTGCGCAAACCGCTGCGCAAGGGGTGGTGGCGGGGCTGCTCAATGAGCACTTTGCCTTGATTGATCCCGCCGGTCTGCTGCTTGCCATGCGCAATCACGCCCAGGCCCTTGGCGTGCGCATCGACTACTCAAGCCCGGTGCTTGCGCTCGATCCGCAGGCAGACTCGGTCAACCTGCAGTTGCCTGCGGCGCGGGTCAACGCGGCGCGGGTACTGATCGCCAGCGAGGAAGCCTGGGGCCTCTGCACAGAGGCTGCGTTGCAACCGCTGACGATGTTCCAGACCCACCTGTGCGAAAGCCAGGTGCTCGGCGCGCGGGATTTGCAGCTGATATCCCGGCGTGCCCGCGTCTATGGCACCGCCACCGCCGACAAGGATTACTTTCGCGTGCACCACGGCCGCTTGTTGTTCGGCAGTCGCCTGGGCCTGGTACCGCTGGATGCCAGCCCCCAGGCCGTGGTCGCCGCCTTGCAGGCGCGGCTGGCTGGCTATTTCCCGTCTCTTGCGGCAATCCCGGTGGCCAGGGTGTGGTCGGGCAGCCTCGGCTTTACCGACAACGGCCTGCCGCGCCTGGGGGCCAGCGGCCCGGTGTCCTGGGGCGGTGGGTACTGCGGCAGTGGCATTGCCACGGCCGTGCAGTGCGGGCGGCAGTTGGCAAGGATGGCGACCGAGGCCGGTGTCACCACGGGCTCGCAACCGATGCAATCACGCCAGCGCTGAGCCCACCCGGGCGCGCTGCGGTTTCCTGAAGCATGCAGGGAGTGTGTTATCCATGAATACCTATGAAATCCCGTCGGTAGGCGCCAAGGGCGTGTCGCGTCACGGCGAGCGCTTCGACGTCATCGGCCTGGGCATCGGCCCAGCCAACCTGAGCCTGGCGGCGTTGCTGGAGCCTTGCAAAGGCTTCAAGAGCATGTTCTTCGAGCGCCGTGCCGACTTTCGCTGGCACGAGGGCATGATGCATGTGAACTCTTCGCTGACCACCAGCTTTCTCAAGGACCTGGTAACCCCGGCTGATCCTTGCAGCCCGTATTCGTTCATCGCGTTCCTGAAGAATACCGAGCGGTTCTACTCGTTCCTTAACGCGCGCTTTCCCACGGTGCGCCGCAAGGAGTTCGAGCAGTACATGGTCTGGGTCTGCCGGTCGCTGCACAACCTGACGTTCGACAGTGAGGTGCTGCGGGTGTCCAGGGATGGCAACGAGTGGGTGATCAACCACGCCAAGGGCACGGCGAGGACCGCCAACCTGGTGGTCGGTGCCGGCCAGCGGCCGTTCATTCCCAAGTGTGCGCAAGCCTGCCTGGGGCCGGCGGTGATGCATTCCTCACAGTTCGTGGTCAAGGCTCCGCAGGTCAGCGGCAAGCGCGTGGTGGTCATCGGTGGCGGCCAGAGCGGGGCGGAACTGATGCAGATGATGCTCAATCTGCCAGAAGCGAGCGCACCGGCGTCGCTGGTGTGGGTCAGCCGGCGCAGCAACTTTTTGCCGATGGACGACTCGCCCTTTGTCAACGAGTGGTTTGTCCCCGGCTACAGCGATCACTTTTTCGGCTTGCCCGCCGAGCAACGGCAAGGCGCACTCGCCCAGCAGCACATGGCCAGTGACGGGGTGGTCCAGGCCTTGCTCGAGAGCATCTACCGGCGCCTTTACGAGGTGACCTACATCGAGGGGCGCAATCAATTCTGCCGGCTGCTGCCCGGGGCCACCCTGGAGTCGCTGCGCGCGGTCGACGACGGGCTGGCGCTGCGTATCGGCAATGCCACCGGCACGCGCAACCTGGGTGCCGACCTGGTGCTGCTGGCGACCGGTTCCGAGTTTCAGATGCCGGCAGCGCTGCAGCCGCTGCGTTTCGAGATGGCAACGAAGAATGGCCTGCCCGAGCTCAGCGCAGACTATTCGGTGAAATGGTCGCGAGCCGACCACCCACGGCTGTTCTTCCAGAACGCCGCGCGTCACCTGCGCGGCATCGCCGACCCGAACCTCAGCCTGGCCGCCTGGCGCAGCGCCAAGATCGCCAATGCCGTGCTCGGCAAGCCGCACTACGACGTCGGCACGCCGCCGGGGCTGGTCGAGTGGGGCGCAGAAGCGGCGCCGCCGACGTTCCTGATGCAAGACCAACAACTGACTGAATGAAGGACCACATCATGTCTGAAGCACCTTACATCCTCTACCTCGACACCCGTGCCCTGGCCGGCGAAAGGATCGCCGAAATCGCCGCGGGCCATGCGCTTGGCTTCAAAGTGCTGGTCGCCACGCCCACGCCAGAGGTGTTCAAGTCCATGGGTTGCGCAGGGCTGATCGCCACTCGCCTGGGCGACTATGACGCCGCTCAGGAGGCGATTCTTGGCTACCTCGACGAGCAGCGCATCACGCTCTCAGGCATCGTTGCCTGGAAGGACCTGGAGGTCGAACTGGCCAGCCGCCTGAGCCAGCGCCTGGGCCTGGTGGGGAGCTCGGCCGAGGCCGCTGCCAATGTGCGTGACAAGGCGCGCACGCGCCGCTGCCTGGACGCGGTGGCCAACGCCAACCCCCGTTACGCCGTGGTCAGCGACGAACAGGCGTTCCTTGACGGCCTGCAAAGCGTCGGCCTGCCAGCCTTGCTCAAGCCTGCCGGCAACTCGGGCAGCCGCGGCATCTTTGTGCTCGACCAAGGCTGCGATGCGCTGCAGGTGTACCGCGCCTTCCGTGCCTACAACACCGCGGACAAAGGCGAGATGTACGCGCTGTATGGCGAGCATGCGCTGCTTGAGGAACAACTGGTCGGCAGCGAGCACTCGGTGTCGGGGCTGGTCGCCGACGGCCGGGTGGTGATCAACGCAATCATCGACAAGACATTCGACCGCTCGATCCCGATCCAGTACGAAAACACCACACCTTCGCAGCTCGACGGCGCGCTGCAGGACCGTATCTGCGCCATGGTTCGCGCGGCGGTCGCGGCCACCGGCATTGACTGGTGCGGCTTTCACGTCGACCTGATGGTCACCGCCCAAGGGCCGAAGATCCTCGAGATCGGCGGGCGCCTGGGCGGCGAGTTCATCAACTCGCACCTGCTGCCCAACAGCCTGCTGGGCTACTCCCCGTATCAGGCCGTGCTGCAACTGGCGTGCGGGGTGATCCCGGACGGCTGCGTGGATCGCATCGCCAGCGCCGCTACCCGCGCCGGGCAACGGGTGATCATGCCGCCGCGCACCGGCCAGGTGACCCGGGTCGAAGGCTACGAACGCCTGTGGAAACGCAGCGAGATGCGCTTTCTTCAGGTGGTGGCCGGCGAGGGCGCGCAAATGGCCTTGCCCGCCGAGCGCTTCAAGGCCTACGAAATTGCCTATCTGATTGCCCAGTGCGCCTTGGAGGACGACATCCACGCGGTGCTCGGGCAGTTGGCCAGCGAAGTCAAGGTGGACATTGCTCAGCAACGGGAGGCGTCACATGTCTGAGGTCACGGCAAAACAATACCTGCTGGTACCGGCGATGCCGGCGCCGAACGGCCGGCTGCACCTTGGCCACGTCGCCGGCCCGTACCTGAACCTGGACATACTGGCGCGCCACCTGCGCCGCGAAGGCCACCGGGCCAGCATCGTCTGCGCCAGCGACCCCTTCGACTCCTACATTCCGCTGCGCGCCCAGCAGGCGGACGTCGATCCCGCGTCGCTGGCCCAGGAAAGCTGCGCAGGGATCATCAACGACCTGGCCTACATGAACATCCAGGTCGACCTGTTCGTCGATCCGCTCGACCCCGAGCACCGCGAGCAATACCTGGCCGCGCATGTCGACCTGGTCGATCGCTTGAGAGCCCAGGGCCAGGTGAGCTGCGTCGAAGAACAGATGCCGTGGTCCACCGCCAGGCAGACGTTTGTCAGTGGCAGCTTTCTGACCGGGCACTGCCCGCAGTGCGATCAGGCCATTTCCGGGTTCTTCTGTGAAGACTGTGGCGCGCATTTCGAGCCGGACCAGGTGCGCGCGCCACGTGCACGCTGGGGCGAAGAGGTGCCCGCGCGGGCACTGGACAACCTGTTCTTCCAGATCCGCGAGCCGCAGGCGCTGCTCGCGCAGTTGCAGGCCACCCAGACCCCAGACCCATTCATCGACATCGCCCGGCGCCATCTACGCCGGCTGCCAGCCCGGGTACGGGTCACCAACCATGCCGGATGGGGCTTGCCCTATCAGCTGGACGGCCAGGCGCGGACGCTGTTTGGCCATGGCCTGCTGTTTGGCGCGGTGCGTTTTGTCGGCGACTGCTTTGCCCGGGCGACGGGCCTGGCGCAAAACCCGTTCGATCGCGACTCGCCGGTCATCACGGTCAATGGTTTTGGCATCGACAACAGTGTTTCGCACTTGGTCAGCATCCAGGCGATGGCCATGGCCGACGGCCTTTCCAAGCCGTTCGAGCACTTTCTCATCAACCACTTCTACACGCTGGAGGGGCGCAAGTTTTCCACCAGCCTCGGCTGGGCGGTGTGGGTCGAGGACATGGCCCGCGAAGGGCGGGTACCTTGCGATGCCCTAAGGTACTTCCTGGCCAGCACCAGCCCGATTCACCAGCGCACGGATTTCACCCGGCAAGACTTCGAGCAGTTCCTCAATGGCCGCTACGCGGGCCTGATCGAGCGGGTGAACACGGCACTCGGCAGTGCCGCCAAGGCTGCGGCGGTCGATGCGCCGGTGACGGCTGCATTCGATGCAGCCTACGCCGAGCAGGCCCAGGCCCTGACCTTCGCCAGCTTCGATCCGCAGGCGGTGAGCCGCAGCATCGCCGGCTGGGAGGCGCTGTTCGCCAGCCTGGCTGACGACAACAGTCGGTACTGGTGGCTCAAGGGCCTGGCGGTGCTGGCCTGTCCGTTGCTGCCAACGCTGGCGCAGTCGATCTGGCACAGGCTAGGGCAGCCGGGTGAGGTCAGCGTGCAGGCGTTCAAGCAGCAACGCCGCGCTGCAACCCGAGCCGTCACCAACGGCCAACCGGAGGCCAGCTCATGAAACCTGCCCTTGAAGGATTGCTCATCGTCGACCTGACCCGGGTACTGGCGGGCCCGTTCTGTACCATGCTGCTGGCCGACCATGGGGCGCGGGTCATCAAGGTCGAGCAGCCGGGCAAGGGCGACGACGCCCGCGCCTATGGCCCGTGGTTTGGCAATAAGTCTGCCTATTTCTCGTCGCTCAATCGCGGCAAGCAAAGCATCGCCCTGGACCTGAAGAAGGCCGAAGACCGGCAGATCTTCGAAGACCTGCTGGAGCACGCCGATGTGCTGACCGAAAACTTTCGCCCAGGCACCATGGAAAAGCTCGGTTATGGCTGGGATACCCTGCATGCGCGCTACCCGCGGCTGATCTACGGCGCCGCCTCGGGGTTCGGGCACACCGGTTCGTCATCCCAGCGGCGCGCCTACGACATGATCGTCCAGGGCATGGGCGGGATCATGAGCGTCACCGGTGAACCAGGACGTACCCCGGTGCGCGTCGGGGTGTCGATCGGCGATATCAGCGCTGGCCTGTTTCTTACCTGCGGGCTGCTGATGGCCTTGCTCAAGCGCCAGCACAGCGGGCATGGCGCGAAGGTCGATATCGCCATGTTCGATTGCCAGCTGGCCCTGATGGAATACTTCATCGGGCGCTATTTCGCCACTGGCGAGGTGACCGGGCCGGTGGGCAGCTACCGGCCGGCGATCGCCCCACCGTTTGGCGTGTACCAGGCGCTCGATGGCGGGCTGATCATCGCGGCCGGCAACGACAAGCTGTTTGCCGTGCTGTGCGAGGCCATTGAGCGCCCGGACATGCTGCTCGATCCACGCTTCTCGAGCGCCGAAGCACGCAAGGACAACGAGGCATTGCTGGCACAGACGCTCAATGCCGCCCTGGCGGCAAAACCGGTCAGCGCCTGGACCGAGCACTTCGCTGCGGCCGGGCTGCCCGCCGGCCCGATCAACCGCGTCGACCAGGCCGTCGCCCATCCACAGGTGGCCGAGCGCAACATGCTCATCGACATCGACGACCCGCAAGTGGGGCGCTACCGCCTGGTGGGTTCGCCGATCAAGATTTCTGACGCGCCTGACCCACGCAAGCGTCGCGCCGCACCGGCACTGGACCAGGATCGCGAGGCGATCCTCAAGCAACTGTCACGCTCCATTCGGGAGGTAAAAGCATGAACGGCATTGCCAACCCCAAGGTCAAGCCACTGCCCGCCGAGTCGCATGTACCGGGTGTGGTGCTGCGCCAAGCGGACTTCGCCGGACTGGGCGCAGGGGTCACGCCGTTCAGGGGCGGGCTATTTACCGTGGCGCCCCAGTGCACCTCGCGCCCGGACAAGCACGCAGTACGCGAATGCTGGATGATCGCCAACGGCGGCGGGGTGCTGGAATACCAGGGCAGCACGCTGCGGGTCGAGCAGGGCGATGTGCTGCTGTTCGAGCCGCATCACCTGCACCAGATTCACAATGATGGTGTGCAACCGCTGGTCATCAGCACCGTTTGGTGGAATGTCCATGCAGGCTGACCTGGTGGTGGTCGGCGCCGGCATTGTCGGCGCGACCCTGGTGGCCCGGGTACGCCAGTGCTTGCCCGGTTTGTCACTGATGCTGGTCGATGACGGCCAGCGCGCCAGTGCCTCGGCGCTGTCGGCGGGCCTGGTGACGCCGTTTTGCGGCGCGGGCAGCCGGCGCCGGCGCTCGGAGCTGGCCTTCGCCCATTACCAGGCACTGAGCCAGCGCTGGCCGGGGGTCGCCAAGGTTGCGTTCAGCTTTGTCGCCAGCGAGGGGCAAAGGCCGCTGTTGTTCGACGCCAAGCCACTCGAAGGCCGCCTGGCAGCGCTCATGCACCAGTACCGTGGCGCCTCGGCCAAGCCGGCCTTGTTCCAGGCCGGGCATGCCTTTGTCATCGATGTTCCGGGCCTGGTGAGCGCTTACCTGGCACCTGGCGAGGGTCGCCTGACCCGGCTTGCCGCCCGGGTTGAGCGCCTGGACGGCGATGGCCGTGCCTGGTGCCTGCAGACCAGCGCCGGCGCGGTGACGGCGCGGCGCGTGATCTTCGCCAGCGGTGCCCGCAGCAACGCGTTGCTGGGGGCAATCCCGGGCAGCCTGATCAAGAAGATCGTGGCGTTCGACCTGCAAGCTGCACAGCTACCGGACCCAACGCAAGGGGTCATCTACATGCCAGCGCGCAAGGCCTTTGTGATGCCCAACCAGCGCCGCGATGGCTGGCTGTTAAGCATCACCTCTGCCGACTGGCGCGCTGTCGCTGACGGTCGCGTCGACGCCTTGCCCGACGAAGCGCGCGAAGCGCAGAGCATTCTCCAACAAGAGCTGCCCGGCCTGCCCATCCGTTCGCTGCGCGCGCGCGCGGCATTTGACAGCTACTGCGCCGATGGCGAACCCAGGGTCGTGTGCCTGCCCGGGGGGCCTGGCGCCTGTGCGTTGGTCGGTGCTTCCGGCTCGGGGGTGCGTTTTGCCCCGGCGCTGGCAAACGAAGCGCTGGTGGCGGTCGGGCTGCTGGCCGATGCCAGCGCCCCGGGCTTTATCAATCATTGCAAGGAAACCTGAGCATCATGCATGCAGCAACAGCGCTGGCGGCCATTGCGCCGTCATTCATATTGATCCTGATCGGTGTCGTGCTCAGGCGTGGCGAGTGGCTGGACAGCGGCTTCTGGAAGGGCGCCGAGAAGCTCACCCACTGGCTGTTCTTTCCGGCGTACCTGGTGCATACCATCGCCACCGCCGGCACCATGGGCAGCACGGCCAAATCGACGGTGCTGATCCTCGGTGCGGTCACCCTGGTGATTACCTTGGGCGTACTGCTGGGCTGTCGCTACCTGCGCGTGGTGCATGCAACCTTCACCTCGATCATGCAGGGCTCGGTGCGCTTCAACAGTTTCATCTTCCTGTCGGTGGCCTCGCAGTTGCTCACGCCCGAGGACTACGGCGTTGCAGCGGTGGTGGTTGCCTACATGGTGGCGATTTCCAATACCGTGGTATTGCTGGCGTTCGGCAGCAGGGACGGCTCGGTGTGGGGGATTGTCCTGAAGGTTTGCCTCAACCCGCTGATCCTCGCCAGTGGCGCGGGGCTTGCCCTCAACCTGAGCGGCGTGCTGCTGCCGCAAGCGCTTGCCCAGCCGCTGAGCGCACTGGGTGCACCGGCCTTGCCGTTGAGCCTGATCTGCGTCGGGGCGGCCTTGCAGATACCCAGTGGCGAGTTTGCCCGCTTGTGCAAGACCGGCTTGCTCACCGCTAGCATCCGCCTGGGGCTGTTCCCGCTGCTGGCCTATGCGCTGATCAGCGCCTGGCCCGTGCCGCCTTTGGTCGCCACGCTGGTGCTGCTGTACTCGGTAGCGCCCTGTGCGAGCAATTCATATGTGCTGGCAACCCAGTATGGTGGCGATCATCGGCTGATGGCGTTCGTCGTGGCGGTGTCCACGGTGCTGTCGTTCGTGCCGATGTTCCTGCTGGCCGGCTCGCTATCAGTGATGGCCGTACCCTGATCGGTGTGCCCGGTGGCCTCAACGATTGTCGAGGGCGCCACCGGGCAGTGGCCGAGGAACGCACGCAAGCCTTGCTGGTATTGCTCAGGCGGCATCAGCTCGCTGTCTTTGACAATCACCAAGGACTGGCCCTGGCTCACCATCGGCGCGCTGGCCACGAGGTAGCAGTAAGGCGTTTCCAGCACCTGCGCGATCTGTTCCCAGGCCAGGCTGCTGGTGCCGGCACCGGCTTTGTCGAGGCTAAAGCCCTGCTCGTCGAAGCGCAGGCAATAGGTGCTTTCAAGCGATTTCAGTGGCGCCCGCAAGCGGGCTTCGATCAGCCGCTGATTGAGCCCGCGCAACGGTGCCCGGGGCTTGGCGTGGTTGGCGGCGATGCGTGCTTGCAGGTGCTTGATCCAGCGCCCGGAAAAACGCCACCAGAGCGGGATGAACAGCAGCACGAACAGCCCCAGGGTGATGACCTTTTGCGGGGTGAAGCGTCGTTCGGGGAAATAGATCGCCAGCAAGCCGCCGACCAGGCACAGGGTGAACATCAGCGGGCCGACCAGGCGGCTTTGCCAACGGGCAAAGGTGGCCATGGCCCGCGCTTGCTGCTGATCCTGCTTGAGCAATTCCTGCTCGAGCCGTTCGGCCATCCAGGTGTGAAGATGGGCGGCGGTGATGCTGAAGTGCAGTTCCATGGCGGCGTTGATCCGAGGTCCGTGTTCGGTGAGGGCGGCAGTCTACCGGCTTTTGCAGCCTGACGACCCCGTTTCAGGCGGGGAACTGCTCGATATGGCGCTCTACCCACGCGTACAGGCACTCATCGAGGTGCGCGCGCTGCTCACTGAAGCGCTGCTGGCAGGTGTTGAACAGCGCATCCTGGTTGACCCGAACGGCAAACTCTGCGGCGCTTTCGCCCCCGGCATGGGCTGCCCGCAGTTGTTGCTGGCGTTGCTCGGCCTGGTCCAGGGTATCGGCCAGCGCATCCCGCTGCAGGTGCCGAAGCTGGGCGATGGCCTGCGGCAAATGAAAGTGCAGGGCACAGTCAAAGCCTTCCCAGTCCTCGAAGGCCAGCCATTCGTGCAACACCATGAAGCAGCGGGTAGCCGGGGGCAGTTGCTCCAGCTGTGCGAAGTCCAGCCAGTACTGGCGCGGCAGTTGCTCGGCGGTTTCCAGCGCCTGGGCTATCAGGTCCAGGGCGCGGCCCTTGTCCTGGTGATGCTGGCGCAAGATGCGCTCGGTCAGGCTGTAGCGCATCTGCTCGATGGCGCTCAAGGCGCGGCTCAGGTCATAGCCTGCGCCATGCAGGTGCGCCCGGGCCTGATCGGCGGGCAGCCCGGACTTGTCCACCAGCACCTGCAGCAGTTCGGCCTTGTAGCACTCGGCGGCCTGCTGCGGGTCGCCTGCGCAGCGCTCCAGCAAGGCCAGGGCATGGCGCAGGCCGATGGGGATGGCGCTGCGCAGTTGCTGCAGGGCCTGGGTGTCGGTCGGGTCCATTGACTGGCTACCTCGGGGAGTTGTCTATGTTTGGCGAACCTGTCACGGCACCTGCAAGCTCGGCAGCGCGGCCCGACCCTGCGCCGAGAGCAGCGGCTGCAGTTGTTGCCAGGTGAAGCTCAGGTCGACATCACAGCCATCGCCGCTGGGCTGGTTGGCCAGGCGCAGGCCCTGGGTGTCGAAACTCAGGTCGTAGCTGCTGTAACTGGCGACATCCGGGCAATCGCTGTCTGCGCTGGCCTGGGTCTGCAACCAGCTGGCGAATTTTTTCGGCAGTTCGACATGCCCGGTGTAGGGGCTGTCCCACGCAAAGCGCGTACCGATCCAGGTCCAGGGGTCGACGCTTTCGCCGGTTTGCAGGTTCCAGCTGTGCAGGCCCCAACTGATGCCGCCGCGACCATAGCCTGCGCTCCAGCGGTAGAACCTGACGGTGATCCACTGTGATGACCAGTAGGTGGGCTCGACACTGATCTCGCTGGTTGCGGCGGAGCCGTTGCGGCCGAGGAACTCGCGGCGTTCGCTGAAGAAGGTGTTCTGGCCCTCGGGGCTTGCGGCCAGGCGGGCCAGGTGTTGATTGATTTTATGGATGGCCGGGCTGTCGCCGTTGAGCTTCAAGGTGACCTGGGCGCCTTGGGTGCGTACTTGATAGGCGTGCTCGCCGAAGGTTTTCTTCTCGACCTTGACCGGCAGCGGGGCTGCCTCCATCGGCTGGTTGAAGGCGTCGCCACCACAGCCTTCGGCGCTGGTGCGTGTCAGCGCCAGAGGTAGCGGCGTGGCGCCCGGGGCCTTGCGCCAGGTTCCGCTCAGGTGATCGCCCTGGGGTGCGTCCAGGTGCCAGAAACCCGTATTGCCGTGTTCGGCCCAGGGTTCGCCGGGGTTTTCCTGGGCTAGCGGGATCGGCGTGAGAAAGCGCTGGTAGTAGTAGCTACCGTTGCGCTCGGGGGCGGCGTTGAAACAGGCGGTGATTGGCGCTTTGCCCAGAGTGCCTTGCCAGACGCCGGCAAGGTCGCTGGATGCGGCACTGGCGTAGCCACACGCACCAGCGAGAGTCAGCAGGGCCAGGGGCTTGAGCATGAGGATCGGACTTCCGGTTGTCTGACGGGCAGGCATGATAGCCAATGATTGGCTCCTGGGGTATTGAGCCAATAGCTGCCCTTGCTCCACTCGCCCCTGATCCCACCGTCTAGCGGGGGCTAAAGACCCGGTTCACGCCCCCACCATCAAGCACGGCATCGATCAGCGCCCGCGCCGTCTCGATGTGCTGGCCGGCGCCGTACACCAGGGAGTGGTCGTTGAGCGTCAGGTGGTCGAGCGCGTCGCTGACCGTGGCCTCGGCGCATTCCAGCAACTGGCAGGCATGCAGCAGTGCTTCTTCGGCAGGAATACCGGCGCGAACAGTGAACATGTGATTGCTGCCAAACGGGGTGCTGGCGGTGGTTGCGGTGGAAAGGTCGAGGCTGGGGGGATCGGGGACTGGCTTTTTCATGGTTGACCTCTATGTAGGAGTGGAGCAACCACGACTCGCTGCTAAACGAAGGGTGGCAGCTGTACGCGGGTTAGCAGACCGGTCATAGAGGACCCCGGCGCACCCGAAGGCGCCCCACGTACAACCGCCATAACAGCGGTGTGCCGTCGACCTCATATGAATGTTCCGGACTGCTAAATCCGATCGTTGATCTTCCAACGACGGCAGCAGCCTAGGGCCATAAAAGGCTCGGCACAATAGCGCAACGGCGGCGGAAGTATGATTCAGAACGGTCTTACAGAAAACACCTACATAATCGCGATTTGTCGCCGATCACTGTGGGAACAATTGACTGTCACCGCCCGATTGAGCGTCACGCGCTTACAAACTCCCCACCAACTGCCCGCCATCTACCGCCAGCACCGCACCCGACATATAAGTGCCGGCCTGGCTGGCCAACAGCAGGAACGGCCCTTCAAGTTCCGCCAGTTGCCCCAGGCGACGCATGGGCACCGCGTCGCGAATGTAGGCCTGGCCCTTTGCACTGTCGAAATAGGCATCGTTCATCTCGGTCTTGAAGTAGCCCGGTGCAATGGCGTTGACTCGTATCTCATAACGCGCAAGCTCAAGGGCCAATGACTTGGTCAACTGCACAACACCAGCCTTTGCGGCGCAGTAGTGGCTGTAGCCAGTACCCACGCGCACACCGAGCATGGAGGCGATGTTGACGATGCTACCGCCACGCCCGGCCTGCGCCAGGCGCTGGGCGGCGCATTGGGCCACGCGCCAGACGCCGTCGAGGTTGGTCGAGAGCATGGCGCGCCAGTCCTCTTCGCTGATCTCCAGCACCCGCTGGCCCTGGCCGATGCCGGCATTGTTGAGCAGCACATCCACCACCCCGAAGGCCGCCTGGGCGGCATCGAACGCGGCTTCGACGCTGGCCCGTTCGGTCACATCCATCGCTACGGCAATGGCCTGGCTACCGTCTTCACCGATGATTTGCGCCAGTTCCTGCAAGCGCTCGACCCGCCGCGCCGCGAGCACCACCCGGGCACCGGCGCGCCCGGCGACGCGGGCCAGGTGCGCGCCAATGCCACTGGAAGCGCCGGTTACCATCAGCGTACGGCCGGCAAGAGAGAAGGTGCAGCCAAGGTCTAGGTTTTGTTTCATCGAGCAGGTCCTGGTTGTCAAAGGGGCTGGCTCAGTAGCGTTCGATACGGGTTTTGCCGGCGGCTACCAGGCGCTCGAGCAACGGCGCCGGGGTGAACCACATCTGGCCATAGTCGCCCAGCGCCGTGCGATAGTGCTGGATACCGGCCAGGACCTTGTCCAGGCCGAACTGCTCGGCGTAGTGCATCGGGCCACCGAGATGGGCCGGGAAACCATAGCCGTTGATCCACACCAGGTCGATGTCGCCAGCGCGCAGGGCAATGCCTTCGTCGAGCAGTTGCATGCCTTCGTTGATCAACATGAACAGGCAGCGGGCATGTATCTCGCCGTCATCGATGCGCCGTCGGGGGATGTGCAGTTCACCGGCCAGGCGCTCGGCCAGGGCCACCACTTCGTAGTCGGCGTGGCGCTCGCGACCTTCATATTGATAGAAGCCGCGTCCGGTTTTCTGCCCATGGCGGCCCAGGCGGTAGAGCTCGTCACCGATGCGGCAGTAGCTGTCGTCATGGGCAATGGCCGCGCGGTTTGCATCACGTACCAGGAAGTTCACGTCGATACCGGCGAGGTCGAGCATGCTGAACACTCCCATGTTCAGGTCCAGGGCGCTGAGCACGCCGTCGACCTGGGCCGGGGTCGCGCCTTCGAGCACCAGGCGGTGGGCTTCGCGGGCGTAGGGTTCGAGCATGCGGTTGCCGATAAAACCGAAGCACACGCCCGACACCACCGGGATCTTGCCAATGATCCGGGCGATTTTCAGGGTGGTCGCCAGCACATCGCCAACAGTCCTGTCGGCGTTGACCACTTCCAGCAAGCGCATGACGTTGGCCGGGCTGAAGAAGTGCAGGCCGATAACGTCTTGCGGGCGCGAGGTCACGGCGGCGATCTGGTCGACGTCCAGCGACGAGGTGTTGGTCGCCAGAATCGTGCCCGGTTTGCACACCCGATCCAGCTGGCGGAACACCTCCTGCTTGACCTGCAGCTGCTCGAACACGGCCTCGATCACCAGGTCGGCATCGACCAGGTCGTCGTAGTCAAGGGTGCCGCTGAGCAGGGCCATGCGCTGTTCCCGTTGGGCTTCGCTCAAGCTGCCACGCTTGACGCTGATGCCGTAGGTCTGGCGGATCTGCGCCAGGCCGCGGTCCAGGGCGTCCCCTTGACGTTCCAGGAGCGTAACCGGGATACCGGCATTGGCGAAGTTCATGGCGATGCCGCCACCCATGGTGCCGGCACCGATCACCGCGACCCGGTTGATGGTGCGCAGCGGGGTATCGGCGCCGATGCCCGGGACTTTGCCAGCCTCGCGTTCGGCAAAGAACACATGGCGCAGTGCTTCAGACTGGCGCGAGGCCTCTGCCTGCTTGAACAACGCAAGCTCGCGCTGCAGGCCTTGGGCCAACGGCAGCGTGCAAGCGGCCTGGACCGCCGACACCACCAGGCGCGGTGCCAGGCGGGTTTTCCAGCGTGGCGCGTTGACGCTCAAGTAACTGTCGAAGTAGTCCGCCGCCAGCCCCTTGGCGGGTTCCGGGAAGGGGGCGGGCGGCTGGGCCGGTGCGTTGCCGGTGAGCAGTTCGCGGGCAAAGCTGCAGGCGTATTCGAGCAGTTGCTCCGGGCTGGGCGCGAGGCGGTCGAGGATACCCAGCTCATGGGCGCGTTGGGCAGGCAGCGGGGCGCCGTTGATCATCAGTTCCAGCGCCGGCTGTGCGCCGATCAGCCGCGGCAGGCGCTGGCTGCCACCGGCGCCGGGCAACAGGCCGAGGGTGATTTCCGGCAGGCCGACACGGGTCTGCGGTTCGCCAACGCGATAGCCGCAGGCCAGCGCCAGTTCCAGGCCGCCGCCCAGGGCCAGCTTGCCGATGGCCGCGACTATCGGCTTGTCGAGGTGGGTCAGGCGGGTGAGCAGGCCGGGCAGATCCGGCGTGGCGAAGGATGCCGGACTGCCGAACTCGCCGATGTCGGCGCCGGCGCTGAACAGCCCATTGGCGCCGAACAGCACGATGGCCTGTACCGCGTGGTCGGCACCGGCCTGTTCGCAGGCTTCAAGCAGGGCAGCGCGCAGTGGCTGGCCGAGGGCATTGACCGGTGGCCGGGCGAGGCCGATCAGGGCCAGGTTGTCTTGCAGGTGGTAGGTGACCAGCGGGTTCATGGTGACTCCTTGGCAAAGCGCTTGAACGTCAAAGTGGGGTTCAGAACCAGCGGTCCTGCATGTCGAGGCTTGTGCTGTTGGCGCTGGCCAGCAGTCGCGCCTGGGCGTCGATACCGGCAAGCTCCCAGTCCATGAAGTAGCGCGCCGCTTGCAACTTGCCGTGGTAGAAGTCCGCTTCGCTGTCGGCTGCCCCGGCGCCCAGGGCGCGGCTGGCGACCAGAGCCATGCGCAACCACAACCAGCCCACCAGCACCCGGCCGAACAGGTCGAGGTAAGAGGTGGCGTTGGCCAGGCCGCGCCTGGCGTCGGCGGCGACCTGGCCGAGCAGGCTGTCGGTGACCTGCTGCAAGCGCTCCAGTGCACCACTGAGCAGGTAGGCGATGGCGGCGCAGCGATCGTCAGTGCCGGCTGCGTCGAGGGTCAGACGCACCTGGGTGAGGAACGACTGGTAGCCGGCGCCGTGGTTTTGCTGAAGCTTGCGCCCGAGCAGATCGAGGCCGTGGATGCCTTCGGTGCCTTCATGGATTGGGTTGAGGCGGTTGTCGCGGTAGTACTGCTCCAGCGGATACTCGCGGATGTAGCCCGAGCCGCCGAGGATCTGTACGCCGATGTCCGAGGCGAGCACGCCATACTTCGACGGGTAGGACTTAACCATGGGAATCAGCAGGTCAAGCAGCTCCCCGGCCTCGCGGCGGGTTGCCGGGTCGGGCGCAGTATGGGCATCTTCGTACAGGCTGCTGGCGTACAGGCACAGCGCCAGGCTGCCCTCGGCGTAGGTCTTCTGTTGCAGCAGCATGCGCCGCACATCGGCGTGCTCGACGATGCGCACCTGTGGCGACAGCGGGTCTTTGGCCCCGGGCAAGCGGCCCTGGGGGCGTTCGCGGGCGTAGTCCAGGGCATGGATATAGCTCTGGTAGGCCAGCGCCGAAGCGCCGAGGGCCACGCCGATGCGCGCTTCGTTCATCATCTGGAACATGCAGGCCAGGCCCTGGTTGGCCTCGCCGACCAGGTAAGCGACGGCACCGGCCTGTTCGCCGAAATTCAGCACGGTCGAGGTGGTGTTGCGGTTACCCAGCTTGTGCAGCAGCCCGGCCAGGGCGACATCGTTGCGTGCGCCCAGGCTGCCATCCGGTTCAACCAGGAACTTGGGTACCAGGAACAATGAAATGCCACGGGTGCCGGCCGGCGCGCCCTCGATACGAGCCAGCACCATGTGCAGGATATTGGCGGTGAGGTCCTGGTCACCACCGGAAATGAACATCTTCTGGCCGAACAGGCGATAGCTGCCATCGCCCGCCGGGCGCGCCAGGGTGCGCAGGTCGCCAAGGGCCGAGCCTTGGCCGGGTTCGGTCAGGGCCATGGTGCCGCTGTAACGGCCGTCGAGCATCGGCGCCAAAAAGCGTTCGCGCAGGGAGGCGCTGGCGAAGCTCTTGACCAGGTTGGCAGCCCCGATGGTCAGGAACGAGTAGTTTACCGTGGCGATATTGGCGGCGTTGAAGTAGGCCATGCTGGCGCGCAGGATCACTTCCGGCAGTTGCAGGCCGCCATCGTCGACGTCGTGGTGGGCGGCGAGAAAGCCCGCCTCGGCGAAGGCGTCCCAGGCGGCCTTGGTTTCAGGGATCAGGCGCACGTTCTCGCCGTCGAAGGTCGGCTCGTTGGCGTCGCCTTTCTGGTTGTGCGGGGCGAAGTATTCGGCGGCGATACCCCGTGCGGTCTGCAAGGTGGCGTCAAACACCGCCCGGTCGTGCTCGGCGTAGCGCGGGCGTTGCAGCAGTGCCTGGGTATCGAGCAGTTCGTAGAGCTGGAACTGCAGTTCACGTTCGTTCAACAAGGCGTCGGTCATCGTCGTGTCTCGTACAGGTCGGCCCGCCGCCGTTGACGGCGCGGCCAGGGTCAAACAAAAGGATTCAGAACTGCTGGTCTGGCATCTCGAGCACGGCATCGGCGCCCTGGACGACGATGCGCGACAGGCTCTCGGCCTGCGGCAGCCAGTGATCAGCGTAAAAGCGCGCGGTAAGCAACTTGCCGCGATAGAAGCCCTGGTCGGCGTTGCCGACCTTGAGCTGGCGGTGCGCGACCAGCGCCGAACGGGCCATCTGCCAGCCACCAGCGACGATGCCCAGCAGCTCGAGGAACGGCACGGCACCGGCGGCAACACGGGCAGGCTGCAGGGGAAATTGAGCAACGATGAATGCGACGCTGGCATTCAGGGCAATCAGGGCCTTGCCCAGGTTGCCAGCGTTAGCCTGCAGCTGCGCATCGTCCGTCGCCGTCAGCGCTTCGATCACCTGCTGGATTTGCTGGCCAAGTGTGGCGATGGCCTTGCCGCCGTCGCGGGCGATCTTGCGGCCGATCAGGTCGCTGGCCTGGATGCCGGTGGTGCCCTCGTACAGCGTGGTGATGCGCGCATCGCGCAGGTGCTGGGCGGCGCCGGTTTCTTCGATGTAGCCCATGCCACCGTGAATCTGGATGCCAAGTGAGGTGATGTCGACGGCGTTTTCGGTGCTCCAGCCCTTGACGACCGGGATCATCAGCTCCACCAGCGCCTGCCATTCCAGGCGGGCGGCGGGGCTTGGGTGGCGTTCGGCGCAGTCCATTGCCGCGGCGACTTCACAGGCCAGGGCGCGCATGGCTTCGGTGCGGGCTTTCATCGACAGGAGCATGCGCCGTACGTCCGGGTGGCGGATGATCGCGACATCGCTGCGCGTTGATGCACCAATCTCGCTGCCCTGGATACGATCGCGGGCATAGCTACGGGCTCGCTGGTAGGCGCGCTCGCTGAGGCCGACGCCTTCGATGCCGACACTGAAGCGGGCGGCGTTCATCATGATGAACATGTATCCCAGGCCGCGGTGCTCTTCGCCGACCAGCCAGCCGGTGGCGCCATCGCCGTCGCCAAAGGCGAGCACTGCAGTCGGGCTGGCGTGGATGCCCAGCTTGTGTTCGATAGCAGTGCAGCGCACATCGTTGCGCGCGCCCAGGCGGCCGTCGGCCTCGACCAGGTATTTCGGCACGACGAACAGCGAGATCCCCTTGACCCCGGCCGGTGACCCGGGGGTGCGGGCCAGGACCAGGTGGACGATGTTCTCGGCCAGATCGTGCTCGCCGTAAGTGATGAAAATCTTCTGGCCCTTGATACGGAACGTGCCGTCGCCTGCCGGTTCGGCACGGGTGCGTACCGCCGCCAGATCGGAACCGGCCTGGGGTTCGGTGAGGTTCATGGTACCGGTCCACTGGCCGCTGATCATCTTCGCCAGGTAGGTGTGCTTGAGGTAAGCCGAGCCGCGCAACTCGATCGCCTCGATGGCGCCGCGGGTGAGCATCGGGCACAGGCCGAACGACAGGTTGGCAGCGTTCCACATTTCCTCCACCAGCGCCGAGACCACCCGCGGCAAGCCCTGGCCACCGAACTGGGGAGCACAGGACAGGGCGTTCCAGCCACCCTCGGTAAAACGCTGGTAAGCCTCGCGCCAACCGCTGGCGGTGCGTACCTCGCCGTCGAGCCAGCGCGCACCTTGACGATCTCCGCTGACGTTCAGCGGCGCCAACACGCCATGGGCGAACTTGCCGGCTTCACTGAGGATGGCGTCGACAAGCTCGACGTCCAGGTGGCTGCAGCCGGGTAGCCCCAGCACTTGTTCCAGGTAACCCAATTCGTTGAGAACAAACTGCATGTCGCGCAGCGGCGCGTGGTATTCACTCATGGCTGGATCCCTGGCCGATGTTGTTGAGGCTCATGAAGACTCCGAAAAGGTGGTATGTCCGTACAGGCGCTGAGGGCAAGTTCAACAGATCGAACCAGGGCAGGCGCCCACCCCGGAAGGGTGGGCAAGGGCGACGCAGCGCCGACCTACCCGCCAGGAGGGGGCGTGCCCTGCACACGACGGCTTAAGGTGAAGCCATCGCATCCACTGCCACTCTGAGGTCAGCATGATCCCACGCACTCTTTTCGAGCCCGAGCACGAGGCGTTTCGCCACACGGTCCGGCGTTTTCTTGACGAAGCCTGCGCCCCCTTCCACGAACAGTGGGAGGAAGATCAGCGGGTGCCCCGGGAGATCTGGCAGCGTGCCGGCGCGCTGGGCATGCTCAATGCCACGACACCGGAGGCCTATGGCGGCCTGGGCCTGGACCGGCGGTTTTCCATGGTCGCGGTGGAGGAGGTAGCCCGGGCAGGGTTGTCGGGGCTGAGTGGTTTCAATGTGCATGACATCTGTGCCGGCTACCTGATCAACTTCGGTACCGAGGCGCAAAAGCTTGAGTGGCTGCCGAGAATGGCCAGCGGCGAGGTGATTGCCGCCGTGGCCATGACTGAACCGGACACCGGCTCAGACCTGCAGGCGGTCAAGACCCGCGCCGTGCTCGATGGTGACGACTACCTGATCAACGGCGCCAAAACCTTTATTTCCAACGGCACCAACTGCGACCTTATCGTGGTGATCGCCAAGACCGGCAACAGCGGTAAAGGCTCGCGCGACATCTCGCTGATTCTGGTCGAGGCCGACCGCACCGGGGTCAGCAAGTCCAGGCCGCTGCGCAAGGTTGGCCTGCACGCCCAGGACACCACCATGCTGTTTTTCCAGGACGTCCGCGTGCCCAGGGCCAACGTGCTCGGCGCCGAGCCGGGCCAGGGCTTCTATCAGCTGATGAAAGAACTGGCCTGGGAGCGCCTGAGCATCGGCATCCTGGCTATTGCCGCCAGCCAGGCGGTACTGGAACAAACCATTGCCTACACCCGCGAGCGCAAGGTGTTCGCCAAACCGATCATCGAATTCCAGAATTCGCGCTTCAAGCTTGCGGAGCTGAAGACCGAGGTCGTAATTGGCCAGACCTACACCGACCGTTGCATGGAACTGATCCTCGCGCACGAGCTTAGCCCGCAAGCGGCTGCGGCGGCCAAGCTGTGGTGTACCGAGCTGTACTCCAAGGTGGTCGACCAGTGCCTGCAACTGCACGGCGGCAACGGCTACATGCTCGAATACCCGGTGGCCCGCCACTACCTGGACAGCCGGGTCAACCGTATCTATGGCGGAGCCAACGACATCATGCGCGAACTGGTGGCCCGCACGCTCTGAGCGCACAGAGCTGGCGCTCCCCCCTCACTTAAGGGGGGGAGGCTGACTTTTGGCTGATCTTCAGGTACAAAATCCGACATAAAAACAACAGAACGTGGCCACGCAAGCCAATTCGTCCAGCGCCCGCTTCGCTGTTTCGATGCGTTCGGATCGGAGACCTGTCAGGCCATGCATAGCGACAAGCTGCTCGTTTCGACCAAATTCGCACCCCCGCGCATCGGCACCCAGACCATCCTGCGCCAACGCCTGCTGGAAGAGCTGCGCAGCATGGCGCAAAGCCGCGTAGGCTTGATCACCGGCAGCCCGGGTTTCGGCAAGACCACGTTGCTGGCGCAATGGCGCCAGTCGATGATGCGCTCGGGCGCCGAGGTCGCCTGGCTGTCACTGAGCGCAGACGACAAGCACCTGGCAATCTTCTTCGCCTACCTGCGCGGCGCCCTGCAACGTCTAGGCATTGCCCTGGACAGCGGCATCCCGCTGGAAGGCTCGCGCCAGGAACTGATCGACGAGGTGGTCGCGGCCATCGTCGAGGGGGCGGCGTGCGTCAACAAAGAGCTGTACCTGGTGATCGATGATTACCAGCACGTCTGCGACCCGCGCGCCCACCAGTTGATGCAGAAGCTGCTGGACCACAGCCCGGACAACCTGCATTTCGTGATCTCCTCGCGGGTCGGGCCGCCGCTGAGCTTCAGTCGCCTGCGCCTGAGCGGGCAACTGGTCGAGCTCGATTGCGCGGCATTGCCCTTCGACCTGAGCGAGTCGCGCGCCTTCCTCGAACAGAGCCTGGCGGTGTTGAAGCTGAGCCCGGAAGAACTGCACCAGATCCACGAGCTCACCAGCGGCTGGCCGGCCACCCTGCAACTGGTGATCATCCTCCTGCGCAATGACCCCGGCGCCCGCGGCACCTTGCGCGAAATGGGCTGGCGTTCCGACGACCTGCAAAACTACCTGGCCGAGAACGTCATGGCGCACCTGCCGGCCGAGCTTGCCTGGTTCATGGAAAGCGTGAGTATCTGCCGGCGTTTCAATGCCTCCCTGGCGCAGGCGGTTACCGGCTGCGAGGCGGCCACGGCGCTGCTCAAGCGGCTGGACGAAGAGAACCTGCTGATATTTCGCGTCGAAGCCGACGACCGCCAACCCTGGTATCGCTTCCATGCACTGTTTGCCGACTTCCTCGCCACCCGTTTGGCGCGGCGTGAAGGCAACGCGCAACGCGCGCTGCACGACCGGGCGGCGCGCTGGTTCGCCGAGCGCAAGTTGCTCGCCGAGGCCGTACGCCATGCCACCGAAGCGGGCGACCTGGGCTTTGCCGCGCAACTGATCGAGCGCGCCGCCCCGGCAACCTGGAGCCTCGGCCAGCTCAGCCCGCTGCTGCGTCTGCTCGACCGCCTGCCACAAGACATTCTGTTCTCGCGGCCACGGTTGTTCTTTCTTGGTTGCCTGGCCTACGCCCTGACCGCCCGACCGGCCAAGGCCGAAGCCTGGCTGGAGCAGTTCCAGCGCAGTGGCGCCGCGCAGCAGGCCGACGTCGCCTACCGGCTGCCGCTGGTGCAAGCCGCCATCGAGGTGCAACGCGACCGCACCGAACCGATCATCGAGCTGCTGAAAAACTTCAAGCCGTTACCGGACGACTATTCGGTCACGCGCTTTGGTGCGCCGGCGTTGCTGGGCATCGCTTACCTGGCGGCCGGGCGCATCGACGAGGCCCTGCAATGCCTGGATCAGAGCCCGATACCCGAGTCCGAGCGCGATGGCGAAATGGCCCTGGTCGCTGAAGGCACGCGCACGCTCTGCTACTTGCAGGCCGGGCGGGTGCTGGATGCCGAGCGTACCGGGGCGCCGCAACTGGCCCGTGCCGTGGCAGTACACGGGCATCGTTCGGCCAGCGCCTATCTGGGCGGCGCAACCCTGGCCGAGGTGTACCGCGAACTGGACCGCACCGACGAGGCGCGGGAGATTCTCGCCAACCGCAACGGCCTGCTGCAATGGGCCATGCCCGACACCATGCTGCGCGCCACCATCTGCCGTGCGCGCCTGGATTTGCTGCAGGACAGCCCGGCGGTTGCCATGGCCTTCCTCGAGCGCCAGGTGCGTCACTTTCGCACCATCGGCCAGGACCGTGCGCTGGTGCATTGCCTGGCAGAGCAGGCGCGCATCGCCTTGCTCGATAATAACAAGACCCTGGCCGCCGAGGCGGTCGCCACCCTGCAGACCCTGGCCCAGCCTTACCTTGCGGCCAAGGGCTTCAAGGCCGACATCGTGCCTATGGCAGCATTGGCGCGGGCGCGCCTGCTGCTGGCCACCCATTACCCGGACAAGGCGCTGGCCGATCTTGAGGTGCTGTACAGCTATGCCAAGGCGTTCAGCCGCGGCCAGTTGCGGGTCACCGCGCAGTTGCTGCTGGCCTGCGCCCAGGCTGACCTGCTTGAGCCCGAGCGGGCACAGGCGCATCTGCTGGCGGCGCTTGTCGAGGGCCGCCAGTTGGGCCTGGTTCGCACCTTCCTGGATGAGGGCGAGGCGCTGCGCAAGATGCTCGCCGAGCTTGCCGGCAAAGCCCTGGCGGATGAAGACGGGGCATACCTGGGCCGCTTGCTGGAAGGCTTCGGGCCTGCCTATGCCGGGCGCTGCAGCGAATTGCCAGGCAATGGCGCCCACTCGGTACTGACACCGCGGGAGCTGGCGATCCTGCAACTGATCAGCCAGGCCATGGCCAACAAACGCGTGGCCCTGACGCTGAACATTTCGCTGGAAACGGTGAAGTGGAACCTGAAGAACATCTACGCCAAGCTCGGCGTCTCCAGCCGCTATGACGCGGTGTCCTGGGCACGCAAGCACGGTGTGCTCGAGTAAGCGCAAAATCACCCGGGCCCAGGCATCCGGCACGTTGCGTGGACGTTTCGCCTGCCCCGTACCCGGGTAATCTTGCCGATTGAGCCTAAGCCAGCCGCCGACGTAGCGGCCAACCCCGCACGGGGGGGCTTGGTCTCCCGCCGGCTCCTGCCCGCCAATCCCCCCCGGCGTGAGGGGGCAGCCCGCCGATAGTGCCTCCTATGATCGATTCACAGCCCCCGCTAGGGCGGCAGAACGATGAGCCTAGGAGAGAACCTTCAATGATTGCGCGTAACCTGTTCGATCATGAGCACGAGGCGTTTCGCGACAGCGTGCGACGCTTCCTGGCCGAGGAATGCGCACCCTGCCAGGAACAATGGGAAACCGATCAGCGGGTGCCGCGTGAAATCTGGCAGCGCGCCGGCGCGCTCGGCATGCTCAATGCCACCACCCCGCAAGCCTACGGAGGCCTGGGCCTGGACCGGCGCTTTTCGATGGTCGCCAGCGAAGAGATCTACCGCGCAGGCCTGGCCTCCGGGCTGATCGGTTTTGGTGTACATGACATTGTCGCCGGCTACCTGGTGAATTTCGGCAGCGAGGCGCAAAAGCACGCCTGGCTGCCGAAAATGGCCAGCGGCCAGGCCATCGGCGCGGTGGCCATGACCGAACCGGACACCGGCTCCGACCTGCAGGCAGTCAAGACCCGCGCGGTGCTGGACGGTGATCACTTCGTCATCAACGGCGCCAAGACTTTTATCTCCAACGGCAGTAACTGCGACCTCGTGGTGGTGGTGGCCAAGACCGGCAATTCGGGCAAAGGCGCCGACGACATCTCGCTGACCCTGGTCGAGGCCGAGCGTGCGGGGTTCAGCCGCTCGCGGCCGTTGCACAAGGTCGGCCTGCACGCTCAGGACACCACCATGCTGTTCTTCGAAGACGTGCGGGTACCCAGGGAGAACCTGCTGGGCGGCGTGCCGGGGCAAGGTTTTATCCAGTTGATGAAGGAGCTGGCCTGGGAGCGCCTGTCGATTGCCGTCAGCAGCGTCGCCGGCTCGCTGGCGGTACTGGAAAGCACCCTGGACTACACACGCAACCGCACGGTGTTCGGCAAGCCGATCTTCGCCTTCCAGAACACCCGGTTCAAACTGGCCGACCTGAAGATGCAATTGGCGGTGTCGCAGAACTACGTCGACCGCTGCATGGAGCAATGCCTGGCCGGCACCCTCAGCCCGGAAGCGGCAGCAGCCGCCAAATTATGGTGCTCGGAGCTGTATAGCCGTGTCGTTGATGAGTGCGTGCAGCTGCACGGCGGCAACGGCTACATGCTCGAGTATCCGGTGGCCCGCCACTACCTGGATCACCGTGTGCTGCGCATAGCCGGCGGCGCCAACGACATCATGAAAGATCTGGTCGGCCGCACACTCTGAGCCGGGCCACTGAGGACTACCCAATGCAATATCTGATCCCCCGTACATTGTTCAGCACCGAGCACGACGAGTTCCGCCGCGCTGCCCGGCGTTTCATGGAAGAGGAGGTGGCGCCGTTTCACGCCCAGTGGGAGAAGGACAAGTGCGTCCCCCGCGCGGTGTGGCGCAAGGCCGGCGCGCTGGGCATGCTGCTGCCATCGATGCCGGAAGAGTACGGCGGCCCCGGCGCCGACCGCTTGTTCGACATGGTGTTCTGCGAAGAATTCATGCGCATCGGCGCCACTGGCCTGATCGGCTTCGGCGTGCATGGGCTGGTGGCGTACTACATCCTCAACTACGGCACCGAGGCGCAAAAGCAGGCCTGGCTGCCGAAGATGATTGCCGGCGAAGCTGTCGGCGCCATCGCCATGACCGAGCCCAACACCGGCTCGGACCTGCAAGCGGTACGCACCCGCGCCACCCTCGATGGCGAGCACTTCGTGCTCAATGGTTCCAAGACATTCATCTCCAACGGCGCGTCCTGCGACCTGGCGCTGGTGGTGTGCAAGACCGGCAACAGCGGCAGTGCCAAAGATATCTCACTAGTCATCGTCGAGAAGGAGCGCCCGGGCTTCGAGCGCTCGCAGCCGCTGGAGAAGATTGGCCTGCATGCCCAGGACACCAGCATGCTGTTCTTCGACGACTGCCGCGTGCCAGTCGAGAACGTGCTCGGCGGCGAGCAGGGCCAGGGCTTTTACCAGCTTATGCATGACCTGGCCTGGGAACGGATCATCGGCGCGGTGGGCTTTCAGGCCCAGGCCGAGGCGGCGCTGGAACACACCCTCGACTACACCCGCTCGCGCATCGTGTTCGGCAAGCCGGTGCTGGATTTCCAGAACTCGCGTTTCGTCCTGGCGCAACTGAAAACCGAAATACAGCTCGGCCGCTCCTGGGTCGACAGCTGCATGGCCTTGTTGCTGCGCGGCGAGCTGAGCGCCGAGACCGCAGCGGTGGCCAAGTACTGGACCGCCGAGCTCAGCAGCCGGGTAGTCGATGCCTGCCTGCAACTGCATGGCGGCAACGGCTACATGACCGAGTACCCGATCGCCAGGCTGTACCTGGACACCCGCGGCAACCGCATCTGGGGCGGTACCAACGAAATCATGAAGGAAATCATCGCTCGCACCCTGTGAGCGCGATCAGACAGAGGAGTGCACACGTGTCTCAAGAAATTCGCTTTGACGGTAAAGTCGCCATCGTCACCGGCGCCGGCAACGGCCTGGGCCGTGCCCATGCGTTGCTGCTGGCGTCGCGCGGCGCCCGGGTGGTGGTCAACGACCTGGGGGTCAGTACCGATGGCCTGGGGCAATCCAGCGCCGCGGCCGACGCGGTGGTTGCCGAAATTCGCGCCCTGGGCGGCGAAGCGGTAGCCGATCACCATTCGGTGACCGAGGGCGAGAAGATCGTCGCCACCGCGCTGGAAGCCTTTGGCACCGTCGACATCCTCATCAATAACGCCGGCATCCTGCGCGACACCTCGTTCCACAAGATGACCGAAGAGCAGTGGGACCTGATCCAGGATGTTCACGTCAAGGGCGCCTACCGGCTGACCCACGCGGTGTGGCCGATCATGCGCGACAAGGGTTACGGGCGTATCGTCATGACCGCCTCGGGTGCCGGCATCTTCGGCAACTTCGGCCAGTGCAACTATGCCACCGCCAAGGCCGGCCTGATCGGCTTTGCCAGCTCGCTGGCCATCGAAGGCGCGAGCAAGAACATTCGCGTCAACACCATCGCCCCGATAGCCGCCTCACGCATGGTGATCGCCAGCGGCATCTTCCCCCAGGCGCTGCACGACAAGCTCAAAGTCGAAGACGTCGCGCCACTGGTGGCCTGGCTGTGCAGCGAAACCTGCGAGGACAGCGGCGAGTTGTTCGAAGTCGGTGGCGGCTTCCACGCCAAGTACCGTTGGCAGCGTTCCCAGGGGCGGTTCCTGCACACCCAGGGCCTGAGCCCGGAACTGGTTCGCGACAACTGGTCGCGCATTACCCGCTTCGACCAGCACAGCGTGCATCACGCCGATGGCGCCGACGCTTTCAAGGAGCTGTTCGAGCGCATGGACGCACCGACCAAAGGTGGCAATGCCTTTGTCGACATGGAGGTGGCGGGCAAGGCGGTGTCTTACCTTGAAACCGAGTATGACCAGAACGATGCCGCACTCTATGCCCTGGCCGTCGGCGCCGCCAAGGACCCGCTGGACCGCACTGAGCTGCTGTATGTGAACGAGTTTGCCGGCGACGATTTCCGCGTGCTGCCGACCATGGCCGTGTTGCCGGCCACTGAAGTGTTCCTGCGCGCGGCGAAGTCCGGCGAGCCGCAGCTGGAGGGTCTGAACCTGCCGTTCGCCAAGGGCCTGCATGGCGAGCAGTACACCTTCATGTACCGGCCGTTGCCGCCAAAGGCCAAGCTCAAGCACACCATGCGCCTGAAGGCGGCCATCGACAAAGGCAAGAGCTCGGTGAGCATCCTGGCCATCGAGACCACCGACGAACACGGCACGCCGCTGTTTTACAACGAAGTCACCGGGTTCTACCCGGGGGTGCCCGGGGCCGGGCTGGAGCAGGTCGCCAGCGAAGAGCTCAACGTGCCGCCGTTGCGCGCACCCGACGCGGTGCTGGCCGATGCCACCGAGGTCAACCAGGCCTTGCTCTACCGCCTGTGCGGCGACTGGAACCCGATGCACGTCGACCCGGATTACGCCGCCAGGGCCGGTTACGAGAAGCCGTTCCTGCACGGCTTGTGCACTTTCGGCTACCTCGGCCGGCATGTGATCAAGGCGTTTTGCGATAACGATTCGCGGCTGTTCAAGAGCGTGCGCGCACGCTTCGCCTCGATCGTGATGCCCGGCGACACCCTGGAAACCCGCATGTGGCGTGAATCGCCCACGCGCATCATCGTCCAGATGCGTGCCGTGGAGCGTGACGTCATCGTGCTGAAAAATGGCGCGGTCGAATTGTTCGAGTCCGTGCCGGCCTGATCCCTGGCCACCTGCCGCTGGCCGGTTGTGCTAGCGGCAACTTTGTATTTCAGGAGAGCACGATGCAACGTTGCGTCAATGTGATTGGCGTAGGGATGTCCGCTTTCAGCCCCGCAGCAGCGGGCCCGGGCCTGGCCGACCTGATCGGGCGCACGGCCCGCTTGGCACTGCTCGACGCCGGGTTGTCCGCCAGCCGCCTGAGCGCGGTGTATGCCGCAACAGACAGCGACGCGAGCCTGCAGCGGGCGCTCGAGCACTGCGGGCTGGGCCAGGTGGCGGTGCGGCAGTTTGCGCCGGACAGCGAAGACAGCGGGTTGATGTTGTCCTGTGCCTGGCAGGCGCTGGTGCAAGACCAGGCCCAAGCCATTCTGGTGGTGGGTGTGCAAGGTGCTATAGGCCCATGGCCTTACCCGGATGCGCTGCTGGAGCACCTGGGAGCCAGCGCTCGCGCCTATATGGCGCGATACCAGGCGCGCCCGGAAACCTTCGCGATGATCGCCGTCAAGGCCTGCCAGCATGCGGCGCTCAACCCGGAGGCCGCGTTCAGGCGGGCGCTGACCCTCGACCAGGTGCTGCAAGCCCGCCTGCTCGCCGAGCCGTTGACCTCTGCGCAGTTTGCCTGGCCAAGCGCCGGCGTTGCCGCCGTGCTGCTGTGTTCCGCCGATTTTGCCCGCCTTCATTGCCCCGGCCCGCAGGTCCGTATCCTCGCCCTGGCCAGCGCCAGCCCGACAGAGGGCATTGTCGACATCGGCTATGACACCCAGGTGGCCGCGGCCCGCGAGCTGTATGAACTGGCGGGCATCGGGCCACAGGATGTGCAGGTGTGCGAACTGCACGACGCCAGCACCTTGAGCGAGATGCTGCTGTACGAGGCGCTGGGCTTTTGCCCTGAAGGCAGTGCAGAAAAGCTGGTCGAGGAGGGCGACAACACCTATGGCGGCAACCTGGTGGTCAACCCCAGCGGCGGCCTGTTGTCGCTTGGACTGGCTGGCGCCGCCAGCCCGCTGGCACAATGCATCGAGCTGGTCCAGCAGTTGCGCGGCAGTGCCGGTCGACGCCAGGTCGATAACGCACGAACTGCCCTGCAGCAACACACCGCCGACGCAGGCACGGTGATTGCCACGCTCTACCAGCGCGACTGAGCGACAGCAGCGACATGCACCAGGACGCGCCCGGAACAGAACAATATCAATGGGTGGTACACCACCCTCCAGATCCAGGATCGGCAATGAATAACAATAATCAGACCACCCTGTTGCATCGCTTCCTCCACTGGGAGCGCACTACCCCCGAGACCATCTACCTCAGCCAACCCCTGGCCGATGGCAGCGTGCAGGACTTCAGCTGGGCCGATGTCGGCGATCAGGCACGCCGCGTCGCCGCCCACCTCAAGCGCCTCGAGCTGCCGGCCGGTTCGTCCATTGGTATCTATGCCAAGAACAGCGCGCACTGGATCATCGCCGACCTGGCGATCTGGATGGCCGGCCACGTCAGTGTGCCGCTGTACACCACCGCCAGCAGCGATACCGTGCGCTATGTGCTGGAGCATGCCGAGATCAAGCTGCTGTTCGTCGGCCGCCTGGAGGGCGAGGCCTCCGGTTGGCAGGCGATCTGCGCCTCGATTCCCGAGCAATTGGCGCTGATCGACCTGCCGATGTCCAGTTGCAACCAGGGGCTGGCCTGGGAGCAGATCATTGCCGGCACCGAGCCGTTGCAGGCCGTCGAGCTTCCTGCCCCCGAAGCCCTGGCAACCATCATCTACACTTCCGGCAGCACCGGCGACCCCAAGGGCGTGATGCACAGCTTTGCCGGCCTGTATGCCGCGCCGGCGGTGACCGGCTGCATGTATGCCAACGGCCGCGGCACCTCCAGCGGCGACCGCCTGCTGTCGTACCTGCCCCTGGCGCACACTGCCGAGCGGGCCGTGGTCGAAGCGGTGTCGCTGTTCAGCGGCTGCCGGGTGTTCTTCAATCTCGGGCTCGATACCTTCAGCGCAGACCTGCGCCGTGCACGGCCGACCATATTCCTCTCCATGCCAAGGCTGTGGGGCAAGTTCTACCAGGGCATCAACGAGCGCATCGACCCGGCCGTTCAGGCTGCGGCATTCGCTGATCCGGCCGAAGGCGCACGAATGAAGGCGCAGATTCTCTCAGCGCTGGGGCTCGATCAGGTACACACCGGGCTATCTGGCTCGGCACCGCTGCCGGTGAAGGTGATGGAGTGGTACCGGCAGTTGGGGCTGGAGCTACTGGAGGGCTATGGCATGACCGAGAACTTCGGCACCTCGCACTTCAGCCTGCCGGGGCAGGTGCGGGTGGGTTACGTCGGCGCAGCCATTGCAGGGGTCGAGTGCCGCCTGGGCGCCGACAACGAGATTCTGGTGCGCAGCCCGGCGCAGATGCTCGGCTACTTCAAACGACCTGACCTGACCGCGCAAAGCTATACCGATGATGGTCTGTTTTGCACAGGTGACCGTGGCGAGCTGGATGAACAAGGCCGCCTGCGCATCACAGGAAGGGTCAAGGACCTGTTCAAGACCGCCAAGGGCAAGTATGTGGCGCCGGTGCCGATCGAGGCCAAGCTGGGTAATCATCCGCGGATCGAGGCCTGTTGCGTTACCGGCGTGGGGCTGTCGCAGCCGTTGGCGCTGCTCAACGTCTCGGCCGAAACCCGTGCGGCGCTGGCAACTGCAGAAGGCCGGGACCGGGTTGCCACCGAGCTGGAAGTGTTCCTGGCCGAGGTCAATGCCCAGTTCGAGGCCCATGAGCAGTTGTCGCGGCTGGTGGTGGTCGGCGAACCCTGGGCAATTGCCAACGCCCTGCTGACGCCGACCTTGAAGATCCGCCGTGGCCTGATCGAGGAGCGTTACCTCGGCAGGATTGAAGCCTGGGATGCCGGGCAGGGCAAGGTCATTTTCGAATAGAAGGAGATGCCAAAACGCCCCGCAAGCGGGGCGTTTTTTATTGCCGGTCAAACCTTATCGAATACCCGCATTGCGCAGCGCCGCCGGGGTGAAGTCTGCAAGCTTGGTCCGCGTGCCATACAGCGGTGCGCGCCTGGATTCGTTGCTCAGGCTGACGACGATGTAGCGGCCCGCCAGCAAGTCGTAGAAGCCCTGGGCCGCCGGAGCGTTCAAGCCCTTGTCATAGTGGTTGTAGGTGTAGTTTTCGCCCACCCGCCAGAGCTGACCACGGCCGTCATAGTGATCGACCTCGGCAAGTACCCAGGTGTCTTCGTCAAAATACATGTCGCGCTTGGCATAGATATGCCGCTCGCCAGGCTTGAGGGTGGCCTGTACGTGCCACACCCGGTGCAGCTCGTAGCGGCTCAGGTCCTGGTTGATGTGCCCGGGTTTGATGATGTCGGCGTATTTTAAATCCGGTGATTGCAGCTTGTAGTTGTTGTAGGGAATGTACATCTCCTTCTTGCCGATCAGCTTCCAGTCATAGCGGTCTGGCGAGCCGTTCATCATGTCGGCGTTGTCCGAAGTGCGCATGCCATCTGCCGCCAGGCCCGGTGCATCGTAGGCCAGTTGCGGCGCACGACGTACGCGACGTTGGCCGGCGTTGTAGGTCCAGGCCTTGCGCGGCTCGCTGACCTGGTCGATCGTTTCATGCGCCATCGACACTGTGCCGGCCAGGCGCGCCGGGGCATCGACGGCGAAGATGTAGTAATAGAGGATGTTTTTCGCCGCCTGGGCATCCACCCCGTCCATGTACTGCGGAAAGCTGTTCTGGTCGTGGGTCTCGACAATGGTGTAGGCACCGTTGACCTGGGGCACCGCTTGCACCGACCAGCGTTCGACGTTTTCGCCACGAAAGCGCGTTACATAGTTCCAGTAGACTTCGACGCCGCTCTTGGGGATCGGGAAGGCGTAGTAGCGTGAGTCGGCGAGGTTGCTCAAACCGGTGCCATCGTTGACCAGTTGCACATTGACCGCGCTTTTCTTCGCAGCGCCATAGATGTGCTCGGCGGTGCGGGCCGTACGGTGGCTCTGGTAGACCGGGATCCTGTAGCTGTCCGGGTAACGCTTGAACATCGCCAGTTGGCCGGGGGTAAGCTTGTCTTTGTACTGCTCGGCATTGGCTGCGGTGATGGTAAACAGGGGCTTTTCATTCTTGAACGGATCACCGAGAAAACCCTTGGCGTCCACAGCGGCGGCGCCAGGCTTGAGCCCGCCGGTCCAGGCCGGGATGCTGTTGTCGGCGTTGCCTTCCTTTTGTGCGCCCAGAGGCGTCAGGCTGGTGCCCAGTTGGGCCGCTTCCTGTTCGCTGACTGCAGCCATGACGCTGCTGGCCAGCAGCGAGAGCGCCAGGGCGCCGGTAGTAAGGATGGTGCTTGCTTTCATGGATGTACCCTCTGTTCGAGTGCGCCTCAGAAGTTGACGCCGAAGCTGAGCGAGACATAGTCGCGGTCAGTGTTGGTGTTGAAGCGGCCGCCGAAGAAGTCCGTGTAGTTCAGGCTCGCGGTGTAGCGGGTCATGTAGTCGGCATCCAGGCCGACACTTACTGCTTTGGCGCCTTCCTCGAAGTTCGGCCCCCAGCCGTCTACGTCGTGGGACCAGGCCAGGTTCGGCGAGAGGTTGATGCCGGCAAGGACGTTGGTGTAATCGAGCTTGGCGCGCAGGCGGTAACCCCATGAGTCGGTGGTATAGAAGCCATGGCTGTTGCAGCGCTGCTGCGGGTTGCTGGCGGTGGCGCAGACCGTCGCGTTCTGGCTGCCGGGGAACTCGCCAGCACCGAATACCGGGCTGCGGCCGAAGCGGATGTCAGTGCCGTCAGCGTCGCCCAGGCCGTTGATGCGGTTGTAGCCCACCTCGCCGACCAGGGTCAGGCGGCTGGCGCCCCAGATCTGGTCGACGAAGTGGGTGGCGCTGACCTGGGCCTGCAGCACCGGCATGCGCTTGTAGCCAGGCAGGTCGCCGCCCAGCGCCTGGGTGGTTTCGCCCGAGGTGAACAGCGGCGAGGTCTGGGTACGAAAGTCGGTATCGGTGGACTGGATCGCCGCCAGGTTGAGGTCGGCGGTGTTGATCTGCAGCGGCATGTTCGGCCGGTAGCTGACCTCACCGCCGACGGAAGTCGCGCCCAGGGTGGTCTGCAAGCTCACGCCGTACAGGCGGATGTCCTCGGGGTAGTCGACAAAGTAGCGTGCCGAGCGTACCCGGTCGAACTGGCTCTGGGCCGCCGCCAGTGGTCGGGCGGCAGCGGGCAGGGCAGCCAACTGGGCGGCGGTGATCGGCGCGGTGGTCGTCTGCTTGAAGCTCAGGTAGGGCGTGCGGCTGTGGTAGTTCATGGCGTAGAAGCCGAACTCGCTGTCATTGAGCTGCGGCACGAACCAGCGCAAGGCCACGCCGAACTGGCCGCCGTCGCGGGCATCGTGGTCTTCCAGGCGCGGCATGTAGACGTTATCGACCACCGCGCCACTGAGGATCTGCGCCGCGCTCGCGGTGTTGTTCGCCACACCCGGGGCCAGGTCGGGGCCGGCGAACACCAGGCGGTCGTTGCAGCCCTGGGGCAGGGGGTCGGAGCCGAAGAACGTACCGCAGTTGTCGACCACCGAGTTGTCCCATTCCAGCTGGTAGAACACTTCGGCGTTGAGGTTCTCGGTCAGGCCCTGGGACAGGTAGAACATGTTGACCGGTACCAGGCCCTCCTTGACCTCGGCACCCGGCCGGCGCAAAGCGGCGACGTCCACCGGGTTGATGCTGTTGATCGAGTTGCCGATGAAGGTGCTTTCCCCCCAGCTGACCACCTGTTTCCCCAGGCGCACGTTGCCGGCCAGCTCGCCGAGGTTGTAGTTGTGGTACACGAAGGCATCGAGGAACTGCGCCCCGGAGGACTTGGCCAGGTCATCGCGGCCGCGGTCGTCGATGTCGTAGAACGGCCGGTGTTCGTCCTTGAGTTCGAAGTCGTACCAATACTTGCCGCGTACGAACACGCCACTTTCGCCGTACTTCAGCTCAAGGTCATGCACACCTTTGAAGATCTTCGAAAAGGTTTCGCCCTTTTTGAAGTTCTGCCGGTTGTCATCGGCGGTACGGGTGGCCGACTGGCCGCGCAGGCCCAGGGTATTGGCCGCGTTGATGAACTTGGGGTCCGGCCCGCGTACCGCCCAGCTGGAACCAACGGAAAGGGAAGAATCGAACTGCCCCTCGATCTCGCCGATCTGAAAATCGATGGCGCCGGCGCTGGCGCAGGTGCCAAGGCCGACCGCCAGGGCCAGCAAATGAGGGCGAAATTCGAATTGCCGTGTGGGCGCGCGGCGCAGGCGTTGCCGGCTCATGTGTCTTGCGAAAGTCACGTGTTGGTTACCCCTGATCTTGTTGTTGTTTGGGTGAACTGCCAGCAAACGCTACCGCCGGCACTCGCCGCGCTTCCCCCTCCAGAGGGGGGGGAGCACCCCCACCCGTCGTCAGACCCCTGCAACGACGGTTGCCCGAAGCCCCCTCTAGCGGGGGGGGACTTCAGGCATCGGCATTACGTGACCATCGGTGAACGGTTCGGCGCGATTGCCGCCCCACAGGTACGGCGGTCGCGGGCCTGGATAACTCACCCTGGAGAAAGTGATGTCGCAGAAAGTAGTTGTTGCCGGAGTCGGCATGATTCCGTTTGCCAAGCCTGGCCAGAGCGGGACGTACATCGAGATGGGCGCGCAAGCCATACGCCTGGCGCTGCAGGACGCCGGCCTGGACTATCGCAAGGTGCAACAGGCCTATGCCGGGTATGTCTATGGCGACTCCACCAGCGGTCAGTCGGCGCTTTATGAAGTCGGGCTGTCGGGCATCCCGGTGATCAACGTCAACAACAACTGCGGCAGCGGCTCGACCGCATTGTTTCTCGCCCGCCAGGCGGTTGAAAGCGGTGCGGTAGACTGCGCCCTGGCCTTTGGCTTCGAGCAGATGCAGCCGGGGGCGCTGAAATCGCACTGGCTCGATCGGCCGATCACCTATGGCAAAGGGCACGAAGTGGTCGATGAAATATTCCCTCAGGGCCGTGAAATGCCCGATGCCCTGAAGTTCTTCGGCGGCGCCGGCCTTGAACACATGCAAAAGTACGGCACCCGCATGGAAACCTTTGCGGCCATCCGCGCCAAGGCCAGCCGGCATGCCGCCAACAACCCGATGTCGGTGTTGCGCAAGGTGGTAAGCACCGAGGACGTGATGAACGACCAGGTAATTTTCCCGGGGGTAATGACCCGCCTGATGGCCTGCCCGCCGACCTGCGGCGGCGCCGCGGCAATCGTGGTCTCCGAGCGTTTTGCCAGGCAGCACGGCCTGCGTACCGACGTGTGCATCCTCGCCCAGGCGCTGGTGACCGATAAACCGGAAGCCTTCGATCCGCCATCGCTGATCAGCATCGTCGGCGTCGGCATGACCCGTCAGGCTGCCGCCCAGGTGTATGAAAAAGCCGGGGTCGGCCCGGAAGATATTCGGGTTTGCGAGCTGCATGACTGCTTTGCCCACAACGAACTGCTGACCTACGAAGGTCTGGGCTTCTGCCCGCAAGGCGGCGCCGAAAAGTTCGTGATGGACGGCGACAACACCTACGGCGGCCAGGTGGTGGTCAACCCGTCGGGGGGCTTGCTGTCCAAGGGCCACCCACTGGGCGCCACCGGCCTTGCCCAGTGCTACGAGCTGACCCACCAACTGCGCGGCACCGCCGACAAGCGCCAGGTGGCTGACCTGCAGCACGCTTTGCAACACAACCTGGGGTTGGGCGGCGCCGGCATCGTCACGCTGTTCGGCCGTAACTGACACCCCCTGCGCGCCCGCCAAGGCGCGCTTTTGCACTGACTGAGGAGGATCCGACATGGCAGACAAGCGTCTGATCGGCCGCTCTCTGGGTGTTACCACCTGTGAGGTTGAAAAGGGGCGCCTGCGCTTCTTCGCCAAGGCCATTGGCGAAACCGACCCGATATACAGCGACGAAGCCTGTGCCAGGGCCGCCGGTTACCGGTCGCTGCCGGTGCCGCCAAGCTTTCTGATGTGCCTGGAAGCCGAAGGACGCGACACCGACTACATCGTCCAGGACATTTTTGGCTTCGACCTGGGGCGCCTCCTGCATGCCGAGCAGGGCTTTGAGTACCACGCCATGGCCTTTGCCGGTGATGAGCTGACCTTCGCCACCGAGGTGGTGGATGTTTACCAAAAGAAGGGCGGGGCGCTGACCTTCGTGGTACAGCAGACCCGCGTCACCAACCAGCACGGCCAGCACATCGCGGATATCCGCTCGTCGCTGGTGCAGCGTTGAGGAGCCGCCAATGAACCTTAGTCACTGGGGCGATGTGCAGGTCGGCTTCGCACTCCCGCCGTTTACCGCGCCCGCCGTCACCCGCACCACCCTGGCGTTGTATGCCGGGGCGTCGGGCGATCACAACCAGGTGCATATCGACCTGGACTTCGCCCGCAAGGCCCGCCAGCCGGATGTGTTTGCCCACGGCATGCTCTCAGTGGCCTACCTCGGCCGCCTGCTCACTGCCTGGGTGGCGCAGAGGCAAATCCGCAGCCTGTCGGTGCGTTTCACCGGGATCACCCAGCTGGGGCACGTACCCACCTGCAGCGGCGAGGTTATCCAGCGCTTCGACGTAGACGGCGAAGCGCGCGTGCGCCTGGCGATTCGCTGCGGTAACCAGTACGGCGAGCACAAGTTGGTTGGCGAAGCCGTCGTGGCGCTGACCTGAACCCAATAAAAACAAGGAACAACAGCATGAGCAAACTTGCAGGCAAAGTCGCCCTGGTCACCGGCTCCGGCCGTGGTATCGGGCGTAGCGTGGCGTTGAAACTGGCCGCCGACGGCGCCCGCGTCGTGGTCAACGACCTGGATGCAGGGCCGGCCGAAGAGGTGGTGGCGCAAATCCGTGCGGCCGGTGGCGAGGCGGTGGCCTGCGTTGGCAGCGTCACCGCGGTGGATTTCGCCGAGCGCTTCGTCAACACCGCAATCGACAGCTACGGCACCATCGACATCATCGTCAACAACGCCGGCTACACCTGGGACAACGTGATCCAGAAGATGAGCGACGAGCAGTGGTATGCGATCCTCGACTGCCATCTCACCGCGCCGTTTCGCATCCTGCGTGCCGCCCAGCCGATCATCAGCGCCATGGCCAAGCAGGAGGCCGCTGAAGGGCGGGTAGTCAATCGCAAGGTGGTCAACGTGTCGTCGGTGTCGGCCGGTGGCAACCCTGGCCAGGTCAACTATTCGAGCGCCAAGGCCGGGGTGCTGGGCATGACCAAGTGCCTGGCCAAGGAATGGGGGCGGATGAAGGTCACTGTCAACGCTGTCGCCTTTGGCCATATCGAAACCCGCCAGACCCAGCCAGTGGAGGGCGATCCGAACTTCATCGAGATCGAAGGGCGGCAAATCAAGGTGGGCATCAGCCCGGCCATCGTCGAGCAGTCGAAAAGCATGATCCCGCTGGGACGCCCCGGCACCCCGGAGGAAGCCGCCGGTGCGGTGTACCTGTTGTGCATTCCAGAGTCGGACTACGTCAGCGGCCAGGTACTGGTCTGCGGTGGCGGCCTGGGCAACATCTAAAACCATGGCGGTGCGCGTGGGCGCACCGCCACTCTGCAGTGAGTAGCCATGACACTGTCGAAAAGGAGTTTCTGGTGAGCACTATCACCCTCAAGCACATCATGATCGCCGCGGTACTGCTGTTGTGTGGGCATGCCAGCCTGTCGCTGGCGCAGGACATCACCGCGGCCCAAGCCCGGGCCATCGCCAAGCAGGCCTACATCTACGGCTTCCCCCTGGTGGACCACTATCGCGTCCAGTACACCTACTTTCAGGACCGCCAGCATCCCGAGTTCAAGGCGCCCTGGAACACCCTGCACAACACGGCACGCATCTACACCCCGCAAGACAAGGCGTATCCGACCCCCAATGCCGATACCCCGTATTCCCAGCTGGGCGCGGACCTGGGCAGCGAACCGTTGGTGCTGAGCATGCCGGAGGTTGAGCAGGGGCGTTATTACTCGGCGCAGTTCGTCGATGCCTACACGCATAATTTCGGCTATGTCGGCAGTCGCACCACCGGTAATGGCGGCGGTACCTTTCTACTGGCCGGCCCCGACTGGCACGGCACAATCCCGCCTGGCATCGATCGGGTGTTGCGCTCGGAGACGCGCTTCGCCTTTGTCTTCTACCGCACCCAGTTGCGCGGCCCGGACGATCTGCCCAACGTCAAGCAGGTGCAGGCCGGTTACAAGGTCCAGCCACTCTCTGCCTACCTTGGCCAACCGGCCCCGGCCGCGGCGCCTGCAGTCGATTTCATGGTGCCGCTCAGCGCCCAGGCCGAGCGCACCGACCTGGCGTTTTTCAAGCAGTTGAACTTCGTTTTGCGCTACTGCCCGATTCATCCTTCGGAAACCGACCTGATGAAGTCGTTTGCAAAACTGGGCATCGGCCCAGGGCTAACGTTCGATGAGCAGGCCTGGCCCGAGGACATCCGCGCCGCGATGCGTGCAGGGGTCGCCGATGCCTGGCAAGACTTCGAGGCCCTCGGCCAGCAGGTTGCGCGCGGCGAAGTGGCCACCTCCAGGTTCCTCGGCAGCCGCGAGTTCCTGGGCAACAACTACCTGTACCGCATGCGTGCCAGCGTCACTGGCCTGTACGGCAATGACCGCGAAGAAACGCTCTATCCGCCGTTCTACCTGGATGCCCAGGGGCAGAAACTGGACGCTTCGCGCCACCGCTACACCTTGCGCTTCGCCCCCGGGCAACTGCCGCCGGTGAATGCCTTCTGGTCCCTGACCCTGTACGACGCCCAGCGCCTGCTGGTCGACAATCCGTTGAACCGGTACCTGATCAATTCGCCGATGCTGCCCGCCCTCAAGCGCGATGCCGATGGCGGTGTGACGCTGTACATCCAGCACCGGCAGCCGAACCCGGAGCACCTGGCCAACTGGTTACCCGCGCCAGATGGCCCGTTCTACCTGGCCGGGCGGTTGTACTGGCCCAAAGCCGAGGCACTGGACGGTCGCTGGCAGGCTCCAAAGGTTCAGCGCGTCGATTGAGCGCATTACTCGAAAACCCTGCAAAGGAGGCAATCATGTACAGGTCGATCTATCTCATCGTGCTCGGCTTAATGGCGCCGCTGTGCCTGGCCAGTGAGGCGCCGGCTGAGCGCTTGCGCGTCACCGCTGACAACTTTGTGCGCGCCGAATCCGACAGGTTCTTCAGCCTTGTGGTCGCGCGCGGCGGCTTTGGCCAGTTCGTCCATAACCGTCAACTGGTCCCGGTGGAAAGCCAGGTGGTAGTGCGCCCGAACCGCGACACGTTGTATTCGTCCGCGGTGTTCGACCTGGACGCGGGCCCGGTTACCGTTACCTTGCCCGATGCCGGCAAGCGCTACTTTTCGCTGAGCGCGATCAACGAGGATCAGTACACCCAAGGGCTGATCTACAAGGCCGGCAGCTACCATTTCAGCCGCGAATCGATTGGCACGCGCTATGTACTGCTAGGCCTGCGCACGCTGGTCGATCCGAGCTCGGCCAGCGACGTGCAGCTTGGCCACGCCCTGCAGGACCAGGTCAGGGTAGAGCAGCAGGGCGGCCCCGGTCGCTTCGAGGTTCCGCACTGGGATGCCGCCAGCCTCAATGCGCTGCGAACGAAGCTACTGTCACTGGCTGAAACCGTTACCGACTCGCGGCGCATGTTCGGCAGGGCCGAGGAGGTCGATCCGGTACGCCACCTGCTGGGCAGCGCCTCGGCCTGGGGCGGGAACCCTGAACGGGACGCTGTGTACCTCAATATCACCCCTGGACAGAATGACGGCGCGACCCCTTATGGGCTGTCCGTCAAGGAGGTTCCGGTGGGTGCCTTCTGGTCCATCAGCGTCTACAACGCCAGCGGATACTTCGAGAAAAACCCGCAAGGGTTCTACTCGCTCAACAGCCTCACGGCCAAACGTGCAGGCGACGGCAGCATCCGCGTGCAGTTTGGCAAATGTGAGGCCGGGATCAGTAACTGCCTGCCCATCAGCCCGGGCTGGAACTACATGGTCAGGCTGTACCAGCCAGGGGCCGAGATGCTGTCGGGGCGCTGGCGCTTCCCTGAGGCCGCGCCTGTCAGCATCCCCTAGCCGCGGAGCTGGGCGTTTCGCCGCCGAGCTACCGCTCAATGCTCGGCGCAAACCCCAGACACCGAGACCCGCCCGGCAGAAACCAGTAGAGTGCACATCACTCCCTCAATTGTTGCTTGAAGCATGAACCGTCCGCTGTTTGTTTCCCTCGATGGGCCCAAGGGCACCGGCAAGACCACGCTCCTGGAGGCCGTGACCAAAGCCTTGCGCGCCGACAAGCACAAGGTGATCCGCCTGTGCGAGAAAAAAAGCGATCCCTTTCGCGGTGCAACCATGGCCCTGGTCAACCAGCTGGTGCGCAATCCCTGCCGGGATCTGGAACTGGCCGTGTGCAAGCGTCTGGCCGATAGCCGCACCTGGATATCCGCGCATGTGCTGAGCAAACAGCCCGCCGACAGCATCATTCTCATCGATCGCTGGTACCCGTCCGATGCGGCGTTTCGCCGTTTAGTGCCGTTTGCCGAGATTCTGCAGTTGAACCTGGAGCGCAACGTACGGGTGCCGGACCTGCATGTCGGGGTGCTCACCGACCCTGAAGTGTCGTGGGCGAGGGCCGCGGCACGCAACCGCGGGCTGAACAGCACGGTGATGCACCGGCTCGAAGAGCACGTGGCGAGTACCCAGGCGTTCGAGCAGGCGGTTGCCGATAACGGCTGGGTGCTGTGCCGCAATGAAGGCACGATCGAGGAAGCCACCCGGCAGGTGGTTTCGTCGATCTATGCAGTCCTGCACTAGCAACGGCTACTGTTTCTCGGCCAGCTATTCCTCGGCCAGCTCCAGCCCCTGGTCCTCGCCCAGAAAGCCGCCACTCTGGTGCTGCCACAGCCGTGCATAGGTGCCGTTGCGCCCGAGCAGTTCGGCGTGGGTGCCTTGCTCGATGATGCGCCCCTCGTCCATGACGATCAGCCGGTCCATGGCCGCGATGGTCGAGAGCCGGTGGGCGATGGCGATGACGGTCTTGCCTTGCATCATTTCGCCAAGGCTTTCCTGAATCGCCACTTCCACTTCCGAATCCAGCGCGCTGGTGGCCTCGTCGAGCAGCAGGATCGGCGCGTTCTTGAGCATCACCCGGGCGATGGCAATGCGTTGGCGCTGGCCGCCCGAGAGCTTGATACCGCGCTCACCGACCAGGGTGTCGTAGCCGCTATGGCCCTGCTTGTCGCTCAGCTGGCTGATAAAGCCATCGGCCTGGGCGTGGTAGGCCGCCGCGCGGATTTGCGCATCAGTGGCATCCGGGCGGCCATAGGCAATGTTGTCGCGGATGGAGCGGTGCAGCAGGGAAGTATCCTGGGTGACCATGCCGATGGCGCTGCGCAGGCTGTCCTGGGTGACCTCGGCGATGTTCTGGCCGTCGATGCGGATCACCCCCTTGTCGACGTCGTAGAAGCGCAACAGCAGGTTGATCAACGTCGACTTGCCGGCGCCGGAGCGGCCCACCAGGCCGACCTTTTCGCCGGCGCGGATGTTCAGGTTGAGGCCATCGAGCACCTGGCGCTCGCCGTTGTAGTTGAAGCTGACGTTGTCAAAACTCACCGCGCCGCCGCGGGTCTGCAGCACGCCGGCGTTCGGCGCATCCTGCACCTTGGGGCCGCGGGTGAGGGTGGCCATGCCGTCCTGCACGGTGCCGATGTTCTCGAACAGCGCGGTCATTTGCCACATGATCCAGTGCGACATGCCATTGATGCGCAGGGCCATGGCGGTAATCGCCGCCACCGCGCCGGTGCCGACGTCACCCTGGTGCCACAACCACAGGGCGTAGCCGCCGGCGCCGATGATCAAGGCCACCACCAGCGCCTGGTTGACGATTTCGAACTGGCTGACCAGGCGCATCTGGCGAAAGCCGGTCTGCTTGAAATCTTCCATCGCCGCGCGGGCGAAGTGCGCTTCACGCTTGGAGTGGGAAAACAGCTTGACCGTGGTGATGTTGGTGTAAGCGTCGGAGATACGCCCGGTCATTGAAGAGCGGGCATGGGCCTGCTCCTGCCCGACCTTGCCCAGGCGCGGCACGAAGTACAGCATGGCCAGGCCGAACAACGCCACCCAGGCAATAAAAGGCAGCATCAGCTTGAGGGCGAAGCCACCGGCCAGGGCGATGATGGCGATGAAGTACACGCCGATGCCGGGGATGATCTCGATCAGGGTGAACAGCACCTCGCGCACGGCGAGGGCGGTCTGCATCACCTTGGTGGTCACCCGCCCGGAGAACTCATCGGAAAAGAACGACAGGCTCTGGCGCAACATCAGCCGGTGGAAGTCCCAGCGCAGGCGCAGCGGCAGGTTGATCGCCAGTACCTGGTGCTGGACCATGGTGCGCAGCGCCACCAGGCCGATGCTGGTCAACAGCACGATACCGATGCCCCACAGCACGCGCCGCTCCTCGCCGTCGGTAGCGCCACCGGCCTGCCAGGTCGAGAGCAGGTCGACCACCTGGCCGAGAAAGGCGAACAACCAGGCTTCGTAGATCGACACACTGGCACTGAGCAGCGCAAGCGCAAGCACATAGCCGCGCGCACCACGGGTGCAGGCCCACAGAAAGCGCAACAGGCCCACCGGTGGCGGTGGTACTTCGTCGGGCGGGAAGGGGTCGAGGCGGCGTTCAAAGATCTGCAGCATGATGGCTTCCGAAAACGTGTAGCCCTGTAGTCTAGCCGGACGATGACGTCAGTGGGCATCGACCTATCCTGTGCCGATGCCTCCCCACCCCCAGGAGTACCACTGATGGCCCTTACTTTGGACGACCTTGTCGAGATCGAGCACATCAAGCAGCTCAAGTACCGTTACTTTCTTGCGGTTGATCGCCATGACTGGGCGGCACTGGAGGGGTGCCTTGCCGAAGACCTGACCACCGCCCTGGACGGCGGCAAATACAGCTTCGACAGCCGGGCAGCCTTTATTGACGGGCTCAAGGCGATACTCGACCGGCCGACGTTCCTGTGCAAACACCACGGGCACCATCCGCAGATCGAAATGCTCTCGGCCGACACCGCGCGCGGCAGCTGGTACCTGGAAGATCACGCCATCGACCTTGAGGGCGACTGGCTGCTGCACGGCACGGCGCTGTACCAGGATGACTACGTCAAGCGTGACGGGCGCTGGTTGATCGTTGCCACAGGCTACCAGCGCCTGTTTGAAACCGTGACCTCACCGATACCTGCACAGTTCAAGGTCACGGCCAACCTGTTTGACCGGCCCTAGAGGCGATATTGACTGGTGGGCAGCACGTCGATCTTGTCGAAATCGATAAAGCGCGCGCAGCTGTCCATCATGATTGCCAGGTTGCGCTGGAACTTTGCCTCGTCGCCGACCGCGTCGAAGAAGGCTTGAGGGTCGGTCATCGCCGCCGGCGGGAAGCACTCTTCGACGATGGCGTCGATCGGCGGGGCGCCGTGGGTCAGCACCTGCACCACCAGGTTCTGCACGTACTGGAAGTTGTCCTGGGTGTCGATGGCCACTGCCGTGTGGTGGTTGCGCCAGATGTCCAGCCAGGCCTGCGGGGTCAGGCGAGGAGGGCGGGTCAGCAGGGCTACTTGCGCAAAACCGTAGGTTCGCTCGCCCGGCGCGCAAGCAAAGCGTGTGTTGCCGATAGCCTCGGACTCGCACACCAGATAGGCCGCCATACGCGCGGTTGCGGCCATGATCAGCCGGTCGAACGGCTGCCTGGCACTGGCGTTGGCGCTGTCCAGCCACAGCGACAGGCAGGCGTGCGGCAGCGGCCGGTTGTTCTCCTGGCGCAAGCCTGCCGCAGCGTCGACGTCGCTGTCGGCCAGGTTGAGTTGCAGCCTTTGCGCACCCAGCGCCTGCAGTTGCGCGGCAACTTCGCAGCGCAGTTGCCGGGCAAAGGTTTCGCGCGGGGTCTGGGTGTCGCGCCAGAGCAGGTAGATGACTTTTTCCATGGCGATCAAGGTCCTTCGCAGTTGGTCAATGAGCGGGCGGGGTATCGACCCAAAGCCATGCTGGGGGCAACGCGACACCATGGAATCCTCCGAACAGACTAGCGTTCAATCGCTTTGCCACAGCTAGTCCCAACGGACGATCAGCACTCGCCTGCGGCTCGATAGACTCAAGCCACACCCACTTGTGAGGTCAGCCGAATGAGCCTGGAACACCGCATTGCCCGCCTGGAGGCGCTTGACGCCATTCGCCAGCTCAAGCACCGCTATTTCAACGCCTGCGACCTCAAGCAGGTGGAGGTCATCCGCGACTGCTTTGCCGAAGGCGAGATCCTCATCGACTACGGCCCGGTGGGGACGTTTCGCGATCGCGACAGTTTCGTCGCGCTCTATCAGCAACTGGCATGCAACGCGCAGGTGATCGACCTGCATCACGGCGCCAACCCGGAAATACACCTGACTGGTGACGACCAGGCCCAGGGCCGCTGGGCCCTGTACTACTTCAATCTGGATGGCGAGAGCGGCGCCACGCGGCAACTGGGTGGCATCTACCAGGATCGTTACCGGCGCATCGACGGGCAGTGGAAGTTGATCGAGACTTGCTTCAGCGCTCATTCGCGGGTAGAGGGCTAGGCTTTGTACGAAAAGTGCCTGCGCGACGATCATGCTGCGTTGAAAACAGGCTCGGAATGCTCATTTACAACTCGTAAACTCCGCTTCCTCGCCTGTTTTCGCCTTGCCTGATCGCCGCTCGGCGACTTTTCGTACAAACCCTAGTCAAGGGCCTGGAGGCGCGAATGCGGTATTTGCTTTAAATGTAAAGTATTCGCATTTATACTGCGCGGCCACGCCTCCCTTGGCATTCCCTTCGCGCAGGTCATCGTGCAGGTCGAGCCCAGCAAACCCACACTCCTGGCAACCTTGGTCCGTCATTATGACGAGCTGGTGGACCATGTGCGCCGACGTTTTGGCGAGCGGGTGTTCGCCCGTGAAGTGGTGCATGACCTGTGCCTGCAGTTGCTGGAAAAGGACGAAAAACAGGATGTGCGCACGCCGGTGGCGTTGTTGCGCAAGATCGCCCACGATCTCGCGGTTAGCCGCTACCGTAGCGAACGCCGTCGCCAGGGCTGGATAATCGGCGTTGATGCCTTGCCTGAGGTCGCCAGTGGCGCCCCAAGCCAGGAGCGCCATCTTGACGCTGAACGCACCCTGGCGCTGCTGACCGATGCGATTGCCAACTTGCCGGCGCGCTGTCAGGCGGTGTTCGTCATGCACAAACTGCACGAACTGCCGCAAGCGCAAGTGGCCGAACGCCTGGGCATTTCGCTCAAAACCGTAGAAAAACACCTGCGCCTGGGCATGAACGCGTGCCGCAAACACCTGGCCTCGGAGCTGCTGCCATGAGCCGCAAGCCCCAGGACTACCGCGAAGAAGACGAAGCCCTTGCGCGCTTTCGCGAGGAGCTCAAGCAGCGATTCCCGCTGCCCGCGTCTACACCCGCCAAGCGCAAGCGCACCACCGGCAAAACCCTGGGGCTGGTTGGGCTGGCCCTGGCGGCGGGCGCGCTGTGGCTGGACCCTGCGTATCAAACTCAACATATCGCCAGCCAGGTCGGCCAGCGCCAGGCCCTGCAACTGGCCGACGGCAGCCAGGTACTGCTCGACAGCGACAGCGAGCTGACCATCAGCTGGCACCTGCGCACCCGCCAGGTCGAGCTGCAACGGGGCCAGGCGTTGTTCCAGGTGTCGCCGAGGGTCTACCGGCCGTTTCTGGTCGATGCCGGCGGGGCAGGGGTGCGGGTGGTTGGCACCCGCTTCAACGTCAACCGCAACGGGCAAGACGTGCAGGTGACCGTGGCCGAAGGCAAGGTCGCGGTGCGCGGGCGTGCCACCGAGGCGGTGACGTTGCTCGAACCTGGCCAGCAACTGCGCGTGCGCGATGGCATCGCCGGTCCGGTGACCCGGGTCAGCGCCGATGATGTCACGGCCTGGAAAGACAACCGCCTGGTGTTCGCCAGCGCGCCGCTGGCCGAGGTCATCGCCACGCTGCAGCGCTATCACCGCCAGCCGATCAGGCTGATCGACCCGGGCATGGCCCGCTTGCCGGTATCCGGGGTGTTCGACAGCGAGCATGTCGAGCGTCTGCTGGCGCTGTTGCCGGCGATCCTGCCGGTCAGTGTTGCAACCGCGGCTGATGGCGCGGTGCTGATTAAATCCCGCGACACGAAAAAATAATCTGCGCCAGAGGTAGGGTTGCGCGGCGGTGCTGACGGCTATCTCTCTGCAACCTTACTTTGTGGAGCATAAAAACGTGAGTCAGCCCTTCCTGCGTGCGCCTGTGCGCCTGTCTTTGCTGGCCAGCGGCCTGCTGCTCAGCCAGTGGTCGCTGGCGCAATCGGCACCGGTCGATTTCGATGTGCCCGCCAGCTCGCTGGAAACATCCCTGAACGCCGTCGCCCGCCAATCCTCGGCGCAGATCCTCTTTGCCAGCGACATCACTGCCGGCAAGAGCGCACCTGCGCTGCGCGGGCGCTACACCTTGCAGCAAGCGCTGCAGCGGCTGCTGGGCAAGAGCGGGCTGACCGCCCAGGAGCGCGACGAACATACCTACCTGGTGCTGCCGGCCGCTACTTCGGCTGTTAAAGAAGCGGCCGCCAGCGATTCGGCCGCAGTGGAACTGGCCAGCCTGGAGATCAGCTCGTCGCGCCTGAACAGCGACCTGGTGCCGCAAGCCCGGCAGGTCAATGTCATCGAGCGCGAACAGCTGGAGCAGTTGCGCCAGGGCTCCGATGGCCTGGCTACCTTGCTGGCGAAAAGCATTCCCGGCATGGCGGACTCCAGCCGCACCATCACCGATTACGGGCAAACGCTGCGTGGCCGGACGATGCTGGTGCTGGTCGACGGCGTACCGCTGAACACCAACCGCGATTCCTCACGTAACCTGGCCAACATCGACCCGGCGCTGATCGAGCGCATCGAAGTGATTCGTGGCAGCAGCGCCATCTATGGTGCCGGGGCCACCGGCGGGATTATCTCCATCACCACCCGCCCGGCCGGTGGCGAGCCGCGTGCGCAAACCACCCTCAGCGCCGTATCGCCACTGAGCCAGCTAGACAGCGACGGCCTCGGCGGGCAGTTGCAGCATCACCTGTCGGGCGCCCAGGGCCAGGTCGATTACGCCCTGGATTTTGGCGCCCGGCACATTGGCGCCTCCTATGACGCCAAAGGCCACCGTATAGCGCCCGAGCCGAGCCAGGGCGACCTGTTCGATTCCAACACCTACAACATCGGCGGCAAACTGGGCTTGCGCATCGACGAGGTGCAGCGCATCCAGCTGTCGGCCAGCCACTACAACGCCGAGCAGAACTCCGACTACACCTCCGACCCTTCGGTTGCCCGCCTGCCGCCAGGCTCGGTAGCGGCCCGGCCGCTGTCGGGGCTGTCGCTGGACGAGCAGAACCAGATCAAGAACACCTTGCTCAACCTTGAATATGCGCACACCGACATCCTCGGCGGCACGCTCAATGCGCAGCTGTACTACCGCGACTACTTCACCCGCTTCACGCCCTTCGATGCGCGGGCGGTGGCCACTCGCGGGCGCAATGTCGACCAGGTGATGCAGAACAGCGAAGTGTTCGGCAGCCGCGTGACCCTGCGCACCCCGATCGGCAGCGCCGGCACGACCGAGCTGCTGTGGGGCGGCGACTTCAACCAGGAGCGCAGCGACATGCCGATCGACATCTTCGACCCACAGGTGTACGACGCCAGCGGCGGCCGGGTGTTCGACAAGATCGGCAAACTGACCTACATGCCCGACCTGACCTCGCGCAGTGTCGGTGGCTTTGCCCAGCTGCAGCACAAGTTCAATGAGCACTGGTCGATGGAAGGTGGCGTGCGCTACGAGTACGCCACCGCCGAATACGATGACTTCATTCCGCTGTCGGAATCGGCTGCCGCCCAGCCGGCCACGGTGCAGGGCGGCGAGGTTCACTACGACTCGGTGCTGTCCAACCTCAGCGTCACCTACTCACCGGTGGCCGGCCAGGCGATCTATGCGGCCTTCAGCCAGGGTTTCCAGCTGCCCGATATTGGTGTGCAACTGCGCAATGCCCGGCGCGGCTTTGACATCGATTCGTCGAACCTGGAGCCGGTGAAAACCAACAACTACGAGCTGGGCTGGCGCGGCGCCGTGGGCGAGCAGACCCTGGCGTCGGTGGCGGTGTTCTACACCACCTCCAAGCTGGGCGATGTGCAGAGCTTCAACAACGGCCTGATCCTCACCCGCACCAAAGAACGCATCTACGGCGTGGAAGGCAGCGCCGACTGGCTGACCGGCGATGAACGCTGGGGCGCCGGTGGCAGCTTTACCTGGATGAAGGGCCGCGAGCAACCGGACGGCGGCGACTGGCAGGACATGACCGGCTACCGCATCCCGCCGCTGAAGCTGACCGCCTATGTGCAGTTCAAGCCCAGCGAGGTGTGGAGCAACCGCGTGCAAGCCACCTATTTTGATGGTGATGACTATCGCCTGGATGGCGTTGCCAGCTTCGGCCGGCGCAAGGTCGATGGCTACACCACGGTCGACCTGATCAGCCAGTACCAGGTGACGGCCGACGACCAGGTCAGCGTCGGTATCCAGAACCTGTTCAACCGCGACTACTACCCGCTGTACAGCCAGCTGATGCGCAACAGCAACAACACCAGCCACCTGCCCGCGCCGGGGACGGTGTTGACGGCCAGTTATACGCATCAATGGTAGTAGTTCGTTGGCAAGCGGCGAAGCCCGGGCGTTTTTGGGTTTCGCCGCTTGCTGACAGTCACGCGTCAAGGGATGCAGGGGCAAAGTAGCAGGCGCTTGGCAGCAAGGTGCCGGTTTTGCGCCAGTGAGGTGGTGTGGCTCTAGCCGACCTCTAAATTGCCACCCGCAGCCGCCCGATTGGCCTCAATCTCGTCCAGAAGCTCGGCGTTGTCTTCTGCCCACTCATAGAGCGCCATCAGCGGCTCGACAAATTTGTGGCCCACCTCAGTTAATGAGTACTCGACCATGGGCGGCACCACCTGGTGCACCTTGCGCGCGAGCAAACCATCACTCTCCAGCTCGCGCAGGGTCTGGGTAAGCATCTTCTTTGAAATTCCCGGCATCGTGCGCTGAAGCTGGCCTGTGCGCATCGAGCCGAAACTCAGCACATAAATCACCATCGACGACCATTTCGGCGCCAAAAGCGCGTGAATTCTGCGAGGCGGGCATTGCTCGCAGACCACCATGGGATTACCGGGATCGCGAACAGTGGGTGTGGTCATGGTTACCATTGGGTGCCTACGTTTCAAAAAAGTGCCTAATCGACAGATGATACCTAAAGGCTCAAGCTAACCCTAATCCCTGGATTACCCACTGTAAACAACCTCTAAGGAGATCAGAATGAGCAGCCAGTACACGATGCGAGCCATGGTGCTAGACGACTACGCGACCGGAACATTGCTGGAGAAAACCGTACAACGCCCCTCGCCACGGGCGGGTGAAGTACTCGTGCGCATTGCAGCCAGCGGTGTTAACCCCATCGACAACATGATTCGCCTGGGACTTGCACCCTATGCCATGCCGGAGCTGCCTGCGGTTCTCGGTACCGACCTTGCAGGCGTCGTGGTTGAAACAGGGCCTGAGGTGACCGCCTTCAACGTCGGCGATGAGGTTTACGGACTCACCGGAGGCGTTCGCGGGCTGCAGGGCTCGCTGGCTGAATACGCTGCGGTCGACGCTGCGCTGCTGGCATTGAAACCGAAGAACCTGAGCATGCGCGAAGCCGCGGCACTGCCGCTGGTATTTTTGACCGCCTGGGAAGGCCTGGTCGATCGCGCCGCTGTCCAGCCCGGCCAGCGTGTGCTGGTACAAGGCGGCGCTGGCGGAGTCGGCCATGTAGCAATCCAGATAGCCGCCGCACACGGCGCTGAGGTGTACGCGACAGCGTCCGCCGGCAAGCAAGCAATCGTCGCATCCTTTGGCGCTACGCCTATTGATTACAACGCTAAAACCGTCGAGCAATACGTTGCGGATTTCACTGAAGGCAAAGGCTTCGACATTGTTTACGACACCGTGGGCGGACAGAGCCTGGACGACTCCCTGGTTGCGGCCAAAGCCTATGGCCATGTCGCCAGTTGTTTTGCTTTCGCCTCCCACAACCTGGCCCCTGGCTCCCTGCGTTGCGTGACGCTGTCAGGCATATTCGTGCTTTTGCCAATGCTCAGCGGGGAAGGGCGCGCGCACCATGGGCAAATCCTGCGGCATGCGACGCGGCTCGCGGAAGAGGGCAAGCTCAAACCGCTGATGGACCCTCACCGTTTTGGCCTGGCCCAAGCCCAGGATGCACAGGTTTTGCAGGGTTCGGGCAAGGCTGTGGGCAAGGTCGTCATCGATATCGAGTAACGTCCTCCTGCCAGACGCTCCATGGTGGAAAATCCAAGACCTTGCGCTAGCCTCAGAGTGCTCCTTCAGGGAGCAGATCGGTCGGGCCATGTACGGCCTTAATACAGTTCTGAGGGAATAGAACAATGTCTAAAATTGATTTTTCATCACTGAAGTCGCAAGTAAATGATTCAGCATCATTGATGCCTGATATTGCCAATAAAAAAATCCTCATGGGGTTCTGGCATAACTGGCAAGCCGGCCATAGTGACGGTTATCAAGGTGGGCACTTTGCCAATCTGAATCTGGTGGATGTACCCAAGGACTACAACGTTGTTGCTGTGGCTTTCATGAAAGGCCAAGGTATTCCTACCTTCAGCCCTTACAACCTCTCCGACGATGAGTTTCGCCGTCAAGTCGGCGTGCTCAACAGTCAGGGGAGGGCGGTGTTGATCTCATTGGGCGGCGCCGACGCTCATATCGAGTTGCACAAGGGCGATGAGCAGCCACTGGCGAATGAAATCATTCGCCTGGTTGAAGTCTACGGCTTTGACGGGCTGGATATCGACCTGGAGCAAAGCGCGATTGATTTTGCCGACAACAAGACGGTGCTGCCGGCGGCCTTGAAACTGGTGAAGGATCACTACAAGGCCGAAGGGAAACACTTCATCATCAGCATGGCACCCGAGTTTCCCTACCTCAGGGTTGGCGGCAAGTACGTTGGCTACCTTCAGGCCCTTGAGGGCTACTACGACTTCATCGCACCGCAGTACTACAACCAGGGTGGCGATGGGATCTGGGTACAGGAGGCCAACGGTGGTCAAGGTGCCTGGATTGCCCAGAACAATGATGAAATGAAAGAGGATTTCCTCTACTACCTGACCGAAAGCCTGGTGACCGGTACGCGGGATTACATCGCCATCCCCGCAGATAAATTCGTCATTGGCTTACCGGCCAACAACGACGCTGCGGCCACTGGCTATGTGATAGATCCTGCTGCGGTTGTCAATGCATTCAAGCGTCTCGACACTGCTGGCCATGCCATCAAAGGGCTGATGACCTGGTCCATTAACTGGGACGACGGTGTTACCCGGGACAATGTTGCCTACAACTGGGAGTTCTACAATCGTTATGCACCGTTGATTCACGGCGAATCGCAGCCTGGCGAGCGGCCAACGGCGCCCGCGAACCTGTCGGCCAGGGACGTCACCGAAATCAGCATGACCTTGAGTTGGGGCGCTTCAAGCGGCCCGCGGCCGATCGCGACCTACACGCTGTACCGAAATGGGGCTGCGATAGGCAATACACCAGCGTTAACGCTGAAGGACTCAGGCCTGAAGGCGAACACTCAGTACAGCTACTTTGTCACCGCAACAGACGCTCAGGGTAATCAGTCGCTTCCAAGCAAGAGCTTGATCGTTCGAACGGCCGGAGACATCACCGATCCAGAGTTCCCCGAGTGGCAGTTGAACCAACGGTATTTCAAGGAAGATGGCGTGAGTTACGAAGGCAATCATTACGTGTGCCTGCAAGAGCACGTATCAAACTCAGGCTGGACACCACCAGAGGCGTTTACGCTGTGGGCGAAGGTGGCGATCAAAAGGCGCGCTTAGGGGGGGAATGCGAAGCCCGGCGGTGATGCCGGGCTTTCATCTATGATTCCTGATTTATTAATGAGTGTTGTTGGATGTTCATGAGAGATCCCAAACGGCATTGAATCGCCACGGATTCTCTAGTTGACTAAAGTTCGACCACCACCAGTGAACCATTGAGTGGTTTCTCGGCCCTTCAGTGACCAATCCGAAAGTGTAGTGGTCTAATGAAACCGGACACCCATTTAGGCGAGAATGCTCGCCATAGAGAGGTGTCTGATGACCAAGCAACGTCGTACCTTTACCCCAGAATTCAAGCGCGAAGCTGCCAGCCTGGTGCTCGACCAGGGCTACAGCCATATCGATGCCGCCCGTTCACTTGGGCTG
>NZ_JBIUWO010000007.1:0-178104 GCF_044743505.1 Pseudomonas sp. NPDC087612
GCCCTCGGCCACACCTGGCATTTCGAGTGGAACGACGAGCGCCAGCTGCTGGCAGCCACCGATCCGCAGGGCGGGCAATGGCAGTACCTGTACGACGAGTCCGGCAACCTTTGCCAAAGCATCGACCCGCTCGGGCGCAGCGAGTCGACCCTGTGGCTGGAACACTGGTCACTGCCGCGGGTGCAGACCGACAAGGCCGGCAACCGCTGGAGTTACCGTTACGATCAACGCGGCAACTGCAGCAGCGAAACCGACCCGCTGGGCCACACCACCCGTTACCGTTATGACGAACGCGGCCAGGTGGTGGAAGTCATTGATGCTGCCGGCAAGCACAAGTACTTGCGCTGGAGCGAGGTGGGCCAGTTAGTCGAGCAGGTCGACTGCTCGGGCTACCCGACCTGCTTCGAGTATGACCGCCGCGGCTACCTGCAGGCAGTCGTCGATGCCCTTGGCGAACGCACCGAATACCAGAATGACGCCCAGGGCCGGGTCGTCGCCACACAGTTGCCCGACGGGCGCCGCGAGCAGTTTGAGCACGATGGCAGCGGCCAGCTCAGCCGCTACATCGACCCCGCCGGGCATGCCCTGCAGTTTCGCTATAACCGGCGCGGCCAGATCCAGCTACGCCTCGACCCGCACGGCCGACAGGTGCAATACAGCTACGACAACTATGGTCGCCTGCTGGCCTTGAGCAACCAAAACGGTGAGAGCTATCGATTCAGCTGGGACCTGGTAGACCGCCTGACCCAGCAGCAAGACCTCGACGGCAGCGCCAGACGCTATGAATATGGGCCGCTGGATAATGTCAGTCGCCTGGAGTTTGTCCCCGCGCCATACGGCAACGGCCTGGCACCGATCGTTCATGAATTCGCCCGTGATGCCGCGGGCCGGCTGATTGCCAAATACACCGACGATGGCCGCACCGACTTCAGCTACGACCCGCTGGATCAACTGACCGCCGTCAGTTTCACCGACAACGACGGCAATACCGAACAGCTGTCTTTTGCCTACGATGCGGCCGGCCAGTTGCGACAAGAGCAGAGTGCCGACGGCGTACTGCAGCATCACTATGACGAACTCGGCAACCTGACTCAGACCCGGCTGCCCGATGGCCGCTGGCTCAACCGCCTGTACTACGGCAGCGGTCACCTGCATCAGCTCAACCTCGATGGCAAGGTAATCAGCGACTTCGAGCGCGACCGTTTGCACCGTGAAGTGCTGCGCACCCAGGGCCGAATAAGTACCCGCAGCGAGTACGACCGCAGCGGCCGTTTGCGCTCGCGCCTGCGCCGTCCAAGCCACCAACCGCCGCAACTGCCCGCTGCCGTGCAGCAACGCTTTGACTTCGATCCGGTAGACAACCTCATCAGCCGCTTCAACCAGCAGCCCGGCAGCCAGCACCAGCAGTTGCTGCATTACGATGCCAGTGGCCGGATCATGGCCAGTCAGGACGCTGGCCAGGGTCAAAGCGAAGCTTTTGCCTACGACGCCGCTGCCAACCTGCTCGATGGTCCTCAGGCCGGCAAAGGGCTGGTGCGCCACAACCGGCTGTTGACATACCAGGACAAGCGCTACCGCTACGACAGCTTTGGCCGTTTGATTGAAAAGCGCAGCAGCCGGCGCGGCATCCAGCACTTGCGCTATGACGCCGAGCACCGCCTGATTCAGGTGCGTAGCCAGCACGGTGGGCGCGAGCGGGTACTGAACATGCGTTACGACCCGCTTGGGCGACGTGTGGAGAAAAGTGAACTCGACGACCAAGGCAACCTGCTCGATCAGACCCGGTTCGTCTGGGACGGCTTGCGCTTGCTGCAGGAGCATCGTCATGGCCAGACCAGCCTCTATCTTTACGTCCAGAACAGCTACGAGCCGCTGGCCAGGGTGGACGGCGCCGGCCCGCAGCAGCAGGTGCGCTACTACCACAACGACCTCAACGGTCTACCTGAACAACTGACCGAGGACAGTGGCGAAACCGTGTGGCAGGCGCGTTACCAGGTCTGGGGCAACACCCTGGAAGAAGTGCGCGAAGCGCATTTCATCGAGGAGCAGAACCTCAGGTTCCAGGGTCAGTACCTGGACCGCGAAACCGGTTTGCATTACAACCTGTTCCGCTTCTATGACCCGGATGTCGGGCGCTTTACCCAGCCGGACCCGATCGGCCTGGCCGGCGGTTTGAACCTGTACCAGTATGCCGCCAACCCGGTGGGTTGGATCGACCCGCAAGGGCTTAACGCGTTGCTGCCCGGTGAGGGCGGTGTCGGTGCCTACGGCAAGCTTCCCGGCACGCCAGGGGACAACCTGACTGGCCACCACATGCCGTCGGCCGAATACATGAAGCAAAAATTCGAAATCAGCCGCAACAAATCCATCGCCATGCAGATGCAGCATATTTATCCTGAAAACAAAGGCCGTCACCCAATGACGCGCACCTATGCAAGGCGACCCTTCCTGGATGAAAAGCCCAGGGATGCACTCGCTCGAGACATCTGGGACGCACGCAAGATCTACAAGAAGCAGGGGCTTTACACCAAGGAAATTCAAGCGGGCCTGCGCGAAACGATTCGACAGAACAAAAGCACCTTCCCGAAAATATTCAACAAACCATCGAAGTGCGGAGGAAAATAGGATGAGCCTGACCCAGGACCTCGAAGACTGTGCAAGCTTGAACAACGACGCTGAGGCGGCGCGTTTTTCCGCGACCCTGCAGGCCATGGCGCAGACCCGCGACAAGCAGTACCTGACGGTCATGCTCTCGCATCTGGACGATGACTGTGAGTATGGCGACTTGATGAAGGAAATAATCGGCATGGCTGAATCCTTCGACCCGGCCAGCTATGTCGCGGCCGTGGTCGAGGTCACCGATTCCCTCAAGGGCAAGGCCGAAGACTGGCTGGAAAGCATCCACTACCGGATTTTCAACGCCCCCGAGTACACCAGGCTGTATCGCACTGCATTGGCGCACAGTACCAACAGGGCAGTGGTTGAAAGCTACCTTCAGAAGTTTCTCGCCGATAACCCCGAGAAACAGTCCGAAGTCGACTCTGTTCTGGCAGGCTGAATCAAAGCGCGGCGGCCAATTCCTTCGTCACCGCCGCTGAAGTATCATCCGCACCCTGCTCAACCTCACATGGATGTCCGATGAAAGCCGCCGCGCGCTTGCTTCCTGCTGCCCTGTTCGCTGCCTGCCTGCACAGCCCCGCGACCCTTGCCGCAGGCTTTGACTGCAGCAAGGCCAGCACCCTGCTGGAAACCGCGATCTGCACCACACCGTCGCTGTCGGCCAAGGACGACACGCTCAACGAGCGCTACAAGCCGCTCAAGGACCGCAAGATCTTCCGCGAGCTGGAAAACTTCTGGCTGCGCGAGGTGCGTAACCGCTGCGAGACTGCCGCCTGCCTGGAAGTCGCCTACGACCAGCAGATCAAACTGCTGACGCCAGTACCGGCACTCTCCCAGGTTGATCCCAAAAGCCTGCAGCCCCTGCCCCGCGACCAGCGTTATACCCAGGTCGAGGATGAGCCGTGGCAGCGCTTTCCCCTGGCCACCGTTGCCGACATGAGCGAAGACAGTTTTGCCTATCTGGTGGACGTTGCCACCCTCGATGGCGTGCTGAACGTGGTGCTGTTCGTTGCCGAAAAGCAGGATGACGAAGGCAGCAACCCCGGCAATATCTATGACAGCCGCCCGATCGGCACCCTCTACGAATACTCCGACGCACGCCCTGGCCTGCACCCGTTCGCGCGCAATGTGCGCTTTGATGGCTGGAACAGTATCACCGCCAACGATCAGGGCCGGCGCTATGCCGGGATCATTGACGGGGTGTTCTACTACCGGCAGAAAATGAGCGGCGAGGCGCAGCAAAGCATGGCCTACACACTGGGTTCCAAGGCCACGCCGCAGCCTTCAACGCAACTGTACGCGGCCGAGTCCAACAGCAAGCGTTTCGCCAAGGCGCAGATCAGCGGCGACCTCAACCACGATAACTCCGGCCTGCTGATCTATTACCCGCACCTTACCGGCGACAGCAACCCCTACGACCGGGTGATGGACAAGGATGCCGGCGGCTGGAGCCTGGTCAACCCGACCTGGAGCCCGACCCGGCCGGTCCTGTACTTCGACAACAACGGCGGCTTCGCCTGCATCTGGAGGGTCGACCTGGTGACCAAGCGCCTGGAGAAGATCGTCCCCGAGCATGAGGCAGTTGCCGCTCGCCCGGTGGATGTCATCGGCCGCGAGGCGATCGTTTACCTGGAAGCCGACCAGTTAATGTTTGCCATCGCCCCGGACCAGTAACGCCTGCGCAACGCTACGGGCGCGCCTGCGCCCGAACAGGCGGCCAAGGCTGACCGCCCAGTTGAGCAACGCCACCAGCAGCAGGCACAGCATCATCGCCTCGGTGCCGCCGCTGACGATCAGCTGCCCGGCCAGCCAGGGAAAGCCGAACACCCCGAGAAAGTACGCCAGGCTGAATAGCAGCAAGGCCTGCGGGGTATGCCCGGGCGGTGCCTGGTTGGCGGCCAGGCCGTTGATTACCGAATAGTTCAGACCGTATCCAACCCCCAGCAGCGCTGCGGCCAGCAGATAGCCAAGGTTGCCCTGTACCCACCAGCCCAGCGCCAGCACGGCGAGCACGATAAAGCCCGAGAGCAGGCACGAGGCACGGTAGGCATCACGCTTGACCACCCAGCCGGCGATCAGCAAACGGCAACTGATGGCCGCACTCATGAAGCCGATGAAGAACAGCGAATAATCCAGGCCGCGCCCGGCGGCATAAGAGGTCTGGAAGCTGCCCAGACCACCGAAGATCGCGCCGCCCAGGCCGACCATGAGAACCGGCCAGCGTGCGGGCGAGGCCAGTACGGTTGCGCCAGCGCGGCGGCTGATGCCAACCGGCTGAGTGGCGTGCCGTGGCTGGCGGGCCAGATGGTTGAAGATCAGCAGGCCCGCGACTGCGGCACCCGCGGCGGTGTAGAACGCCGTCTGCACCGGCAGTTGCAACAGCGCTGCCAGCTTGCCCGCCAGCGGCCCGGAACCGATGCCGCTCATCATGCTGCCCGAGAGCAAAGCGAAGCAGTGGGTACGCCGCTGGGCTTCGACCCGCTCGGCCACCAGGATCGGGCCCAGGGTGTAAAAAGCCCCCCAACCCAGGCCCAGCATCAGGCCGCAGAGCATCAAGCCCGCGCCGGTGCCAGGCACCAGGGCGAAGCCCAGGCAAGCCGCCACCAGGCTCAGCGCCGACAGGGCGATGGCTCGTGCCGAACCCAAGCGGTCGGCCAGATGGCCACTGCCAAGTACGGCGACGATGGTGCTAAGCATGGCAACTGAAATGATCTGCCCGGCATCCTGCTCGTTGCCGCCACGGCTGCTGACCAACAGCGACAACAGGAAGGTCGAGCCATAGGACAACGACAGCAGGTAGCTGGCCAGGCACAGCAGGCCAAAGCCAGGGGCAGCTTGTTCGGTACGGATGGCGGACATGCTCGGACGTCACTCGGCGAAGTGGAGCTGCTTTGTAGCATGGCCTTGCTCCACGACCGTTATAAAACTGCCGGAGTTGGGTTCAGCCGGCAGCGAACTGTGCCTGCGCGCGGCCTATCCAGCGGTCAGTGCAACAGCTCGGCGCATTCCTTCATCACGCCAGCCTTCAACCGCAGGTAGTGCTCGAAAATCTCTCGCGCCGCCGCCTGGTCGATATTGATCTGCATGGCTTCGACAAACTGCTCGACCGCCGCCACCGCGTGGGCAAAATGATTGCTCTCGGTGCCGCCAGTGTGCACGGTGACCCAGGCCACCGTTGCCCGCGCGCGCTCTGCCGGTATGCCCATGTCACGGACGAACCACTGCTTGAACAACGGATGGATGAACTCGACCTCGCCGTGGGTATAAACCTCATGCACCAGGGTGGTCAGCAGGCCTTGCAGCAGGTCGCGCTCGCGCAGGCGCTGGCGATCGGTCCAGTCCTTGAAGGACTGGGCCGAAGGCAGGCAGTTGGCCTTGAGCATCCACTGATCATCACCGCAGAGGGGCGTCGCCATGTTGTAGAACAAATCGGCGTGCAGGGTATTGCCCAGGGCCCCGAGGTCTTCATCGGTGATCCGCTGCAGGCTGCCGCAGGCCCGATACAGCTGGTCGGCAGCCATGGAGCCGGCGTCGGAGCGGGCCAGCAGGGTCAGGCGGTTGGCAAGGCCCGAGACACTGGCCGCGGAGTTGTTGGTTTTCGACCAGCTGGCGAAGAACTTGCGCAGCACTGCCGGTGAATGCTTGCGCTCAGTCAACAGGGCAAAGGCCTTTTCAATCTCCATCAGCTCTTCTTCTACCGCCCAGAAGGCTTCGAACAACGCGTGCTTGAGGGTGCTGGCCGGCATGTCATTGAGGACCGGCTCGACGATCGAAAGCAGCTTGCTGTGCAGGGCTATCACGGTGTTCATTGGCGTATTTACGTCCTTGTAATGGAGGGGTCAGCGGTTTCTTTGAACGCGTTCTTGTCGGTGGAATCGGTGGGCTGCCAGCCGAACCAGGCGATCAGCATCACCAGCAACTGCGCGGCCATGATCAGCGGCACACAGCCTGACCAGCCCCAGCGCTGCCACAGCAGCGCCGGCAACAGCGCACCGACGCTGCCGCCCAGGTAATAGAACGTCAGATAGCAGCCCACCGCGCCGGCCTTGTTGTGCCTGGCAGTGGACGTAACAAAGGCATTGGCCGCCGCCTGGGCCAGGAACACGCCGGTGGAACTGAGCGCCAGCCCCAGCACGATCCACCACAGGCTGCTGAGCAAGGTCAGCATCGAGCCCAGCAGCCCCAGTACCCCGGCGAATACCACCAAGTGCGCCGGCGGCCTGGCGCTGGCCAGCTTGCCGGCAATCGGCGTGACCACCAGCGCCAGCAAAAACACCGCATAAACCGAACCCAGCGCGGCAACGCCAAGGTTGAACGGCGCGGCCAGCAGGTGCAGGCCGACATAGGTGAAGGTGGCGATCTGCGAAAACAGCACACAGAAACCAACCAGATAGGCCGCCAGCAACGGTCGGTTGCGCAGCATGCTGATACGACTGTTGGCGATGGTGATTTCGATCAGGCGCGCGCCGCTGGGCAGCAGCCGGTGAATGCTCAGGCCGATCAGCACGGTCAGCAACGCCAGCAGGATGAACGCTTCGCGCCAGCCCAGGTATTGGGTCATGACCCCGGTCAGAAAACGCCCGGCGAAACCGCCGAGAATGGTCCCGGCGACGTACAGGCTGGTAACTTCGGTGACTTTCGCCCCCTGCCAGCGCTCGCCGACGTAAGCCACGCTGGTGGCGAAGATCACCGGGATCAGCATGCCCTGGACAAAGCGCCAGAACAGCAGGCTGTTGAGGTCACTGGCCCCTGCCAGCATCAAGCCCGGCACGCTGAGCAACAGGGTTGCCGCCACCAGCACGGTCTTCTGGCTCCAGCGCCGGGTCAGCACGCCGACGAAGGGCGCGACCAGGGCCACGGCCAGGGTCGTGGCGGTGATGCTCCAGCTGACGTGCCGCGCATCCACGGCGAAGCTCTGCGCCAGCTCGGCGAGGATGCCCTGGGTAGCGTAGAGCGGCAGAAACGCGGCGCATCCGCAGAGGAACATCGCGATTCGTGCGGCAGACAGGCGCGATTGCATGGGAAAACTCGTTACAGTGACGAGTATTGTTTATAAGGTGCGGTCATTGGCACTGGCCAATACCGATTTCCGACCGATTGATACCTCAAGGTGCAACATGCTCGATGTGCGAAAGCTGCGCTATTTCATTGCCGTCGCCGACGACCTGCATTTCGGCCGCGCCGCGCAGCGCCTGCACCTGGCGCAACCGGCACTGACCCGGCAGATCTCGGCCCTGGAAAGCCAGCTGGGTTTTCGCCTGTTCGAGCGCAGCAGCCGTGCAGTCAGTCTGACCGGCGAAGGCCAGCAGTTCCTGCCTTACGCCCGCGGGGTACTGGAGCAACTGACACGCAGCGAAAGCTTCGCCGCCAAGCTGGCCGCCGGCACAGCCGGGCAGTTGAGCATCGGCTATGCCAGCTCGGTGGCCTTGAGTGACCACTTCACCCAGGCAATCCAGCAGTTTTCCCACGCCTACCCGCAGGTTCGCCTGACCCTGGTTGAAGAAGCCTCCAGCGCGCAATGGCGCAACATCGTCGAAGGCACCCTGGAAATCGGCCTCAGTCGGCTGTTGCCACCCCAGGAGTTCACGGAGCTGCACGTCCAGCCACTCGACCAGGAGCCGCTGCTGGTGGCACTGGCCACGAACGATCCGCTGGCGGCACTCGACACCATCAGCCTCACCCAGCTGCAAGCGCATCCTGTGGTGCTGTACACCGACGAGCAAGGCACCGGGCTCAACGATGCCATCGAGCGCTTGTTCCAGCATTGCCAATTGCCCTTGCTGCGGGGCCCGCGCGGACGGCAGATCACTTCGATCATTGCCCTGGTAGCCGCCGGCCAGGGCATTGCCCTGGTGCCTGCCTGCACCCGTGCCCTGAACCAGCGCGGCGTGTGCTACCGGCCCCTGAACGAAGCAGCCGCCAGCATCGACCTGCTCGCCATCAGCCACCGCCAGCGGCGCTCGCGGGCAGCCGAGGCGTTTCTGCAAATACTTGCCCGGGCAACCACACCCTGCGCATGAGCACGGCCCTCTGGCAAGCACGCCCGGGATAAAAGTGTTTTACCGAAACCACTGGTTTTCTGGCGGGACGCTTTGCCTATCCTAGGAAGGATCTCTCATATCAGCGGAAGATCCATGAAAGCTTCGCTTCCCAGCCGCTACGCCTGCCTTGTCGGCTGTCTCGTTTTCAGTTTTGCCAGCCTGCCGTTTGTTTCTGCCCATTCCTGGTTGTGGCCGTTCACCCTGATCAGCGCCCTGCTCAGCCTGGTCGGCCTCAATGACCTGCGCCAGAGCCACCACGCGGTGCGGCGCAACTACCCGATCCTGGGCAACATTCGCTACCTGATCGAAACCATCCGCCCGGAGATCCGCCAGTACTTGCTGGAAGGCGACGATGACAAGCTGCCGTTCTCCCGGGCCCAGCGCTCGCTGGTGTATGCACGGGCCAAGAACGAGAGCGCCGAGAAGGCCTTTGGTACGCTCAACGATGTCTACCGGCCAGGCTTCGAGTTCATCAGCCATTCCATGCTGCCAGTCGAAACCCCCGACCCTGCCTCATTTCGCATCAACATCGGCGGCCCGCAGTGCCGCCAGCCTTACTCGGCGTCGATCTTCAATATCTCGGCGATGAGCTTTGGGGCACTCAGTGCAAATGCCATTGCCGCGCTGAACAAGGGCGCAAAACGTGGCCGCTTCGCCCATGACACCGGCGAAGGCAGCATCAGCCCCCATCACCGCGAGCACGGTGGCGACCTGATCTGGGAAATCGGCAGCGGCTATTTTGGCTGCCGCACCCCGGAGGGTCGTTTCGATCCGCAGCGTTTCGCCGAACAGGCCGGCGACCCACAGGTGAAAATGATCGAGGTCAAGCTCAGCCAGGGCGCCAAACCCGGCCACGGCGGGATCCTGCCTGGGCACAAGGTCAGCGCCGAAATCGCCGCCACCCGTGGCGTGCTGATGGGCCAGGACTGCATCTCACCGGCGGCGCACAGCGCCTTCCGTAGCCCCGTGCAACTGCTGCAGTTCATTGGCCAGTTGCGTGAGCTGTCTGGCGGTAAACCGGTGGGCTTCAAGTTCTGCCTTGGCCACCCGTGGGAATTCATGGGTATCGCCAAGGCCATGCTGGCTACCGGCATCGTCCCGGACTTCATTGTCGTCGACGGCAAGGAAGGCGGCACCGGCGCCGCGCCACGGGAGTTCAGCGACAACATCGGCGTGCCGATGCGCGAAGGGCTGATGTTCGTGCACAACACCCTGGTGGGCCTGAACCTGCGCGACAAGATTCGCATTGGTGCCGGCGGCAAGATCGTCAGCGCCTTCGACATTGCCAGCGTGCTGGCCATTGGCGCCGACTGGGTCAACTCGGCCCGCGGCTTCATGTTCGCCATCGGCTGCATCCAGTCGCAAAGCTGCCACACCAACAAATGCCCGACCGGCGTGGCGACCCAGGATCCGTTACGCCAACGCGCCCTGGTGGTGCCGGAAAAGGCCGACAGGGTTTACAGCTTCCATCGCAACACCCTGCATGCCCTGGCCGAAATGCTGGCTGCTGCAGGCCTGGATCACCCGGCCGAGCTCAAGCCCAAGCACCTGGTTCGGCGCATCAGCGCCAGCGAGATCCGCCTGTTTTCGCAGTTGCATGTGTTCCTCAAGCCCGGTGAGTTGCTCAGCGGCTCGATCGACAGTGAATTCTATGCACGGATGTGGCGCATGGCCCGCAGCGACAGCTTCGAGCCGGAGAGCGGCGAGGTGCAGGCGATCAAACCTGCTGTGCGGCGAAAACAAACAACCCCGGCCTAGGCCGGGGTTGCTGGAGACACCAGACAGCTATCAGAGGATGCTGATCGGGTACTCGACGAACACGCGAACTTCGTTGCCGTCGTCGTTGTAGCCGTTCTGACGAACGCTTTCGGAGGTACGCAGGAACGAGCTACGCAGTTTGACGGACAGGTCCTTGGCCGGGCCTTCCTGAACCACGTACTTGAACTGGTTGAAGATTTCGCGCTCTTTACCTTCGCCGAAGCCGTGGGTGTTGATGTTGTCACCACGCACGTAGGCCACTTTGTAGGTCAGGCCCGGTACGCCGAAGGCGCCGAAGTCCAGGCCGTAGCCCAGCTGCCAGGAACGCTCGTCTTCAGCGTTGAAGTCGGACCAGTAGGAGTTGGCCAGGTAGATGGTCGAGCCACCGTCACCCACGCCACCGGCGTTCTGGTAGAAGCCGTACTGATAACCGGTGTCGCCAGTGCTGCGCTGGTGGGCGATGGTAATCGAGTGCGGGCCGAAGGCGTAGGTAGCCGCCAGGCTCCAGATGGTGTTGGAGTCACCGGTCAGGTCGGCGGCAGCGACGTACTTCTTGTCGATGTCCGACTTGTAGCCGTTGAAGTCCAGGGTCAGCGACTGGTCGTCGGCGATCGGGTGAACGTAGTTCACGCCCAGGTAGTGCTTCTTCAGCACGTCTTCGACGTCGGAGGTGTACAGCGAAGCCGAGAGGTTTTCGCTGAACTTGTAGCTGCCGCCGAATACGTTGATCGACTTCAGGCCACCGCTGTCACGGCCTTCAGCACTTTTACGGGCTTCCTGGGTGAAACGACCGGCGTTCAGTTCCAGGCCCTTGATCTCCTTGGAGGTGATCAGGGTACCGGTGTAGCTTTCTGGCAGCAGGCGACCATCGTCGTACTGCAGCACTGGCAGCTCAGGCATCTGGTCACCGTACTTCAGTACAGTGTTGGAGATGCGGAACTTGATTGCTGCGCCACCACGGGCCAGGTTGTGCGGGGAGTTCTGCTGGTTGGTCGGCGAGTCGCCGTCCGCCGGCTTGAAGAAGTCGATACCGCCACCGCCGTTGCGGCCTTTACCACCGTCCAGACGCACTGCGTACAGGCCGAAGGCGTCGACACCGACACCAACGGTGCCCTGGGTGTAGCCGGAGGAGAACTTGCCGATGAAGGCCTGGCCCCACTCGCTCTGGTCGTTGGTATGGTGCTTCTTGTCACGATTGATGAAGGCATTGCGCAGCAGAACGCTGGCTTTGCTGTCTTCTACGAAGCCCTTGGCCTCGGCCTGGTCATTGGCCATAGCCTGAGTCGCGGCCATAAGCCCCAGCGCGACCAGACTGATCCTGGTTTTCAACATTTTATTTTCCTTATTACTTAGTCAAAGACGCTCTGCGACCAAACGCCAAAAACCACGCCCCCTGCGTGGGTTGACGCTCACGGGTCTGAAAATAAAAAGCCCGCCTGCGAGTGTTCGCAGCGGGCCTTTTTTCTGGACTCTTGGCCGATGGGCCTACAGGCGTTGACCGAATCCTATCCGTGTGCGGATCAGCATGTCAAAAATTCGTGAAAAGTAAGTGTTTCTGCTTACAGATCGCAGCCATCCGCGGCACAGAACGCCGCGTTTGCGGTATCTTTCTCCGCGCTCAGATAGAACTCCCTGTCCAGCCAATGCACGAAGGCCTCAGGCTTGCCGAGGAAAGGACCGATGTCGATGACCTGCAGCCGCCCTTCGCGTTCCAGCACCAGGGTTGGATAGCCCTGGCCACCGACGCTGGCCATGAACGCACGACTGGTGCGCATATGGCTCTGGGTATCCACATCGCGCAATGCACTGGCAAAGGCGGGTGCAGGCAGGCCCATCTCGGCGGCGATGGCCTTGAGCACGCCATCATCGGCAATCCGCCGGCCTTCCACGTAGTGCGCACGCTGCAAGCGCGCCAGCAACTCCAGGCCACGCCCGGCGAGCTGCTCTGCTGCCAGGATCGCCGCTATGGGTGGCTGTGAATCGAAGACGGCGTCGTTGTCACGCAACAGGCCCTCGAAGTAGTCCTGGCCGAAGGGCTGCCCGGTGTACTCGGCAATACGCCGGTCATGGGGCATGACGAAGTCGCGCAACTGCGCCGAGACCTTCTGGCGATTGGCTCCGGCCATCATCCCGCCACCGTGCAGCACAACCGGCATCAGCCCGCTGGCCGCATTGATCAACGGCTCGGCGCCGTAGCACCAGCCGCACAGCGGATCGAACACATAGTGAAGGGTGGTTTGTACCGGCATGAGCGCCTCCTGAAAAAATGATGACGTCAGGTTAGGCCGGATGAAGGTTGCGAAAAACGCTGCACGGGTTACAGCTTTGTTGCGAAAAACAGTACAAATTCACCGCTAAAACTAAAGGCTGATAGACAGAAATATTTTGAAACAAACAGCTCGTCGATAGATCCAGAAACAATTAACGTTAGTAAATGGCAAGCATTATCATTCGCGCAAAATTTCCTCACTCTAATAAATGCCCGGATGTCCGTCATGCTTGCCCCTTGCCGCCTCTCTCCCCTGACCCTGGGCCTGTCGCTGTTTTTCAGCTCAGGGTTGGTCACTGCTGCCACCACCACGTTGCCCGAAGTCTCGGTTACCGCCGAGTCTGACCGTGAACGCGATGACCCGCGGGTACGTGAAGTCAGCACCGCAACCCGTACCGCCACGCCCGCCCGCTACGTGCCGCAGGCTATCGATTCGGTGAAGACCAGCAACGTGCTGGATTACGGCAGCAACGACCTTGGCAAAGCCCTGAGCGGCATCCCCAACGTCAGCAGCGGCGCCGATACGCGCTTTGACAGCGTGCGCATCCGTGGCTTCGATGCCAGCAACGACTTCTACCTCGACGGTATTCGCGACGACAGCCAATACGTGCGCGACCTGCACAATATCGAGCGGGTCGAGGTGCTCAAGGGCCCTGCCGCGGTGCTCTATGGCCGTGGCAGCCAGGGCGGGATCGTCAACCGGGTGAGCAAGATGCCGGAAGCCGGCCGCCGTTCCAGCATCGAGGCCCAGGGCGGCAGCGAGGACCTGCGCAGCCTGTATGCCGACCTCAGCGCCGACCCGAGCGACAACATCAGCCTGCGCCTGAACATGGGCAACCAGGACAACAACAGTTTCCGCGACGGCATCGACGGCAGCCGCCAGCTGTTCGCACCCTCGATGAGCTGGCAGCTGACCCCGCAGTTGAACTGGCTGGTGCAATACGAGTACAGCCGCTACAACCGTACCCCCGATCGCGGCATCCCCAGCGTCAACGGCCGCCCGGCCGACGTTGGTCGCGACACCACCTACGGCGATACCCAGCGCGACTTCATCGACGACAAGGCGCAATCGCTGCGCTCGCGCCTGAACTACCAGCTCAACGACACCTGGCAAGTGCGCCACACCCTGGGCCTGTTCAAGCTCAACAGCGATTTCGACAACACTTACCTGACCGGCTACAACGCCACCACCAACCAGGTTACCCGCCAGCGCTGGCAGCAGGACCTGAACACCCGCAACCTGTTCAACAACCTGGAACTGGAAGGCAATTTCGACACCTTCGGCCTGCAGCACACCCTGCTCACCGGCCTTGAGTTCGGTAACCAGCGCCGCGATCCGATCCTATACACTGCAGCGACTTCCGGCGCAGGCGCTCGCCCGGTGCCGGGCCTGGACCTGAACAACCCCAACCGTAACCTGCAGCACAACGGCACCATGGTGGTCTCCAGCAACAACCACACCGTGGTCGACAGCCGCGGCCTGTACCTTCAGGACCAACTGCGCCTGAATGATCAGTGGCAAGTGCTGGCCGGGGTGCGTTTCGACCAGTTCGAAGTGCAAACCACCAACAAGGTCCGCGGTATCTCCGAGAAGCAGGACAGCAACAGCACCAGCCCGCGTCTGGGCGTGGTCTATTCGCCGTGGAAGGAACACTCCTTCTATGCCTCCTGGAGCAAGACCTTCTCGCCAGTCGGCGGCGGCCTGATCGGCATCACCCCGGGTGCGGCCGGCAATACCAACGAAACCAGCCCGGAACAGACCCGGCAGAAAGAAGTCGGGGTCAAGAGCGACTGGTTCGACGAACGCCTGAGCACCACCCTGGCGGTTTATGAGCTGGAGCTCTACAACCGCCGCACCAGCGACCCGAACAACCCGGGCATCACCTTGCTCAGCGGCCTGCAGCGCTCACGCGGCGTCGAGCTGACCGCCACCGGCAACATCGTTGGCAACTGGTACGTACGCGGCGGTATCGGTATCCAGGATGCAACCATCGTCGAGGACAACAACGGCCAGGAAGGCAACCGCGTGAGCAACGTTGCCAAGCGCAACGCCAGCCTGTTCGTTACCTGGAAACCGGAAATGGGCTGGTACGGCGAAACCGGCCTGACCCTGGTCGGCGAGCGCTATGCCGACAACCAGAACACCGCCGTGCTGCCCGGCTATGGCCGTTGGGACGCGCTGGCAGGCTTTCGTACCAAGGACTGGGACCTGCGCGCGGCGCTCAACAACATCACCGATAAAACCTACTACAGCTCGGCCACCAGCGCCGCGCAGATCCAGTTTGGCGACCCGCGCAGCCTGATCGTGACCGGCACCTACAGCTTCTAAACACCAGGCAATAAAAAAGGGCGGCATTGTTCAGGCAATGCCGCCCTTTTCATTGTTGTTGCCGAACCCTCTAGCGGCTGCCATCACCCAGCAGCGCTTCCAGCTCTGCCTCGCTCAGCAGGCCTGCCGGATAACGCGCCAGTAACGAGCGACGCTGATCGGCCTTCCTGACCCGGTTTGCTCCATGGTGTTTCAACCACTGCGCCACGCGCTGGAGGGACTCGTGATTCACCGCTGATGGGGGCGAAGCCGGCTCACTTGCTGCATTCATTTCGACACGTACTCCCAGGGGCCGTGAGCGACTAACCTACTCAAACTTTGTGACAGAACCATGCTGGTCTATCTGTTTGAAATACAATGCAAAACAAATACAAGAGGTGTGCCAGAAGACTATGCCGGTCGTCGTCCACGCATAAAAAAGCCCGTCAATCGACGGGCTGTTTTCTTACTGCACTTCAGCCTTTGGCTGGCGCCGGTTGCTGCTGGGTCAGGCAATGGATGTTGCCGCCGCCCAGGAGCATCTCGCGCCCGGGGATCATGACCACTTCATGGTCAGGGAACACCCGCGCCAGAATCGCTCTAGCCTCGGCATCTGCCGGGTCGTCGAAGCTTGGGGCGATGATGCCGCCGTTGACGATCAGGAAGTTGACGTAGGAGCCGGCCAGGCGCACCGACGGGTTGCGCTCCTGGCTGCCGGCCACCGGATCGACCCCGGCGCACTCTTCTTCAGTGGCGAACAGCGGCCCCGGAATCGGCATCTTGTGCACGGTGAAGGCGCGACCTTTGGCGTCACGGCTGTTTTCCAGCACCTCAAGTGCGCTATGGCAGCGTGCATAGTTGGGGTCTTGCGGATCATCGGTCCAGGCCAGTAACACTTCACCTGGGCGGACGTAACAACAGAAGTTGTCGACGTGGCCGTCGGTTTCGTCGTTGTACAGGCCATCGGGCAGCCAGATGATGCTGTCCACGGCCAGGTGGTCACGCAGGATGGCTTCGATCTGCTCGCGGTTCAGGTGCGGGTTGCGGTTGTGGTTGAGCAGGCATTCTTCAGTGGTGATCAGGGTGCCTTCACCGTCGACATGGATCGAGCCGCCTTCGAGCACGAAGCCTTCGGTGTGGTAGCGCTGGCAGCGCTCCATCTCCAGCACCTTGCTGGCCAGTTGCTCGTCGCGGTTCCACGGCGCGTACAGGCCACCCTCGAAGCCGCCCCAGGCATTGAAACCCCAGTCGACGCCGCGTACTTCACCGCTGTCGTTGATGACGAAGGTCGGGCCGGTATCACGCACCCAGGCGTCGTCGTTGCTGATTTCCACCACGCGGATGTTCGGCAGGTCCAGGCGCGCCCGGGCGTTGTCGTACTGCGCGGCCGAGACGGCAACGGTCACCGGCTCGAAACGGGCGATGGCCTTGGCCAGGGTCACGTGGGCAGCCTGTACCGGCTTGCCACCCAGGCGCCAGTTGTCCGGGCGCTCGGGCCAGACCATCCAGACCTGGGTTTGTGGCGCCCATTCGGCAGGCATGTGGAAGCCGTCGGCGCGCGGGGTACTGGTAAGCGTTTTCATAGAGGATCCTTGCTGAACTTTCAGGATTGCAGCGCGCCGTCGAGGGTCTTCAGCGGGCCGTACAGATTCGGACGACGGTCGCGGAAAGTACCCCAGGCACTGCGGGTATGCTCAAGTTTATCGAGGTCGAAAGTATGCACCAGCACACCCTCCTCGGTCTCGTTCAGCGCCTGGACCTTCTCGCCGTACTGGTCGGCGATGAAGGAGGAGCCGTAGAAGGTGATGTCGTAGCCGTCCTGTTGTTCGCGGCCGATACGGTTACTGGCCACCAGCGGCATCAGGTTGGCACCGGCATGACCTTGCTGCACACGCTGCCAGTGGTCGCGCGAGCAGATGCTCTGGTCGTGCGGCTCGCTACCGATGGCGGTCGGGTAGAACAGCACCTCGGCGCCGAGCAGGGCCATGCTGCGTGCGCACTCGGGGAACCACTGGTCCCAGCAGATGCCGACGCCGATTTTCGCGTAGCGGGTCTGCCAGACCTTGAAGCCGCTGTCGCCCGGGTTGAAGTAGTACTTTTCGTGGTAGCCGGGGCCATCCGGAATGTGGGTCTTGCGGTACACACCGAGGTTGCTGCCGTCGGCATCGATGATCGCGATGCTGTTGAAACGCGCACGCCCGGCCAGCTCGTAGAAGCTGATCGGCAGCACCACCTGCAGCTCTTTGGCGAGCTTCTGGAAATGACCGATGGCGGCGTTGGTTTCAACCGCTGTGGCCAGTTGCAGGTAGTCCGGATTGGGCTTCTGGCAGAAGTACGGGGTTTCGAACAGTTCCTGGATCAGGATGATCTGCGCGCCCTTGGCAGCCGCTTCGCGGACCAGCCGTTCGGCGGTTTCCAGGTTGCCCTGGCGGTCCCAGGAGCAGGCCATCTGGGTGGCGGCAACAGTGACAGTGCGGCTCATGCATTCCTCCTCGGCAGGTGCTCGGGCCAACAAGGCCAGGCCACCCTGGTGATAATGGAGGCATTTATATCCGATAAATATCGGCTTTAAAAGTGGAAAATGGAAAATATCAGGCGTAAAAAAGCCGGTTAATTCGATAACAATCGGATTAACCGGCTTTAGCTCAAGGGTTACAGGTCTTCCGACAGTACCCGGTCGATGCTGTCGACGAAGAAGTCCACGCTCGCGCGGGTGGTGCACATCGGCGGCTTGATCTTGAGGATGTTGAGGTAATCGCCCGTAGGCTGCATGAAGATACCCAGGTCACGCAGGCGGTTGCACAGCAGGGTAGTCTCGGCACTGGCCGGCTCCAGGCTCTGGCGGTCACGCACCAGTTCCAGCCCCAGGTAGAAGCCGGAGCCGTGCACGGCACCCGCCAGCGGATGTTTATCGACCAATTGTTGCAGCCGTGACTTGAAGTAGCCGCCGACTTCCCGGGCGTTGTCCCATAGCCCTTCTTCTTCCATGACATCAAGCACGGCCATGCCGATTCGGCAACTGACCGGGCTGCCGCCGGCGGAGGAGAAGAAATAGCCCTCGGCTTCCAGCGCCTCGGCAATCTCGCGGCGGGTGATGACCGCGCCCAGTGGCTGGCCGTTGCCCATGCCCTTGGCCATGGTGATGATGTCCGGCACCACGCCCTGCTCTTCAAAACCCCAGAACCAGGTGCCCAGCCGGCCATAGCCGACCTGCACTTCGTCGGCGATGCATACCCCGCCCGCCGCCCGCACCTTGGCATAGGCTTGCTGCAGGTAACCCGCAGGCAACGAGATGCCGCCGGCATTGCCGTACACCGGCTCGCAGATGAACCCGGCCAGTTGCCGCTGCTCGGCAGCCAGCGCATCGAGCTTGGCATCGACGTCGCGCAGATAGTCGGCGGCGCTCTCGGCGCCACGGTAGGCGCCGCGATAGGTGTTGGGCGCGATCACCGGGTGAACCCAGTCCGGCCGGGTGCTCAAGGCCTGGGGGTTGTCGGCGATGGAGGTGGAAATCGCATCGGTGGCCACCGACCAGCCGTGATAGGCCTCAAGTACGCTCAGCAGGTCACGCCCACCGCTGTAGGCCCAGGCCAGGCGGATCGCCAGATCGTTGGCCTCGGTGCCGCTGTTGACCAGAAATACCCGGTCCATGCCGCTCGGTGCCAGGGCCAGCAAGCGCTCGGAGAATTCGGCGATGGCGGCATAATGAAAACGCGAGTTGGTATTGAGCAACGACCATTGCCGCGCCGACTCGGCGACCATGCGCGGGTGCCCGTGGCCGAGCACCGCAACGTTGTTGAGCATGTCCAGGTAGGCCCGCCCCTGCATGTCGAACAAGTAGTTGCGCCAGCCGCGCTCGATATGCGGCGGCTGCTGGTAATAGTGTTTTTGCGAGCGGGCGAAACTGGCATCGCGCCGAGCCAGCAAAGCCTGGGCATCGACCAGCGGTTCGGCGTCGCAGGCAAAGCCGAGGATGGCTTGCGGCGAGGGGCACAATGCCTGCCAGGCCTGGGCCCGCGAAGGCACGACAAAAGCTGGTGGATACAACCCGGCCACCCGGCATAACTGGACCGTCAACAATGCGCCAGTGGCGCCCAGAGACTGTCCGATGGCCAATGCCTGCCCGTCGGCCGGCGTCTGATCCAGCCCGTGCAACCACAGGCTGCATTCACTGCCCTCAAGGCAGCCACTGTCTTCGCCATATTGGTGCCAGGTCCCGGCCCAAGGTGCCTGGAGCACCGTGGCGCAAGGCAGATGCAGTTCGACATGCAGGGCGCACGTCGCAGGTTCCGCGGGATTGTCGATGTGGGTCTGCGACAGGCGGTACTGCCCATACAGGCTGCTGGCAGCGCCTGAAGCACTGCCCTGCCGGGCCAGCAAGCGCTGGTCAATGCCGGCTTGCTCCCAGTTGCCGGCCTGGTAATGCTCGCTGAGTACACCAAGATCCACGCCAATCACCTGGGCGGCCACCGAGGCCGGCAGGAGTGGCGCCGAGCTTTCTAGCGCCAGCGCAGGGAGTTCATGCCCGGTCACTTGCAGAATCGCCGCCTGCATCAGTTCGAAAGGCACGCTGGTGGCGACGTCGAAAATTTCCCACTCATGGGCCAGATTGTCCCGGCTGTAGCTGTTGCCAGGGTCAATACTCACCTGCTGCTCGCTGCTCAGTACCAGCACCGCAGCACGAGCCACCACCAAAGGCCACAAGGCTTTGAGTTCAGCGGCGTTCAGCGGATTGAGCGCATGATAAGCCTCGATCGCCGGCAATATGCGCAAGGGGTCGCCTTCGGCGTGGTGCAGCAAGGCCGCGCAAGTGACCGAGAGATCTGCAATGCGCCAGGTGTGCATCAGGTCGCCGAAATCGATGACCCCCTGCAGTTGCCACTGGCGCTGCTCATCGCGCGCCCATACGGCGTTGTCATCGGTGATGTCCAGGTGCACGGCTTGCGATGGCAGATCATCGATCAACGGCTGCAGATGTTCCCGGGCCTGATCTGCGGCGGCTTTTACCCTGGCTTGCTGCGGGTTGTTATCCAGTATCGGCAACAGGTGATCGATCAACACCTGGGCATGGCGCGGATCCCATTGCAATGTGCGCTCAAGGCCCGGGTGAGTGAAACTGGCCAGAGCCTGGTCGACCCGCGCGCACAGGCGGCCGAGTTCAGCTACCAGGCGCGGCTCCATGTGCTTGATGCGGGTCAGTGACTGGCCTTCAATATAGTCGAGCAGGCGCACGCGTAGCGGTTGGCCGTCGACAGTCACCGTCAGCAGTTGCTCACCGGATCGGGCAGCCTGCACCGCAGGCACTGGCAGCCCCTGATCGCGCAGGAAGCCGAGGGCGGCATGCTGGGCTTGCAGTTCCTGCTCGGCATAGGCGCCATGGCAAACCTTCAGCACGTAGCGCCCATGGTCCGAATCGACAAGAAAATTCAGGTCCTGCTGGCTGCCCAATGCCCGCAATGAGCCGCTCAGGCCAAAGTGTTCCTGCAACAGGGTTGCGGCCTGCTGTTCACTGACTTCAGGGCATGGCTGGCTGGAGCGATGGATCAGGGTACTGAGCGACATGGGCAGGGGACCTCATTTTTTTGTTGCCTATATCGCCACTGCTTGTGCCGGTTGGCAAGAATAACGGCTAAAATTGCGCAACATTTGCTCAGTTTCATCGAGCAGCCCGGGTAAGAAGGACTGTTCGGCGCTTTTTGCTTGCGCCTGCCTGCACCCGGCCACAAGCTGTGCACCCTAAGTTCAATGTCAGTTACGGAAGAAAGGCAGTCCGACATGCGAATTCTTATCACCGGCGGGGCCGGCTTTATCGGCTCGGCGCTGGTGCGTCACCTGATCACCAATACCGAGCACGAAGTGCTCAACCTCGACAAACTGACCTATGCAGGCAATCTGGAATCGCTGACCAGTATCGCGACCGACACCCGCTATGAGTTCGTCCAGGCGGATATCGTCGATCAGGCCACCGTTAGCGCTGTGCTTGAGCGCTTCAAGCCACATGCGATCATGCACCTGGCGGCAGAGTCGCATGTCGACCGCTCGATTGACGGCCCTTCGGACTTCATCCAGACCAATATCGTCGGCACCTACAGCCTGCTCGAGGCAACTCGCGCCTACTGGCTGAGCCTGCCGGCCGATGAGCGCACGGCGTTCCGCTTCCATCACATTTCCACCGACGAAGTGTATGGCGACCTGCATGGCGTCGATGACCTGTTCACCGAAACCACGCCTTACGCACCAAGCTCGCCCTACTCCGCCAGCAAGGCTGCGTCCGACCACCTGGTCCGCGCCTGGCAGCGCACCTATGGCCTGCCGGTACTGATCACCAACTGCTCGAACAACTACGGGCCGTTCCACTTCCCGGAAAAACTCATTCCACTGGTGATCCTCAATGCCCTGGCAGGCAAGCCGTTGCCTGTGTATGGCAACGGCCTGCAGGTGCGTGACTGGCTGTTCGTCGAAGACCATGCCCGCGCCCTGCTCAAGGTGGTAACCGAAGGCGAAGTTGGCGAGACCTACAACATTGGCGGCCACAACGAGCAGAAGAACATCGACGTCGTACGCGGCATCTGTGCCCTGCTCGAAGAGCTGGCGCCACAACGTCCGGCTGGCATTGCCAACTACGCCGACCTGATCACCTACGTTCAGGATCGCCCGGGCCATGACCAGCGCTACGCGATCGATGCCAGCAAGATCGAGCGTGAACTGGGCTGGGTTCCCGAAGAAACCTTCGAAACCGGCCTGCGCAAGACCGTACAGTGGTACCTGGACAACCTGCAATGGTGCCAGCGGGTACAAGACGGCAGTTATCAAGGCCAGCGCCTGGGCGCCAGCGAATTCAAGGATCTGATTGCATGACCAAAGGTATCGTCCTGGCGGGCGGCTCCGGCACCCGCCTGCACCCCATCACCCTGGGTGTTTCCAAGCAACTGCTGCCGATCTACGACAAACCGATGATCTACTACCCGATCTCGGTACTGATGCTGGCCGGTATTCGCGAAATCCTGCTGATCTCCACCCCGCAGGATCTTCCGCACTACAAGCAACTGCTGGGTGATGGCAGCCAGTTCGGTATCGAAATGAGCTATGCCGAGCAGCCCTCTCCGGACGGCCTGGCGCAGGCCTTCCTGATCGGCGAAGAGTTCATCGGCAACGATTCGGTCTGCCTGATCCTCGGCGACAACATTTTCCACGGTCAGGGCTTCACTCCGCAGCTGCGCAAGGCAGCCCAGCAGGGTGCCGGTGCCACCGTGTTCGGCTACTGGGTCAAGGACCCGGAGCGTTTCGGCGTCGTCGAATTCGACGATGAAGGCCGCGCCCTTTCCATCGAAGAGAAACCGGCACAACCCAAGTCCAGTTACGCAGTGACAGGCCTGTATTTCTACGATAACGACGTGGTCGAGATCGCCAAGGCGGTCAAACCTTCGCCACGCGGCGAGCTGGAAATCACCGACATCAACAACGCCTATCTCAAGCGCGGCGACCTCAATGTCCAGTTGCTCGGGCGCGGTTTCGCCTGGCTGGACACCGGCACCCACGACAGTCTCCTGGAAGCATCGCAATACGTGCAGACCATCGAACACCGTCAGGGCCTCAAGGTCGCCTGCCTTGAAGAAATCGCGTACCAGCAGGGCTGGATCGATGAAGCGCATCTGCTGGAGCGAGGCAAGATGTTCGGCAAGACCGGCTACGGTCAGTACCTGTTCGGTCTCGTAGGGAAACGTTAATGAAAGTAACAGCCAGCGCGCTGCCTGATGTTCTTGTGATCGAGCCGAAGGTCTTCGGTGATGAACGAGGCTTTTTCTTCGAGAGCTTCAATGAGCGCTCGTTCCAGGAAGCAACAGGCATCGATGCCCACTTTGTTCAGGACAATCATTCCGGCTCACAAAAAAATGTGCTGCGCGGTTTGCATTACCAGGTTGAACATACCCAGGACAAGCTTGTGCGGGTAACTGCAGGCGAAGTGCTGGATGTGGCCGTCGATATCCGCCGCCACTCACCGACCTTTGGCCGTTGGGTCAGTGTCAGGCTTTCGGCCCAGAACAATCGCCAGTTGTGGATTCCCAAGGGCTTTGCCCATGGTTTTCTGGTGCTGAGCGACTTCGCCGAGTTTCTCTACAAGACCACTGACTACTATGTGCCGTCTGCCGAGCGCTGCATCCGCTGGGATGACCCGGACCTGGCGATCGACTGGGAACTTGAAAGCGCACCGGTGCTTTCAGCCAAGGACCAGGTCGGCAAGTTCCTGCATGAGGCAGACCTGTTCCCGTGAAGCACAGCCAACCGCGCATCCTTATCGCCGGCCGCAACGGCCAGGTTTCCCAGGCGCTGCAACAGCAACTGGGCGACCTGGCGCAGTTGCAGGTGCTGGGCAGTGACCAGCTCGACCTCGCGCACCCCGAAGCCATCCGTGGCCAGGTGCAGCAGCTCAAGCCCGACCTGATCATCAACGCCGCGGCCCACACTGCGGTGGATCAGGCCGAAAGCGAGCCGGAGCTGGCCTTTGCGATCAACGCCCAGGCTCCCGGCATTTTTGCCGAAGAAGCCGCGAAGCTTGGCATCCCGCTGATCCACTACTCCACCGACTACGTGTTCGATGGCAGCAAAGCCACCCCTTACACCGAGGACGACGAGCCCAACCCGCTCGGCGTCTACGGACGCAGCAAGCTGGCCGGCGAACAGGCGATTGCCGCGGTAGGTGGCCAGCATCTGATCCTGCGTACCAGCTGGGTGTACTCACGCCACGGACGCAACTTCCTGCTGACCATGCAGCGCCTGCTGCAGGAAAAGCCCGAGCTGCGCATCGTCGCCGACCAGATCGGCGCGCCGACCTGGGCGGGCACCATCGCCCACAGCACCCGTGCCCTGATCGAACGCTGGCAGGCTGGCCAGGCCGGTGCCTGGGGTGTCTATCACCTGACCGCGCAAGGGGAGACCTCGTGGTTCGGTTTTGCCCAGGCCATTGGCGAGCAACTCAAGGCCCAGGGCCTGCCCTGCGCCGAGCTTTTGCAAATCGCCTCCAGCGACTATCCGACCCCGGCTCGCCGCCCGCTGAACTCGCGCCTCGATTGCAGCCGCCTGCAACGCGAGTGGCACGTCAGCCAGCCGCACTGGCAGCAGGCGCTGATCGACTGCCTGAAGTAGCGCATAATGCGCCAGATCATTCTGGCGCAGTTGCGATGAACATAACTCCACCCGTACCCCGCCGCCCTCGCTGGCGCAGCCTGGCCATCCTTGCCGTGTGCCTGGCACCCTTGCTGTGGCCGTTGCAGCACCTCGCCGAGCGCTACTACCAGGACGAACTGGCCGGACAGAACCGCCAGACCCTCGACCTCTACGTCGCCAACCTGCTCGGCACCCTGCACCGTTACGAAACCCTGCCGCAGATCCTCGGCGACCTGCCGGCCCTGCGCGCAGTGCTGGCCGACCCGCTGCGCCTGGAAACCCTGACCAACGCCAACCGCCTGCTCAAGGACATCGCCACCCAGACCGGCGCCGAAGTCATGTACCTGATGGACGCCAACGGCAACACCCTGGCGGCCTCCAACTGGGACAAGCACGACAGTTTCATCGGCCGCAATTTTGCCTTCCGCCCTTATTTCAGCGAAGCCATTGCCGGGCGCCTGGGGCGCTTCTTCGGCCAGGGCACTACCTCGGCCAAGCGTGGTTACTTCTTCGCCGCCGCGGTGCGCGACCGCGATCAGGTGATCGGCGCGCTGGTGGTCAAGGTCGATCTGGACCATACCGAAACCCTTTGGGGCAAGACCCCGGAGCAGCTGCTGCTGACCGACCACAATGGCGTGGTGATCCTGACCTCGCGCCCCGACTGGCGCTTCCGTGCCACCCGGCCATTGAGCGACGCCGAGCGCGAAGCCATCGTTGCCATCCAGCCCTACCCGACCCAGTCACCCAAGCCGCTGACCCTCGACCCCAAGGCCTGGCTGACCCAGACCCAGGCCATCGACGAGACCGGCTGGCAGGTCAGCATCCTCGCCCCGCGCACGCTGATCGACCGCTCGGTACGCACGGTGGTGGCCATCGGCGGCGCCACCTTGCTGGTGCTAATGCTGCTGCTCGGCCTGATCATGCAGCGGCGCCGCCACTACATGGACCGCATCGACTTTGAAGCCCACGGCCGCCAGGAGCTGGAAAAGCGCGTGATCGAGCGCACTGCCGACCTCGAAGGCCTCAACAGCCGCCTCAAGGAAGAAGTGCTGGAACGCGAACAGGCCCAGCAAGAACTGGTGCGCGCCCAGGACGAGCTGGTGCAGGCCGGCAAGTTGTCGGTACTGGGCACCATGTCGGCAAGCATCAGCCACGAACTCAACCAGCCGCTGGCGGCGATCCGCAGCTATGCCGAGAACGCCGAGATCCTCCTCGATCACCAGCGCACCGACGATGCCCGCAGCAACCTCAAGCTGATCAGCGAACTGACCGGGCGCATGGCCTCGATCATCGCCCATCTGCGCGCCTTCGCCCGCCGCGACCGCCACGCCCCGGAAAGCGTGGCCCTGCAGCCGGCGCTGGACGATGCACTGGCGCTGCTGGCCAAGCGTCGGCGGGCAATGGCCGTGGAACTGGTGCGCGACCTGCCAGAGGCAACCCTGTGGGTCCAGGCCGGCGAAACCCGCTTGCGCCAGGTGCTCGGCAACCTGCTGGCCAACGCCCTCGACGCGCTGACCGAAAAAGCCAACCCGCGCAAACTCTGGCTCAGTGCCGAACAGCGCGATGGCAACGTCTACCTGTACATACGCGACAACGGTCCGGGCTTCAGCAGCCAGGCCCTGGCCCGCGCCCGCGAGCCGTTTTTCACCACCAAGACGCGCACCCAGGGCCTTGGCCTGGGCCTGGCAATCTGCGATACCTTGATGCGGGCGCTGGGCGGCGAGCTGCTGCTGGGCAACCACCCGGAAGGCGGCGCCCTGCTTACCCTGCAACTGCGCATCGCCAAGCCCGGCGCCACCCTACCCACTTCGGAGGACCCATCGGCATGACGACCGAGCCGCTCATCGACAGCCGCACGCAGGTGATTCTGGTCGACGATGACCCGCACCTGCGCCAGGCGCTGAGCCAGACCCTCGACCTCGCCGGGCTGAAGATCCTGCCCCTGAGCGACGCCCAGGGCCTGGCCGGGCGCATCGAGCGCGACTGGCCGGGCGTGGTGGTCAGCGATATCCGCATGCCTGGCATCGACGGCCTCGAGTTGCTGCAGCAACTGCACGCCCAGGACCCGGAGCTGCCGGTGCTGCTGATCACCGGCCACGGCGACGTACCCCTGGCGGTGCAGGCCATGCGTGCCGGCGCCTACGACTTTCTGGAGAAACCCTTCGCCAGCGATGCCCTGCTCGACAGTGTGCGCCGCGCCCTGGCCCTGCGCCGCCTGGTGCTGGACAACCGCAGCCTGCGCCTGGCCCTGAGCGATCGCCAGGAGTTGAGCACGCGCCTGGTCGGTCACTCGGCGCCGATGCTGCGCCTGCGCGAGCAAATTGGCGCATTGGCCGGCACCCGCGCCGATGTGCTGATCCTTGGCGAAACCGGCGCCGGCAAAGAGGTGGTGGCCCGCGCCCTGCACGACCTGTCGAGCCGCCGCGACGGCCCGTTCGTGGCCATCAACGCCGGCGCCCTGGCCGAATCGGTGGTCGAGAGCGAGCTGTTCGGCCACGAGCCAGGGGCTTTCACCGGCGCGCAGAAGCGTCGCATCGGCAAATTCGAATTCGCCAACGGCGGCACGTTGTTCCTCGATGAAATCGAAAGCATGAGCCTGGATGTCCAGGTCAAGCTGCTGCGCCTGCTGCAGGAGCGTGTAGTCGAGCGCCTGGGCGGCAACCAGTTGATCCCGCTGGATATCCGCATCATTGCCGCAACCAAGGAAGACCTGCGCCAGGCCGCTGACCAGGGGCGCTTTCGCGCCGACCTGTATTACCGCCTGAACGTCGCACCACTGCGCATTCCGCCGCTGCGCGAGCGCGGCGAAGACATCCTGGTGCTGTTCCAACACTTTGCCCACGCCGCCGGCGAGCGCCACGGCCTGCCAGTGCCGGCATTGCAACCGGCGCAACGGGCGTTGCTGCTGCGCCATGAATGGCCGGGCAACGTCCGTGAGCTGCAAAACGCTGCCGAGCGCTTCGCCCTGGGCCTGGAACTGGCCCTGGACGGTGACCTGCCGCCTGCGGCCGACGGTCCCGTGGCCAGCATCGGCAGCGGCAACCTCAGCGAACAGGTCGAGCAGTTCGAACGCTCGCTGATCGCCGCGGAGCTGGCGCGCTCGCACAGTTCACTACGCAGCCTGGCCGAGGCCCTCGGCATCCCGCGCAAGACCCTGCACGACAAGCTGCGTAAACACGGCCTGAGCTTCGGCGACAACCATCACAGCGATGACCTGGAGGACAACCGTCCATGAGCACGGACAGCCACTACCTCGAATCGGTACTGCACAGCGACATCCCGCTGACCCGGCAAATGGGCCTGCAGGTGCTCGACTGGCAGCAGCATTGCCTGCGCCTGCAGCTACCGCTGGAGGCCAACGTCAACCACAAGAGCACCATGTTCGGCGGCAGCCTGTACTGCGCGGCGGTGCTGGTCGGTTGGGGCTGGCTGCACCTGAGGTTGCGCGAAGCGGGGGTCGATGACGGGCATATCGTCATCCAGGAAGGCCAGATCAGTTATCCGCTGCCGGTCACCGGCGCGGCCATCGCCACCTGCGCGGCACCGGAGGAGAAGGTCTGGGAGCGTTTCATCGCCACCTATCAGCGCCGGGGCCGGGCGCGGCTGAACCTGCACACCCAGGTCAGCAATGCCGGCAGCAGCGAGGCTGCCGTGCTATTCAGCGGCCAGTACGTGCTACACCGCTAGGGCTTGTTGCAGCAGCTTGTCGCGCCACGGCGCGGCCGCCGGCAAGGCCAGGAAGAACGGGTTGAGCAAGGACTCGCGCGCAGGGTAGACGAAGGCCTGGCCATCGAGGCCAAGCACTTCGCCGCCGGCGCCTTCGAGCACGCCCTGGGCTGCTGCGGTGTCCCACTGCGAGGTCGGTGCCAGGCGCGGGTAGCAATCGGCAACGCCCTCAGCCAATAAGCAGAACTTCAGCGAACTGCCGATATTGGCCAGCTCCAGCTCCCCTACCGACTGGCTCAGGCCGGCCAGCAAGGCTTCCTGTTGCGGGCTGGAGTGCCGGCGGCTGGCAACCACGGTAAATCGCTCACCCGCAGTCGGCGCGTTGCGCACGCTGATGGCCTTAGGCACGCCGCCCGCTTCCGCCAGCCAGGCCCCGAAGCCCTTGCCGCCGTAATAGCAACGCCCGTTGGTGGGAATCGCCACCACGCCAAACACCACCTGGCCTTGCTCGATGAGAGCGATGTTGACGGTGAATTCTTCAGTGCCGGCAATGAATTCCTTGGTGCCATCCAGCGGATCGACCAGCCACCAGCGCTGCCAGCCTTGCCGTTCGCCCAGGGGAATATCGCAGTCCTCTTCCGACAACACCGGGATCTGCGGCGCCAGGGCGCGCAAACCCTCGGCAATGACGTCATGGGCAGCCAGGTCGGCGGCGGTGACCGGCGATTCGTCGGCTTTGGCCGTCACCGCCACATCGGCACGCCAGAACGGCAAAATGGCCTTGCCCGCCTGGCGAGCCAGCTCCACCACGTGCTGCATCAGTTCAATATCGTTCATAGCGGGAACACCCCACGCTGGCTCAGCAAGTCGCGCACCAGGTACAGCGCCGCCAGGGCCCGGCCTTCGGAAAACTGCGGATGCTGGGCCAGGGCCGAGAGCTCGCGCAGGTTGATCTTGTCGACACGCATCGGCTCGGGCTCATCGCCTTCCAGGCGTTCCTCGTAGAGGTCGGTGGCCAGCACCACCTGGATCTTCTGGCTCATGTAACCCGGTGACAGCGAAAGCTCGGTCAGGTGCTCCAGTTGCCGGGCACCGAAACCTGCTTCTTCCTTGAGCTCTCGGTCGGCCGCCGCCAGCACGTCTTCGCCCGGCTCGATCAGGCCCTTGGGCAACGACAGCTCGTACTCGTCGGTACCGCCGCAGTATTCCTCCACCAGCACCGCGTGCTCGGCGTCGAGCATCGCCACGATCATCACCGCGCCATAACCGTTGCCGCGCCCGACCAGGCGCTCATAGGTGCGCTCGGCGCCGTTGGCAAAGCGCAATTGCACGGCTTCGACGCGAAACAGGCGACTGCTGGCGACAATCTCGCGAGAGAGGACGGTGGGTTTCTGGCGCATGGGGCGGCTCCTTGGCGTGAACGGGTTACTATACCGTGGCTTGCCCGGCCGCTGCCTAATGACTGTTCGAGAATTTCATATGCCCGTTTTAGCCTGGTCCACCATCGATACCGTCCTGCTGGACATGGACGGCACCCTGCTCGACCTGCACTTCGACAACCATTTCTGGCTCGAGCAGCTGCCCCAGCGCTACGCCGAACTGCACGGCATCAGCCGGGCCATGGCCGAGCTCGAGCTGCAGCCGCTGTTCGAGCAGCACGCCGGCTCGCTGAACTGGTACTGCCTGGACTTCTGGAGCCGCGAGCTGAACCTCCCGGTGCGCGAGCTGAAGCTTGAGACCGCCCACCTGATCGCCCTGCGCCCGGATGCCGACACCTTTTTGCAGGCGATCAAACAGGCCGGCAAGCGGGTGATCTTGATCACCAACGCCCATCGCGATTCGCTGTCGCTGAAACTGGAGCGGGTGGAGCTGGCGCCTTACTTCGAGCGCCTGATCAGCTCCCATGAATACGGCTACCCCAAGGAGAACCCGCAGTTCTGGAGCGCCCTGCAGGCCGATATCGGCTTCAGCCCGCAACGCAGCCTGTTTATCGATGACACCTTGTCGATCCTGCGCAGCGCCCGCGACTTCGGCGTGGCGCACCTGCTTGCGGTGCGCCAGCCCGATAGCCGCAAAGGGCCGCGGGATACCGAAGAGTTCGCCGCGGTGGAAGACTACCGGGCGTTGCTCGAAGGGTTGTGATTACTCGGGGATGCGCAGGGTCTGGCCCGGGTAGATCTTGTCCGGGTGGCTGAGCAGCGGCTTGTTGGCTTCAAAAATCTTGTTGTACTGGTTGGCATTGCCGTACACGGCCAGGGAAATGGCGCTCAGGGTGTCGCCTTTCTTGACCACGACGAAGCGGGCCGCCGCAACAACCGGGCCGGTAACGGTGATCTGGTCATCCACCGACTCCACACCTGCAATGTTGCCCAGGGCCAGGAGGATTTTTTCCTTCTCTTCCTGGGTCGCCACCTCGCCGGTGACCGTCACCTTGCTGCCCTCGACAGTTGTCTGAATGTTCGGATTGCCCAAGCCTACCTTGGAGACATGCTCCTTCAACTGCTCGCTGGCATTGGCATTACCCGGGGTCAACAGGTCGATAAGTTTCTCGCCTGCTTCTTTGACGAAACTGAAAATGCTCATACCGCTCTCCTTGGTGATGAATCTCGGAGCCTGGAGTCTAGGACAGGTTAGAATGCTTCGCCTGCTTTGCGCCGTGGAGCGACGATGGACATCAAACAACTCAAATTCCTCATCGCCCTGGATGAAACCCGCCACTTCGGCCAGGCCGCCGCCCGCTGCCACGTGACCCAGCCAACCCTGTCGATGCGCTTGCGCAACCTGGAGCAAGAGCTGGACCTGGCCCTGGTCAACCGTGGCCAGCGCTTCGAGGGTTTCACCGCCCAGGGCGAGCGGGTGCTGGCCTGGGCGCGCTCGGTGATCGCCGCCTACGATGGCCTGAACGCCGAAGCGGCCGCCTGCCGTGGCCACCTGGTCGGTACCCTGCGCCTGGGCGTGGTGCCGTTGTCGAGCTTCGACCCCTTGCCATTGTTACGGCGCATGCACCAGCAGCACCCGGAACTGCGCTTCGAACTCAGCGCCCTGAGCTCCGAGCAGATCCTCGAACAGCTGACCAGCAACCAGCTGGACCTGGGCGTGTCATACCTCGACCGGCTCGACCACGAACGCTTCCAGGCGCTGCCGCTGGGCGAGACGCGCATGGGGCTTTTATATGATCCAGATCATTTCCGCTTCGACGAGCAGCCCCTAAGCTGGCAACAGCTGACCGAACTGCCGCTGGGCTTGCTCACCGCCGGCATGCATTTTCGCCAGTCGATCGACCATAACTTCCACAGCCGCGGCCTGACCCCGCAGCTGTTGCTGCAGACCGATGCCGTCCATCAGTTGGCCCAGGCCGTCAGCGGCGGCCTGTGCTGCGCGATCATGCCGTTGGCGGCAGGGCTGGAAGTGCTCACCGAACGGCTGCGCCTGCAACCGATCGAACAGGCCTGCACCCTGGCACCATTGGGCCTGATCATGCGCCGCACGGCGCCGCGCTCGGCCCTGGCCGAGGTGTGCCTGGGCGAATATCAAGCGCTGCGCGGCGAGGCTTGATCGACGCCGTCTATCAAAGCATCAGCATTAGCGATTAGACGATACCCGAGCGCAAGCCTAGGCTTAAAGCTGAACAGCCGCCGGTACCTCTGCTGATGAGCACTAAACCCCCGGCCTGTGCGGCGTCCACCCCGCTTGTGACTGCGCCCGCGGCCAGCAACACCTACGACTACTGCCACCTTGACGACGACAGCCAGGCCCATACCGCACTGGCCGAGGAAGTCGCGCTGGCGATCGCCTATAACGGCATCAGCCAGGCCGTGATGCTGGTCAGCCCCACGGACCTTGAAGACTTTATCGTCGGTTTCAGCATCGGCAGCGGCATCATCGCTTCGGCCAACGAGATCTACGACGTCAAGTTCACCGGCAACGGTTCTGCCGTGCATGCCGAAGTCGAGATTGCCAACCGCGCCTTCTGGAACCTCAAGACCCAGCGCCGGCAACTGGCCGGCACCAGTGGCTGTGGCCTGTGCGGTGTTGAGGCGGTGGAGCAGGCGCTGCCCGACCTTGCCGTGCTGCCCGGTGCTCCGCTGCCACCCGCGCAATGGCTGGCCGGCCTGCGCCAGCGCATGGATGCCTTCCAGCCCCTGGGCCAGCACTGCGGCGCGGTGCATGCGGCACTGTTCATGAACAACCAGGGCGAGATCCTCCTGGGCCGCGAAGACATCGGCCGGCACAACGCCCTCGACAAGTTGATCGGTGCCCTGGTGCGCCAGCACATCAGCCTCGACGGCGGCCTGGCGATCGTCACCAGCCGCTGCAGCCTGGAGTTGATCCAGAAGGTGCTGCGCGCCGGCATCCAGACCCTGGTCAGCCTGTCCTCGCCTACCGGCCTGGCCCTGCAGTGGGCACGGCGGCACAACCTCAACCTTATTCACCTGCCCAAACACAGCGCACCACGGGTGTTCAGCCCCGTGCGGGAGAACCGAACGTGAGCCTGCATCACCAAGCCGACCACAAGCCTGTGCCCCGCTACAAACCCTACCACGGCGCCGCTGGCGGCTGGGGCGCGCTGCGCAGCGTGGCCCAGGCCTGGATCGGCAGCGACAATGCCCTGAAGAACATCCGCGCGCTGCTCAAGACCAACCAGAACGGCGGCTTCGACTGCCCTGGCTGCGCCTGGGGCGACTCGCCGGAAAGCGGCATGGTCAAGTTCTGCGAAAACGGCGCCAAGGCGGTGAACTGGGAAGCGACCAAGCGCCGCGTCGATGCCGCGTTCTTCGCCCGCCACAGCGTCACTTCGCTGCTGGCCCAGAGCGACTACTGGCTCGAATACCAGGGCCGGCTGACCGAACCGATGGTCTACGACGCCAGCACCGACCGCTACCAACCAATCGACTGGGATGGCGCCTTCGCCCTGATCGCCGAACACCTGCAACAGCTCGAAAGCCCGGACCAGGCCGAGTTCTATACCTCTGGCCGGGCCAGCAACGAGGCGGCCTACCTGTACCAACTGTTTGTGCGCGCCTACGGCACCAACAACTTCCCCGACTGCTCGAACATGTGCCACGAGGCCAGCGGCGTGGCGCTTGGGCAGAGTGTCGGGGTCGGTAAAGGCACGGTGACTTTCGACGATTTCGAACATGCCGACGCGATCTTCGTCTGGGGCCAGAACCCCGGCACCAACCATCCGCGCATGCTCGAACCGCTGCGCGAAGCGGTCAAGCGCGGCGCCCAGGTGGTCTGCGTCAACCCGCTGAAAGAACGCGGCCTGGAACGTTTCCAGCACCCGCAGCACCCGCTGGAGATGCTCACCAACGGCGACCGCCCGACCAACACCGCCTACTTCCGCCCAGCCCTGGGCGGCGACATGGCGGTGCTGCGCGGCATGGCCAAGTTCCTATTGCAGTGGGAGCGTGAAGCCCAGGCCAGCGGTGCCCCGGCAATTTTCGATCACGACTTTCTCAACCAGCACACCCAGGACGTACTGGGCTACCTGGCCGCGGTCGACGCCACCTCCTGGGAGCAGATCACCGCGCAGTCGGGCCTGACCCTGGCCGAGATCAAGCAAGCCGCGCGCATGTACTGCAAGGCCAAGAAGGTCATCATGTGCTGGGCCATGGGCATCACCCAGCATCGCCATTCGGTGGCGACCATCCAGGAAATCGCCAACCTGATGCTGCTGCGCGGTAACCTCGGCGTTCCCGGTGCCGGCCTGTGCCCGGTGCGTGGCCACAGCAACGTGCAGGGCGACCGCACCATGGGCATCAACGAACGGCCGCCGGTGGCCCTGCTCGACGCCCTGGAGCGCCGCTTCGGCTTCAAGGTACCGCGCCACAATGGCCACAACACCGTCGAGGCGATCCGCGCCATGGCCGACGGCCAGGCCAAGGTGTTTATTGCCCTGGGCGGCAACTTCGCCCAAGCCACCCCGGACACCGTACGCACCGCCCAGGCCCTGCGCAACTGCGCGCTGACCGTGCAGATCAGCACCAAGCTCAACCGCAGCCACCTGCTGCATGGCAAGCAGGCGCTGATTCTGCCGTGCCTGGGCCGGACCGATATCGACCTGCAGGGCCAAGGCCCTCAGGCAGTAACGGTGGAAGACTCGTTCAGCATGGTCCACGCCTCCAATGGCCAGTTGCAGCCACTGTCGCGGCAAATGCGCTCAGAGCCTGCAGTGATCGCCGGGATTGCCAACGCCACCCTCGGTGCCAAGCCTGTGGACTGGAACTGGCTGATCGCCGATTACGGGCGCATCCGCGACCTGATCGACCAGACCATCCCCGGCTTTGACAACTTCAACCAGCGCCTGCAAAACCCGGGCGGCTTCTACCTGGGTAACAGCGCCGGCCAGCGGCAATGGAAGACCGCCAGCGGCCGGGCCAACTTCAAGGCCAACGCCCTGCCGGACGACCTGCTGCACGAGCGTGTGCGCGCCAGCGGCCAGGTGCCGGACCTGATCATGCAGTCGATGCGCTCGCACGATCAGTACAACACCACCATCTATGGCCTGGATGACCGCTACCGTGGGGTCAAGGGCCAGCGCAACGTGCTGTTCGCCAATGAGGCCGACATCGTCCGCCTGGGCTTCCACCCCGGGGACAAGGCCGATATCGTCTCGTTGTGGAGCGATGGTCGCGAGCGGCGGGTCAAGGGCTTCACCCTGCTGGCCTTCGATATTCCGGCCGGCCAGGCGGCGGCCTACTATCCGGAGGTCAACCCGCTGGTACCGCTGGAGAGCGTGGGCGATGGCAGCCACACGCCGACCTCCAAGTTCGTCGCGATCCAGTTGCAACCTGCCAGCGACAACGCCCGGATCCTCTGACAGAATCGGCGGCAAACAGGCACAAAAAAGGCCCTGACATCACTGTCAGGGCCGCGTTCCAAGTAAGCTCAGACACGCGAAAAACGATAAAGTTTCACAGTGAAAACAGTAACTTAGAAAATTGTGTACAACTCGTGTTACTCGTCGGATTTCGTTTGCCAGCCCCCCTCCCCAGCCTCAGGATCGCCTCGTCATCCCTATGAGGCTTTCTTGATGAAGTACTCCTCGATTCTGTTGTTGTCTCTTGGCCTGCTCAGCGGCGTTGCCTCGGCAGGTGGCACCACCGAAGCCGGTATTGGCGGCGCATTGGGTGGGGTACTGGGCTCGGTGGTCGGTCAGTCGATCGGCGGCAGCACCGGCGGTGCAATCGGTGCGGGCCTGGGCGGCGCAGCCGGCAGTGCGGTCGGTGCCGACAAGCGCCAGCGCGGTGAAGCCGCAATCGGTGGTGCCCTGGGCGCAGCCGGCGGCAACGTGGTCGGCCGCAGCATGGGCGGCACCACCGGTAGCTATATCGGTGCGGCCGCAGGCGGTGGTGCCGGCGGCGCGCTGGGTAACTACATGGGCAACAAGGCCGATGAAGACGAGCGCGATGACCGTCGCTACCGTCGCGGCTACGACGACCGTCGTTACTACGACCGTGGCCACCACTACGGCCACCGCAAGCACAAAAAGCACTGGCGTCACCGCTGAAGCCTTTCGGGCTTAAGCCAAACTCCTAGTCCCTGCCCCCATGGGCAGGGATCGCTGCATCACCCCGCGCGTTACCGATCAAGCCCTGCAGGCCGATCTTCCGGCCAGTCCCGGCAGGCCCTGAATTCCCTTCTGCTTGCCAGCCACCTGTGACCTAGGGGCAACCCCGATTCTGGCGGTTATAGCCAGTAGCTATCATCGGCCGTTCCCAATCAGCCAATGGACGCAGGGAATGCGCAGCTATCACGCAAAGACGGCCCGATTGCCCTGTGCACGAGGGGTGTGAGATGCCTGCCGGCAGCCGCCCTCCGTTACTGAGCGAAGCCCAGTTCCTGCGCTTTCGCACCCTGGTCAGCCAGCGCACCGGCGTGTTCCTCGCCGCCGACCGCCGCGCCGCCGTGGCAGCGCGCCTGGGAAAGCGCCTGCGGCACCTGCAACTGGCCTCCTTCGAACAGTACCTGCATCTGGTCGAACAGCCTGATCAGCAGCAGGAACAACAGCGGGTGCTCGACCTGCTGGTTGCCCGCGACAGCTACTTCTTCCGCGAACATCGCCATTTCGAATTCCTCGCCCAGTGGCTGCGCGACATGCCCCGCCCGTTAAGGCTCTGGAGCGCTGCCTGCGCCTCTGGCGAAGAAGCCTACAGCCTGGCCATGGTCGCCAACGAACACGCCGTGAACGACGACTGGAGCGTGCTGGCCAGCGACGTCAGCCGCAACCTGCTCGAGCAGGCAGGCGAAGGCATCTATGACGTCGCCCAGGCCCGTTACTTTCCCGAAGGCTGGCTGCAACGCTACTGCTTGTGCGGCGTCGGCGAAATGGCCGGGCGCATGCGCATGGTGGCGTCCCTGCGCGAGCGCCTGCGGTTTCGCCCGATCAACCTGATCCAGTCGCTGCCCACCGACCTGGGCCTGTTCGATGTGATTTTTCTGCGCAATTTGCTGACCTATTTCAGTCAGGATGAGAAGCAGCGCGTGGTTCATCGCCTGCTGGCCTGCCTGCGCCCGGGTGGCCTGCTGCTGATCGGGCATAGCGAAAGCATCCACGGCCTCGACCTGCCCTTGCGGCCGATCCTGCCCTCGGTGTTCGAACGCCTATGATGGCCGGCGCTGTCGGGACCTGCGGCAGGCCCCCGATACTGATCGCGCCACCGCGCGGCAGCGCTCATCCGGACCGAGCAAACCTGCCGCCCCTCTTCTTTTGCGAAACAGGCTCGAACCCATGCTTTGCCGAATACTACTTGCCGATGACTCGCCGCTCTTTCGAGCGGGCCTGCGAGCGCTGCTCGAACAAAAAAAACAATACGCCGTAGTCGGTGACGCAGGCGACGGCATGACCGCTGTCGCCCTGGCCGAGAAGCTCAAGCCCGACATCATCCTGCTGGACATGACCGCCGACACCCTCGACAGCGAGCAGATCCTGCGTGAGCTGTTTTTGCGCGTGCCCTCAAGCCATGTATTGATGCTCTCGTCGCGCTCGGAGCTGGACTTCGTCATGCGTTGCCTGCAGCTGGGTGCTCACGGGTTTCTGCTCAAGAGCGCCACCGTACTGGAGCTGGAGCAAGCCCTGCAGGCGCTGAAAAACGGCGGCCAGTACCTGTCGTCAGCGGTGCTGCCGATGGTCATTGGCCAGGCGGTGAAGCACAGCCGCAAGCGTCCCAGCGGCAGCACCACGATGCAGTTGACTGCGCGCCAGCTGGAAATCCTGCGCTTGATTGCCCGCGGCGAGTCGACCCGCTCGATTGCCGACGGCCTCGGCCTGAGCGTGAAGACTATCGAGGCGCACCGCTCGCAGATCATGCATCGCCTGCAGATTCACGATGTACCCGGCCTGGTGCTGTTTGCCGTACGCGAAGGCATCATCCGCCTCAACGATTGAGCGGTCTCAGCCTTGCAAGCGCTCCAGTGCCGCCTGCAGCGTGGCCGGCAACTGCGCCGGCCGCCCTGACTCGCGCTCGACGAACACCTGCACCACCTTGCCGGCCGCGCAAGGCTGCCCGTCCTCGACCCGGAACAACGCCAACTGGTACTCCACCGAACTGCCCGCCAGGCGTGCCACCCGCAGGCCGACTTCAAGGGTGTCGGGGAAGGCCGGCAAGGCGAAAAAATCCGCCGCCGAACTGACCACGAACCCGGCCACCTCGCCTTCCTGCAAATCCAGCCCGGCCTGTTGCAGCAGGTACGCCTGGATCGCAGTGTCGAAGTAGGCGTAAACCGTGGCACCGGCGATATGACCATTGAGGTCGCTGTCCTGCCAGCGGCTGAGGATCGGGTGCAGATGGCGGAAGGCTTGGCGTTGTGGGAGTTCGGACATGAGGGACCTGAGACACTTGTGGAAGAGTGCGAAGCTTCCCACAAACACTTCAGAAGCCCTATAGTTGCAATCAACTATAGATTGCATAGCATGGATCGACCTTATGAAGCAGAGACATTCACCCATGCCAACTCATAACATGGACCATGCCGAACTCAGCAAGATGGTCGAGATTGGCTGCATCAACACCACGCATGTAGTCGCGCAAGCGGGGGGCTGGGCTGTTCAAGTCTCCGCCAGGGACCAGGAGCACATACTCACTGCACAACGCAGTGGCAATGTCCGGTTGTTCAAAAAACTCGAGACGCTGGTGAGCTATCTCCAGGCGCTAGGCATTGACTACTTCAAGGTCGACACTTCCAGCTACGACCCCGAGACACTCCAGACCTATCAAAGACCTGATCGTGCCCAGGCCCTTAAAACAGCACATGAAGCGGCGGCCTACGAAACCTGGTTCAGCGCACAAGTCGAAGCCAGCCTGCAGGACACTACTCCGTCAATCGAGGATGATGAAGCTCGCCGCTTGTTCGCCGAGCGCCGCGCAGCGCTGAAAGCTCGTTCGCATTGATGAGACTGGTGTGGCGAGCCATGGCACTGAGCGACCGCGAACTGATCATGGACCACATTGCAGCCGACAACCCGGAAGCGGCAATCGCACCGGAAAACAAAAAGCCGCCCCTGAGGGCGGCTTTTTGTTTACGCAGGCTTCAGCTTACAGCTGTGGGCCAGCAGCCTTGATGGCGTCGGACACTTCGAACTTCTTGAAGTTTTCGATGAACAGGCCAGCCAGGGCTTTTGCAGCTTCATCGTAAGCAGCCTGGTCAGCCCAGGTGTTGCGTGGGTTGAGCAGGTTGGTTTCAACGCCCGGTACGGCCAGTGGCACGTCGAGGTTGATGGTGTCCAGGTGCTCGGTTTCGCTACCGATCAGGGCGCCGCTCTGGATCGCTGCGATCACCGCGCGGGTGGTCGGGATGTTGAAGCGCTTGCCCACACCGTAGCCACCGCCGGTCCAGCCGGTGTTGACCAGGTAGACCTTGGAGCCGAAACCGCGGATACGCTTGATCAGCAGCTCTGCGTATTCGCCAGCCGGACGCGGGAAGAACGGCGCGCCGAAGCAGGTGGAGAAGGTCGACTTGATGCCGCTGCCCGAACCCATTTCGGTCGAGCCCACCAGAGCGGTGTAGCCGGACAGGAAGTGGTAGGCCGCTTGTTCTTCGTTGAGGATCGACACTGGCGGCAGCACGCCGGTCAGGTCGCAGGTCAGGAAGATGACCGCGTTAGGCTCGCCACCGAGGTTCTTCTCGGAACGCTTGGCAACGTGCTCCAGCGGGTAGGCGGCGCGGCTGTTCTGGGTCAGGCTGACATCGGTGTAGTCGGCGTGCTTGGCATCGTCGATGACGACGTTTTCCAGTACTGCGCCGTGCTTGATGGCTTTCCAGATGACCGGCTCGTTCTTCTCGGACAAGTCGATGCACTTGGCGTAGCAGCCACCTTCGATGTTGAAGACAACGCCTTCGCCCCAACCGTGCTCGTCGTCGCCGATCAGGTAGCGGCTTTCGTCAGCCGACAGGGTGGTCTTGCCGGTGCCCGACAGACCGAAGAACAGGGTCACATCGCCCTCTTCGCCGATGTTGGCAGCGCAGTGCATTGGCAGCACGTCGGCAGCCGGCAGCAGGAAGTTCTGTACCGAGAACATGGCCTTTTTCATTTCACCGGCGTAACGCATGCCGGCGATCAGGACTTTCTTCTGGGCGAAGTTGAGGATCACGCAACCATCGGAGTTGGTGCCGTCACGCTCAGGCACGCACTCGAAGTTGGCAACGTTGAGCACTTGCCACTGATCACGGCCAGCAGGGTTGTACTGTTCAGGATTGATGAACAGGCAACGACCGAACAGGTTCTGCCAGGCAGTCTGGGTGGTCATCTTCACTGGCAGGTAGTGATCGGCAGCCGCGCCTACGTGAACGTAGGAAACGAAGTGATCCTGGGCGTTGTTGAACGCCTCGACGCGGTCCCACAGGGCATCGAACTTGTCGGCCGGGAACTTGCGGTTGATCGGGCCCCAGGCGATGGCGTCCTGAGTGGACGGCTCTTCGACGATGAAACGATCCACCGGCGAACGACCGGTACGGTGACCGGTTTTCACGACCAGCGCGCCAGTATCGGCCAGCTCGCCTTCACCGCGGTTCAGCGCTTCTTTTACCAGCTCATCGACGCTCAGGTCGGTGTAGACGGTGTTGTTGGCTTGCGTCATGAGATTCCCCATCCGGCCTGCGGCCGAGTGCTCCAAACGTTTTGTAGTAGAGCTTTGAAAACTACTACAGCGAAAAAAGTGGCCGGATTATGCCAGAAACGCCCAAAAAAAGTAGGGCCCTCCTGTCAGAACGGCGTGTTTCCGGCGTTAGACAGGAGATTTACCTGTGGTGAAACGTTTTAGTGACGAGTATCTGACGGTGTGTCTACACCGCCACCGGCGAACAATTGCTCGATATCGGCGGCATCAAATTGGTAGCGCTGATTGCAGAACTGGCAATCGACTTCGATCTGGCCGCCATGCTCGTTGATCAGCTCCAGCGCGTCATGCTTGCCCAGGCTCACCAGGGCATTGCCGGAGCGCTCACGGGAGCAGCTGCAGCGAAAATGCAGCGGCTGGATATCGAACAGTCGCACGGCATCCTCGTGATACAGCCGATGCAGCACAGTCTCGTTGTCCAGGCCCAGCAGTTCCTCGGCCTTCAGGGTATTGGCCAGCGCCTTGACGTGGTTCCAGCTTTCCTCGCGTTCCTCGATGTCCTTCTGGCGGTCGGCCGGCAGCTGCTGCACCAGCAGACCACGGGCACGAATGCCGTCGGCGGCCAGGGTGATGCAGGTGTTGACCTGCTGGGACATGACAAAATAGTTGGTGAAGCATTCCGACAGATCCTTGCCGTCCAGTTCCACCGTGCCCTGGTAGCGCTGGCCGTTGACCGGAATGATGGTCAGCACCAGGTGGCCGCCAGGCATCAGATCGGCGAGGGTTGCATCATCCTTGATCTGCTCGGCCGCATAACGGGCCAGGCCACGAATTTCGTGCTCGCTGGTGCACTCGATAGCCAGCAGGGGCACCGGCCCGCTCGACTGCGCCTGGAGGATCAGCAGGCCATCGAACTTCAGCGTACCGACCAGCAGCGCGGCTGCCGCCATCAGCTCGCCGAGCAGCTGTGCCACAGGCTGCGGATAAGGGTGCTTGGCCAGCACTTCGGCGTAGCTGCGCTCCAGCCCGACCATTTCACCGCGAACGTCGCGGTCGTCGAAAAGGAAGCGTTGTGTGTAGTCGGTATCTGGCAAATCGGACATGGGCTTTGGCTTTCTGAATGATGACAAAATAATTTCAAGGGCCTATAAAGCCCAGTCTAGAGCACCAGAATGGTGCACTCGTGGTTCGCAGCAAAGAGGTAGTTTATGGACAATTCTTCACTGTTCCAAGCAAGGTGGGCTTGGGGTCCCTTGATTCTCTGCACGGTTTTGCCCGTTGCTCTACTGTGTTTCTGGTTGTGGCCTGTTGGCCAGATCATCTGCCTGACTTTCGACGAATGGCTGTTTCACCTGCTCAACCGGCCACTGGCCGACAATAGCGTCTGGCGTTACATCTGGACCGTCGGCAGCCTGCGCCCGTTCGATATTGTCGTCGGCCTGATCCTCCTCAGCCTGCTGATCCGTGGCGACTGGGTATTCAAGGCCAGTCAGGTGCGCCAGGCCTTCTTCGGCTTCTTCTCTACCCTGGTCCTGCTGCTGGTGATCCGCGCGCTGTTCTCGAAATGGATGAACGCCATGGGCTGGCAGCACAACAGCCCGTCGATGGTGTTCAGCGATGCCATTCACCTCAGCGATTTCTACCCGCAACTTGAAGCACGCTGGGAACTCAAGGACCGCTCCAGCCAGAGCTTCCCTGGCGATCACGCCTCGGTGCTGCTGATCTGGGCGATGTTCATGAGCCTGTTCAGCCGCAAGCTGCTACAGCAATTGCTGGTCTGGGCTCTGGCGCTGCTGTTCATGTTGCCACGCCTGGTGGCCGGCGCGCACTGGGGCCAGGACGACTACATCGGCGGCGTGCTGATGGCGGTACTGGCCTTGGGCTGGAGCTGCTATACCCCGTTTGCCGCCAAGGCCAGCGCTACCCTGATGCGCCTGAGCGCACCGCTGTTCGAGCTCATGGCGCGGCTGCCACTGCTCGGGCGCCTGAATGTGGTCAACCCGCGCGCTTAACCGGCGCTGTCATGCAACTGATGCAGCTGGCGCCGCTGTTTCTTGGTGGGCCGGCCATCAGTACTGACCCCCAGGGCACCGGCCTTGCGCATCGCCGCAGCCTGTTCACGGCGGGCGATGCTCTGCGCGGTTTCCTCGTACAGCGCCTGGGCTTCAGGCGCGCCGCGACGCACTACCGACAACGCCTTGACCACCACCGTACGCTCTTCAAAGCCGGTACGCAGGACGAACTCATCGCCCAACCGCGGCTCCTTGCCCGGCTTGCAGCGCTCGCCCCGGCAATGCACCTTGCCACTTTCGATGGCCGCCTTGGCCAGCGCCCGGGTCTTGTAGAAGCGCGCCGCCCATAGCCATTTGTCCAGACGGACCTTGTCATCCTCTTCCGGCTTTTGTGCCATGACATTTCCCCACTTATTTTCGTAAAGGGAACTGTACTACCGTATCTGGCGGATGCAAAAAACACGCGGCGTGCTTACAGTTCACCGACCTGTCGTTCATGCCCGCCCTGGTGCCTGACGACTTACTACGCTGGTTGAGCATTTTGAAGACATTTGACCATTTGACCGTGATCGGCCTGCGCGAGTGGGTGGCCCTGCCGGACCTCGGCCTGGCCGGCCTGCGGGCCAAGATCGACACCGGCGCCAGCACCTCGAGCCTGCACGCCACCGAAGTCGAACCCTTCGAGCGCGATGGCGAGCAGTGGGTGCGTTTCAACGCCCATTTGGGTTCGGTGGTACAACTGCGTCACCGGCGCTGCGAGGCGCCGCTGGTGACGATGAAAACCATCAAGAGCTCCAACGGCCAGGCCCAGACCCGCTACGTGATCCGCACGCCTTTGGCGCTGGGTGACCGGGTGTGGGAGGTGGAATTCACCCTGGCCTGCCGCAAGGCCATGCGCTATCGCCTGTTGCTCGGTTCCAAAGCCCTGATCCATGGCCAGCTGGTGGTCAACCCGGGGCTCAAGTACGTTCAGGACAAGCCGGCATTCCCGGCCACTATCACTCCCTCCACAGGTGTTGCATGAAGATCGCCGTGCTGTCGCGAAACCCGCGTCTGTATTCCACTCGTCGCCTGGTCGAAGCCGGTACCGAACGAGGCCATGAGGTGGTTGTGATCGACACCCTGCGCGCTTATATGAACATTGCCAGCCACAAGCCGCAGATCCACTACCGCGGCAAGCCGCTGGAAAACTTCGACGCGGTGATCCCACGAATCGGCGCTTCGGTGACCTTCTACGGCTGCGCGGTGCTGCGCCAGTTCGAAATGATGGGGGTGTTCCCGCTCAACGAGTCGGTGGCCATCGCCCGCTCGCGGGACAAGCTGCGCTCGCTGCAGCTGTTGTCGCGCCGGGGTATCGGCCTGCCGGTCACCGGTTTTGCCCACTCGCCGGACGACATCCCCGACCTGATCCAGATGGTCAATGGCGCGCCGCTGGTGATCAAGGTGCTCGAAGGCACCCAGGGCATCGGCGTGGTGTTGTGCGAAACCACCAAGGCAGCCGAGTCGGTGATCGAAGCCTTCATGGGCCTGAAGCAGAACATCATGGTCCAGGAATACATCAAGGAAGCCGGTGGCGCCGACATCCGCTGTTTCGTGGTCGGCGACAAGGTCATCGCCTCGATGAAGCGCCAGGCCAAGCCCGGTGAGTTTCGCTCCAACCTGCACCGCGGCGGCAGCGCCAGCCTGATCAAAATCACCCCGGAAGAGCGCATGACCGCCATCCGCGCCGCCAAGGTCATGGGCCTGAGCGTGGCCGGTGTGGATATCCTGCGCTCCAATCACGGCCCGCTGGTGATGGAGGTGAACTCCTCGCCTGGCCTGGAAGGCATCGAAGTCACCACCGGCAAGAACGTCGCCGGGATGATCATCGAACACCTGGAGAAGAACGGCGGGCCGAACCTGACCCGCACCAAGGGCAAAGGCTAAACAGCGTCGCGCGGCAGCATCAGCCCCAGCGGCAGCCGCACCCGCGCCTCCAGGCCGCCGCCTGAACGGTTGCGCAACTGCACGTTGCCACCGTGCTGGGCGGCGATCCGCTTGACGATCGCCAGGCCCAGCCCGGTGCCCTTGCCGCTACGGGCACGGTCGCCGCGGATGAACGGGTTGAAGATGCCCTCCAGCTCGCCCGGGTCGATCCCGGCGCCGCGGTCGAGCACGCTCAGTACCACGTAGGGCGCGCCATTCTCGCCAGACACATAGGCCGCCACTTCGACGCCCTTGCCGGCGTGGTACAGGGCATTGCCGATCAGGTTGTTGAGCAAGCGCTTGAGCGACACCCGGCGCAGCGGGAACGGCGGGATCGGCTCCAGGCACAGGCGCACCTGTTCCTCGGGCTGGTTGAACGGCGCCACCACCTCACGCACCAGTTCACTGAAATCGACCTCTTCGACCGGCTCATCGCGACCATCGCGGATGAACGCCAAAAACTGGTCGAGAATCGCGTCCATGTCTTCGATATCGCGAACCATGTCGTCGGTCAGGTCGCTTTCGTTGGCCAGCAACGACAACGACAGGCGCAGGCGCGTCAGCGGTGTGCGCAGGTCATGGGAGACCCCGGCGAGCATCAGTTCACGCTCGCGCCCGGCCTGTTCGACATCCTCGGCCATCTGGTTGAAGGCACGGTACACCTCGGTCATTTCGCTCGGCGTATCGCTGATCGGCAAGCGCACGCTGCGCCCCTGGCCCAATTGCCGAGCGGCGAACACCAGACGCTTGAGCGGCTGGTTGAGCTGGCGCACGAAAATCCACGCCGAGGCGGTCGACAACAGGCCGATGGCCAGGAACCAGCCAAGCACGCTCCAGATCTTCTGCCCACGCAGCGGATGCGGATACAGCGGCACCTTCAGCCAGCCATCGCCCAGGCTCGGCGCCCGTACCCACAAGGCCGGCGGCGCATGTACACGCAGGCGCACCTCGGTGTCGGCGCCAAGTTCGGCCTGCATCTGGCGCTGGTAGATTTCGCTGTACGGCCAGTGCTGCTCACCCTCGGGCACCCCGGAGCCAACCACCCGGATCAGCCCCGCCGCCTCGGCGATCTTGTCGCGATCGGACTCATCGGCAGCCCAGTAGGCGCGCAGGGTCAGGGCCACGCCATGGCTGTATTGGCGGTCGACCAGCACGTCCTCGTTCATCAGCAGGTACACCAGGGTCAGGGCCTTGGAGAACAGCACGACGATCAGCACCAGCCAGAGGGTGCGGGCGAAGAAGCTTTGCGGGAACCACAGGGGCGTTTTCATCGACAACGGCTACACACTATGCGGGAACGAGCGGGGCTCGCAGGCTTTGCAAAGCGCTGCACAGGCAAAAACAGGGCAATCCCGAAGGCCTGCCCTGCTGGCGGTGAGCTACTCCTGCAAACGAAACATCACTTGCTGGCATTACCATCCGGGACAAACACATAACCAACGCCCCAGACGGTCTGGATATAACGCGGCTTGGACGGGTCGGGCTCGATCATCCGGCGCAGGCGCGAGATCTGCACGTCGATGGAGCGCTCGAGGGCGTCCCACTCGCGGCCACGGGCCAGGTTCATCAGCTTGTCGCGGGTCAGCGGCTCGCGGGCGTGCATGACCAGCGCCTTGAGCACGGCGAACTCACCGGTGGTGAGCATGTGCACTTCTTCGCCGCGCTTGAGTTCGCGGGTGGCCAGCGACAGCGCGTAGTCGCCGAAGGTGACGGTTTCGTCCTCGCTGCCCGGTGCACCCGGTACTGCCGGAGCCTGGCGGCGCAGCACGGCCTTGACCCGGGCCATTAGTTCGTCGGGGTTGAACGGCTTGGCCAGGTAGTCGTCGGCACCCAGCTCCAGGCCCTTGATACGGCTCAGCTCGTCGCCCTTGGCGGTGAGCATGATGATCGGGATCTGGTTGTTGGCGGCGCGCAGGCGGCGGCAGGCGGTCAGGCCGTCTTCGCCGGGCAGCATCAGGTCGAGCACCACCAGGTTGAAAACCTCGCGGGCCAGCAGGCGGTCCATCTGTTCGGTATTGGGTACTGCACGGGCGCGATAACCCTTGCTGGTGAAGAACCGTTCCAGCAGGCTGCTCAGGCCCGGGTCATCGTCGACGATGAGAATTTTGTCGCCTTCGGCGGTTTGTGCAGTGCTGCTCATGGGTAGCTCCTCTAATCTCGGCACGCATTATGGCTTAGCCATCAATGGCCGTGCCGTGTGCATTGTTAGCAGATTTTTCCCCGGGTGCCAGTATTGCCGGGCCGACAACTGGCCTGCTGCTATCACCGCAAGCCGGACGCGCTGGGTATAATGCGCCGCTTTCAGCCAGCGCCGCATTGACCACAAGCGCTCTACAGCGCCCGCCCGCGGCCTTTGTATTCACAATTTGTCAGGTGGTTTTATGGACAGCATCAACAGCCGCATCGCCGAGGAACTCGGTGTCCGCCCACAACAGGTCGAAGCGGCCGTGGCTCTACTTGATGAAGGTTCGACCGTGCCTTTTATCGCCCGTTACCGGAAAGAAGTCACCGGTAGCCTGGATGACACCCAGCTGCGCCACCTGGAAGAGCGCCTGCGCTACCTGCGCGAGCTGGACGAACGGCGTGTCAGCATCCTTGCCAGCATCGAAGAGCAAGGCAAGCTGACCCCGGAACTGGCCCGTGAAATCAAATTGGCCGACACCAAGACCCGCCTCGAAGACCTGTACCTGCCGTACAAGCAAAAGCGCCGCACCAAGGGCCAGATCGCCCTGGAAGCCGGCCTCGGCGAGCTGGCCGACGGCCTGCTGAGCGACCCGCAACTGAGCCCTGAAACCGAAGCCGCGCGTTTCGTCGACGCCGAAAAAGGCGTGGCCGATGTCAAAGCCGCCCTCGAAGGTGCCAAGTACATCCTCATGGAGCGCTTTGCCGAAGACGCCAGCCTGCTCGACAAGCTGCGCAGCTTTCTCAAGCAGGAATCGGTGCTCAGCGCCCGCCTGGTGGCCGGCAAGGAAGAGGAAGGGGCGAAGTTCCGTGACTACTTCGAGCACGACGAAGTGCTCAAGAGCGTACCGTCGCACCGCGCCCTGGCGATTTTCCGCGGCCGCAACGAAGGCGTGCTGTCCGCTTCGCTGAAAGTCGGCGAAGAACTGCCGGGCACCCTGCACCCGTGCGAAATAATGATCGCCGAGCGTTTCGGCCTGCAAAATCAGAACCGTCCTGCCGACAAATGGCTGGCCGAAGTGGTGCGCTGGACCTGGAAGGTCAAGCTCTACAGCCACCTTGAAACCGACCTGTTCGGCGAGCTGCGCGACAACGCCGAAGGCGAGGCGATCAACGTCTTCGCCCATAACCTGCACGACCTGCTGCTGGCCGCCCCGGCCGGCCCGCGCGCCACCCTGGGCCTGGACCCGGGCCTGCGCACCGGTTGCAAGGTCGCCGTGGTCGATGCCACCGGCAAGCTGCTGGACACCGCCACCGTCTACCCGCACGTACCAAAAAACCAGTGGGACCAGACCATCGCCGTGCTCGCCGCGCTGTGCGCCAAGCACTCGGTCGAGCTGATCGCCATCGGTAACGGCACCGCCAGCCGCGAAACCGACAAGCTCGCCGCCGAACTGATCAAAAAATATCCAGCCCTGAAAATGACCAAGGTCATGGTCTCCGAAGCCGGTGCTTCGGTGTACTCGGCCTCGGAGCTGGCGGCCAAGGAGTTCCCGGACCTCGACGTGTCGATCCGTGGCGCTGTGTCGATCGCCCGCCGCCTGCAAGACCCGCTGGCGGAACTGGTGAAGATCGAGCCGAAATCCATCGGTGTCGGCCAGTACCAGCACGATGTCTCGCAGTTGAAACTGGCCCGTGGCCTGGATGCGGTGGTCGAGGACTGCGTGAACGCCGTCGGCGTCGACGTCAACACCGCGTCGGTGGCACTACTGGCGCGCATCTCCGGCCTCAACAGCACCCTGGCACAGAACATCGTCGCCCACCGCGACGCCAACGGCGCCTTCAAGACCCGCGCCGCGCTGAAGAAAGTCAGCCGCCTGGGCGAAAAAACCTTCGAACAGGCCGCAGGCTTTCTGCGCGTCATGAACGGCGACAACCCGCTGGACGCCTCGGCGGTGCACCCGGAAGCCTACCCGCTGGTGCAACGCATTGCCGCCGAGACCGACCGTGACATCCGTTCGCTGATCGGCGACAGCGGCTTCCTCAAGCGCCTGGACCCGAAGAAGTTCACCGACGAAACCTTCGGCCTGCCGACGGTCACCGACATCCTCCAGGAACTGGACAAACCCGGCCGCGACCCACGCCCGGAGTTCAAGACCGCCGAGTTCCAGGAAGGCGTCGAAGACCTCAAGGACCTGCAACTGGGGATGATCCTCGAAGGCGTGGTGACCAACGTCACCAACTTCGGTGCCTTCGTCGACATCGGCGTACACCAGGATGGCCTGGTGCACATCTCGGCGCTGTCGGAGAAGTTCATCAAGGACCCGCGTGAAGCGGTCAAGGCCGGCGACGTGGTCAAGGTCAAGGTCATGGAAGTCGACATCCCGCGCAAACGCGTCGGCCTGTCGATGCGCATGAGCGACACCCCGGGCGAGAAGATCGACGGCGCCCGTGGCAGCCGCCCGGGCTCGGCCCCGCGCCAACAGAGTGCCCCGGCCCGCGCCAAGGAAACCCCGGCACCGGCCAACAACGCCATGGCCTCGCTGTTCGCCAACGCCAAGCAGCTGAAGAAGAAGTGATGACGGTTCCCGACGACGTCGTCTTCAGCGCCTTCAGCCAGTTGCTCGGCTGCCGTCTGCAACGCCTGGAAAACGGCGTTGCCGAGGTGGCCATGGCCCTGGAGCCGCACCTGCGCAACCGCGGCGGCAAGCTGCATGGCGGGGCAATCTTCAGCCTGGTCGACACCACCATGGGCCTGGCCTGCTCCAGTTCCCATGGTTTCGACCAGCAGAGCGTGACCCTCGAATGCAAGATCAACTACCTGCGCGCGGTCAGCGAAGGTGACGTGCTGTGCATCGCCCGGGTGCTGCATGCCGGGCGGCGCACGCTGGTGGTCGACGCCGATGTACTCCAGGGCGACAAACTGGTGGCAAAAGCACAGGGGACTTTCGTCGTCCTCTAGCCGCAAATGGCCAAACTGCGGTACTTTCGGCAGAGCGCAGGCGCTGCCGAAAGCCGGCCAAAACCAGGCGACAACGCCAGTTCCTCTGTCCACCCTTGTAGACCGTCATCTCTACCCCCATATTGGGGCGACTGACGCGTGAAGGAATCCATCTTGAGCGAACTTCTCAACCGCCGCCTGAGCCTGCTCGGCCAAGGCGACAACCTCTCCCTGCTCAAGCAGTGCCTGCACGGCATCGAGCGTGAATGCCTGCGTGTGACCGAGGAAGGTCGTCTGGCCCAGACTCCGCACCCCGAAGCCCTGGGCGCGGCGTTGACCCACGAGCAGATCACCACGGACTACTCGGAGTCGCTGCTGGAGTTCATCACCCCAGCCCTGGCGGACCCGGCGCAGACCCTCGAAAGCCTGGAGAACATCCACCGCTTCGCTTACACCAAGCTTGGCAACGAGTTCCTCTGGAGCCCGTCGATGCCCTGCCCGCTGCCGGCCGAGGAAGACATTCCGATCGCCTGGTACGGCACCTCCAACATCGGTCAGCTCAAGTACGTCTACCGCAAGGGCCTGGCCCTGCGCTACGGCCGCACCATGCAGTGCATCGCCGGGATTCACTACAATTTCTCGCTGCCAGAGAACCTCTGGCCGCTGCTGCGCGCCGCGGAACACAGCACGGCGGATGATCGCGACTATCAGTCGTCGGCCTACATCGCCCTGATCCGCAACTTCCGTCGCTACAGCTGGCTGCTGATGTACCTGTTCGGCGCCTCGCCGGCCCTGGATGCCGGCTTCTTGCGTGGCCGCCCGCACCAGCTTGAGCAGTTCGACGCCGACACCCTGTACCTGCCCTACGCCACCAGCCTGCGCATGAGCGACCTGGGTTACCAGAGCAACGCCCAGGCCGGCCTGACGCCGTGCTACAACAACCTCGCCAGCTACACCGACAGCCTGCGCAAGGCGGTGGCCACGCCGTACGCGCCCTATGTCGAGATCGGTACGCACAAGGATGGCGAGTGGGTTCAGCTGAACACCAACATCCTGCAGATCGAAAACGAGTACTACTCCAACATTCGCCCCAAGCGCGTCACCTACAGCGGCGAGCGGCCGATCCAGGCGCTGATGGCCCGTGGCATCCAGTACGTCGAAGTACGCTGCCTGGACATCAACCCGTTCCTGCCCACCGGTATCGACCTGCCGCAAGCGCGTTTCCTCGACGCCTTCCTGCTGTTCTGCGCCCTGGAAGACAGCCCGCTGCTGGGCAACCAGGAATGCGGTAACTGCACCGGCAACTTCCTCAGCGTGGTCAAGGAAGGTCGCCGCCCGGGCCTGCAACTGCAGCGTGACGGCCAGCCGGTCGAACTCAAGCAGTGGGCCGATGAATTGCTCGAACGCATCGCGCCACTGGCCGAACTGCTTGACCGCAGCCAGGGCGGCGACGAACACGCCAAGGCCCTGCAGGCGCAGAAAGCCAAGGTCAGCGACCCTGCCCTGACGCCATCGGCGCAGGTGCTGGCGAGCATGACCGAGCACAAGGAAAGCTTCAGCCGCTTCGCCTTGCGCCAAAGCCAGGTGCATGCCGAGTTCTTCCGCGCCCAGGCCCTTTCAGCCGAGCAGCAGCAAGGTTTCGAAAGCGCAGCGCGCCAGTCCCTGGAAGCCCAGGCTAAGCTTGAGCGTGAAGAGGACAAGGCTGATTTCGACCTGTTCGTCAGCGCTTACCAGGCGAGCATCCTGGCGATCAGCAACTGACATGACCCGCACTGCTACCCCGCGCAAACCCCGGGCCCGCAGCCAGGCGAGGATCGATTCGATCCTCGAGGCGGCGCGCACGCTGCTGGCCAGCGAAGGGGTGGCCAGCCTGTCGATTTACAGCGTGGCCGAGCGCGCGCAGATTCCGCCGTCGTCGGTGTATCACTTCTTCGCCAGTGTCCCGGCGTTGCTTGAAGCACTCACCGCCGACGTGCACGGCGCCTTTCGCGCCTGCCTTGAAGCACCGATTGATTCAGCGGCGCTGAACACCTGGCACGACCTGTCGCGCCTGGTCGAGCAGCGCATGCTGGTGATCTACAACGAAGACGCCGCGGCCCGGCAATTGATTCTCGCCCAGCATGGCCTGAGCGAAGTGACCCAGGCTGACCGCCAGCACGACATCGAGCTGGGCGACCTGATGCACAGGCTGTTTGCCGCGCATTTCCAGTTGCCGGTGTTACCGGAAGATGTCGATGTGTTTGCCCTGGCCATGGAACTGGGTGACCGGGTGTATGCCCGTTCGGTGCAGTTGCATGGGCAGATTACGCCGCGCATGGCCGAGGAAGGGATGCGGGTGTTTGATGCGTATCTGGGCTTGTACCTACCGCCCTTCTTGCCGAAACGCTGATGGCCTCATCGCTGGCAAGCCAGCTCCCACAGGGACTGTATACACCGAACCTTGTGGGAGCTGGCTTGCCTGCGATGCAAGGCAAAGCCTTGCCCTGGTAGTCAGAGCTTGGCGATCGACACTTCGGTCGACTTCACAAAGGCAATCACCTCGCTGCCAATAGTCAGTTCCAGCTCACGCACTGAACGGGTGGTGATCACCGAGGTGACGATACCCGAGGCGGTCTGCACGTCGATTTCCGACAATACCGGGCCTTCGAGGATTTCTTTGACGGTGCCTTTGAACTGGTTGCGTACGTTGATCGCTTTGATAGTCATCTGCTTGGTTCCTTACAGGTCAGAGAGCCCAACGCAATTGCGTCGGCAAAGGTGCGACAGGTTCCGGCTCGGGCGGTGTGCCCGGAATCGACAGAACCCGGTTGAGAACTTCGGTTTCCAGTGCAGCCAGGCGGTGTGAGCCGCGTACCCGCGGGCGTGGCAGGTCGACGATAAGGTCCAGGCCCACCTCGCCGTCTTCGATGAGAATCACCCGGTCGGCTACCGCCACCGCCTCGCTGACGTCGTGGGTAACCAGCAACACGGTGAAGCCGTGCTGGCGCCACAGCCGTTCGATCAACTGCTGCATCTCGATCCGGGTCAGGGCATCCAGTGCCCCCAGCGGCTCATCGAGCAGCAACAGGCGTGGCTGGTGAATCAGTGCCCGGGCCAGGGCCACGCGCTGCTTCTGGCCACCCGACAAGGCCGCCGGCCATTCATTGGCACGCTCGGCCAGGCCGACCGCTGCCAGCGCTTCCCGCGCCCGTGGCCGCCAATTGCCCGAGAGGCCCAGGCCAACGTTGTCGATAACCTTCTTCCACGGCAGCAGGCGCGCTTCCTGGAACATCAGGCGGGTGTCTTCCTGGGCTTCGCGCAGCGGCGCGGAACCTGCCAGCAACTCGCCGCCACTGGGTTGGTCGAGGCCGGCGAGCAAGCGCAGCAAGGTGCTCTTGCCGCAGCCACTGCGCCCGACAATGGCGACGAACTGCCCGGCCGGAATGTGCAGGTCGATATCGCGCAGTACCTGGCGCTGGCCGAAGGTCTTCTGCAGGTTCTGCGCCGCCAGCGGAATCCCGCGCAGCAGCCGTGGTGGTGGATCCTTGAGGATGGTCATGCGCCCTCTCCCCTGCTCGCTTGATAGGCCGGATGCCAGCGCAGCCAGACCCGCTCGAGGCCGCGTGCGGCCAGATCGGCAAGCTTGCCGAGCACGGCATAGAGAACGATGGCCAGGACCACCACATCGGTTTGCAGGAACTCGCGGGCGTTCATTGCCAGGTAGCCGATGCCGGCGTTAGCCGAAATGGTTTCGGCAACGATCAGGGTCAGCCACATAAAGCCCAGGGCAAAGCGCACGCCGACCAGGATCGACGGCAAGGCACCGGGCAGAATCACCTGGCGAAACAACTCGAAGCCGGACAAACCATAGCTGCGGGCCATTTCCACCAGCGCCGGGTCGACGTTGCGGATGCCGTGGTAGGTGTTCAGGTAGATCGGGAACAAAGTGCCCAGGGCCACCAGGAAAATCTTTGCCGACTCGTCGATGCCGAACCACAGGATCACCAGCGGAATCAGCGCCAGGTGAGGTACGTTGCGGATCATCTGCACCGAACTGTCGAGCAGGCGTTCGCCCCATTTCGACAGGCCGGTGATAAAGCCCAGCGCCAGGCCGATGGCACCGCCAATCACAAAACCGACGGCGGCGCGCCAGCCACTGATTGCCAGATGGGTCCAGATCTCGCCGCTGCGTACCAGCTCGACGCCAGCGCTTAATACCGCGCTGGGCGCCGGCAAAATCCGCGTCGACAGCCAGCCGACGCTGACTGCCAGTTGCCAGACCGCCAACAACAGCAGCGGCAACGCCCAGGGCGCCAGGCGTTGCTGCCAGGGAGTGGATTTACGACTCATGGCCCGGCCCTCAGCGCTGCGCCGAGGATTTAGGCAGGATGTCGTTGGCGACCATCTCGCCGAACGGGCTCACGTAGCCACCGCTTTGCGGCAGTTGCGGGCGCTCCACGTCCAGGTGCGGGAACAGCAGCTCGGCGACCCGGTACGACTCTTCCAGGTGTGGATAACCGGAGAAGATGAAGGTATCGATGCCCAATGCTGCGTATTCCTTGACCCGCTCGGCCACAGTCGGGCCGTCGCCGACCAGCGCCGTGCCGGCACCGCCGCGCACCAGGCCGACACCGGCCCAGAGGTTGGGGCTGACTTCGAGGTTGTCGCGGTTGCCGCCATGCAGCGCGGCCATGCGTTGCTGGCCGACCGAATCGAAGCGTGCCAGCGAGGCCTGGGCGCGGGCGATGGTGTCGTCGTCCAGGTGCGAGATCAGCCGCTCGGCGGCCTGCCAGGCTTCGGCGTTGGTTTCGCGCACGATCACGTGCAGGCGGATGCCGAAGCGCACCGTGCGGCCTTGCTTGGCGGCCTTGGCGCGCACTTGCTCGATCTTCTCGGCCACCGCCGCAGGCGGCTCGCCCCAGGTCAGGTACAGCTCGACCTGCTCGGCTGCCAGGTCCTGGGCCGCTTCTGAAGAGCCGCCAAAGTACAGCGGCGGACGCGGCTGCTGGATCGGCGGATAGAGCAGCTTGGCGCCTTTGACCTGGATGTGCTGGCCGTCGTAGTCGACGGTTTCGCCTTCCAGCACCCGGCGCCAGATGCGGGTAAATTCCACCGAGGCCTGGTAGCGCTCTTCATGGCTGAGGAACAGGCCGTCACCGGACAGCTCTTCCGGATCGCCGCCGGTGACCAGGTTGAACAAGGCACGGCCACCGGAAAGACGATCCAGGGTTGCCGCCTGACGCGCCGCTACGGTCGGCGAGATGATCCCCGGGCGCAGCGCGACCAGGAACTTCAAGCGCTGGGTTACCGGGATCAGCGACGCGGCAACCAGCCAGGAGTCCTCGCAGGAACGCCCGGTCGGAATCAACACGCCACCAAAACCGAGGCGGTCGGCGGCCTGGGCAATCTGCTGCAGGTAGCCGTGATCGACGGCGCGCGCGCCCTCGGCGGTGCCAAGGTAATGGCCGTCGCCATGGGTGGGAAGAAACCAGAATACGTTGAGGCTCATTGGAGTTGTCTCCTAGGGGTGGCGCAGACCGGGGCGGCGCCCCGGCGCGGGCAAATCGTCAAGGGGCGCTGGCGACCTTGGCCGGCGGGGTCCAGATCACATCCTTGATGCTCAAGGGTTTGGGAATCAGCTTGAGCGTCTTGAAGGTGTCGGCGATCTTCTGCTGGGCAGCGATCACTTGCGGGGTCAGGAAGGCAGCGCCGTAGCCCTGGCGCTTGACCGAGGTCAGGGTGATGTCGGCCGGCAGGCCGAGCAGCGGCGCGACCTGGTCAGTGACTTCCTGCGGGTTGGCCTTGGACCACTCGCCCACCGCGCGCACTTCATCGACCAGCGCGCTGATCACTTCAGGGTGCTTTTGCGCATAAGGCTTGGTCGCCAGGTAGAACTGGTGGTTGTCGACGATGCCCTGGCCATCGCGCAGGGTGCGCGCCTGCAGCTGCTGCTCGGCAGCCGCCTGGTACGGGTCCCAGATCACCCAGGCATCGACGCTGCCGCGCTCGAAGGCGGCGCGGGCATCGGCGGGCGGCAGGAACACCGGCTGGATGTCGCTGTACTTGAGGCCGGCGTCTTCCAGGGCGCGGACCAGCAGGTAGTGAACGTTGGAGCCTTTGTTCAGCGCGACTTTCTTGCCCTTGAGTTCCTTCACCGACTGGATCGGCGAGCCCTTGGGCACCAGGATCGCTTCGCTGTGCGGCGCCGGCGGCTCGTAGGCGACATACAGCAGGTCGGCGCCAGCGGCCTGGGCGAACACCGGCGGCGTCTCGCCGGTGACGCCGAAGTCGATCGAGCCGACGTTCAGGCCTTCGAGCAGTTGCGGGCCACCGGGAAATTCAGTCCATTGCACCTGCACGCCCTGGGCGGCAAGGCGTTTTTCCAGCGTGCCCTTGGCTTTGAGCAACACCAGGGTGCCGTACTTCTGGTAACCGATACGCAGGCTTTCAGCCTGGGCTTGAGTAATGGCGCCGAAGGACACAGCCGCAGCAAACAGAGCGACCAGACCACGACGCAAAATGACAGTGCGCATAGCGCTCTCCTTTGCTGTTGGGGTTCAGGCTGCACCTGCTTGCCCGTTGGCGGGCGAGTAAGGTGGGAATTACAGGTAACGGGTGGTAAGCCTCAGATGCTCCAGCGAGCACTGAGCAGACGTTCATTCAACACGCCCGGGGCAACCGGTTTGGGTCGACGCGCCAGGGCGCTGTGGAACAGTTCGAGCGATTCCAGCAGGCGCTGCTCCAGCGCCGGCGCCAGTTGCGCGGCGGCACTGCCTTCGCCGTAGGCGATCTGGCTGTCGTCGGCGAAGATGCCTTGCAGGGTTTCCTGGGCCTTGAGCGCAGACAGTACCGGCTTGAGCGCGTAGTCCACAGCGAGCATGTGGGCGATGCTGCCGCCGGTTGCGATCGGCAGCACCACCTTGTGGTTCAGGGCGCGTTCGGGCAGCAGGTCGAGCAGGGTTTTCAGCGCACCGGCAAACGAAGCCTTGTACACCGGAGTGGCAACCACCAAGCCGTCGGCCTGCTCTACCAACTGCAGAAAATGCTGCACCCTGGGGCTGTCGAAGCGTGCATGCAGCAGGTCTTCGGCGGGAAAGTCGCGCACCTGGAATGTCACCACTTCCACGCCCTGGCCCTGCAGCCACTGGCGGCTGCGCTCAAGCAGGACGCCGGAGCGCGAACGCAGACTGGGACTACCACCGAGAGAAACAACCAGCATTGGAGCGCATCCTTGATCGTGTTCTAGAGGGCCGCGAGTTGCAGTTCTCGCTGGAGTGGAGTGACCTTAACAGCTCGATACATATATCTATAAATCATATTTTTTCATTTGTTTATTCTTTACGGAACTATATGAGCATCGCGGGGCAAGCCCGCTCCTACCGGCCTCCAGGGGAATAAAAAAAGGGCCGTAAACGGCCCGAGTTCCCTGCTATGGCTAAAGATCAACGATTGGGTTGCGGGGTCAGGCGCAGGTATGGCTTGACCGCCCGGTAACCCTTGGGAAAGCGGCGCTTGATTTCGTCTTCATCCTTGAGCGATGGCACGATCACCACTTCGTCACCGTCCTGCCAGTTGGCCGGGGTGGCAACCTTGTGGTTGTCGGTCAGTTGCAGCGAATCGATTACCCGCAAGATCTCGTGGAAGTTGCGCCCGGTGCTGGCCGGGTAGGTGATGGTCAGACGGATCTTCTTGTTCGGGTCGATGACGAACAGGGAACGCACCGTCAGGGTGTCGCTGGCATTGGGATGAATCAGGTCGTAGAGGTCGGAAACCTTGCGATCGGCATCAGCCAGGATCGGGAAGTTGACGACAGTGTTCTGGGTTTCGTTGATGTCTTCGATCCAGCGGTGGTGCGAATCGACCGGGTCCACCGACAGGGCAATGGCCTTGACCCCGCGCTCGGCGAACTGCTCCTTGAGCTTGGCGGTGAAACCCAGTTCGGTGGTGCACACCGGAGTAAAGTCGGCCGGGTGGGAGAACAGCACGCCCCAGCTGTCGCCCAGCCATTCGTGGAAGCGGATCTTGCCGGCGCTGGAATCCTGTTCGAAGTCGGGGGCGATATCGCCGAGTCTGAGGCTCATGGTGCGGCTCCTTGGCTGGGTTCGTTATGGCTTCACTGTGCCTGCTTCCTGCTGAAATTAAAAAGAATAAATATTGATTTATTTAGAACTAACAGAAATATCAAAAAACAGGCAAAACAACGCCCGCGCGGCACAGGGCCGGGCGGGCGCGCTTTTCTCGCCTTACAGCAGCGGGATGGAGTAGCTGAGGATCAGACGGTTTTCGTCCTGGTCCTTGGTGTTGGCAATATCGCTGCGCCAGGTGGCGTTTTTCCACATGATGCCCAGGCCCTTGAGGGTGCCTTCCGGTACCACGTAGGCCACGGTGATATCACGTTCCCACTCGGTACGGTCACCGATTGCTGAATCGATGTTATCGCCTTTGAGGTAGGTGACGCCGGCAGTAGCGCCCGCCAGGCCGACCTTGGCGAAATCGTAAGAGTAGCGAGCCTGCCAGGTACGCTCACCGGCACGGCCGAACTTCTGGATCTGCGAGTCGGTGATGGTGTAGTTGGACGAGCCGTCACCCTGGTTCAGCCAAGGGAAGTCGCTGTCGCCGCTGGAGACCTGGTAACCGCCACCGAAGGTGTGACCCTGGACGGTGTAGAGGAACAGGGCGCTGTACAGATCGTTATCAACCTTGCCCTTGGTGCCGTTGCCGTACCAGCCGCTGGTGAAGTAGGCCGGATCGTTGCTGTTGGCGCCGTCGTCGGTGCTGTGGAAGTAACGGAAGTCGGACTTCAGCACGCCCGGGCCAATTGCCCAGTTGTGTACCGCACCGAGGAAGTGCTGTTTGTAGAAGTCTTCCAGGTTGCCGTAGTAGTACTGCAGCAGCAGGTCCTTGGTGACCTTGTAGTCGGCACCGGCGTAGAGGAACTTGTTGCTGAACTTGCCGGTACGGGCGTTGTTGGCGCCAGCAATCGACATTTCTTCGTTGTTGCTGGAGTTACGGCCTTTGACGTGCTCGATCTGACCACCGATCAGGGTCAGGTCCTTGAACTCGTTCGAGGTGATCTGGCCACCTTCGAAAGTTTGCGGCAGCAGGCGACCGTCGTTGTACGAAATGACCGGCAGCTTCGGCAGCAGGGTACCGTAGCGCAATTCGGTCTGGGAAATCTTGGCCTTGGCGGTCAGGCCCAGGCTGGAGTATTCGTCGACTGCACGACCGCTGCTGTCGGTCGGGAACACCGAGCCGGCGTAGGAGGCGCTGGTCGGGTTGCCATGACGGCCCTTGCCCGAATCCAGCCGCACGCCCAACAGGGCAATAGCGTCAACACCAAAGCCGACGGTGCCCTGGGTGAAGCCCGAGGCGTAATCGACCTGGAAGCCCTGACCCCATTCTTCCTGGTAGTTGGTGCTGGTGTTGGTACCGTGGTTACGGTTGTCGGTGTTGATATAGAAGTTGCGCAGCTTCAGTGTTGCCTTGCTGTCTTCGATGAAGCCGGCAGCACCCGCCTGCTGGGCCAGAACCCCAACGGCCACGGCAAGTGCCAAGGTGGACTTGTACATGTTTTGCTCCTCTACGTTCTAATTCTTGTGTGTCGCTTACGGCAGGATCTTTGTGTCCCGCTCGACGTCGATGGGCGATTAGCACCAAAGGGTGACCGTCAAGTCAATCGTAACTATTCATTTCACTACTTTGGTCTAATGCACCAGCGGTGGGGGTGAAGGATAATGACAATCCTATAAATCCAAAAAGACTTATTTCGTAATTTTTCAGATTATTACGGAATATCACCCAAGATTTTTCTTCGCTGCCGTTATCGGCACATAAGCTAATTCCTAAAGGATATTTCAAAGCGGTTTTTTAGATCGCTTAGCTTCGTCGATCCTTCCCCTTCGACAAAGTAGCCCTCATGGCCAGGCCATCATTGCGTTTCCTCTGCGCCCTGACCTTGACCAGCGTCACTTTTGTCGCCCAGGCCGATGGCGCCTATAGGCTGGAGCGGGCTTGCCCCGCGATGACTCCCCCCTTTCGCACGCCTTAAATCAATTGGCTCCTAAGCTAATGCTAAAAAGTTATTTATTTTAACTTTCTTAGATCATCTAGTCTTATCCCACACCAACACAATCGCCCGCCTGACAAGGAGTTAACCATGACCCTGCATGCTCCCCTGCGCCTGTTCGCCGCCCTGACCCTGGCCGGCACCAGCTGGTTTGCCCAGGCGGCCGACCTGACGGTGGCCTACCAGACCACCGTCGACCCGGCGAAAGTCGCCCAGGTCGACGGCACCTACGAGAAAACCAGCAAGGCCGATATCGACTGGCGCAAATTCGACAGCGGCGCCGACGTGATCACCGCCGTGGCCTCCGGCGACGTGCAGATCGGCTACCTCGGCTCCAGCCCGCTGGCCGCCGCTGCGACCCGCAAACTGCCGGTGGAAACCTTCCTGATCGCCACCCAGATCGGCGCAGCCGAAGCCCTGGTCGCCCGCGACGGCGCCGGCATCAACTCGCCACAGGACCTGATCGGCAAGAAGATTGCCGTGCCGTTCGTCTCCACCGGTCACTACAGCCTGCTGGCCGCACTCAAGCAATGGAACATCGACCCGGCCAAGGTACAGATCCTCAACCTCGCGCCACCGGCAATCATCGCCGCCTGGAAGCGCGGCGACATCGACGCCACCTACGTCTGGGACCCGGCCCTGGGCGTGGCCAAGGAAAACGGCAAGGTGCTGATCACCTCCGCTGAGCTGGCCGAAAAAGGCGCGCCGACTTTCGATGCCTGGATCGTGCGCAAGGACTTCGCCGCCAAGCACCCGGAGATCGTCAAGGCCTTCGCCAAGGTCACCCTGGATGCCTACGCCGACTACCGCAAGGACCCGCAAGCGTGGCTGGCAAACCAGAGTAACGTCGACAAGCTGGTCAAGCTCTCCGGCGCCAAGGCGGCTGACATCCCTGGCCTGCTGCAAGGCAACGTGTTCCCGCTGGCCGCTGACCAGGTCGCAGCACTCGGTGCACCGACCACCCAGGCAATCACCGACACCGCCACCTTCCTCAAGGAGCAAGGCAAGGTCGAAGCGGTGCTGCCGGACTACGCGCCTTACGTCAGCGCCAAATTCATCGCCAACTGAGACTCGGAGCAGACCATGGCCCTGTTACAACTGGAGCGCATCAGCGCACAGTACCCCGGCGCGGCCGAGCCGGTGCTGGCCGATATCAACCTGAGCCTGGGCCCGCAGCAATTGCTGGTGGCCCTCGGCCCTTCGGGCAGCGGCAAGACCTCGTTGCTCAACCTGATTGCCGGTTTCGTGGCGCCCAGCAGTGGCCGTATCACCCTCGACGGCGAGCCGGTACAAGGTCCGGGCGCCGAGCGCGGCGTGGTGTTCCAGGATGATGCTCTACTGCCCTGGCAAGACGTGCTGGCCAACGTCGCCTTCGGCCTGGAACTGGCCGGCGTGCCACGCGCCAGCCGCGAGAAAAAGGCCCGCGAAATGCTCGCCCTGGTCGACCTGGCGGACTTCGGCAACCGGCGCATCTGGCAATTGTCCGGTGGCCAGAAGCAGCGCGTGGGCCTGGCCCGGGCGCTGGCGGCCGATCCGCGGGTTCTGCTGATGGACGAGCCGTTCGGCGCGCTGGATGCCTTTACCCGTGAACAGATGCAGGAGTTGCTGTTGCAGGTCTGGCAGCGTACCGCCAAGCCGGTATTCCTGATTACCCACGACATTGAAGAGGCGGTGTTCCTCGCCACCGAACTGGTGTTGCTGGCGCCGAACCCCGGGCAGATCGTCGAACGCCTGCAACTGGACTTTGGCCAGCGCTACAGCGCCGGCGAGTCGGCCCGTTCGATCAAGTCCGACCCGCGCTTTATCGAAACCCGCGAGCACGTGCTGGCCCGGGTGTTCTCCCAACGCAGTGCCGCAACGCGGCAGGAGTCCGCATGAGCAGCCTGGATGTCCCGGTAGCGAGCAAACGCACCGCCAGCCACACTGCGCCGAGCAAACCCCGGCGCAGCCTGAGCACCCGCTGGATCAGCGGCCTGACCCTGGCCACGCTGTTGCTGCTGTGGTGGGCGGTGACCGCCGCCGAATGGATCGAGCCACTTTTTTTGCCCTCGCCGGAAGCGGTGCTGGGCAAGGCCTGGTTGCTGCTGACCCAGGGCTACATGGAATCCACCCTGTGGCAGCACCTGGGCGCCAGCCTGCAACGTATCGGCCTGGCCCTCGGCGCGGCGATTGTCACGGCGATCCCGATCGGCATCGCCATCGGCCATAACCGTATCGCCCGCGGCATTCTCGACCCGCTGATCGAGTTCTACCGGCCGATTCCGCCCCTGGCCTACCTGCCGCTGATCGTGATCTGGTGCGGTATCGGCGAGTTGTCGAAAGTGCTGCTGATTTACCTGGCGATCTTCGCCCCGATCGCCATTGCCACCGCCACTGGCGTGCGCACCGTCGACCCGACCAAGTTGCGTGCGGCGCAGTCGCTGGGCGCCACCCGTTGGCAGCTGATTCGCCACGTGATTTTGCCCAGCGCCCTGCCCGACATTCTTACCGGCGTGCGCATTGGCCTGGGGGTTGGCTGGTCGACCCTGGTGGCCGCCGAGCTGATCGCCGCCACCAGCGGCCTGGGTTTCATGGTGCAGTCGGCGGCGCAGTTTTTGGTCACCGACGTGGTGGTGCTGGGCATCCTGGTGATCGCCTTGATTGCCTTCGCCCTGGAAATGGGCCTGCGCGCCCTGCAGCGCAAGCTGGTGCCCTGGCACGGCCAGAGCCATTGAAAACGAACAGAGAACAACCATGAGCCTGACCATTACCCCGCTGAGCCCGGCGCTCGGCGCCCAGATCAGCGGCATCGACCTCAGCCGCGAAATCAACAAAGAACAACGCGACGCCATCGAACAGGCGCTGCTCAAGCACCAGGTACTGTTCTTTCGCGACCAGCCGATCAACCCGCAGCAGCAGGCCGATTTCGCCGCGCGCTTTGGCGACCTGCATATCCACCCGATCTACCCCAATGTGCCGGAAACCCCGCAGGTGCTGGTGCTCGACACCGCCGTCACCGACGTGCGCGACAACGCCATCTGGCACACCGACGTGACCTTCCTGCCAACCCCGGCACTGGGTGCGGTGCTCAGTGCCAAGCAACTGCCGGCCTACGGTGGCGATACCTTGTGGGCCAGTGGCATTGCTGCCTATGAGGCACTGTCGGCACCGCTGCAGCAGCTGTTGGCTGGCCTCACCGCCACCCATGATTTCACCAAGTCGTTCCCGCTGGAGCGTTTCGGCACCACCCCTGAGGACCTGGCGCGCTGGGAAACGGCACGGCGTAACAACCCGCCGCTGTCGCACCCGGTAATCCGTACCCACCCGGTGAGCAAGCGCAAGGCACTGTTCGTCAATGAGGGCTTCACCACCCGCATCAACGAACTGAGCGAGGCTGAAAGCGAGGCGATTCTCAAGCTGCTGTTCGCCCACGCGACCCGCCCGGAGTTCACCATTCGCTGGCGCTGGGAGGAAAACGACGTGGCGTTCTGGGATAACCGCGTGACCCAGCATTACGCGGTGGATGATTACCGGCCGGCGCGGCGGGTAATGCACCGGGCGACGATTCTCGGGGATGCGCCGTTTTAAGAGCCATCGCGGTCTTGCCCGCTCCCAGCAGTCCACACTGTGGGAGCGGGCAAGACCGCGATGCTTTTAGCGCACCAGATGCAAGAACTGCATATGCCGTTCGTACTGGTCAAGAATGTCGTTGATGATCTGCTCCTTGCTGTAGCCCACCAGGTCATAGTCCTGGCTGCCCTCGCTCAGGTGCACCTCGGCGCGGTAGTAACGACGGTTCTTCAGCTCCTGGGTTCCCAGGCCGCCCAAGGCAAATGACGGCGTGAAGTAACCGCGCATCTGCACCTGGTAAATGAACGGCTGCTCTTCGCCATGGCCGATCTTCAAGCTGACGTTGTCGTGGCTCGGGTCTTCCTGGGTGATGACGTGCAGGCCCTTCTCGCTAAACACCTCGGTCACCTCGGCAATCGCCGGGCGCACCACGTCGTCCATGAAGCGGTACACCTCGTCGCGTGACGGGAAGTGCACGGCCTGGCTCAGGCGCTGACGCCAGCCACCGCGGCCGCGCCGCGAATTGGCGAACGGCGCCAGCGAATGCAACTGGGCGATCTGTCGTTGCGACTCCAGATAAAACGCCTTGTGCAGGCCCCACATCATCAGCAACAAGATCACCGAGAACGGCAGCGAGGTGAGCACTACCGCCGATTTCAGCGAATCGATACTGCCGGCGAACAGCAAACCGCTGGTCACCAGTGCGGTCATCGCGCCCCAGAACACCCGCAGCCAGTTCGGCCCGTCTTCATCGGCGTTGCCGCCACGGGCGGAGAGGGTCGAGAGCACCACGGTGCTGGAGTCTGCCGAGGTCACGAAGAACACGAAGCTGATGAACACCGTGACGGCGATCACCGCCTTGCTCCACGGGTAGGTTTCCAGCAACAGGTAGAGGGTCATCGACGGGTTGTCGAGAGCCGACTGGCCCAGCGCGGTCATGCCGTGCTCGAGCACCTGGAACAGCGCGCTGTTACCGAAGATCGACATCCACGCCAGGGTGAAGCCCAGCGGAATCAGCAGCACGCCGAAGACGAACTCGCGGATGGTCCGGCCGCGGGAAATCCGCGCGATGAACAGGCCGACAAACGGCGCCCAGGCAATCCACCAGGCCCAGTAGAACACCGTCCAGCCGCCCAGCCACTCATTGGCCTGGTTGTAGGCATAAACGTCAAAGCTCTTGCGCGGCAAGGCGCCAAGATAGTCACCGAGGTTCTGGATCAGGGTGTTGAACAGGTGCTGGGTAGGGCCGGCGAACAGCACGAACAGCAGCAGCGCGCAGGCCAGGAACATGTTGATGTCGGACATCACCCGCACGCCCTTCTCGACCCCGGCAACCGCCACCGCGACCGCCGCGCCCATCATCAGGGTGATGAGGATCACCTGCACCCATTGGGTGTGGGGCACGCCGAACAGGTAGTCGAGGCCGGAGTTCAGGTGCAGCACGCCAAAGCCCATGTCGGCGCCCAGGCCGAACACCGTGGCGATGATGCCGAAGCCGTCGACGGCATAGCCGATCGGGCCGTTGATGCGCTTGCCGATCAGCGGATACAGCGCCGAACGCAAGGCCAGCGGCAGGTTATGGCGGTAGGCGAAATAGGCCAGGGCCATGCCGACAAAGGCGAACACCCCCCAGCCATGCAGGCCCCAGTGCAGGAACAGCAACTGCATGGCCTGGCGCCCGGCCTCGACCGTACCGGCCTCGCCTTGCGGCGGCTGTAGCATGTGGGTCAGGGGTTCGGAGACGCAGAAGAAGAACAGGGTAATGCTGATGCCGGCGGCGAACAGCATGCCGGCCCAGGACAGGTAGCTGAACTCGGGCTCGTCGTGGTCGGCACCGAGCTTGATCTTGCCGTAGCCAGACAAGGCGGTGACCACCACGAAGACCAGGTACAGGGTCATCGCCAGCATGTAGTACCAGCCAACGGTGTTGGCCGCCCAGTTCTGCGCCGCCAGCAGCCACTCGCCAGCGGCTTGCGGGTTGCTGATGACCACCAGGCCGAATATCAGGATAAAGCTCGCCGCGAAGTAGAAAACCGGCGGGTTCATGCGGATCTTGCCGCTGGATTCGGAGCTGGGTGCACTCATAGGTCGTGCACCTCGCCGAGGGGGGAGAAGCTTGGATTGAACGGGTTCAGCAAAGGGTTTCCTCCTGTTGAACACCGGCAGCGGACCACCGTTTTAACTTGAACAAGCGTTCAAGTTAAACATGGATGGGGGTCGCGATGCGACCCGTTGCCGCAAGCCAAGCCTCGGATCGCCTACTTCTGGGTACCGTCATCGTGCTGCAGATTGGCCTGGGTCAGGTTGCTGCCCGGCGCCACGCTGCGGGTCAGCCAGACGTTGCCGCCGATGGTCGAACCCTTGCCAATGGTGATTCGTCCCAGAATAGTCGCGCCGGCATAAATCACCACGTCGTCCTCGACAATCGGGTGACGTGGATGGCCCTTCTGCAACTGCCCGTCCTCGTCCGCCGGGAAGCGCTTGGCGCCCAGGGTCACAGCCTGGTAGATGCGTACCCGCTCGCCGATGATCGCCGTTTCGCCGATCACCACACCGGTACCGTGGTCGATGAAAAAACTCGGGCCGATCTGCGCCCCCGGATGAATGTCGATGCCAGTGGCCGAGTGCGCCAGCTCCGAACTGATCCGCGCCAGCAACGGCAGGCCAGCGCGGTACAGATGGTGGGCCAGGCGATGGTGAATCACCGCGAGGATGCCCGGGTAGCACAGCAGCACTTCATCGACGCTGCGCGCCGCCGGGTCGCCATGGAAGGCGGCCAGCACATCGGTATCGAGGATGCTGCGCAGGCTTGGCAGGGCGGCAGCAAAGTCCTGGATCAGGCGCAGCGCCGTGGCGTCGATTTCTGCCGTGGCCTGCTTGCCGTGGCGCGCCACATAGCGCAGCTCCAGGCGCGCCTGGGCGAGCAAGGCGGTCAGCGCGGCATCGAGGGTATGGCCAACATAGAAGTCTTCGCTCTCTTCACGCAGGTCGACCGGGCCCAGGCGCATGGGGAACAGGGCACCACACAACTGCTCGAGAATATGGCGCATGGCCTCGCGTGACGGCAGCTCGCGGCCACCCTGCTCGCCGCTGCTGCGCCCGTTACTGCTGCGCCACTGGTCGCGGGCGGCACGCAACTGGCCGACGATGGTTTGCAGTTGCCAATGCCCTGTTTGCGCGTTGTCGCTCACGGTTACCTCTCCTGCTGCAGCGGCGGTCGGTGGATGGTGGTGCCGCCGAAGTGCCGATTACTTTACGGCAATTTCTTGCGACAGAAAAAATAACCCTTTATTCCAGAATGCAATAAAGGCGGCATAAGCCCGGGAGTTGCCCACCTGCCCGAGGCTGCCTATAGTCGAATTTTACCTAGCCGACGTGACCCCATGATCGACCGACAGCTTGCCCGCTTCAATCGTCTGGACCTGCTTGGCGCCCCCACCGCGCTGGAAAAACTGCATCGGCTGTCAGCCTGGGCCGGCCGCGACATCTACGTCAAACGCGACGACTGCACGCCGTTGGCGCTGGGCGGCAACAAACTACGCAAGCTCGAATACCTGGCCGCCGATGCCCTGGCCAAGGGCGCCGACACCCTGGTCACCGCAGGCGCCATCCAGTCCAACCATGTGCGCCAGACCGCGGCGCTGGCCGCGCAACTGGGCCTGGCCTGCGTAGCCTTGCTGGAAAACCCGATCGGTACCGATTCACTCAACTACCAGCACAACGGCAACCGCCTGTTGCTGGAGCTGTTCGACGCCAAGGTCGAGCTGGTCGATAACCTCGACAATGCCGACGAACAACTGCAGGCCCTGGCCGTGCGCCTGCACGCCAGTGGCCGCAAGCCCTACATCGTGCCGATTGGCGGCTCCAACGCCCTCGGTGCCCTGGGGTATGTACGCGCAGGCCTGGAGCTGGCCGAACAGATCGAACATTGCGGCGAGCAGTTCGCCGGGGTGCTGCTGGCCTCCGGCAGTGCCGGTACCCACAGCGGCCTGGCCATCGCCCTGGCAGAAAAACTGCCGAAGCTGCCGGTGATCGGCGTCACCGTGTCGCGCAGCGACGAAGACCAGCGCCCGAAAGTCCAAGGCCTGGCCGAGCGCACCGCCGAGCTGCTGGGCCTGCGCCTGCCGGCCACGTTCAAGATCGAATTGTGGGATGAGTACTTCGCCCCGCGCTATGGCGAACCGAACGCCGGTACCCTCGCCGCCATCCGCCTGCTGGCCAGCCAGGAAGGCTTGCTGCTTGACCCGGTATACACCGGCAAGGCCATGGCCGGGCTGCTTGATGGTATTGCCCGTCAGCGATTCGATGACGGCCCGCTGATTTTTCTGCATACCGGTGGGGCCCCGGCATTATTCGCCTACCCTGAGGTCTGGAACGGCTAACTAACTTATTTGAAAATAATATAAGAAAATGAATTTATATTATTTTTAAGACTAAAAGCGTCACCCTATAGTCAGCGCCACACTCACAACAACATTGGGGCTAACCATGAAGATTTCCGCTTTCGGTAAACAGGCAGTCGCCGCAGGCCTCGGCTTGCTGCTCGGCGCCAGCCTGCTCGGCCAGGCTGTCGCTGGTGAGCAACTGCAGCAGATCAAAGACAAGGGCGAGATCAACATCGGCCTTGAAGGCACTTATCCACCGTTCAGCTTCGTCGACGCCGACGGCAAGCTGGCCGGCTTCGAAGTGGAGCTTTCCGAAGCCCTGGCCAAGGAGTTGGGGGTCAAGGTCAAGCTGCAGCCAACCAAGTGGGATGGCATCCTCGCGGCACTGGAGTCCAAGCGCCTGGACGCGGTGGTGAACCAGGTGACCATCTCCGATGAGCGCAAGAAGAAGTATGACTTCTCCGCGCCCTACACCGTTTCCGGGATTCAGGCGCTGGTGCTGACGAAAAAGGCCGCCGAGCTGAACATCAAGTCCGCTGCCGACCTGGGCGGCAAGAAAGTCGGCGTGGGCCTGGGCACCAACTACGAACAGTGGGTCAAAGCCAACGTGCCGACCGCGGACGTGCGCACCTACGAAGACGATCCGACCAAGTTCCAGGACCTGCGCGTCGGCCGGATCGACGCCATCCTGATCGACCGTCTGGCGGCGCTGGAATACGCCAAGAAAGCCAAGGACACCACTGCCGCCGGTGACGCCTTCTCCCGCCAGGAAGCCGGTATCGCCCTGCGCAAAGGCGAGCCGGAACTGCTGGCAGCAGTGAACAAAGCTCTCGACAAGCTACGCGCCGACGGCACACTGAAAAAGCTTTCGGAAAAGTACTTCAACGCTGACGTCACCCAATAATGGAAGCAGCTTTGCAACTGGCGCTGGAGTCCGCGCCCTTTTTGCTCAAGGGCGCATACTTTACGGTCATTCTCAGCCTCGGCGGGATGTTCTTTGGCCTGTTGCTGGGCTTTGGCCTGGCGCTGATGCGCCTGTCGTCGATCAAGCTGCTGAGCTGGACGGCGCGGGTCTACGTGTCGTTCTTTCGCGGCACGCCGCTGCTGGTGCAGCTGTTCATGATCTACTACGGCCTGCCACAACTGGGCATCGAGCTCGACCCGCTGCCCGCAGCGTTGATCGGCTTCTCGCTGAACATGGCCGCCTATGCCTGTGAAATTCTCCGCGCCGCGATCAGTTCCATCGACCGCGGCCAGTGGGAGGCTGCCGCCAGCATCGGCATGACCCGTGGCCAGGCCATGCGCCGGGCAATCCTGCCGCAAGCGGCGCGCACCGCCTTGCCGCCACTGGGCAACAGCTTTATTTCGCTGGTCAAGGACACCGCCCTGGCCGCCACCATCCAGGTGCCGGAGCTGTTCCGCCAGGCGCAGCTGATTACTGCGCGCACCTTCGAAATCTTCACCATGTACCTTGCCGCCGCACTGATCTACTGGGTGCTAGCCAGCGTTCTCGCGCACCTGCAGAACCGCCTGGAAGCGCGGGTTAACCGGCACGACCAGGAGTCCTGAGGCATGATCGAGGTACAACGACTGAGCAAGCAGTTCAACGGCCAGACCGTGCTCGATGACATCAGCCTCAAGGTCGAGGCCGGCGAGGTGATCGCCATCATCGGCCCCAGCGGCTCGGGCAAGACCACCTTCCTGCGTTGCCTGAACCTGCTGGAAACCCCGAGCAGCGGGCGCATCAAGGTCGGCAAGGTAGAAATCGACGCCAACCGCCCGCTGGGCCAGCAAAGCGGGTTGATCCGCCAGTTGCGCCAGGAAGTCGGCTTCGTGTTTCAGAACTTCAACCTGTTCCCCCATCGTACGGCGCTGGAGAACGTCATCGAAGGCCCGCTGGTGGTCAAGAAAACTCCGCACGAACAAGCCGTGGCCCTGGGCATGAAGCTGCTGGCCAAGGTCGGCCTGGCCGGCAAGGAAGCCGCCTACCCGCGCAAGCTCTCCGGCGGTCAGCAGCAGCGGGTAGCGATTGCCCGGGCCCTGGCGATGGAGCCGGAAGTGATCCTCTTCGACGAGCCGACCTCGGCGCTCGACCCCGAGCTGGTCGGCGAAGTGCTGGCGACCATTCGTGGCCTGGCTGAAGAAAAGCGCACCATGATCATCGTCACCCACGAGATGAGTTTTGCCCGCGACGTGGCCAACCGGGTGATCTTCTTCGACAAGGGCGTGATCGTTGAACAGGGCGAAGCCAAGGCGCTGTTCGCCCACCCCAAGGAAGACCGCACACGCCAATTCCTGAGCAAGTTCCTCGGTACGCAGAACACCGGCTACTGAGTTTTCCCCGCCCTTTCCCCGCCCCTCTTACAGCGCCTGCCCAGCTCCGGCAGGCGTTCGTCCAGCGACCGCCAAGTACTTCTATATTTATTCCTAAAAGTTAGTTTATTTAATTTTTATACACTATTAGGGTATATACACCGGACCACCGGACCAGCGCAATTTTGTCGTCGCAACCCGCGCCGACGTTTTCAATTCGTGAGGTAGGTATGGTCAGGAACACAATCACCCCAGTGCGTAACGCCAGGGCATTGAGTGCAGCCAAGGAGCGGTACTGATGTCCAATCTGGCAGAAACCACAGTCCACAGCGATCTGGACAGCGCCCCGCTGTTGCTGCCGGCCAAGGTGCTGAGCAACGACGAACAAGCCCTGCAGGCAGCCCACGAGCTGGCCGAAGCAGCACGCACCCAGGCGGCCAAGCGCGACCAGCAACGCAAGCTGCCCTGGGCAGAAATCGAACAGTTCACCCGCAGCGGCCTGGGCAGCATCAGCATCCCGCGCGCCTTTGGTGGCGCGCAGGTGTCGTTTGTCACCATCGCTGAAGTCTTTCGCATCATCAGCGCCGCCGACCCGGCGCTGGGGCAGATCCCGCAAAACCAGTTCGGCATCCTGCAACTGCTCAAAGGCACCGCCACGGAGCGGCAGAAAGAGCTGCTGTTCACCTCGGTGCTCGATGGCTGGCGCATCGGCAATGCCGGGCCGGAACGCGGCACCAAGCACACCCTGGACCTCAAGGCACGGATCACCCGCGAGGGCGATCACTATGTGCTCAGCGGCCAGAAGTTCTACTCCACCGGCGCCCTGTTTGCCCATTGGGTCGCGGTCAAGGCGTTGAACGATGACGGCCGTCAGGTCATGGCCTTTGTCCGCCGCGGCACCCCGGGCCTGCGCATCGTCGATGACTGGTCGGGTTTCGGCCAGCGCACCACCGCCAGCGGCACCGTGCTGCTGGACAAGGTGCAGGTCGATGCGGAACTGGTGATCGACACCTGGAAACAGAGCGAAGTAGCAAACATCCAGGGCGCGGCTTCGCAGCTGATCCAGGCGGCCATTGATGCCGGTATCGCCGAAGCGGCGATTGCCGACACCATCGCCTTCGTTCGCGACAAAGCCCGGCCATGGATCGACGCCAAGGTCGATCGTGCCAGCGATGATCTCTATGTAATCGCCGATGTCGGCCGCCTGCAGCTTGAGCTGCATGCCGCCCAGGCGCTGCTTTCCAAGGCTGCGCGGGTGCTCGACGAAGTCAGCGCCGCGCCGGTCGATGCCGCTGCAGCCGCTCGCGCTTCGATTGCCGTGGCCGAAGCCAAGGTGCTGACCACCGAGATTTCGCTGCTGGCCAGCGAGAAGCTCTTCGAGCTCTCCGGCAGCCGCGCCACCCTGGCCGAGTTCAACCTCGACCGGCACTGGCGCAATGCCCGCGTGCACACCCTGCACGATCCGGTGCGCTGGAAATACCACGCCGTCGGCGCCTATCACCTCAACGGTACCTTGCCTGCCCGGCACTCCTGGATTTGACCAGACCACTGGAGCCCTGTTTATGAGCCTTTTGCCACAACCGCACGCCAACGTCGCGGTCATCCACACTGACGCCCAGGCATTGCAAGTCGCCGAGGAAATCGCCGTCCAGCTGCGCCGCGACAGCGCCCTGCGCGACCGCGAACGACGCCTGCCGCACCCTGAACTTGAACTGTTCTCGCGCTCCGGCCTGTGGGGCATCAGCGTACCCAAGGCCTTTGGTGGCGCTGGCGTGTCGAACGTCACCCTGGCCAAGGTCATCGCCCGCATCGCCCAGGCCGACGCCTCGCTGGGGCAGATCCCGCAGAACCACTTCTATGCCCTGGAAGTGCTGCGGGTCAACGGCAGCCCGCAGCAACAGCAGCGCCTGTACGCCGAAGTACTGGCCGGCCAGCGCTTCGGCAATGCCCTGGCCGAGCTGGGTACCAAAACTGCCCACGACCGCACCACGGCCCTGACCCGAGACGGCGACGCTTATCGCATCAATGGCCGCAAGTTCTACGCCACCGGCGCAATCTATGCCCAGCGCATTCCCACCTCGGTTGTCGATGAGGACGGCGTCCAGCGCCTGGCCTTCGTCCCGGCAGACAGCGCCGGGCTGAAAGTCATCGACGACTGGAGCGGCTTCGGCCAGCGCACCACCGGTAGCGGTTCGGTGCTGTTCGACAACGTCCAGGTCGCCGCCGAAGACGTGCTGCCGTTCCAGAGCGCCTTCGAGCGTCCGACCACGGTCGGCCCGCTGGCGCAGATCCTCCACGCCGCCATCGACACCGGCATCGCCCGCGCCGCCTACGAAGATGCCCTGCACTTCGTGCGCACCCGCAGCCGGCCATGGGTCGACTCCGGGGTCGAGCAGGCCAGCGAAGATCCGCTGACGCTGAAATCCTTCGGCCACCTGGCGATCCGTTTGCACGCCACTGAAGCGCTGCTCGAACGCGCCGGCGAGTACCTCGACCGCGCCCAGGCCGAGCCCAATGCCGCAACTGTTGCTGCCGCCTCAATCGCCGTGGCCGAAGCGCGGGCGATCAGCACCGAGATTTCCCTCGCCGCCGGCACCACCCTGTTCGAGCTGTCGGGCAGCCAGGCCACCCTGGCCGAGCATGGCCTCGACCGGCACTGGCGCAACGCCCGGGTGCACACCCTGCACGACCCGGTGCGCTGGAAGTACCACGCCATCGGCAACTACTACCTCAACGATGAAAACCCACCGTTGCGGGGCACCATCTGATGGCCAAGAAAAAGATCCTGCTCAACGCCTTCAACATGAACTGCGTTGGCCATATCAACCACGGCCTGTGGACCCACCCGCGGGACAACTCGAGCCAGTACAAAACCCTCGAATACTGGACCGAGCTTGCCCAGTTGCTCGAGCGCGGGCTGTTCGACGGGCTGTTCATCGCCGATATCGTCGGTGTCTACGACGTCTACCAGCAGTCGGTCGATGTACCGCTCAAAGAGTCGATCCAGCTACCGGTCAACGACCCGCTGCTGCTGGTCTCGGCCATGGCCGCGGTCACCCGCAACCTGGGTTTCGGCCTGACCGCCAACCTCACCTACGAGCCGCCGTACCTGTTTGCCCGGCGCCTTTCCACCCTCGACCACCTGAGCCGTGGCCGGGTCGGCTGGAACATCGTCACCGGCTACCTCGACAGCGCTGCCAAGGCCATGGGCCTGGACCAGCAACCCGAGCACGACCGCCGCTATGACCAGGCCGACGAGTACCTGCAGGTGCTGTACAAGCTCTGGGAAGGCAGCTGGGAAGACGGCGCGGTGCTCAACGACCGCCAGCAGCGGATCTACGCCCAGCCGGACAAGGTGCACAAGGTCAAGCATCAAGGCGAGTTCTACCGGGTCGAGGGCTATCACCTCTGCGAGCCGTCGCCGCAGCGTACGCCGGTGCTGTTCCAGGCTGGCAGCTCCGAGCGTGGCCTGGGCTTTGCCGGCAACCATGCCGAATGCGTGTTCATCAGCGGCCAGAACAAGGCCGCCACCCGCGCCCAGGTCGACAAGGTCCGCGCTGCCGCCGTCGCAGCCGGGCGCGACCCGCAAGCCATCAAGGTGTTCATGGGCCTGACGGTGATCGTCGCCCGCACCGAAGAACAGGCCAAGGCCAAGCACGCCGAGTACCTACGCTATGCCAGCCCCGAGGCCGGTGTTGCGCACTTTGCCAGTTCCACCGCTATCGATTTTTCCGAGTACGAACTGGACGAGCCGATCCAGTACGTGAAAAGCAATGCCATCCAGTCTGCCACCAGGAACCTGCAGAACAACGACTGGACCCGGCGCAAGCTGCTCGAACAGCACGCTCTGGGCGGGCGCTACATCACCCTGATCGGCTCGCCGACCCAGGTCGCCGACGCGCTGGAAAGCTGGATCGCCGAAACCGGCCTCGACGGTTTCAACCTGGCGCGCACGGTCACCCCGGAAAGCTATGTCGACTTCATCGACCTGGTCATCCCCGAGTTGCAACGCCGCGGCTCGTACAAGACCGCCTACGAACAGGGCAGCCTGCGCGAAAAACTCTTCGCCAGCGACCAGCCTCACCTGCCGGCAGACCATCCTGGCGCCAGCTATCGCCACACCACCACGACCCCGACGGGAGCGCTACAGCATGCTTAAGACCTTTATTGCCCGCCCGGTCGCAGCCCTGGCCTTGAGCCTCGGCCTGCTCGGCGCCGCCCAGGCCGCCGATGCCCTGAAAGTCGGCACCACCGCAGCCTTCTCGATCCCGCTTGAAGCCGCCGTCAGCGAGGCCAAGAAACAGGGCCTGGACGTCGAACTGATCGAGTTCAGCGACTGGATCGCGCCGAATGTCAGTCTGGCGGCCGGCGACATCGACGTGAACTACTTCCAGCACATCCCGTTCCTGGAAAACGCCAAGGCTGCTGCCGGTTTCGACCTGGTGCCCTTCGCCCCGGGGATCATCAACAACGTCGGCCTGTATTCGAAAAAGTACAAGAGCTTCGCCGAGCTGCCCGAGGGCGCCAGCGTGGCCATCGCCAACGACCCGATCAACAGCGGCCGCGGTTTGCAGTTGCTGGCCAAGGCCGGCCTGATCACCCTCAAGCCCGGCGTCGGCTACAAGGCTACCGAAGAAGACATTGTCGCCAATCCGAAGAAGCTGAAGATCCTCCAGGTTGAAGCAGTACAACTGGTGCGTGCCTACGACGACGCCGACCTGGTCCAGGGCTACCCCGCCTACATCCGCCTGGCCAAGACCTTCGACGCCACTTCGGCGCTGCTGTTCGACGGCCTCGACCACAAGGAATACGTGATCCAGTTCGTCATCCGCCCGCAGAGCAAGGACGACCCGCGCCTGGCCAGGTTCATCGACATCTACCAACACTCGCCGGTGGTGCGTGCTGCCCTCGACCAGGCCCACGGCAAGCTCTACCAAGCCGGCTGGGAGAGCTGAAATGAGCGCCATCAGCGCCCGCGTGGCGCAGGAGCAGCAGGCCACTTTCGCGCCCCTGCAACAGGCCCGGCAACGGGCCTTGCACCCGGAGCTGGGCAACGCCCATGTACGCTTCATTGGCCTCGGCAAGACGTACCCTGGCCAACAGGCCCCGGCGCTGGACGGCATCGACCTGAACATCCAGCACGGTGAGATCTTCGGCATCATCGGCCGCAGCGGCGCCGGCAAGTCGTCGCTGATCCGCACCATCAACCGCCTGGAGCAACCCAGCCAGGGCCGGGTGCTGATCGACCAGGTAGACATCGGCGAGTACGACGAAGACCGCCTGGTGCGCCTGCGCCGGCGCATCGGCATGATCTTCCAGCACTTCAACCTGATGTCGGCCAAGACCGTCTGGCAGAACGTCGAGCTACCGCTCAAGGTCGCCGGCGTGCCCAAGGCCGAGCGCCAGCGCAAGGTTGCCCAATTGCTGGAACTGGTCGGCCTGCAGGAGAAGCATCACGTCTACCCGGCGCAGTTGTCCGGCGGGCAGAAGCAGCGCGTCGGCATTGCCCGGGCGCTGGTGCATGACCCCGAGATCCTGCTGTGTGACGAGGCTACGTCGGCACTCGACCCGGAAACCACCGAGTCGATCCTCGGCCTGCTACGCGATATCAACCAGCGCCTGGGTTTGACCATCGTGTTGATCACCCACGAGATGGCGGTGATCCGCGATATCTGCCACCGGGTGGTGGTGCTCGAGCGTGGGCGCATCGTTGAACAAGGCGCTGTCTGGCAGGTGTTCGGCGATCCGCAGCATGAGGTCAGCAAGACCCTGCTCGCGCCCTTGCAGCCTGCTCTGCCAGCTGCGTTGCAGGCTCGCTTGCAGCCGCAACCGGCGGGGCCTGAGGCAGCACTGGTGTTGAGCTTGCGGGTGAGTGGCAAAGACAAGCAGGCGCCGGAATTGTCTTCATTATTCGCCTTGCTCGGCGGTCGGATCAGCTTGCTGCAAGGCGGCATCGAACCGATCCAGGGCCGCGCGTTGGGGCAGCTTGTTGTGTCGGTGGCCAACTCGCCGCACCGCCACGAGCAAGTGATTGAGCGCGCCCGGCAATGGGCGGCACAAGTGGAGGTATTGGGTTATGTGGTTTGATCGCTTGCTCCAGGGCGTGCTCGACACCCTGCTGATGGTCGGCGTCTCATCGCTGATCGCCCTGCTCGCCGGCGTGCCGCTGGCGGTGATCCTGGTCACCAGTGGCAAGGGCGGGATCTTTGAAGCGCCTGCCCTGAACCGGGTGCTCGGCGCCTTCGTCAACCTGTTCCGCTCGATTCCGTTCCTGATCCTGATGGTGGCCTTGATTCCCTTCACCCGCTTGATCGTCGGCACCACCTACGGCGTCTGGGCGGCAGTGGTACCGCTGACCATTGCCGCCACACCGTTCTTTGCGCGCATTGCCGAAGTCAGCCTGCGCGAGGTCGACCACGGCCTGATCGAAGCGGCCCAGGCCATGGGCTGCCGGCGCTGGCATATCGTCTGGCATGTACTGCTGCCCGAAGCCCTGCCGGGCATCGTTGGCGGCTTTACCATCACCCTGGTGACCATGATCAACTCCTCGGCCATGGCCGGCGCCATCGGTGCCGGAGGCCTGGGCGACATCGCCTATCGCTATGGCTACCAACGCTTCGACAGCCAGATCATGCTGACGGTGATCGTCATGCTGGTGGTGCTGGTGGCGTTGATTCAACTGGGCGGGGACCGGTTGGCGAAGGGCTTGAACAAGCGCTGAATTTATCGCGGGTCAAGTCGGGTCGCCGCTCCCACATCTATGGCACAGGGAAACATTCTGTTTTCAAGACCTCCATGCTCCCCCAGCGAGTCCAGCTACCTTGAAGTTTCAAACTCAAGGAAGTCGACATGGACCGTCCACACTCCAAGCTCCTGCGACGGGGGCGAATTTCCGAACCCGGCAGGTTGTATCTACTGACGAGCATCACTGAAAACCGGGCCCCCATACTCAGAGAGTTTGGCTTGGCCCGGCTCGTCGTTGCCCAATTCAAACTAGCTGAGCAAGAAGGCGCTGCGCGATCACTGGCCTGGGTAGTAATGCCTGATCACTTTCATTGGCTCATTGAGTTGCAGTCCTGCACATTGAAAACACTAATGCGCAGGCTCAAGTCACGCAGTGGCTGCGCCATTTGCAAGGCGTGCAAACTCAAAAGCAGACTCTGGCAGCCTGGGTTTCATGATCGTGCATTGCGCTATGAAGAAGATGTCCAGGCAGTAGCTCGTTACATTGTTGCCAACCCTATTCGTGCAGGGCTGGTGCAGCGAATTGGTGACTATCCTCATTGGGATGCGGTCTGGATCTAAAAGCATCGCGGGTCAAGCCCGCTCCCACAGAATACACCGTTGCAACTGTGGGAGCGGGCTGGACCCGCGATGGCGTAATCACTGGCGCTGCGGCTCGCGGATCTTGTACCAGGCCACGTACAGCGCCGGCAAAAACAGCAGGGTCAGCAAGGTAGCGACGATGATCCCGCCGATCATGGCGTAGGCCATCGGCCCCCAGAACACTTCGCGGGCGATCGGGATCATGCCCAGGCTCGCCGCTGCCGCAGTCAGCAAAATCGGCCGGCGCCTGTGGTTGGTCGCTTCCAGCACCGCATCCCAGGGCGAGTAGCCCTGGGCTTCGTACTCGTCGATCTGGGTCACCAGGATCACCGAGTTGCGGATGATGATGCCGATCAGCGCAAGAATCCCCAGGATCGCCACAAAGCCCATCGGCGTGCCGGTCGGCACCAGCGCCAGGACCACGCCGATCAAGCCCAGCGGCGCCACGCTGGCGACCAGGAACAGCTTCTGCACGCTGTGCAGCTGGATCATCAGGAAGGTGCCCATCATGAACAGCATCAGCGGCACCACCTTGGCGATCGGGCCCTGGGCCTTGCCGCTTTCTTCTACGGTACCGCCGGTGGCCACGGCGTAACCCACCGGCAGTTTGCTGGCGAATTTGTCGATCTGCGGCTTGAGCTCGGCCACCAGGTCGGTCGGCTGGATTTCGCCGCGCACCGAGGCCTTGATGGTGATGGTCGGTTTGCGGTCGCGACGCCATACCAGCGGCTGTTCCAGCTCATAGCGCACGGTGGCGAAGGCCAGCAGCGGGATCGAGGTGCCGTTGGGGGTGACGATCTGCAGGTTTTGCAGGGTCTGCGGCGTGCCGCGCTCGCTGTCTACGGCGCGCGCGATGACGTCGATCAGGTAGATGTTGTCGTTGACCTCGGTCACCGGCGCGCCGCTGACAATGCTGTTCATCACATTGGCCACGTCTTCGGACGACAACCCGAGCTGGCGTGCCTTGTCTTGGGCGATCTCGACCCGCAGCACCTTGCCCGGCTCGTTCCAGTCGTAAATCATCTCGCCGATGTGCTCGTTCTGGTCGAGCAGCGAGGCCAGGGCAATGGCGTGCTTGCGCACTTCATCGATGTCCTTGCCGCTGACCCGGTACTGGATAGGCCGCCCGACCGGCGGGCCCATTTCCAGTGACTGGACGTTGCTGCCAATGCCGACGAAGTCTTCACGCAGACGCTTTTGCAGGCGCGCCATCAATACCTCGCGCGACTCCAGGCCTTTGCTGACAATCACCAACTGGGCGTAGTACGGGTTCTGCAGTTGCTGGTCCAGCGGCAGGTAGAAACGGATCGCGCCCTGGCCGATGTAAGTGCTCCAGCGCACGATATCCGGGTCGCCCTTGAGCGTCGCTTCCAGGCGATCCACCGCCTTGCGGGTTTCCTCGATCGAGGCGTTTTGCGGCAGGTTGAGGTCGACGAGAATTTCCGGGCGGTCCGAGGACGGGAAGAACTGGTTCTGCACGAATCGCATGCAGAACACCGCCAGCACGAACAGCAACACAGTGCCGATGATGGTCAGCCAGCGATGACGCATGCACCACAGCAGGCTGTTGCCAAAGGCCTTGCCGATACGCCCCGGCTCTTCGCTGTGCGGTTTGACCTTGGTGCTGAGGATATGCACGCCGAGTACCGGGGCAAATACTACGGCCACCACCCAGGACACCAGCAAGGCGGCCGCGATCACCGCGAACAGGGTGTAGGTGTACTCCCCTGCCGAGCTGGCATTGAGGCCGATCGGCACGAAGCCCGCGACCGTCACCAGGGTACCGGTAAGCATCGGAAAGGCGGTCGAGGTGTAGGCGAAGGTGGCTGCCTGCTCCTTGCTCTCGCCCATTTCCAGGCGCGTGACCATGACCTCGACGGTGATCATCGCATCGTCCACCAACAGGCCCAGGGCAATGATCAGCGCGCCCAGGGAGATCCGCTGCATGGTGATGCCGCTGTATTCCATGAAGATGAAGACCATGGCCAGCACCAGCGGAATCGAACAGGCCACCACCAGACCGGCGCGTACCCCGAGGCTGATGAAGCTGACCACCAGGACGATCACCACCGCCTCGAACAGGGCGCTGGTAAAGCCGCCCACGGCCTCCTCTACTACCACCGCCTGGTCAGACACCGTATGCACGCCAACACCAACCGGCAACTCGGAGACCACGCGGTCCATCATCTTGTGCAGGTCGGCACCGAACACCTGGATGTTGCCGCCGGCCTTCATGCCGATGGCAAGACCAATGGCGGTCTGGCCGTTGTAGCGAAACATCGGCGCGGGTGGGTCGACAAAGCCTCGCTGGATCTCGGCGATATCCGCCAGGCGGAAAAAACGGTCGTTTATCCGCAGGTTGACCGCTTCCAGGTCTTTTTCCGAAGCGAACTGCCCGGTGGTGCGTACCGAAATGCGCTCGGGACCGGCCTCGATCACCCCGGCCGGGGTGACTGCGTTCTGGCTCTGCAGGGCCTGCAATACCTGGCGCTGGTCGATGCCGAACGACGCCAGCTTGCGGGTCGAGAAGTTCAGGTAGAGCACCTCGTCCTGGGTGCCGATCATTTCCACCTTGCCCAGGTTGGGCACTTCACGGATCTCGGCGCGCACCTGTTCGACGTAGTCGCGCAGCTGGCGCATGCTCAGGCCATCGGCGGTAAAGGCGTAGATCGAGCCGAACACGTCACCGAACTCATCGTTGAAACCCGGGCCCTGAATGCCTTGGGGAAACTCGCCGCGAATATCCTGAATCTTCTTGCGCACCTGATACCAGATCTGCGGAATATCTTCGGCCTTGGTGGTGTCGCGCAGGTTGACGTACACGGTCGACTCGCCCGGGCGGGTGTAGCTTTTCACATAGTCGAGGGAGTCCAGCTCTTCGAGCTTCTTTTCGATGCGGTCGGTGACCTGGTACAGGGTTTCATCCTGGGTCGCACCCGGCCAGCGGGTCTGAATGACCATGGTCTTGATGGTGAACGAAGGGTCTTCCTCACGCCCCAGGTTCATGTAGGAAAACACGCCCATCAGCAAGCCGACGAACATCAGGTACCAGACAAAGGATTGGTGCTTCAGCGCCCACTCCGACAGGTTGAAGCTTCCATTCATTGCGGGTCTTCCTCGTCGACGATGACCTTCTGGCCCGGTTTGAGACTGTTTACACCGGCGGTTACTACTCGCTCGCCAGGCTGTACGCCCGAGGCCAGCACTACGCTGCCGGGGGTACGCTCAAGCAGCTTCACATCACGTGTGGCGACGGTTTTTTGCTGCGGATCGACCACCCATACCCGGGTCTTGCCGTCGCTTTCGAGCAAGGCCGACGCCGGCAGTTCGGTGCGTGGCGAAACCGCCGAGGTCAGGGTGACGCTGATAGCCGTGCCGAGACGGAACGCATTCGGCGTATCGACCAAGGTCAGGCGGGCGCGACGGGTGCGCGTGGTGGCATCGGCCTGCGGCTCCAGCTCACGCAGGGTCGCTGTGGTGTTGATATCCGGGTCCAGTTGCGAGGCCACCAGGAACTGAAGCTGCGTGTTCAATTGCTCGGCCAGGCTGGTCGGCAGGTCGATCACCGCTTCCTTGATATCCGGTCGCGCCAGGGTCACCACGGCCTGGCCGGCACTCACCGTTTGCCCGGCCTCGGCCTGCCAATTGGTGACTACGGCGCCATGGTCGGCCTTCAGCTCGCTGTAACCCAGTTGATCACGGGCTTGGTCAACCGCCGCCCGCGCCTGCTTGAGGGAGGCTCCAGTGGTCTTCAGGTCGGTCTGCGCGATGTCCAGCTGGGCTTGCGCACCCACGCCGCGATCAAACAACTGCTGCTGACGTCGGGCGTTGGCCTGGGCGTTGATCCACTGCGCCTGGATCTTCGCCAGGTCGCCCTCAGCGGCGCGCAACTGGTTGCGCTGGTCGGTGGGATCAAGGCTGGCAAGCACATCGCCTGGTTGCACTTGACTGCCGACATCGACCCAGCGCCGGGCAATCCGGCCACCCACACGAAAGCCCAGGGTGCTTTCAAAACGGGCCTGGATGCTGCCAGCGAAACGTCCAAGATTGGCCTGTACCTGCGGCTGGGCAATGACCGACAGCACTGGTCGCACAGGTTCTGGCGCACTGGCTTGCTTGCCGCAACCTACGAGCAGCAGTGCGCCGCCCAAGACAAACGTGATTGCTTTCATTGCGCCACCCCGCTGTCCTTAAGCGGCGCGATTTCCACCTGCATGCCCGGATTTAGCAGTTGTCCGCCAGTTACCACAACGGTTTCCCCACCTTTGAGGCCATCGCCCACCACCACCTTGCCGGTCAGGTAGCGCATCACCTTGACCTTCTGCAAGCGCACCTTGTCACCCTCGCCCACCAGCCACACCGCCGGCTCATGCAGGTCTTTGGTCAGCGCTGACCAGGGCAACTCTACGCTCGGCTTGCCCTGAACTTTGCCGGTGGCAGTAACTGGCGAGCCCAGGTCCATGCCGGGCGGCACTTCATTCAATGCCACCTTGACCTGCACCGTGCCGCTTTGCGCCGAAACCGTCGGGGTGACCTCACGGATGTAACCCTGAGCCTGGATTTTCGGGTTATCCACCAGGCTGACCTTGATTGCCTCACGGGTGGCCGGGGCCACCAGCAAGGCTTCGTAGACATTGAACACCGCATCGCGCTCACCATCGCGGGCCAGGCTGAAGATCGGCACCGTGGCCTGAACCACCTGGCCGACCTCGGCCTGGCGCTCGGTGATCACCCCGTCCGCCTCGGCGACCAGCGCGGTGTAGCTCAACTGCTCTCGGGCGTTGGCCAGTTGCGCCTGGGCGGCCTTGAGTGCGCTCTGGCTGCTACGCAAGGCGGCTTCGGCCGAGTCGTACTCGCTCTGGCTGGTGTAGCCCTTGGGCAACAGTTTTTGCTGGCGAACAAAGGCCGCAGCGGTCTGGGTCACGCGCGCCTGCTCGGCGAAGACCTCGGCCTTGGCCGAGTCGACGTTGGTTTGCAGGTCCTTGGGGTCAAGCCTGGCCAGTACCTGGTTGGCCTTGATGTGATCGCCGACATCGACGCTGCGGGCAATGATCTTGCCGCCCACGCGAAAGGAAAGATCGGTCTGCACCCGCGCCTGAACATCGCCGGTCAGGGTTACGGACGCTGCGAAATCACTGGGCTGAACACGTTGAACACCAACCCTGGGCAGTTCGGCTTCAGGGGCTTTTTTCTCCCCGCATCCCGTCAGCACCAGCGTCACCCCCAGGCAGACGAGCGATAAAGGACGCAACACCCTCATGCAGGCTCCTTGCATGTGCCAGATCTATTTAGGAATGCGAGTGTTAGCGTAGATCAGGGTTCCCTTGATCGCTTGTCGGCATACACAATTCGTTCACCCTGTGGAATCGGCGATACTGCATCTTTGCCTGAATGGACGCTGCCATGCTGACCACCCTGGCTGTCGCCAATTACCGCTCGATCAATCACCTGGTGCTGCCGCTGGCACGCCTTAACGTCATTACCGGGCCCAACGGCAGCGGCAAGTCCAACCTGTACAAGGCCCTGCGCCTGCTCGCAGAAACGGCGCAAGGCGGTGTGGTCAACGCCCTGGCGGTGGAGGGCGGGCTGGAGTCGACGTTCTGGGCCGGCCCCGAGCAGATCAGCCGGCGCATGAGCAACGGCGAAGTCGCCATCCAGGGCGGCCCGCGCCAGCATGCACGGCGCTTGCGCCTGGGCTTTGGCGACGAAAAATTCGGCTACGCCATCGGTCTCGGCCTGCCGGAGCCAAGCAGGTCATCTTTCGCCCTCGACCCGCAGATCAAGCGCGAAAGCATCTGGGCAGGTCCGTTGTACCGCCCGGCCAGCCTGCTGGTGGACCGCCAGGGGCCGATGGTCAAGGTCCGTGAAGGCCGCCAATGGGAGGTGCAGGCGCAGCACACACCGAGCTTCGACAGCCTGTTCGACCAGGTCGGCAACCTGCGCTCCTCCCCGGAGGTGTTGCTGCTGCGCGAGCGCATCCGTGGCTGGCGCTTCTACGATCACTTTCGCACCGACCGTGATGCCCCGGCCCGCCGCCGGCAACTGGGTACGCGCACGCCGGTACTGCACCACGACGGCCGCGACCTGGCCGCCGCGCTGCAGACCATCATCGAGATCGGCGACCCGCAGGCCTTGCAGGCAACCATCGCCGATGCCTTCCCGGGCGCACGCCTGGAGATCGATGCCGTGCCGGGTGGGGCGTTCGGGGTGTTGTTTCATCAAGAGGGCTTGTTGCGGCCGCTGAGCGCCGCCGAGTTATCGGACGGCACCTTGCGCTACCTGCTGCTGGTCGCCGCGCTGCTGACGCCTAGGCCGCCGACCATGATGGTACTGAACGAGCCGGAAACCAGCTTGCACCCGGATTTGCTGCCAGCGTTGGCGCGCTTGATCGTTCGTGCCTCGGAGCAGTGTCAGGTGTGGGTGGTGTCGCATGCACGAAGATTGGTGGCCGCGTTGGAACAGGATGCGAGCTGCAATTCGATCGTGCTGGAGAAGGTGCTGGGGCAGACCCGCGTTGCCGGTCAGGGGATGCTCGATGAGCCGGCCTGGCACTGGCCGGAGTGAAAACTAATCGCGGGGCAAGCCCGCTCCTACCCATTTGTAGGAGCGGGCTTGCCCCGCGAAGGGTTTCAGATCACGCCGAAACCGGCGCCGGCGCGCGACGCACGTCCGGTTGTTTCCACGAGTCGGCAGCGCTTTCTTCGATAGCCTGCTGGATCGCCCGACGGCGACGCTCTTCGGCCTGACGGCTGAAGTACCAGACCATAAAGGTCACCAGCGACACGCTGAGCAGGATCAGGCTGGCCACAGCGTTGATTTCCGGCTTCACGCCCAGACGCACGGCAGAGAAGACTTCCATCGGCAGGGTGGTCGAACCCGGGCCCGAGACGAAGCTGGCCAGTACCAGGTCATCCAGCGACAGGGCAAAGGACATCATCCCGCCCGCTGCCAGCGACGGTGCGATCATCGGGATGGTGATCAGGAAGAACACCTTCCACGGCCGGGCACCGAGGTCCATGGCCGCTTCTTCGATCGACAGGTCCAGCTCACGCAGGCGCGCCGATACCACTACCGCCACATAGGCTGCGCAGAAGGTGGTGTGGGCGATCCAGATGGTGACGATGCCACGCTCCTGCGGCCAGCCGATCATCTGCGCCATGGCCACGAACAGCAGCAACAGCGACAGACCGGTGATCACCTCGGGCATTACCAACGGTGCGGTAACCAGGCCACCGAACAGCGTGCGGCCCTTGAAGCGGGTGACCCGGGTCAGCACGAAGGCGGCCAGGGTGCCCAGCGCCACGGCGGCGATCGCGGTGTAGCAGGCGATCTCCAGCGAGCGCATCACCGAGCCCATCAACTGGGTGTTGTCGAGCAGACCGACGTACCACTTCACCGACCAGCCGCCCCACACCGTCACCAGCTTGGAGGCGTTGAACGAGTAGATCACCAGGATCAGCATGGGCAGGTAGATGAACAGCAGGCCCAGGACCAACATCAATTTGGAGAAACTGAAACGCTTCATGCCCTGCCCTCCATCTCTTTGGCCTGACTACGGTTGAAGAGCAGGATCGGTACGATCAGGATCGCCAGCATCACTACCGCCAGGGCAGAGGCCACCGGCCAGTCACGGTTGTTGAAGAACTCTTGCCAGAGCACTTTACCGATCATCAGGGTTTCCGGGCCGCCAAGCAGCTCAGGAATGACGAACTCGCCCACCACCGGAATGAACACCAGCATGCAGCCGGCGATGATGCCGTTCTTCGACAGCGGCACGGTGATTTTCCAGAAGCTGTTGAAGGTGCTCGAACCCAGGTCCGAGGCGGCTTCAAGCAGGCTCTGGTCATGCTTCACCAGGTTGGCGTAGAGCGGCAGGATCATGAACGGCAGGTACGAATAGACCACGCCGATATACACCGCAAGGTTGGTGTTGAGGATCTGCAACGGCTGATCGATCAACCCCAGCCACAGCAGGAAGGCGTTGAGCAGGCCGTTGTTGCTGAGGATGCCCATCCAGGCATAGACGCGGATCAGGATCGCGGTCCAGGTCGGCATCATGATCAGCAGCAACAGTACCGTCTGGGTTTCCTTGCGCGCGTTGGCGATGGCGTAGGCCATCGGATAGCCGATCAGCAGGCACAGCAGCGTGCTGACGAAGGCCATCTTCAACGACCCCAGGTACGCCGAGATGTACAGTTCGTCTTCGGTCAACAGGCCATAGTTGGCCAGGTTGAGCACCAGCTGCACCTTGTCTTCGACGTAGCTGTAGATCTCGGTGTACGGCGGGATCGCCACGTCGGCTTCGGCGAAGCTGATCTTCAGAACGATGAAGAACGGCAGCATGAAGAACAGGAACAGCCAGATGAACGGCACGCCGATCACCACATGGCGCCCCTCGGGCTTTATTCGGTTGAAGGCTCGCTTGAGCTTGCGGGCGTTCATGAGCGCAGTACCACGCCGCTGTCATCCTCCCACCAGACGTAGACCTGGTCGTCCCAGGTCGGCCGGGTGCCCTGGCGCTCGGCGTTGGCAACGAACGACTGGACGATCTTGCCGCCAGGCAGCTCGACGTAGAACACCGAATGGCCACCCAGGTAGGCGATGTCGTGGACCTTGCCGCGCGACCAGTTGTGCTCGCAGGTCGGCTGCTCGGTGGTCACCAGCAGTTTTTCCGGGCGCAGGGCGTAGGTGATGCGCTTGTCTTCCACCGAAGTGGTGACACCGTGGCCGACGTAGATCTTGCGCTCAAGCTCGGGGCTGGCGATCACCGCGTGGCCTTCGGCATCGTCGACCACTTCGCCCTCGAACAGGTTGACGTTGCCGATGAACTCGCAAACCAGGCGGCTGGTCGGGGTTTCATAGATGTCGATCGGGCTGCCGATCTGGGCAATCCAGCCCAGGTGCATGATGGCGATGCGCTGGGCCATGGTCATGGCCTCTTCCTGATCGTGGGTTACCATCACGCAGGTCACGCCGACCCGCTCGATGATCTCCACCAGCTCCAGTTGCATCTGCGAGCGCAGCTTCTTGTCCAGCGCGCCCATCGGCTCATCGAGCAGCAGCAGTTTCGGCCGCTTGGCCAGCGAACGGGCCAGGGCCACACGCTGACGCTGGCCACCGGAGAGCTGGTGCGGCTTGCGCTTGGCGTACTGGGTCATGTGCACCAGCTTGAGCATCTCGGCCACGCGGGCGTCGATCTCGGACCTGGGCATGCGGTCCTGCTGCAGGCCGAAGGCGATGTTCTGCGCCACGGTCATGTGCGGGAACAATGCGTACGACTGGAACATCATGTTGATCGGCCGCTCGTAGGGCGGCATATCGGTGATGTCTACGCCATCGAGGAAAATGCGCCCTTCGGTGGGCCGTTCGAAGCCGGCGAGCATGCGCAGCAAGGTGGATTTGCCCGAACCGGAACCACCGAGCAGGGCGAAGATCTCGCCCTTCTTGATTTCCAGGGACACATCGTCCACGGCGACCGTTTCGTCGAACTTTTTCGTGACCCGGTCGATTTTGACCAGCACCTGTTTAGGTTGCTGGTCGCCCTCGAGGGCTTTCTTATAGGCACCGGAGGCAACTGCCATTTGTGAAACTCCCAACAAGATTTTTTGCGTCCGCCCCTGCCGTGACGGACCCTGGATTTTTACTTGCCCGACTTGACCTTGGTCCAGCTACGGGTCATCAACCGTTGCACCTTGGGAGGCAGCTCGGAGTTGACGTACAACTTGTCCAGCACTTCTTGCGGTGGGTAAACCGCTGCGTCGGTTCGCACGCTCTGGTCCATCAGATCGCCAGCCTTGGGGTTCGGGTTGGCGTAACCGACGTAATCACTGACCTGGGCAATGACCTCAGGCTGCAGCAAATAGTTGATGAAGGCATGGGCCTCTTTGACATTCTTGGAGTCCTTGGGGATCGCCAGCATGTCGAACCAGAGGTTGCCGCCTTCCTTGGGAATCGCATAGGCCACCTTGACGCCCTTGCCGGCTTCTTCGGCGCGGGACTTGGCCTGGAATACATCGCCGGAGAAACCGGCAGCCACGCAGATGTCGCCGTTGGCAAGGTCGGAGATGTACTTGGAGGAGTGGAAGTAGGTCACGTAGGGACGCACGGCCAGCAGCTTTTTCTCGGCATCGGCGTAGTCCTTGGGGTTGGTGCTGTTGGGGTCGCGCCCCATGTAGTTGAGCACCGCCGGGAGCATCTCGTCGGCCGAGTCGAGGAACGCGACTCCGCACTTGGAGAGCTTCTTGATGTTCTCCGGCTCGAGCAGCACGGCCCAGGAATCGATCTTGTCGGTACCCAGCGCCGCCTTGACCTTGTCGACGTTATAGCCGATGCCATTGGTGCCCCACAGGTAGGGGACGGCGTACTGGTTGCCCGGGTCGTTCTTTTCCAGGCGCTTCATCAGCGCCGGGTCGAGGTTCGCATAGTTTGGCAGCAGCGCCTTGTCGAGCTTCTGAAACGCGCCCGCCTTGATCTGCTTGCCGAGGAAATGGTTGGACGGCACCACCACGTCATAGCCGGTGCGACCGGCCAGCAGTTTGCCTTCCAGGGTTTCGTTGGAGTCGAAGACATCTTGCACCGGCTTGATGCCAGTGGCTTTTTCGAAGTCCGCGAGGGTGGTCTGACCGATGTAGTCGGACCAGTTATAAATGTGCACCGTGGGCGCCGCTTGGACGCTGATCGCCAGCGTCAGACCCGCTCCAGCCAACATGGCCTTGCGAAATACAGAAATAGACAAGTGGGAGGTCCTCACAAATGTGCCCGTGGCAAACGGCAGAAATACCTGCCGGATAAGCAAACCGGCGCGCAACTTACCTTCGATGCACTCATGCCGCAAAAAAAATTTGTGCTTTCATGCTCCCCGGGCGGGATTTACACCGCGCCCAGGGAGGTCACCGCTGTTACTTGCCCGACTTGATCTTGGTCCAGCTGCGCGTGATTTCGCGCTGGGCCTTGGCACCCGGGTCAGCAATTGCGTACAGCTGCTTCTTCACATCAGCCGGTGGGTAGATGCTCGGATCGCCCGAGATGTCCTTGTCCACCAGTGCGGTGGCCGCCTTGTTGCCGTTCGGGAAACGGACGGCATTGGTGATCTCGGCCATGATTTCCGGCTGCATCAGGAAATCCATGAACTTGTAGGCGGCGTCGACGTTGACGGCATCTTTAGGGATGGCAACCATGTCGTAGAAAGTACCGGCGCCTTCTTTCGGAATGACGTAGTCCAGCTTGACCTTGTCACCAGCTTCGTGGGCACGGGCCTTGGACTGCTCCAGGTCACCCGAGTAACCCACGGCCACGCAGATGTTGCCGTTGGCCAGGTCCGAGATGTACTTGGAAGAGTGGAAGTAGCCGATCGATGGACGCACACTGAGGAACAGGTCCTCGGCGGCTTTGAGGTCTTCTTTTTTCGTGCTGTTGGTCGGCTTGCCCAGGTAGTGCAGCGCCGCCGGGATCATCTCGGTCGGGGCATCGAGGAAGCTCACGCCACAGCTCTTGAGCTTGGCGATGTTTTCCGGCTTGAACACCACGTCCCAGGAATCGATCTTGTCGATGCCCAGTGCGGCCTTAACCTTCTCCGGGTTGTAGCCGATGCCGATGGAGCCCCACATGTAGGGGAACGCATATTTGTTGCCCGGGTCGCTGGCATCACCGACGGCCTTGAGCAGGTCTTCGTCGAGGTTCTTCCAGTTAGGCAGCTTGGAGCGGTCCAGCTCCTGGTAGACGCCGGCCTTGATCTGCTTGGCCAGGAAGTTGTTCGACGGTACGACTACGTCGTAACCGGACTTGCCTGCCAGCAACTTGGCCTCAAGGGTTTCGTTGCTGTCGAACACGTCGTAGACGACCTTGATACCGGACTGTTTTTCGAACTTGGCGACGGTGTCTGGTGCGATGTAGTCGGACCAGTTATAGACGTGCAGTACTTTGTCATCCGCCTGAACAGCACTGGCCATGGCGCCCATCAGGGACACGGCCAACAACATCTTGCCCAATTTCTTCATGCGTAATGCTCCAGAATTTTTTATTTAGCCATCTGTTCAGCGGCCGGCTTATTCGGCGCAAGCTCCGAGCGACTGAAACAGCCGCTAGTCTGGCAAGTTACAAGGCGCTCTTTCAACAACAGAGGCGCCTTGAAACCCATTGATGCCATTACGCTAGCCTAGCACCTGGCTATTTCAGCGCTTCGAGCGTCAGGTCCAGGCATTTGCGCGCCTTTTCCACCAGCTCGTCGATCTCGGCGTGGCTGATCACCAACGGCGGCGCAATGATCATGGTGTCGCCCACGGCGCGCATGATCAGGCCGTTGTCGAAGCAGAACTGGCGGCAGATCATGCCCGCACCCTGGCCTTCGTAACGGGCACGGGTGGCCTTGTCCTTGACCAGCTCGATGGCACCGAGCATGCCCAGGCCACGCACTTCGCCCACCAGCGGGTGATCGTTGAGCTCACGCAGACGTTTCTGCAAATACGGTGCCGTTTCGGCCTGAACCCGCTCGATGATCTTCTCGTCACGCAGGATCCGCAGGTTTTCCAGGCCTACCGCCGCCGCCACCGGGTGGCCGGAGTAAGTGAAGCCGTGGTTGAAGTCGCCGCCTTGGCTAAGCACCTTGGCCACTTCGTCACGTACGATCACACCGCCCATGGGGATGTAACCGGAGGTCAGGCCCTTGGCGATGGTCATCAGGTCGGGCTTGAGGTCGTAGTAATCGGAGCCGAACCACTCGCCAGTGCGACCGAAGCCACAGATCACTTCGTCGGCAATGAACAGGATGTCGTACTTGGCGAGGATCTCCTTGATCTTCGGCCAGTAGGTTTCTGGCGCAATGATCACCCCGCCGGCGCCCTGGATCGGCTCGGCAATAAAGGCGGCGACCTTGTCTTCGCCGACTTCGAGGATTTTCTTTTCCAGCTGCTCGGCAGCCCAGACCCCGAACTCGTCCGGGGTCATGTCACCGCCCTCACCGAACCAGTATGGCTGCGGGATGTGCTCGATGCCCGGCAGCGTGCCACCCTGGGCATGCATGCCGCTCATGCCGCCCAAGGCGGCGCCGGCCACGGTGGAGCCGTGATAGCCATTGATACGGCCAATGATCACCTGTTTCTGCGGCTTGCCCTTGAGCGCCCAGTAGTGGCGGACCATGCGCAGGTTGGTGTCGTTGCCTTCAGAACCGGAACCGGTGAAGAACACATGGGTCATGCCCTTGGGTGCCACGGCGGTCACCGCCTTGGCCAGCTCCAGTGCCGGTGGGTGGGCAGTCTGGAAGAACAGGTTGTAGTACGGCAGCTCGCGCATCTGCTTGGCGGCCACTTCAACCAGCTCTTCACGGCCATAACCGACCGCCACGCACCACAGGCCCGCCATGCCATCGAGGATCTTGTTGCCCTCGCTGTCCCACAGGTGCACGCCCTCGGCTTTGGTGATGATCCGCGGCCCCTTCTCTTTCAGCTGTTGGTAGTCACTGAAAGGTGCCAGGTGATGCTCACTGCTAAGGGTTTGCCACTCACGGGTTTGCGGGTTGTTGACGCTCATGTGCTTCTCCGTTTGTTGACGGCCGCGGTCCTGCGGCTCCGGGTTGATCAGACCGCAAACAGCAGGAACTCACGTTCCCAGGAGCTGATTACGCGTTTGAAGTTTTCATGCTCGGCGCGTTTGGTGGCGACGTAGCCGGTAATGAATTTCTTGCCCAGGTAGGGTTCCAGGGCCTTGCAGTTTTCCATGCGCTCGAGGGCGTCCTCGATGGTCAGCGGTAGGCGCAGGTTACGCCGCTCGTAACCACGACCCTGTACCGGCGCGCTCGGCTTGATGCCTTCGACCATGCCGATGAAACCGCACAGCAGGCTGGCGGCGATCGCCAGGTAGGGGTTGGCGTCGGCGCCTGGCAGGCGGTTCTCGACCCGGCGGTTCTGCGGGCCGGCATCCGGTACGCGCAGGCCGACGGTACGGTTCTCTTCGCCCCACTCGACGTTCACCGGCGCCGAGGTGTCGGGCAAGAAGCGGCGGAACGAGTTGACGTTGGGGGCGAACAGCGGCAGCACCACCGGGATGAACTTCTGCAGGCCGCCGACGTGGTTGAGGAACAGCTCGCTCATGCGCCCGTCTTCGTCCGAGAAGATGTTCTTGCCGGTGTGCACGTCGATGATGCTCTGGTGCAGGTGCATGGCGCTGCCCGGCTCGCCGGTCATCGGCTTGGCCATGAAGGTGGCGGCGACGTTGTGCTTGAGCGCAGCCTCGCGCATGGTGCGCTTGAACACCAGAATCTGGTCGGCCAGCGACAAGGCATTCCCGTGACGGAAGTTGATTTCCATCTGCGCCGTGCCGTCTTCGTGGATCAGCGTGTCGAGGTCCAGGTTCTGCAGCTCGCACCAGTCGTAGACGTCCTCGAACAGCGGGTCGAATTCGTTGGCCGCTTCAATAGAGAAGGACTGGCGACCGGTTTCCGGGCGCCCGGAGCGGCCAATCGGCGGCTGCAGGGGGAAGTCCGGGTCTTCGCAGCGCTTGGTCAGGTAGAACTCCATCTCTGGCGCCACGATCGGCTGCCAGCCCTTGTCGGCGTAGAGCTTCAAAACCTTCTTGAGCACGTTGCGCGGCGACAGCTCGACCGGGTTGCCCTGCTTGTCGTAGGTGTCGTGGATCACCTGGGCGGTCGGCTCGATGGCCCAGGGCACGAGAAACACCGCGTTCTCGTCGGGGCGGCAGATCATGTCGATGTCGGCCGGGTCGAGCAGTTCGTAATAGATGTCGTCATCGACATAGTCGCCGGTCACGGTCTGCAGCAACACGCTCTCGGGCAGGCGCATGCCTTTTTCGGCGATGAACTTGTTGGTCGGCGAGATCTTGCCGCGGGTGATACCGGTGAGGTCGCTGATCAGGCACTCGACTTCGGTGATCTTGTGTTCTTTCAACCAATCGGTGAGCTGGTCGAGGTTGCTACTCATAAATACCTCAGGAGGTAAATGTCTGGACTGACGTCAGGACGTGACCCGGAGTGGGCCGTCCCAGACATTCTGGATGCCCCACGGGGCTAAAGCAAAAGTCAGGCGCAGGGAGGCCGCAACGGGCAGTTCCCGCAAGGCTGACGAGCCCGCTATAGTGATGGCAGAGGTCATTCGAAGTAGCGTCGACAGCAGGCAGGACGCCTGGGCCGTCAATTATTTCAGCCGGGGCGCAAGGTGCTGGCGCAGGGCGCAAGCCACCCGCGAGGAATGCGTGCAAACCGTTCTGCGAACGGCGGGCGATGATGCCGGTTGTCGGCAGGCGTGACATGTAACCCCCGGTATTATTGGTGTTATGGGTTGCCACCGAGCTTAGCCTTGTTCATTTTTTTACACAACACCCCCGTAAAAAATAGAACACGGCCCGCTCAAGATCGCCGTTACCGTACGAAAGCAGCCCTTGTCGGCGCCCCCAATTGCAGCAAAAATGCCGCTTGAGGGCCATTTTAGGGCATCATGGGGCTGGCTTGACTTCAGCAAGGCTTTCCGATTGACTGAACCTGCAAGCCCCCATTGATTGATATTTTTAACAACAAAGGTGTTGCATCATGTCGGTACCCCCGCGTGCCGTTCAGCTTAACGAAGCGAACGCGTTCCTTAAGGAACATCCTGAGGTTCTCTACGTTGACCTTCTGATTGCAGATATGAATGGTGTGGTGCGCGGCAAGCGCATCGAGCGCACCAGCCTCCACAAGGTTTACGAGAAAGGCATCAACCTGCCGGCCTCCCTCTTCGCCCTGGATATCAACGGCTCGACCGTCGAAAGCACCGGCCTTGGCCTGGACATCGGCGATGCCGACCGCATCTGCTATCCAATCCCGGACACCCTGTCCAACGAGCCCTGGCAAAAGCGCCCGACCGCGCAACTGCTGATGACCATGCACGAGCTCGAAGGCGAACCGTTTTTCGCTGACCCGCGGGAAGTCCTGCGCCAGGTCGTGAGCAAGTTCGACGAGCTGGGCCTGACCATCTGCGCCGCATTCGAGCTTGAGTTCTACCTGATCGACCAGGAGAACGTGAACGGCCGCCCGCAGCCGCCGCGCTCGCCGATCTCCGGCAAACGCCCGATTTCGACCCAGGTCTACCTGATCGACGACCTCGACGAGTACGTCGACTGCCTCCAGGACATCCTCGAGGGTGCCAAGGAACAAGGCATTCCGGCTGACGCCATCGTCAAGGAAAGCGCCCCGGCACAGTTCGAAGTCAACCTGCACCACGTTGCCGACCCGATGAAGGCCTGCGACTACGCGGTACTGCTCAAGCGCCTGATCAAGAACATTGCCTACGACCATGAGATGGACACCACCTTCATGGCCAAGCCCTACCCGGGCCAGGCGGGTAATGGTCTGCATGTCCATATCTCGGTGCTGGACAAAGATGGCAAGAACATCTTCACCAGCGAGGATCCCGAGCAGAACGCCGCACTGCGTCACGCGATCGGCGGTGTGCTCGAGACCCTACCGGCGTCGATGGCGTTCCTGTGCCCGAACGTCAACTCGTACCGCCGTTTTGGTGCCCAGTTCTACGTGCCGAACTCGCCTAGCTGGGGCCTGGACAACCGTACCGTGGCCCTGCGCGTGCCGACCGGCACCCCGGACGCCGTGCGCATCGAACACCGCGTAGCCGGTGCCGACGCCAACCCGTACCTGCTGATGGCCGCTGTCCTGGCCGGTGTTCACCATGGCCTGACCAACAAGGTCGACCCGGGCGAGCCGGTTGAAGGCAACTCCTACGAGCAGAACGAGCAGAGCCTGCCGAACAACCTGCGTGATGCCCTGCGCGAGCTGGACGACAGCGAGATCCTGGCCCGGTACATCGATCCGAAATACATCGATATCTTCGTGGCCTGTAAAGAGAGCGAGCTGGAGGAGTTCGAACACTCCATCTCCGACCTTGAGTACAACTGGTATCTGCATACCGTTTGATGCTTGAGGGCCTTATCGCGGGTCAAGCCCGCTCCCACAACGGTTAACTGTGGGAGCGGGCTTGCCCCGCGATGCCTTACAAAGCCTTCTCGAAAATCTTCGAATTACGCTGATAGTTATACAGCGAAGCCCTGGCCGCCGGCAGCCGCTCGACCCCGCTCGGCACAAACCCCCGCTCCCTGAACCAGTGCGCCGTGCGCGTGGTCAGCACAAACAGGGTATTTAGCCCCATCGCGCGCGCCCGCGTTTCGATGCGCTCAAGCAGCTCGTCACCGCGACCGCCGTGGCGATACTCCGGGTTGACCGCCAGGCACGCCAGCTCGCCCGCTTCGGAATCGGCAATCGGGTACAGCGCCGCACAGGCGATGATCATGCCCTCGCGCTCGACCACACTGAACTGCTCGATCTCACGCTCCAGCACCTCGCGCGAACGACGCACGAGAATGCCCTGCTCCTCCAGCGGGCTGATCAGGTCGAGCAAGCCGCCGACATCCTCGATCGCGGCTTCACGCACCTTCTCGAACTGCTCCTGGGCCACCAGGGTACCGCCACCATCGCGGGTGAACAGCTCGGTGAGCAAGGCGCCATCTTCGCCATAGCTGACGATATGACTGCGCGCCACACCGCCCCGGCAGGCTTCGGCGGCGGCATCAAGCAGCTCGCCCTGGTAGTCGCTGCCCAGGCGCTGCAGGTGCGCCGGCACTTGCTGGGGGCGTAGTTCGCGCACCAGCCGACCCTGTTCATCGAGCAGGCCGCGCTCGGCGCCGAACAGCAGCAGCTTGTCAGCATTCAGTTCAATCGCGGCGCGAGTGGCGACGTCTTCACAGGCGAGGTTGAAGATCTCGCCGGTGGGCGAATAGCCCAAAGGCGAAAGCAGGACGATAGAGCGCTCGTCGAGCAGGCGATTGATACCTTTGCGGTCGACCCGGCGCACTTCGCCGGTGTGGTGGTAATCAACGCCTTCGACCACGCCGATCGGCCGCGCGGTAACCAGGTTGCCGGCAGCCACGCGCAGGCGTGAGCCCTGCATCGGCGAGGCGGCCATGTCCATCGACAGGCGCGCCTCGATGGCGATGCGCAAGTGGCCTACGGCATCGATCACGCATTCAAGCGTCGCCGCATCGGTGATGCGCATGCCGCGATGGTAGTGCGGGGTCAGGCCGCGGGCCGCCAGGCGGCTTTCGATCTGCGGGCGCGAGCCGTGGACCAGCACCAGGCGCACGCCAAGGCTGTGCAGCAGCACCAGGTCGTGAACGATATTGCCGAAGTTGGGGTGCTCGACGCCGTCACCGGGCAGCATGACCACAAAGGTGCAGTCGCGGTGGGCGTTGATGTAAGGCGAAGCATGACGCAGCCAATTGACGTATTCGGGCATAACCGGAGAGCCTGTAGAAAATAGGGACAAGAACGGGAAAGCACACAGCGCTCGAAGGGTTATCGTCGGAACAGGCTTGGCGTCACGCGCAATCTCCTCTGCAAAACGGTTCAGCTCAGCGGGCAATTACCGGGCTGAGGCAATAATGTTCGATCAACTCACGCAATAGACGCACGGTAGGCTGCAAGCGTGACATTTCAAGGTATTCGCCCGGCTGGTGGGCGCAGGCGATGTCGCCGGGGCCCAGTACCAGGGTCTCGCAACCCAGGCGCTGAAGATAAGGCGCTTCGGTGCCAAAGGCTACCGCTTCGGCGCGATGGCCGGTAAGACGTTCGGCGACCCGTACCAGTTCCGCATCGGCGGCCTGCTCGAACGGCGGTACCTCGGGGAACAGCGGCGCGTAGTCGATGCGCACCTGATGCTGCTCGGCCAGCGGCGCCAGTTTGTGCCGGATGGCGCTGCGCAGTACTTCAGGGTCCATGCCCGGCAGCGGGCGCAGATCGAACTCCAGGGCGCACTGGCCGCAGATGCGGTTGGGGTTATCGCCACCATGGATGCAGCCGAAGTTCATCGTCGGCTGCGGCACGCTGAACTGGGCGTTGTTGTATTCCTGCTGCCACTGCCGGCGCAGGTTCATCAGCTCGCCCATGACCTGGTGCATGGCCTCCAGCGCACTGTGGCCCAGGCTCGGATCGGACGAATGGCCACTGCGCCCAAGAATGTCGATGCGCTCCATCATCACCCCTTTGTGCAGGCGGATCGGCTTGAGCCCGGTCGGCTCGCCGATCACCGCCGCACGGCCCAGCGGCCGGCCGGCCTCGGCCAGGGCGCGGGCGCCGGCCATCGAGCTCTCTTCGTCACAGGTGGCGAGAATCAACAATGGCTGCTTGAAGTCATGCGTCAGCAGCGGCTGCACGGCCTCGATGATCAGGGCGAAGAAGCCCTTCATGTCACAACTGCCCAGGCCCACCCAGCGGCCGTCGACCTCGGTCAGCTTGAGCGGGTCGGTCTGCCACAGCTCGGGATCATACGGCACGGTATCGCTGTGCCCGGCCAGCACCAGGCCGCCCGGGCCGCTGCCGTAGCTCGCCAGCAGGTTGTACTTGCCCGGGGTCACCTGCTGAATGTCACAGGCAAAACCCAGGTCCCCCAGCCAGCCGGCCAGCAGGTCTATCACCGCACGGTTGGACTGATCCAGCGACGGCTGGGTACAACTGACCGATGGCGCGGCGATCAGGGCGGCGAACTGCTCTTTGAGCGATGGCAACGGCATGCGCTTTCTCCTTGGGCGAAGCTCATCATAGGGCCATCCGGCACCGGGAATAAACCGCCGCGAGCCGACTCCTGTACACTGCACCCCCAAGACGCTCCCTGTCATTCGAGCCTGGATTACCCAGCAATGCATAAAGAAACCGAAATCAAACTGCGGGTCAGCCGCGAGACCCTCGCCGCCCTGCGTGAACACCCATTGCTGAACAAGCGCAACAAGTCCGGGTGGCAAAGCCGCGAACTGCTCAACCAGTACTTCGACACTCCGGAGCGCGACCTGGCCGCCGCCAAGGTCGCCCTGCGCCTGCGCCGCGACGGCGAGGTGGTCATCCAGACCCTCAAGACCCGCGGCCAGAGCGTCGCCGGCCTGTCCCAGCGCAACGAGTTCGAATGGCAGTTGCCCAAGGCCAAGCTCGACCTGAAAAAACTCGACGCCGAGTGCTGGCCAGAGCAACTGGCCGATGTCGACAAAAAGACCATCAAGGCGCTGTTCACCACCGATTTCACCCGTGAGTACGCCGAAATCGCCTGGGGCCGCGGCAAGGCCAAAGTGGTAATCGAAGCCGCCCTGGACCTCGGCACCGTGGTCGCCGGCAAGCAAAAAGAAGAGATCTGCGAGCTGGAGCTCGAGCTGCGCGAAGGCGCCCCCGAAGCCCTGCTGGAACTGGCCGCCGAGCTGTCAGCCAAGCTGCCGCTGATGCCCTGCGACATCAGCAAGGCCGAGCGCGGCTACCGCCTGCTCGACGCCGGCAGCTACGCCCTGAGCCTGCCAGCCGCCGAACTGAACGCCGAAATGACCCTCGACGACGCCTTCGCCGCGTTGGCCTGGCAGCTGCTCGGCAGCAGCCAGCGCCTGGCCGAACAGTACCGTTTCAACGGTCACTGGCGCCTGCTGCAAGACTGGGTCGAAAACCTCTGGGAACTGCGTGCCCTGGCCAGCAGCCTCGGCCAGGCCGGCCCACGCGCCAGCACCCGCGAGTTGCGCAACAGCCTCGACGCCCTGCTCGAAGACTGGCGCCCGCTGGTGCTCGCCGGTGCCGACGACGAAGATGTACGCCGCGCAGCGCCCGAGCAGTTCGCCGAGGAGCTGCTGGAAACCCGCTGGGGCCAGTTCTCCCTGGAGACCTCGCGCTGGCTGCTGGCCCGTGCCTGGACCGTCGAGCGCAACAAGCGCGGCGACCGCCAGGGCGCCGCACAACTGGCCAACTGGCTGAACGTGCTGCTGGCCGAAGAAGCCAAGGCCCTCAACCTGCCGCTGTATCATCGCCAGCCCGAAGACCTGGCCGAGCAGCTGCCGCGCATCGAGCGCCTGCTGGCCTGGCTGCATCATGCCCGCCAGGTGCTGGAAAGCCCGGACCTGGACCGCCTGTTCGGCGAGCTGAACAAGCTCCAGGAACTGGCCAACCTGCCGATCAGCGACGAAGTGCTCGAAGCCCGCGTCCACCAGGCCATGGCCGTGTTCCAGAGCCGCGGCTGGAAACACCTGCTGCGCAAGTAAGGCTCAAGGCAATACCGGCAAACTCGTCGTGGACTTGATTTCGGACAAGGCCACGGTCGAGTTGACCTCCTGGATCCCCGGCACCATCGACAGCTTTTCGAAGAAGAACCGTTCGTAGGCTTCGATGTCCGGGGTGACAATGCGCAGCAGAAAATCCACTGCGCCCATCAGCACATAACACTCCAGCACTTCCGGAAAACCGCGGATCGCCTCGGTAAACTCGGTGAAGTTGGAGCGCCCGTGGGCGTTGAGTTTGACCTCGGCGAAGATCTGCGTGTTCAGGCCGATCTTCTTGCGGTCGAGCAGGGTCACCTGGGCGCGAATCACCCCCTCCTCTTTCAGACGCTGAATGCGCCGCCAGCACGGTGACTGCGACAGGCCTACACGCTCAGCGATCTGCGCGCTGGAGAGCGAGGCATCTTCCTGCAACAAAGCCAGAATGCGCCGGTCATAGCTGTCCAGTTCGCTGTGCATGATTTTTTCTCCAAAGTCGTTTGATTCGAATTAAGCTATTCAATAATCCGCAATATCTCACGATAATAGAGAAGAAATACCCCAGCCCGCATGTAAAAATTTCTCCACTTTCTGCGGAGAAACCCATGAGCGCTCTCGAACGGCTGGACAGCCCCCTTACGCCCTTGCGCCACGATGTCTGGGCCGCCAACAACGCCCACAGCGATGTCTGCTATCAACTGCAGGTCGAAGCCGAACCCGACAGCCTGTGCCGGGTGCTCAACCTGTTTGCCCTGCAATTTCTGGTACCACATCGCTTGAATGTCGAGCAGCAGGGTGACCTGCTCAACGTCGAGATTGGCATCAGCGGCCTTAGCTGGCACCGCGCCGAGCTGATTGCGCAAAAAATGCGCAACCTGATTTACGTGAGCGAAGTGCAGTTGAGCACTGCCGGAAAAGCCTGGTAACCCTTGTTCAGCGGGAAGCCCCGGCTCAGCCGCTAACCTTGCTCAAGCCATCACTGTCGGTGGCGCGGCAAGGAAGCCCGCAGCCATGCACAACCTTAGCGAAGATCGCTGGCTTGACCTGAACACCCTGCTGGACGAGCTGCTGGCCGAGCAACGCATCAGCCCGGCTGATCACGGCAATTGCCCGCCGGTGCAGCACGACCAGCACCCGCTGGAGTGGATCGCCAGCCAGCAGCTTGCCGACCTGCTTAATCCCGGCCAGCACCTGGACCTCGATAGCCTGTGCCAATGGCTGGCCAGGCAGGCCGGGCAGCCGTACCTGCGTATCGATCCCCTGGAGATCGACCCCGCCCGCCTCACCGGCCTGATGTCTGCAGGCTTCGCCCGGCGCCACGGCATCCTCGCGGTGGCCGCCGATACCAGCGGCGTCACCGTGGCCAGCGCACAACCTTATGTACGCGCCTGGGAAGCGGACCTGACGCAGGTGCTGCAACGGCCAATCAAGCGCGTGCTGGCCAGCCCGGTGCAGATCCGTCAGCTCAGCCAGACGTTTTTCCAGGTCGCGCAATCGGTCAGCGGCGCCAGTCAGCAGCAGTCGACGCCAATCGCTGCGGGTAATCTTGAGCAGTTGCTTGAGCTGGGCGCGCGCGGGGCTGACGCACAAGCCAACGATGCGCACATTGTCAGCATCGTCGACTGGCTGTTGCAGTACGCCTTCGAGCAGCGCGCCAGCGATATCCACCTCGAGCCCCGGCGCGACCAGGGCCAGCTGCGCTTTCGCATCGACGGCGTGCTGCACCCGGTCTACCAGTTTCCGGGGCCGGTGACTCTGGCGGTGGTCAGCCGCCTGAAAAGCCTGGGGCGCATGAATGTCGCAGAAAAACGTCGGCCCCAGGACGGCCGGATCAAGACCCGCCTGCCAGGCGGCGCAGAGGTCGAGCTGCGGCTGTCGACCCTGCCGACCACATTCGGTGAAAAGCTCGTACTGCGTGTTTTCGATCCACAGTTGCTGCAACAGGACTTTGCCCAACTGGGCCTCGGCGGCGCCGACCTCAAGCGCTGGCTGGCCATGCTCGACCATCGCCACGGCATCATCCTGGTCACCGGGCCTACCGGCTCGGGCAAGACCAGCACCCTGTACGCCAGCCTCAAACACCTGGCTACCCCGCAGATCAATCTGTGCACCGTCGAAGACCCGATCGAGATGGTAGAACCGGCCTTCAACCAGTTGCAGGTGCAACCGGCCATCGACCTCGACTTTGCCGCCGGTACCCGCGCCCTGCTGCGCCAGGACCCGGATGTCATCATGATCGGCGAAATACGCGACCTGGAAACCGCTCAGGTGGCGATCCAGGCTGCCCTCACCGGCCACCTGGTGCTCTCGACCCTGCATACAAACGATGCCTGCAGCGCCATCACCCGCCTGCTGGAGCTGGGCATTGCGCCCTACCTGCTCAAGGCCAGCTTGATCGGGGTCATGGCCCAGCGCCTGGTGCGTACCCTGTGCCGGCACTGCAAGGGAGCGCCGCTGGGGTGCCGGGAATGCCGGCAGACCGGGTATCACGGCCGTAGCGCGATCTTCGAGTTGCTGGGCATCAGCGATGCGCTCAAGTCACTCATCAACCGTGAAGCCGACCTGCCTGGCCTGCGCCAACTGGCGTTGAAGGAAGGGATGCACAGCCTCAGGCAAAGTGGCCTGGACAAAGTCGCGGCCGGGCAGACAAGCCAGGCTGAAGTGCTTCGCGTCACGGCCTGAGGCTGCGCCAAAGCTTTTACCCGGGCAGGGAACTAGATCTGCGCAAAGCCGATCAAAGGCCCCAGTTCACCTCACGTTGGAGTCACCCCCGATGCGCCTCAAATTCGCAGTCGCCACCCTCGCCCTGCTGTCCCTGCCGGTTGGTTCTGCCATGGCCGATACCTTCTGGCGCAACGTCATCTCGTCCGGCGCCACCACCGGTTCCACCTACCTGACCTTCAAGGACCACAAACTGGTCATGGCGGCCCAGGATGATGCCGGCAGCTACGTCGCCAGCGAAGGCGCGATTCGCGGCCCGTACCTGGAAGCGGCGATGCACAAAGTGCGCGCCGACAACCCGGGGCTGCAAGTCAGCGACATGGAACTGGCCAATGCGATCCTGGCCAGGAATGCGCTAGCCAGCGAGTAAGCTCGCGACCGCTGTGGGAGCGGATAAATCCCCTCCCACACCAATAGCGCTTCAACGATAGTCATCCACCGGCACACAGGCGCAAAACAGGTTCCTGTCGCCATAGACATTGTCGACGCGATTCGCTGCCGGCCAATACTTGTGCTGCCGCGCATGGGCACTGGGCGCCACGCCCTGGGCAATGCTGTAGGGCCGCTCCCACACCCCTAGCACATCCTCCAGCGTATGCGGCGCATGCTTGAGCGGGTTGTCTTCGGCCGGCCAGTTACCCTCCTGCACTTCACGGATCTCGGCGCGAATGCTCAGCATCGCCTCGACAAAGCGATCCAGCTCGGCCTTCGACTCGCTCTCGGTCGGCTCGACCATCAAGGTGCCCGGCACCGGGAACGACATGGTCGGCGCGTGGAAACCGTAATCCATCAAGCGCTTGGCCACATCCTCCTCGGTGATGCCGGTCAAGGCCTTGAGCGGGCGCAGATCGAGGATGCATTCATGGGCCACCCGTTCGTTGCGCCCGCGATACAGCACCGGGAAGGCGCCGCCCAATTGCTCGGCCAGGTAGTTGGCCGAGAGGATCGCCACCTCGCTGGCATCGGCCAGTTGCGGGCCCATCATGGCGATGTACATCCAGCTGATCGGCAAAATGCTCGCGCTGCCCCAGGGCGCGGCGCTGACTGCGGTGTTCTGCGGGTCGGGGCCAGGCAGCGGGATGACCGGGTGGCTGGCGACAAACGGCGCCAGGTGTGCGCGCACACCGATCGGGCCCATGCCCGGGCCGCCACCGCCGTGGGGGATGCAGAAGGTCTTGTGCAGGTTCATGTGCGAGACGTCGGCGCCGATATCCGCTGGCCGCGCCAGGCCGACCTGGGCATTGAGGTTGGCACCGTCCATGTACACCTGGCCGCCGTGCGTGTGGATAACCTCGCAGATCTCGCTGATGCCTTCCTCGTACACACCATGGGTCGATGGGTAGGTCGCCATCAGGCACGACAGCTTGTCGCCAGCCGCCTGCGCCTTGGCTTTGAGGTCGGCCAGGTCGACGTTGCCGGCCTGGTCGCACTCGACGATCACCACCTGCATCCCGGCCATCTGCGCCGAGGCCGGGTTGGTGCCATGGGCCGAGGCCGGGATCAGGCAGATATCACGTTGCGGTTGATGACGGCTGCGGTGGTACTTGGCAATTGCCATCAGCCCGGCGTACTCGCCCTGAGCGCCGGAGTTGGGTTGCATGCAGATGGCATCGAAGCCGGTGATCGCGCACAGCCAGCTTTCCAGCTCGTCGATCATCGCCTTGTAGCCCTGCACCTGCGCGGCCGGGGCAAAGGGGTGCAGCAGGGCGAAACCCGGCCAGGTGATCGGGATCATCTCGCTGCTGGCATTGAGTTTCATCGTGCACGAGCCCAGCGGGATCATCGACTGGTTCAGCGCCAGGTCCTTGTTCTCCAGCTGCTTAAGGTAGCGCAGCATCTCGGTTTCGCTGTGGTGCAGGTTGAACACCGGGTGGCTGAGAAAAGCCGAGCGTCGCACCAATGCCGACGGAATGCCCTCGGGCTGCGCCAGAGCATCCAGCGCGGCGATATCCAGGCCGTGGTCGGCGCCCAGGAAGATATCGAACAGGCGCATCACCGTGGTTTCGTCACAGGTCTCGTCGAGGCTCACGCCCAGTTGCCCGCGACCCAGAATCCGCAGGTTGATCTGCGCCGCCTCGGCGCTTTCGATAATGGCCGTCTGACTGCCGCCGACTTCCAGGGTCAGGGTGTCGAAGAAGTGCTCGTTGAGGCGCTTGATGCCCTTGCTCTCCAGACCTGCAGCCAGCACGAAGGTCAACGCATGCACGCGCTGGGCGATGCGCTGCAGGCCTTCCGGGCCGTGGTACACCGCATAGAAGGCGGCGATGTTGGCCAGCAGCACCTGGGCGGTGCAGATGTTGGAGTTGGCCTTCTCGCGGCGGATATGCTGTTCGCGGGTTTGCAGGGCCATGCGCAACGCGGTGTTGCCGCGGGCATCCTTGGACACGCCGATGATGCGCCCAGGCATGGCCCGCTTGAATTCGTCCCGGCAGGCAAAGTACGCCGCATGCGGGCCACCAAAGCCCATGGGCACGCCGAAGCGCTGAGAGGAGCCCAGTACCACGTCGGCGCCCTGCTCACCCGGCGGCATCAGCATCACCAGGCTGAGCAGATCGGCAGCGACGCAGGCCAGCGCCTGCTGGGCATGCAGCTGAGTGATCAGCGGCCGCAAGTCACGCACTTCGCCGTGGGTATCGGGGTATTGCAGCAAGGCCCCGAACACCTGGTAGTTCGCGAGGTTATCCACAGCGTCGACGATCAGTTCGAAACCAAAGCCCTCGGCGCGGGTCTGCAGCACCGAGAGGGTTTGCGGGTGGCAGTGTTCATCGGCGAAGAAGGCATTGCTTTTCGACTTGGCCACGCGCTTGGCCAGAGCCATGGCTTCTGCCGCGGCAGTGGCTTCGTCGAGCAACGAGGCGTTGGCGAGGTCCAGGCCGGTGAGGTCGATGATCATTTGCTGGAAATTGAGCAAGGCTTCCAGGCGGCCCTGGGCGATTTCCGGTTGGTACGGGGTATAGGCGGTGTACCAGCCCGGGTTTTCGAGGACGTTACGCAAAATGACGGTTGGCGTGATGGTGCCGTGATAACCCATGCCGATCAGGCTGGTCCACACCTGGTTCTGCTCGGCATAGCCCTTGAGCTTGGCCAGGGCAGCCTGTTCATCGAGGGCCTCAGGCAGCTCCAGTGGCCGGTTCAAACGGATGCCCGGCGGCACGGTCTGTTCGATCAGCTCGCGGCGGCTGCCAACCCCGAGGGTAGCGAGCATGGCCTGCTGCTCCGAGGCATCGGGGCCCAGGTGGCGACGCAGAAAAGGATTGCGGTCGTGCAGTTGGCTCAGGGACGGCGACTGGGACATAGCGGCTCTCTCTTCCTCGACCAAGCCTCGAGCGCTCGAGGCATATTGAGTCTAGGAAGAGATTGCCGCCTGCGTGAAACTATTCGCCGATGGCGGCTTTGTAACCGGCGGCGTCGAGCAGTTTATCCAGCTCGGCCTTGTCGCTTGGCTTGAGTTTGAAGATCCAGCTGGCGTACGGATCGTTGTTCAGCGACTCGGGGCTATCGGCCAGCTCTTCGTTTACCGCGATCACTTCACCGCTGACCGGTGCGTAGATATCGGAAGCGGCCTTGACCGACTCGACCACGCCCGCCGCATCGCCGGCGGCAAAGACCTTGCCCACTTCCGCCAGCTCGACGAACACCACGTCACCCAGGGCTTCCTGGGCATGGTCGCTGATCCCGACAGTCACAGAGCCATCGGCTTCCAGCCGGGCCCATTCGTGGCTTTCGGCAAAACGCAGGTCGGCGGGGATATTGCTCATAATTGTTGTCCTCGATTGGGTCAGCGGTTGGCCCGCCAGAATTGGGTTCAGATCAGGATCTTGCCATGGCGCACGAAGGTCGGCTTGACCACCCGCACCGGGTACCACTTGCCGCGAATCTCCACCTCGGCACGATCGGCGGTGGCCATCGGCACCCGCGCCAGGGCAATGGATTTGCTCAGCGTAGGAGAGAAACTACCACTGGTGATCTCCCCTTCGCCAATCCCGGCGACACGGACCACCTGATGGGCGCGTAAAACCCCGCGCTCTTCGAGCACCAGGCCGACCAGTTTCTGCTCGACGCCATGCTCGATTTCTTCCAGCAGGCCCTTGCGACCGATGAAGTCACGCGCTGCCGGCTCCCAGGCGATGCTCCAGCCCAGGTTCGAGGTCAGCGGCGTGTGGGCTTCGTCGATGTCCTGGCCATACAGGTTCATGCCCGCTTCCAGGCGCAGGGTATCGCGGGCGCCAAGGCCGCTGGGGGCGATGCCGGCGCCGACCAGGTCGTTGAAAAACGCCGGGGCCTGTACCGCCGGAAAAATGATTTCCAGGCCATCCTCACCGGTATAACCGGTGCGGGCGATGAACCAGTCACCATCGGCCAGGCCTTCGAAGGGCTTGAGTTCACGGATCAAAGCGGCGCGGGCAGCGGTTACCAGCTCCGCGACCTTTTCTCGCGCCTGCGGGCCCTGGATGGCAAGGATAGCCAGTTCCGGGCGCTCGCTCAGCTCGACCTCGAAGCCGATCATCCGCGCCTGCAGCCAGGCCAGGTCCTTGTCGCGGGTCGAGGCATTGACCACCAGGCGGTAACCGTCTTCACAGCGGTAGACGATCATGTCGTCGATCACCCCGCCCTGCTCGTTGAGCATGGTGCTGTACAGGGCCTTGCCGGTGGCGTTCAGGCGCGCGACATCATTGGCCAGCACCTGTTGCAGCCAGGCACCGGCCTGGGCGCCACGGATATCGATCACGGTCATGTGGGATACATCGAAGACCCCGCAGGCCTGGCGCACCTGATGGTGTTCCTCGACTTGCGAGCCGTAATGCAGGGGCATATCCCAACCGCCAAAATCGACCATCTTGGCGCCGAGGGCCAAGTGCAGGTCATAAAGAGGCGTACGCTGTCCCATGGGTTTCTCCTTCCGGGCGTGGCGAGGCTACGGCGGCTGGCAGCGTTGCAGCTACCCGGTCTGTAGGACCGGCCGCAGCGAATGCCGCGCATTGTAGCTGCAAGCAAGCAGGCTTACACCCTCAGCGCGTTTGACCGGGGTGGCGGGCCGAACGTCGAATCAGGCCGATGACCGGCAGCAAGCCGACCAGCACCAGGGTCAGCGCCGGTAGCGAAGCCCGCGACCATTCGCCTTCGCTGGTCATCTCGAATACCCGAACCGCCAGGGTATCCCAGCCAAAGGGGCGCATCAGCAAGGTCGCCGGCATTTCCTTGAGCACGTCGACGAATACCAGCAGCGCCGCGCTCATGGCACCGGGCACCAGCAAGGGTAGATACACCTTGAAAAACAATCTCGGGCCACTGACCCCCAGGCTGCGCGAAGCTTCCGGCAAGGACGGGCGAATCCGTCCCAGGCTGTTTTCCAGCGGGCCGTAGGCCACGGCGATAAAGCGCACCAGATACGCCAGCAACAAGGCCGACAGGCTGCCGAGCAGCAACGGCTTGCCGGCACCACCGAGCCAGCCGGACAGCGGCACCACCAACTGGTTATCGAGGTAACTGAAGGCCAGCATGATCGACACTGCCAGCACCGAGCCGGGCAAGGCATAGCCCAGGTTGGCCAGGCCGACGCCGGCGCGGATGGTCGAGGTCGGCGCCTGGCGCCGGGCAAACGCCAGCATCAGGGCAACACACACAGTAATTAGTGCCGCCATGGCGCCCAGGTACAGGGTATGCAGGATCAGCCCGGCATAGCGCTCGTCGAGGTCGAAACGCCCGCGCTGCCAGAACCACACCAGCAACTGCAGCATCGGCACCACGAAGGCACAGGCGAACACCAGCAGGCACCAGCTGCTGGCGGCCAGGGCCTTGATGCCCCGCAAGTGATACAAGGCCTGGCCGCGCGGGCGTTCGTTGCTGCTGCGCACGGCGCCACGGGCCCGGCGCTCGCCGTACAGCACCAGCATCACCGCCAGCAACAGCAGGCTGGCCAGTTGCGCGGCGCTTGAGAGGCTGAAGAAGCCATACCAGGTCTTGTAGATGGCGGTAGTGAAGGTGTCGAAGTTGAACACTGACACCGCGCCAAAATCCGCCAGGGTTTCCATCAATGCCAGGGCCACCCCGGCACCGATGGCCGGCCGCGCCATGGGCATGGCAACCCGCCAGAATGCCTGCAGCGGAGACAGCCCCAGAACCCGCGCCGCTTCCATCAGGCCCTTGCCCTGGGCCAGGAAGGCGTTACGGGCCAGCAGGTAGACGTAGGGGTAGAACACCAACACCAGCACGGTGATGACCCCGCCGGTAGAACGCACCCGCGGCAGGCGCAAGGGCCCGAACCATTCGCGCAACAAGCTTTGCACCGGCCCGGCGAAATCCAGCAGGCCGACAAACACGAACGCCAGCACATAGGCCGGAATCGCGAACGGTAGCATCAAGGCCCAGTCGAGCCAGCGCCGCCCGGGGAACTCGCACAGGCTGGTGAGCCAGGCCAGGCTCACGCCCAGCACCGTCACACCAATGCCGACACCGAGGATCAGCGTCAGGGTGTTGCCCAGCAGGCGGCTCATCTGGGTATCGAGCAGGTGCGACCAGATCTGCAGGTCGACCGACTGCCAAGACAACAACAGCACGCTCAGCGGCAGCAGCACCAGGGCGGCGATGATGAAGACCAGGGGGTACCAGCGGCGTTGGGCGGGGTGGGCCAAAAGTGAAATCTCTATGGGAATGATTGCGACCGCGTTGCGGTCGATCGCTGGCAAGCCAGCTCCCACAGTGAAAAGAGAGAACCGCTATCCCTGTGGGAGCTGGCTTGCCAGCGATTGGGGCCCGATAGGGCCCCGCAAGGATAAAGCCTGGCGCTTAGTTCCAGCCAGCCCGATCCATCAGGCGGATGGCTTCGGCCTGGCGTTTGCCGGCCACTTCCACAGCAATGCTGTCGGCCTTGAAGGTGCCCCAGGCAGCCACTTCTTCAGATGGCGCCACGGCCGGGTTGGCCGGGAACTCCTGGTTCACGCCGGCGAAGATTTTCTGCGCCTCGGCGCCGGTCATCCATTCGACCAGCTTCTTCGCCGCCTCAGGGTGCGGCGCATATTTGCTCAGGCCGATACCCGAGAGGTTGACGTGCACGCCACGGTCAGCCTGGTTGGGCCAGAACAGCTTGACTGCCAGCTTGGGGTTTTCCTTGTGCAGGCGGCCGTAGTAGTAGGTGTTGACGATGCCGACGTCGCACTGGCCGGCGTTGATCGCCTGGAGCAAGGCGGTGTCGTCGGAGAACACATCGGTGGACAGGTTGTTGACCCAGCCCTTGATGATCTCTTCGGTTTTTTGCTCGCCATGGGTTTCGATCAGGGTAGCGGTCAGCGACTGGTTGTAGACCTTCTTCGCCGTACGCAGGCACAGGCGACCTTCCCAGTTTTTGTCGGCCAGGGCCTCGTAGGTGCTCAGCTCTTCGGGTTTGACCCGCTCGGTGGAGTAGGCGATGGTCCGTGCGCGCAGGCTCAGGCCGGTCCAGTCGTGGGACGAGGCGCGGTACTGGGCGGGGATGTTCTTGTCGATGACGTCCGACTTGATCGGCTGCAGGATGCCCATCTGCTCGGCCTGCCAGAGGTTGCCGGCGTCGACGGTGAGCAGCAGGTCGGCGGTGGCGTTCTCGCCCTCGGCCTTGATCCGCTGCATCAGCGGCGCTTCCTTGTCGGTGATGAACTTGATCTTCACCCCGGTTTCTTTGGTGTAGGCATCGAATACCGGTTTGATCAGCTCGTCGATGCGCGAGGAATACACCACCACCTCGTCCGCCGCCTGGGCGGCGGTGCCGAACAGGGTCAGAGCCAGGGCGGCCATTACGTGCTTGCGTGGCAACATGGTGCAGTCCTCGGAATTCATGAGAGGCGCAAATGGTAGTTAATCCCATTTGCCTTCTCAACCGAACTCACAAGGGAGGAGTTACCAGATGTTGCGGGGCCCTCAGGCCCGCGCCAGTTCCGGCAGGTCACCGCTCAAGCCCAGGGCCTGGCGCACAAACAGGGCCTTGGCTTCCGGCAATTGCTCGATCCATTTCAGGCCGCTGTTGCGCAACCAGCGCAACGGCAGTGGATCGGCCTGGAACAAGCGCTCGAAGCCTTCCATCGCCGCCATCAAGGCCAGGTTGTGCGGCATGCGTCGGCGCTCGAAACGGCTCAGCACGCGAATATCGGCCAGGCGCTCGCCGCGCTCGTAGGCATGCAGCAGCTCTTCGGCCAGTACCGCGGCATCAAGGAAACCGAGGTTGACGCCCTGCCCGGCCAGCGGGTGGATGGTGTGCGCGGCATCGCCGATCAGCGCCAGGCCTTCGGCCACGTAACGCTTGGCGTGACGCTGGCGCAGCGGCACGCAAACCCGTGGGTCGGCCTGCAGGACGCCGCCCAGGCGCCCTTCGAAGGCGCGCTCAAGCTCGGCGCAGAACGCCTCGTCGCTCAAGGCCATCAAGTGATCAGCCTGCTCGGGCGTGGTCGACCAGACGATCGAGCACCAGTCCTGCTGGCCATCGCGCAACAACGGCAGGAACGCCAGCGGCCCCTCGTCGGTAAAGCGCTGCCAGGCGGTCGCCTGATGTGGCCGGGCACAACGCACGCTGGTGACGATGGCGTGGTGCAGATAATCCCACTCGCGGGTCTCGCAGCCAGTCAGGCGGCGTACCGCCGAGTTGGCGCCGTCGGCGGCAATCACCAGCGGCGCACGCAGGGTACGGCCGTCGGCCAGGGTCAGCAGCCAGTCGTCGCCGGAGCGGCGCATCTGCTCCAGGCGGGCATTGGCCAGCAGGCCGATTTCGCTGTCGTGCAGACGCTCCAGCAGGCCATCCTGCACCACCCGGTTCTCGACGATATGGCCAAGCACTTCGGCGTGCACGCTGGCCGCCGAGAAGTGGATCTGACCGGTGCCGCTGCCATCCCACACGTGCATGTCCGAGTAGGGGCTCAGGCGTCGCTCGCTGACTCCCTGCCAGGCGCCCAGGCGTTCGAGAATGCGCTGGCTGGCCGCCGACAAGGCACTGACCCGCGGCTCGAACGCCGACTGCTGGTCGAAGGGTTTGATCGACAAGGGGCTGCCGTCGAGCAAGAGAATTTCCAGGCCGCTGTGCTGCAACGCCAGGGCCAGGGCGCTGCCGACCATACCGGCACCGACAATCAACAGATCTGCGCGCATTTCCATGCCTTAAGCCTGTCTCGCTTGCGGCTTGAGCCGCACGTAAAGGGTTTTGTCGACCCGCGCCACCAGTTCACCGGCGGCATCGCGGATATCGACCTGAAGTCGTGGCAGGTACTTTTTGCCGCCGGCGGTGTGCTGGCGGATGTCGTCGAGCAGGGCATCGTCGATGCGCAGGTCGGCGAACACCGGGCCCTTGCCCGGCGACACGAAATCGATGCTGGCGGCCTTGTCCCAGACGATGTACTCACGCCCGAGCAGCTCCATCAGCATCAGCATGTAGAACGGGTCGACCATCGAATACAGGCTGCCGCCGAACTGGGTGCCGACATAGTTGCGGTTGAACCAGCGCAGGCCCATGCGCACGCGGATGTGGCGCAGGTCGGGGCTGACGCTGAGCACGCGAATGCCCGCGCCCAGGTACGGCGGGTAGATATTCAGCAGCCAGCGCAGCCTGCGCGCGCGCCGGGCCAGTTTGCGCGGGTCGCTCATGCTCAGCTCCGTGGATCCGGGCGAGTTCCCAGGCCCATGGCCTGGCGGGCGAACCAGCGCTTGGCCGGAGGCAACAGGTCGAGGCCGAGCAGGCCCAGGTTGCGGCCGGTAGCGACCAAGGGTTGGGCGCTGCCGAACAATCGGGTGACGCGGTCGGAGAAGCCCACGGTCAGGTCCTGGTCCAGGCGCTGGCGCTCGCGGTAGGCCTGCAGGGTGGCGAAATCACCCGGCACTCCAGGGCTGGCCAGCAAGCCGTCGGCCAGCGACTGCACATCGCGCAGCGACAAGTTGAAGCCCTGCCCGGCAATCGGGTGCAGGCTGTGCGCAGCGTTGCCAAGGACTACCAGATGCGGGCGCACCTGCTCCTGGGCCTCGACCAGCGACAACGGATACAAGTGCCGGGCACCGACCTGGCGCAGCGCACCGAGGCGGTAGCCAAACACGTCCTGCAGCTCGCTGAGGAAGCTGCGTTCGTCCAGCTCGGCCAGGCGCTTGGCGTCCATACCGGCGCGGGTCCAGACCAGCGCGCAGCGGTTCTCCGGCAATGGCAGCAAGGCCATCGGCCCTTCGTCGGTAAAGCGCTCGAAAGCCTGGCCGCAGTGGGCTTCGCTCGGGGTGATATTGGCGATCAGGGCGCTCTGGTTGTACGGCCGCTGGCTGACATGAATACCCAGTTGCTCGCGCAGGCCGGAGCGGCCGCCATCGGCCAGTACCGCCAGGTCGCATTCAAGCGTGGTGTCGTCGTTGAGCGACAGCCGGTAACCGTCTTCCAGCGGCTGCAGGGCGGTGACCTCCGCCGGGCAGCGCCAGCTCACCACCTCAGCGTCCAGGCCCTGCCACAGGCACTGGCCAAGCCAGGCGTTCTCGACCACGTAGCCGAGCGCCGGTACCCCTTCTTCCAGGGCGTCCAGGCGGGTGGCGCCAAAACGGCCACGGTCGGAGACCTGGATCTGACGGATCGGCTCGGCGCGGCGGCTGATCTGTTGCCACAGGCCAAGACGCTCGTAGATTTGCCGGGTACCGAAAGACAACGCCGAAGAGCGGGCGTCATAGCTCGGCTGGAAACTGTCACCCGGGGCGAACGGTTCGATCAGCAGGATCTTCCAGCCACGCGCCTTGGCGCCGGCTTGCAGGGCCAGGGCCAGGCTGGCGCCGACCAGGCCGCCGCCAATGATCGCAAGGTTGACCCGGCTCATGCTGCGGCACTGCGCGCAGCAGCCATCAAGGCTTCGATTTCGGCAACCGTCTTGGGTACGCCGGAGGTCAGGATTTCACAGCCCTGCTTGGTTACCACTACGTCATCCTCGATTCGCACACCGATGCCACGCCATTTTTTCGCGACACTCTGGTTATCGGCACCAATGTAAATGCCAGGTTCAACAGTCAGGGCCATGCCCGGTTCGAGCACTCGCCACTGGCCGCCGACCTTGTACTCGCCGACATCATGCACATCCATGCCCAGCCAGTGCCCGGCGCGGTGCATGTAGAAAGCCCGATAGGCTTCGCTTTCAATCAGTTCGTGCACCTGGCCCTTGAGCAGGCCCAGTTCCACCAGGCCTTCGGTAATCACTTGCACCGTGGCCTCATGGGCGTGATTCCAGTGCTTGCCCGGGGCGATGACCGCAAAGGCCGCTTCCTGGGCCTTGAGCACCAGCTCGTAGATGGCCTTCTGCTCCGGCGAAAAACGCCCGCTGACCGGGAAAGTGCGGGTGATGTCGCTGGCGTAGCAGTCAATCTCGCAACCGGCGTCGATCAGCACCAAGTCGCCGTCCTTGAGCGGCGCGTCGTTCTCCTGGTAATGCAGGATGCAGCTGTTGCGCCCGGCGGCGACGATCGAGCCGTAGGCCGGCATCTTCGCCCCGCCCTTGCGGAACTCGTAGTCGAGCTCGGCTTCCAGGCTGTATTCGCGCAGACCGGCGCGGCAGGCCTGCATGGCCCGCACGTGGGCACGGGCGGAAATCGCCGCGGCCTCGCGCATCACTTTCACTTCCGCCGCCGATTTATACAGGCGCATGTCGTGCAGCAGATGATCCAGGGCAACGAATTCGTTCGGCGGCTGCGCACCCAGGCGCGCTTTGGAGCGGATGACGTTGATCCACTCCATCAAGTGGCGGTCGAACTCGGCGTTGCTGCCCATGGCCGAATACACCCGGTCGCGGCCTTCGATCAGGCCGGGGAGGATGTCGTCGATATCGGTGATGGGGAAAGCATCATCGGCGCCAAAATCGCGGATCGCCCCTTCCTGGCCAGCGCGCAGGCCGTCCCAGAGCTCGCGCTCGGGATTGCGCTCGCGGCAGAACAATACGTACTCGCCGTGCTCGCGGCCGGGGATCAGGGCGATCACCGCCTCGGGCTCGGGGAAGCCGCTGAGGTACTGGAAGTCGCTGTCCTGGCGGTACACGTGCTCGACGTCGCGGTTGCGGATGGCAACCGCGGCGGCGGGCAGGATGGCGATGCTGTTGGGTTCCATCTGCGCCATCAGCGCCTTGCGTCGACGGGCGTATTCCGACTTGGGGATGTGGCTCATGGGCAGTGGCAGTCCGTGGTTGATCAGTGCAACGAAGGTTTGGCCGCAGGCTCGACCGGCTGCTTCAGCTCGGTGTAGAGCAGCAGCGGGGCGACGCGCAGGTATTCCATGACTTCCATATAGTCGTTTTCGCCGTCTTCGGACTCTTCCAGGGCGTCCTGGACCTGAGAGATCGCGACCAGGTCCTGCAGCACTTCCTTGGCCTCGGTGCTCAGGTCCTTGCCACCGGCATTCAAACCGAAACCGGCAATGAAGCCCTGGCACCATTGACCCAGGGCGGTGGCACGCTCGGTCAGCGGCTCATCATCACCCGGCAGCAACAGCACCACGGTGATATCGTCGCTGGTCAGTTCGCCCTTGACCATTTCTTGCAGGCCGATCAAGGCGTTACGAACGTTGTCTGCCGGTTCGCTTTCCAGCAGTTGCGCAGCATCGGCCAACCATGCATCGGCATCGAAGCCGGCACCGGCGCAGCTGCGCCCGAGCAACAGCCCGTGCAGTTCGGCAGGGGAAACAGGATGCCCGTTGCTGCTGAGCAAGGTGGCGAAGGCGGTGTACGGCGAATTGATATTGGGCATGGGCAACTAGGCGCCAGACGGCGCAATGACTAGAATGAAGACCTTGTATCCTAGCACCGGCAGGCGCGCCAAGACCATCGACGCGGCCAACTCCGGGCCGGCCAGGGCATAAACCGGGCAACCACCCGCACGACCGAATCGAGTGGCAACCAATGCAAGAGAACGATCTGCAAGCGCTGATGGGCCGATTCGAACTGCTGATTGAGCGGGTCGAGCAACTAAAACGGCAAAACGCACTCTTATTAGCTCAGGAAAAATCCTGGCGCGAAGAGCGCGCCCACCTCATCGAAAAAAATGAAATCGCCCGGCGTAAGGTCGAATCGATGATTTTGCGACTCAAGGCCCTGGAGCAAGACTCATGAGCTCAAGCAATAGCGTCACTGTTCAGATTCTCGACAAAGAATATTCGATCATCTGTCCGCCGGAAGAACGCAGCAACCTGGTCAGCGCCGCGCGCTACCTGGACGGCAAGATGCGCGAAATCCGCAGCAGCGGCAAAGTCATCGGTGCCGACCGCATCGCCGTGATGGCTGCGCTGAACATTACCCACGACCTGCTGCATAACCAGGAACGCCCGCAAGCGACCGGCACTGGCGTCAACCGTGAACAGGTGCGCGACCTGCTTGAACGCGTCGATCAGGCATTGGCCGACGATCAAGATTCAAATAAGGGTTGAGTATCGGTATACTGGCGCCACTCCCTGGAGTGCTTGCCAGTCGGTCATGTCCCTGAGCCGATACGCACAACCACGGGGGTTGCACGTGGGGCCGGTGTGCATGTCCGCTTGACGGAAAGCCTTAACGCCTCCTGCAATCTCCACCTTGAACTTTCGGGTTCAAGGGCTACACCGACAGCGGTTCGTCGGGGAGCCTGAATTCTTTGCCCGCCCTTCTGCGCGGGCAATCGAGCTGTCACCCGGCGGGTGGCAGCCCTCTCTGGGACCGCCCGTGCCATGACCGACACCGCGCCGCTGACCCGCCCCCAACTTCGCCGCCTGCTTCGCGATGCCCGCCGCGCCCTGACGCCGGCCGAACAGCGCCAGGCAGCCCGTGGCCTGTACCGTCAGCTGGCGCAGCATCCGTTGTTTCGCCGGGCCCGGCACATCGCCCTGTACCTACCCAATGATTGCGAGATCGACCCGCGCCTGCTGATGCGTGAAGCCCAGCGCCGCGGCAAACGCACCTACCTGCCGGTACTGCACGCCTGGCCAAAAACCAAGATGGTGTTCCAGCGCATCGAAGCCGGCGAGAAGCTGCGGCGCAACCGCTTTCGCATCCCCGAGCCGCACATCAGCCTGGCCCGGCAACGACCGATCTGGGCGCTGGACCTGATCCTGCTACCGCTGGTGGGTTTTGATGAAGTGGGTGGTCGGCTGGGCATGGGCGGCGGTTTCTATGACCGCAGCCTGGCCTATCAGGCCCACCGCAAGGCCTGGAAAAAACCCTTGCTGCTGGGCCTGGCGCATGAATGCCAGAAGGTCGAACGACTGGCGCAAGCCAGCTGGGATGTGCCGCTGCAGGGGACGGTCTCGGACCGTGGCTGGTACCTGGCTATCAACGCTGTTGCGGATTGACCGGCATTTCGTAAGGGGCGTCGAGTTTGCGTTCCCAAAGGCTTTGCGCATAACCGGTAGTGACAACACCCAAACCGAACAGAAACACCAGAATCCAGAGCAAATCCGGTTTGCGATTCATCGATTGCCCCCCTCAGGCAAACTGATCACGTTGTCAGCAACGTTTTTGTTGTTGCAGCAGCGTCAAGCTTAAAATGCGCGCATTCTCCGACAACCTGAGGCGACACGCAAACGTTGACGCCAACCGACCGTCGGTTTCCTGAAACAGGTTATTTCAAACATTGTCTGGAGCACCACCCATGGCCTACTGGCTGATGAAATCCGAGCCCGACGAACTCTCGATCAAGGACCTCGCGCGGCTGGGCGAAGCGCGCTGGGATGGCGTGCGCAACTACCAGGCGCGCAACTTTCTGCGCGCCATGGCAGTCGGTGACCAGTTCTTTTTCTACCATTCCAGTTGCCCGGAGCCAGGCATTGCCGGCATCGCCCGCATCAGCGTCGCCGCCTACCCCGACCCGACGGCGCTCGACCCGCAAAGCCATTACTTCGACGCCAAGGCCAACGACGCCAAGAACCCCTGGAGCGCTGTCGATGTCGCCCATGTCGAAACCTTCGACAAGGTCCTGCAACTGGGCTACCTCAAGCAGCAAACCGCCCTTGCCGAACTGGCGCTGGTACAGAAAGGCAGCCGCCTTTCAGTGATGCCGGTGACCGCCGAACAATGGGCAGCGGTACTCGCACTGCGTTAAACAAGGTAGGATGGCCGCTCATTTGACGAACATCAACGCACCAGGACCGGTGCGGCGTCACAATTTGACGTTAATGCAGCAAGGATTGCCCAACCATGTCGATGAGCCAACACGCCCCGAAATTCTTCGCCGGTGCCTTGATCGCCCTGCTCCTGGCCGCGGGTGGCCTGGGCTACTGGAAGTCCCTGCATGACCGCCTGCCCGAAGGCCTGAGCATGGGCAACGGCAGGCTCGAAGCCACCGAAGTGCAAATCGCCAGCAAGATCCCCGGACGCCTGGCCGAGGTGCTGGTCGACGAAGGCGATACCGTCAAGCAGGGCCAGTTGCTCGCCCGCATCGACACCCGCACCCTCGAAGCCCAGCGCAGCCAGGCCGAAGCCGAAGTGCTACGCGCCCGGGAAAACTACTCCGCCGCCCAGGCCACGGTGCAATTGCGCCAGAGCGAACAACTGCTGGCCAGCCAGGAGCTCAAGCGCGTCCGCGAGATCTTCCAGCGCAAATATGCCAGCCAGCAGCTGCTCGACCAGCAGCAGGCCCGCTCCGACACCAGCAACTCCGCCGTGGTCGCCGCCCGCGCGCAACTGGCGGCAATCAAGGCCGCCATCGGCGCCGCTGAAGCCCAGGTGGCACAGCTGACCAGCGAAATCGACGACAGCAGCCTGCGCGCGCCAATCAACGGCGTGATCCAGCTGCGCCTGGCCGAGCCAGGTGAAGTGCTCGGCGCCGGCGGCCGCGTGCTGATGCTGATCGACCCCAGCGACCAGTACATGAACCTCTACCTGCCCGCCTCCACCACCGGCCGCCTGACCGTCGGCGACCAGGCGCGCATCGTCCTCGACGCCCTGCCCGACCGGGCCTTGCCGGCGAAGATCGCCTTCGTCGCGGCCAAGGCGCAGTTCACCCCCAAGCAAGTGGAGACCCGTGACGAGCGCCAGAAGCTGGTGTTCCGGGTCAAGCTGCGCCTGACCGAACCAAGCGCCGTGCCCCAGGCCAAACCCGGCATGCCGGGCGCAGGCTATGTGCGCACCGCTGATGTGGACTGGCCGGCCAACCTGCAATGAGCGCGCTGGCGCTGCACGCCGAGGGCATCAACCACCGCTACGGTGGCCTGAGCGCCCTGCAGGACATTGCCTTCAGCCTGCCGGCCGGCACTCGCTGCGGCCTGATCGGCCCGGACGGCGCCGGCAAGTCGAGCCTGCTCGGGCTGATCGCCGGGGTGAAGAAGCTGCAAAGTGGCGAACTGCAGGTGCTTGGCGGCTCGATCCGCCAGCGCCGCCATCGCAACAGCCTCTACCCGCGCATCGCCTTCATGCCCCAGGGGTTGGGCGGCAACCTTTACCCCGAGCTGTCGATCAGCGAGAACATCCGCTTCTTCGCCACCCTGTTCGGCCTTGGCGCCACGGAGTGCGAGCAGCGCATGCACAACCTGCTGCTGGCCACCGACCTGCTGCGCTTTGCCGAACGCCCGGCGGGCAAGTTGTCGGGCGGCATGAAGCAGAAGCTCGGCCTGTGCTGTGCGCTGATCCACGAACCGGACCTGCTGATCCTCGACGAACCCACCACTGGCGTCGACCCGCTGTCGCGCCGGCGCTTCTGGGAGCTGGTCGAGCAGGTGCGCCAGGAACGCCCGCAACTGACCCTGCTGGTCGCCACGGCCTACATGGAAGAGGCCGAACAGTTCGAACACTGTCTGATGCTCGATCGTGGCCGGCTGATTGCCGCAGGCTTGAGCGAAGAGCTGGCCGCAGCCACCGCCAGCCACAAGCTCGATGACGCCTTCACTCATTACCAGGGCGACAGCCAGCGCAGCCAGCAGCCCCTGGTGATCCCGCCGCGCGATAGTAGCAATGCCGAAATCGCCATCGAAGCCCATGAACTGACCTTGCGCTTCGGCGACTTCACCGCCGTGAACAAGGTCAGCTTCGCCATCGGCCGTGGCGAGATTTTCGGTTTTCTCGGCTCCAACGGCTGCGGCAAGACCACCACCATGAAGGTGCTCACCGGGCTGATGCCGGCCAGCGAGGGCAGCGCCACCCTGCTCGGTCGCCCGGTGAACGCCAAGGACCTGGCCACGCGCAAGCGCGTTGGCTTCATGTCCCAAAGCTTCTCGCTGTATGGCGAACTCAGCGTGCGGCAGAACCTTGAACTGCATGCGCGGCTGTTCGACCTGCCCAAGGCCGACAGCGGCCCGCGCATCGCCGAGCTGATCGAGCGTTTCGATCTGGGCGCCATCGCCGACCAGCAGTCCGGCGCCCTGCCCCTGGGTTTGCGCCAGCGCCTGTCGCTGGCAGTGGCGGTACTGCACCGTCCGGAAGTGCTGATCCTCGACGAGCCCACCTCAGGTGTGGACCCGGCAGCGCGCGACGACTTCTGGCGCCTGCTGATCGAGCTGTCGCGCGATCAGGGGGTGACGATCTTCCTCTCTACTCATTTCATGAACGAGGCCCTGCGCTGCGACCGGATCTCCCTGATGCATGCCGGCAAGGTCCTGGCCTGCGACACCCCGGCGGCGCTGCAGCAGCAGTTCGGCGGTGAAACCCTGGAAGACGCCTTCGTCACCTGCCTGGAACAGGCCCAGGGCGCCAGCGAAGCGCCAACGGCCCCAACCCAGTTCGACAGCCCGGCCAATACAGCAACGCAACCCCTGCGCCATGGCTTCAGCCTCAAGCGCCTGGTCGCCGTCGCCACCCGCGAAGGCAAGGAACTGCTGCGCGACAAAGTGCGCCTGGCGTTCGCCCTGCTTGGCGCGCTGTTCATGATGGTGATCTTCGGCTACGGCATCTCCCTGGACGTGGAAAACCTCGCTTTCGCCGTTTATGACCAGGACCAGAGCCCGCAAAGCCGCGCTTATCTTGAAGCCTTCCGCGGCTCGCGCTACTTCGCCGAACAGACGCCGATTCGCGATGCCGCACAGTTACACAAACGCCTGCAGCGCTCGGAAATCAAGCTGGCCCTGGAGATTCCACCAGGTTTTGGTCGCGATCTGCACGCCGGTCGCCAGCCGGTGGTAGCAGCCTGGCTGGACGGCGGCATGCCATTTCGCGCCGAGACCAGCCGTAACTATGTCGAAGCCGTGCACCAGGGCAACCTCGAACAACTGGCGGCGCTGAGCAGCAGGGCCCGGGCCGGGCAAACTCCAGTGCGCCTGGAAACCCGCTTTCGCTACAACCAGGACGTGGTCAGCGTCAACGCCATCGGCCCCGGGGTCATGGCGCTGATCCTGGCGTTCATTCCGGCAATGCTCACCGCACTGGGCATCGTGCGCGAAAAAGAGCTGGGCTCGATCACCAACTTCTATGCCACGCCCCTGACCCGCCTGGAGTTCCTGCTCGGCAAACAGGCGCCCTACCTGGCGGTAAGCCTGGTCAACCTGGCGCTGCTGGTAGCAATGAACCGCTGGCTGTTCGGCGTGCCGTTCAAGGGCAGCGCCCTGGCCCTGGCCTGCGGCGGCGTGCTCTACCTGCTGGCGACCACCAGCCTGGGCCTGCTGATCTCGGCGTTCACCCGCACGCAGATCGCCGCGATCCTCGGCACCATGATCATCACCAGCCTGCCGACCATCCAGTTCTCCGGGCTGATCGTGCCGCGTTCCTCGCTCGATGGCGCGGCGGCCTTGATGGGCCAGTTGTTCCCGGCCGGCTACTTTCTCGACATCGCCGTCGGCACCTTTACCAAAGCCCTGGACCTGCGCGAACTCTGGCCCCAGTGCCTGGCGCTGCTGGGCTTCTTTGTCGGTTTCACTGGCCTGAGTCTGGCCATGCTGAAGAAGCAGGAGGTCTGATGCATCGTCTGGCACATACCCTGCGCCTGGGGCTCAAGGAGCTGACCAGCCTGCGCCACGACAGCGTGCTGCTGTTGTTCCTGCTGTACGCCTTCAGCGTGGCGATCTACATGCCGGCCGCAGGCTCGGTGATCGGCGTGCACAACGCCAGCGTGGCGATCATCGACGAAGACCACAGCCTGGTCTCGCGCAAGCTCGCCGAGGCCCTGCAACCACCGGAATTCCAGCACGCCGTGCCGTTGCCCTACGACCAGCTCGACCAGGCCCTGGACAGCGGCCGCTACACCTTCGTGATCAACGTACCGGTGAACTTCCAGACCGACCTGCTGGCCGGGCGCTCGCCCGAGCTGCAAGTCAACGTCGACGCCACGGCCATGAGCCAGGCGTTCATGGGCGCCGGTTACATCGGCAGGATCGTCGAGCGCGAGCTGCTCGACTATGCCAAGCAGGGCTCGGCTACCGCCGGCAGCCCGGCGCTGCTCAGTGCCCGGGCGTTGTTCAACCCCAACCTTGAGGGCGGCTGGTTTCTGGCGGTGATCCAGATCGTCAACAACATCACCATCCTGGCCATCATCCTCACCGGCACGGCACTGCTGCGCGAGCGCGAGCACGGCACCCTCGACCACCTGCTGGTGCTGCCGCTGACCGCGCTGGAAATCATGCTGGCGAAGATCGCCAGCAACGCCCTGGTGGTGGTGCTGTGCACCTGGGTGTCGCTTGAGGTGATCGTCAAGGGCGCGCTGGGGGTACCGCTGGCGGGATCGTTGGGGCTGTTCCTGGCGGTGACGGCGCTGTACCTGTTCGCCAGCACCGCATTGGGGATCTTCCTCGCCACCCTGGCGCGCTCGACCCCGCAATTCGGCCTGCTGGCGATTCCGGTGATCATCCCGATGCTGTTGCTGTCGGGCGGCAGCACGCCGCTGGACAGCATGCCGCAATGGCTGCAGTGGGTCATGCAGGGCTCGCCCTCGACCCACTTCGTCAGCCTCAGCGCGGCAATCCTGTTCCGTGACGCCGGGCTGGCAGTGGTCTGGCCAGACATCGCGGCGCTCGCCGCCATTGGCCTGGCCTTCTTCGCCATTGCCCTGGCGCGTTTTCGCCGCAGCCTGACCTCGTGATTACTGGACGATCAGGTTGTTGAACAGCAGGTCGTCGACGGTCGGCTTGCCTTCTTCGGATTCGAGCACCTGCTGGACCTGCTTCAGAGCTTCCTGACGCAGTTTTTCCTTGGCCTCGACGTTACTCATGGCCTCCAGGTTCTGCTGGGTGAACAGCGCCACCAGCTGGTTGCGGATCAGCGGCTCATGATGCTTTACCGCTGCGGCGGCGGCATCGCTGTTGACCCGCAGGGCCACGTCGGCCTTGTACACGCGCAGCTTCGGCCCGCCATCAAGGGCGTAATTGCCCACAAAAGGCGGGCTCAGGGAAATGTAGGAGACCTTCGGTTCCCCTTCCTTGGCTTCCTCGGCCATGGCCGCCATCGGCAGCATCAGCGCCAGTACCATCAAGATCCACGCTTTCACGAATTCGCTCCTCATACAGTTGGCGCCAGCATACCCAGCGCACCGGTCAAACCCAAGCCCGGGCTTATGCCGGCTTATCAGGGCGGGCCATGCTCGTTGACCCGGCACCTCGCCCACCTACACTTATCGGCCACTACGCGCAAAGGAATAGTCCCGATGAAAGCAGTGTTGTGCAAAGCCCTTGGCCCGGCGCAAAACCTGGTCCTGGAAGAAGTCGCCAGCCCCGTGCCGAAAAAGAACGAGATCCTCCTCGACGTGCAGGCCGCCGGGGTCAACTTTCCCGACACCCTGATCATCGAAGGCAAGTACCAGTTCCAGCCGCCGCTGCCGTTCTCCCCTGGGGGCGAAGCCGCCGGCGTGGTCAGCGCCGTGGGTGAAAAAGCCGGCAACCTGAAGATCGGCGACCGGGTCATGGCCCTGACCGGCTGGGGCAGCTTTGCCGAACAAGTGGCGGTGCCGGCCTACAACGTATTGCCGATCCCGGCGCAGATGGACTTCACCACGGCGGCGGCCTTCGGCATGACCTACGGCACCTCGATGCATGCGCTCAGCCAGCGCGGCCAGCTCAAGGCCGGGGAAACCCTGCTGGTGCTGGGCGCCTCAGGCGGGGTTGGCCTGGCGGCGGTGGAAATCGGCAAGGCCATGGGCGCGCGGGTGATTGCCGCCGCCAGCAGCGCCGAGAAACTTGCCGTAGCCAAGGCGGCAGGCGCCGACGAGCTGATCAACTACAGCGAAACCAGCCTCAAGGACGAAATCAAGCGCCTGACCGGCGGCAACGGCGCCGATGTGATCTACGACCCGGTTGGCGGCGATCTGTTTGACCAGGCGGTGCGCGGCATTGCCTGGAATGGCCGGCTGCTGGTGGTCGGTTTTGCCAGCGGGCGCATCCCCGAGCTGCCAGTGAACCTGGCGCTACTCAAAGGTGCAGCGGTACTCGGGGTGTTCTGGGGCGCCTTTGCCCAGCGCCAGCCGGCCGACAATGCGGCGAACTTCCAGCAGCTGTTTGCCTGGTTCGCCGAAGGCAAGCTCAAGCCGCTGGTATCGCAGACCTTCCCGCTGGCTGAAGCAGGTGCAGCCATCGAGATGCTGGGCCAGCGCAAGGCGGTGGGCAAGCTGGTGGTGACCATGGCCTGAACAGCTGAGCCCGCTCCTACCTGGAATGGCAGCGCCGAAAACGCGCCTCCAGGTTGCGATCGGGCATGGCATGGCTGCGCAAGGCATTGAGGGTCTGCTCGACATAATCGCGGGTGCTGCCGTAACGGCCCTTGGCATTGGCAAATATCTGACTGAGCAGGGTGTCCGGCAGGTTGCCGGCATAGCATGGCAAATGCCGCTCCAACACAAACCCCAGGGCCTGGACCTTGCTGCCGTCCTCAAGCCGGCAATTGAGCCAGTGCGGGCGGTACGCAGGGTAAGGCATTTCCCGCTGCCACAAGGCCAGCAACGAATCTTCCAGGCAGTCGTCCGGCAGGCGGTAGGCAAAGCCACTGCACGAACCGCCGCGGTCGAGACCAAAGACCAGGCCCGGGCATTCCGGCGTGCCGCGGTGCTCGTGGGACCACAAATACAGCCCGCGATGATAGCCGTGCACCCGTGCCCGTCGCCGTTCGGCGGCATTACACTCCGGGCGCCAGATCAATGAGCCGTAGGCAAACAACCATACCGGGCCACCCTGGTGCCGGGACATGGTGTGTTGAACTGAATGCACAAGTTGCTCGCGAGTTAACTGTTCGCCGAAATCAAGCAACGGCGGATAGGCCACATTCAAAGATACCGTTTCGATCGCCGACATAGCTGCCGCCACACTTCCCCATGAATTACCAACGCATGGCACTATAAAGCAACGCACTGTGCACAGAGTTACCGTACGGCAGATAAGCGCCGCAATACAAGCCCCCAGACGCCATGAGACGGCGATAAAGGCCGCACCGGTGCGATAACGGGTGCACTGTTTCAAGTGTAGCGAAAGTTATTTTCGTTGCCGGCAATAATTATTGGCTTATCACCGCTGGTGGCACCGGCAGTTATTTAAACCGGCACGCTGTTGCAGCGTGCCTTATTCCGTCAATCAATTGCGCGGGGCATAAGCGAATACATCGGCGCGCATTTGATGCGCATCCATGCCGGCGTCGACCAGTGCGTCGAGGGTGGCGTAGATCATGTTTGGCGAACCGCTGGCGTACACATGCACGCCGGCCAGGTCACTGATGTCTTCGCATACCGCCTCGTGCAACAGGCCGCAGCGCCCTTCCCAGCCGCACAGGTCGCTGACCACCTTGTGCAGGAACAGGTTGGGCAGACTCTCCCACTCGGCCCAGTGCTCGATCTGGTAGAAGTCGTCCGGTAGGCGCACGCCCCAGTACAGGTGCACCGGGTGCTTGAAGCCGCTGGCCCGGCAATGTTCGATCAGGCTGTGCATCTGCGCCATGCCGGTGCCGGCCGCGATCAGCACCAGCGGGCCGTCCGGCAATTCGGCCAGGTGGGTGTCACCAAAGGGCATCTGCAGCCGCGCCATGCCGTTGCGCCGCAACTGAGCGATCAGCTCCAGGGCACTGTTCTCGCGGGCCAGTACATGCAGCTCGAGGTCGCGGCCACTGTGCGGCGCCGAGGCCAGCGAGAAGGCAGCCTTGTCGCCGCTGTCTCGCTCGATCATCAGGTACTGGCCGGCATGGTAGCGCGGTGGCTTGCCGGCAGGCGCCCGCAGGCGCACGCGCCAGACGTCGCCGCCGACTTCGACACACTCGCTGAGCTGACAGGCCAGGGTCCGTACCGGCAGCTCGCCCAGGGCCAGCACGCCATCCCACAACAAGACGCAGTCCTCCAGTGGCTCGGCGATGCAGGTGAACAGCTCGCCGTGATCACGCTCGACGCCATCCTGACGCACCCGGCCCTCGACCAGCAGCGCGGCGCAGACATGGCAGTTGCCATTGCGACAGCTTTGCGGGCAGTCGTAGCCCAGGCGTCGCGCCGCATCCAGAATCCTTTCTCCGGGCTTGAGCGCCAACACGGCCCCGGACGGCTGCAAGGTTACCTGCATTTAGTCTATTCCCAACTGGTTCCACAGCTCATCGATCCGCCGGGTGACGGCTTCGTCCTTGACGATGACCCGTCCCCACTCGCGGGTGGTTTCACCCGGCCACTTGTGCGTCGCATCCAGGCCCATCTTCGACCCCAACCCGGACACCGGCGAAGCGAAGTCCAGGTAGTCAATCGGGGTGTTGTCGATCATTACCGTGTCGCGCTTGGGGTCCATGCGCGTGGTAATCGCCCAGATCACGTCGTTCCAGTCCCGCGCGTTGATATCGTCGTCCGTAACGATAACGAACTTGGTGTACATGAACTGTCGCAAAAACGACCAGACACCCAGCATCACGCGCTTGGCGTGTCCTGGGTACTGCTTTTTCATGGTCACCACCGCCATGCGGTACGAGCAGCCTTCCGGCGGCAGGTAGAAGTCGGTGATTTCCGGGAACTGCTTTTGCAGGATCGGCACGAATACTTCGTTCAGCGCCACGCCGAGAATCGCCGGCTCATCCGGCGGACGGCCGGTGTAGGTGCTGTGATAGATCGGCTTGCTGCGGTGTGTGATGCGCTCGACAGTGAACACCGGGAAGCTGTCGACTTCGTTGTAGTAGCCGGTGTGGTCGCCGTACGGGCCTTCCGGGGCCATTTCACCCGGATGGATCACGCCTTCGAGAATGATTTCGGCGGTGGCTGGCACCTGCAGGTCGTTGCCACGGCACTTGACCAGCTCGGTACGGTTGCCGCGCAACAGGCCGGCGAAGGCGTACTCGGAGAGGGTATCGGGCACCGGGGTCACGGCGCCAAGGATGGTCGCCGGGTCGGCGCCCAGGGCCACCGCCACCGGGAACGGCTGACCCGGGTGCTTCTCGCACCATTCGCGATAGTCCAGGGCGCCGCCGCGATGGCTCAACCAGCGCATGATGACCTTGTTGCGGCCAATCACCTGCTGACGGTAGATGCCGAGGTTCTGGCGGTCCTTGTTCGGCCCGCGGGTCACGGTCAGGCCCCAGGTGATCAGCGGCGCAACGTCGCCCGGCCAGCAGTGCTGCACCGGCAGCAGGCCGAGGTCGACATCATCACCTTCGATGACCACTTCGTGGCATGCCGCGTCCTTGACCACCTTCGGCGCCATGGACACGACCTTCTTGAAGATCGGCAGCTTCGACCAGGCGTCCTTGAGGCCTTTCGGCGGCTCGGGCTCTTTGAGAAAGGCCAGCAGCTTGCCGATTTCACGCAGCTCGCTGACCGACTCGGCGCCCATGCCCATCGCCACCCGCTCCGGGGTGCCGAACAGGTTGCCCAGCACCGGGATGTCGAAGCCGGTAGGTTTTTCGAACAGCAGGGCCGGGCCTTTGGCGCGCAGGGTGCGGTCGCAGACTTCGGTCATTTCCAGGACTGGAGAGATCGGCACCTGGATGCGCTTGAGTTCGCCGCGCTGTTCCAGGCCACGGATAAAGTCGCGCAAATCGCGATACTGCATGCAAAAGCCTCGTATTGGCTGCCGTAGCGGTCGGGCTGCAGAGTGTAGCGCCGAACTCGGCTGCTCAGAATAGCCAAAGTACAGATAGCAAAAAGCCGGGTCGCCCCGGCTCTTGCCCAGCGCAACAGTTTACTTGCGCTTCATCGACAAGAAGAACTCGTCGTTGGTCTTGGTCTGCTTGAGTTTGTCGATCAGGAACTCGATTGCAGCCACTTCATCCATCGGGTGCAGCAGCTTGCGCAGGATCCACATGCGCTGCAGCTCGTCGTCGGCGGTCAGCAGCTCTTCGCGACGGGTACCCGAACGGTTGATGTTGATGGCCGGGAAGACGCGCTTCTCGGCGATCTTGCGGTCCAGGGGCAGTTCCATGTTGCCGGTACCCTTGAACTCTTCGTAGATCACTTCGTCCATCTTCGAGCCGGTTTCAACCAGCGCGGTGGCGATGATGGTCAGCGAGCCGCCCTCTTCGATGTTACGCGCGGCGCCGAAGAAACGCTTCGGCTTCTCCAGGGCGTGGGCATCGACACCACCGGTGAGGACCTTGCCGGAGCTCGGGATCACGGTGTTGTAGGCACGGGCCAGACGGGTGATGGAGTCGAGCAGGATGACCACGTCTTTCTTGTGTTCAACCAGGCGCTTGGCCTTCTCGATAACCATTTCGGCAACCTGCACGTGGCGGGTTGGCGGCTCGTCGAAGGTCGAGGCAACCACTTCGCCGCGCACGGTGCGCTGCATTTCGGTTACTTCTTCCGGGCGCTCGTCGATCAGCAGAACGATCAGGTGGCACTCGGGGTTGTTACGGGTGATGTTGGCCGCGATGTTCTGCAGCATGATGGTCTTGCCCGCTTTTGGCGGAGCGACGATCAGGCCGCGCTGGCCTTTGCCGATCGGGGCGCAAAGGTCGATAACCCGGCCGGTGAGGTCTTCGGTGGAGCCGTTGCCGGCTTCCATCTTCAGGCGCTCGTTAGGGAACAGCGGCGTCAGGTTTTCGAACAGGATCTTGTTCTTCGCGTTTTCCGGCCGGTCGAAGTTGATGGTGTCGACTTTCAGCAGGGCGAAGTAACGCTCGCCTTCTTTTGGCGGGCGGATCTTGCCGACGATGGTGTCGCCGGTACGCAAGTTGAAGCGACGGATCTGGCTTGGCGACACGTAGATGTCGTCCGGGCCGGCCAGGTACGAGGCATCGGCCGAGCGCAGGAAGCCGAAGCCGTCCTGGAGAATCTCCAGCACGCCGTCACCGGAGATTTCCTCGCCGCTTTTCGCATGCTTTTTCAACAGGGAGAAAATCACATCTTGCTTGCGCGAACGGGCCATATTTTCTATGCCCATCTGTTCGGCCATTTCGAGCAGATCGGTAATCGGCTTTTGCTTGAGTTCAGTCAGGTTCATAAGGGGAGTGACGTAATCATGTAAGAAGGGGGAATTAAGCTTCTGGCTTAATGAAGCCGCGCCGCAAAGAAGGCGACAGGATCGCGTACTGATTCGAATTAGGGATGCGTCGGCGACGGCGTGCAGAGGGCACCGAAGAAACAGTGCGAGGCCGAATGTAACACCTGCTTTTTCTGGCGTCTAGTCACCAGATAAAGAAAAGCCCCGACGAATGCGGGGCTAATTTCACTCAGATATTGGCGTCCAGGAAGGCTGCCAGCTGAGATTTCGACAGCGCGCCGACCTTGGTGGCCTCGACGTTGCCGTTCTTGAACAGCATCAGCGTCGGGATGCCACGCACGCCGTGCTTGGCCGGGGTTTCCTGGTTGTCGTCGATGTTCAGCTTGGCGACGGTCAGTTTGCCCTGGTAGGTAGCGGCGATGTCGTCCAGAACCGGAGCGATCATTTTGCAAGGGCCGCACCATTCAGCCCAGTAGTCGACCAGCACCGGGCCTTCAGCCTTCAGGACTTCGGCTTCGAAGGTGGCGTCGGTGACGTGTTTGATAAGATCGCTGCTCATGGAAGTCTCCAAGGTCGTAAGCAAAAAAACGTGGCCCATCATAGCTGCACCGGCTGCCTACAGGAAGCCAGGAACGATTGAGTGTAACTATAGTTGTGCATGACCGCGCATATCGCTGCTGTCGCGGGAAAGTCATAATTCCCGCACAACCTGCCCCATATCAAGCCTTGATACGCTGCGCGTTGGCGCCAGCGCCGGATCGTGGCAGGATTGCCGGGTTATCGACCGAGAACCCATGACCATGCCGCAAACCACAGCCAAGAATCTGTCCTTGATCGCTGCCATAGACCTGGGCTCCAACAGTTTCCACATGGTGGTCGCCAAGGCCCACCATAGCGAGATCCGCATCCTTGAGCGGCTCGGCGAAAAAGTTCAGCTGGCCGCCGGCATCAATGAAGAGCGCCAGCTCAGCGAAGAGTCCATGCAACGCGGCCTGGACTGCCTCAAGCGGTTTGCCCAACTGATCAACGGCATGCCCGACGGCGCCGTGCGCATCGTTGGCACCAACGCCCTGCGCGAAGCCCGCAACCGCGGCGAATTCATCCGCCGCGCCGAAGCCATCCTCGGCCACCCGGTGGAAGTCATCTCCGGTCGTGAAGAAGCGCGCCTGATCTACCTCGGCGTGTCCCACACGCTGGCCGACACGCCAGGCAAGCGCCTGGTCGCCGATATCGGCGGCGGCAGTACCGAATTCATCATTGGCCAGCGCTTTGAACCGCTGCTGCGCGAAAGCCTGCAGATGGGCTGCGTCAGCTATACCCAGCGTTATTTCCGCGACGGCAAGATCACCCCGGCGCGTTATGCCCAGGCCTACACCGCCGCACGCCTGGAGCTGATGAGCATCGAGAACGCCCTGCATCGCCTGACCTGGGACGAAGCCATCGGCTCCTCGGGGACCATCCGCGCCATCGGCCTGGCGCTCAAATCCGGCGGCATGGGCAGCGGCGAGGTCAATGCCGAAGGCCTGGCCTGGCTCAAGCGCAAGCTGTTCAAGCTGGGAGAAACCGACAAGATCGATTTTGACGGGGTCAAACCCGACCGCCGGGCGATCTTCCCGGCGGGCCTGGCGATTCTCGAAGCGATTTTCGACGCCCTTGAGCTACAGCGCATGGACCACTGCGACGGCGCCCTGCGTGAAGGCGTGCTCTACGACCTGCTCGGCCGCCACCACCACGAAGACGTGCGCGAGCGCACCCTGACCTCGCTAATGGAGCGTTATCACGTTGACCAGGGCCAGGCGGCACGGGTCGAGCGCAAGGCGCTGCACGCCTTCGACCAGGTGGCCAAGGCTTGGGACCTGGAAGACGGCATCTGGCGTGAACTGCTGGGCTGGGCAGCCAAGGTGCATGAAGTGGGCCTGGACATCGCCCACTACCATTACCACAAGCACGGCGCCTACCTGATCGAGCACTCCGACCTGGCCGGCTTTTCCCGGGAAGACCAGCTGATGCTGGCGCTATTGGTGCGCGGCCATCGCCGCAACATTCCCAAGGATAAGTTCGCCGAATTCGGCGAGGACGCCGCCAAGCTGATTCGCCTGTGCGTACTGTTGCGCTTCGCGATCCTGTTCCATCACATCCGCGGCACCCAGCAGATGCCCACGGTCACCCTGCACGCCAAGGGCGACAGCCTGGACGTCGAGTTCCCGGCCGGCTGGCTGGAAGAAAACCAGCTGACCCAGGCCGACTTCGGCCTGGAGGCAGAATGGCTGGCCCGGGTCGGCTTCGTCCTCAGCGTACGATAAGCACCGGGTTGCTCAGGCGCTCGAGCAGAGCGGCCTGGGCACTGCGCGGGTTCTGGTTGCCGGTTGGCGTGCTGCGTACGTAACGGCCATCCGGTTGCAGGATCCAGGCGTGGGTGTTGTCGGTCAGATACCCTTCGAGTTCCTTTTTCACCCGCAGGATCAGTTTCTTGCCCTCGACCGGGAAGCAGGTCTCGACGCGCTTGTCGAGGTTGCGCTCCATCCAGTCGGCGCTGGAGAGGAACATCTGCTCTTCGCCGCCATTGAGGAAGTAGAACACCCGCGTGTGCTCGAGGAAGCGGCCGATGATCGAGCGCACCTGAATGTTGTGCGACACCCCGGCAATACCCGGACGCAGGCAACACATGCCGCGCACCACCAGGTCGATACGCACCCCTGACTGGCTGGCCTTGTACAGCGCGCGGATGATCTTCGGATCGGTCAGCGAGTTGAACTTGGCGATGATGTGCGCAGGCTTGCCGTCGAGGGCGAACTGGGTTTCGCGCGCGATCATGTCGAGCATGCCCTTTTTCAGGGTGAACGGCGCGTGCAGCAGCTTCTTCATGCGCAGGGTCTTGCCCATGCCGATCAGCTGGCTGAACAGCTTGCCGACGTCTTCGCACAGGGCGTCGTCGGAGGTCAGCAGGCTGTAGTCGGTGTACAGGCGGGCGTTGCCGGCGTGGTAGTTACCGGTGCCCAGGTGCGCATAGCGGACGATCTCGCCGGCTTCGCGGCGCAGGATCAGCATCATCTTGGCGTGGGTCTTGAAGCCCACCACACCGTAGATCACCACCGCACCGGCGGCCTGCAGGCGGCTGGCCATCTGCAGGTTGGACTCTTCGTCGAAACGCGCACGCAGCTCGATCACCGCAGTGACTTCCTTGCCGTTACGCGCGGCGTCGACCAGCGCGTCGACGATCTCCGAATTGGCACCGCTGCGGTACAGGGTCTGGCGCACAGCCAGTACATGCGGGTCCTTGGCGGCCTGGCGCAGCAGGTCGACTACCGGGGTGAACGACTCGAAGGGGTGCATCAGCAGGATGTCCTGCTTGCTGACCACGCTGAAAATGTTCTCGCTGTTCTGCAACAGCTTGGGGATTGCCGGGGTAAACGGCGTGTATTGCAGCTCCGGATGGCTGTCCAGGCTGGTGATGCTGAACAGCCGGGTCAGGTTGACCGGGCCGTTGACCTGGTACAGCTCGCTCTCGCTCAGGCTGAACTGTTTGAGCAGGTAGTCGGAGAGGTGTTTGGGGCAAGTGTCGGCCACTTCCAGGCGCACCGCATCGCCGTAACGACGCGAGAACAGCTCGCCGCGCAGGGCCCGGGCCAGGTCTTCGACATCTTCGGAGTCCAGCGCCAGGTCGGCGTTGCGGGTCAGGCGGAACTGGTAGCAGCCCTTGACCTTCATGCCCTGAAACAGGTCATCGGCGTGAGCGTGGATCATCGACGACAGGAACACATAGTTGTCGCCAGGCCCACCGACCTCTTCCGGCACCTTGATCACCCGCGGCAGCAAACGCGGCGCCGGGATGATCGCCAGGCCCGAATCGCGGCCGAAGGCGTCGATGCCTTCAAGCTCGACGATGAAGTTCAGGCTCTTGTTCACCAGCAACGGGAACGGGTGAGTCGGATCGAGGCCGATCGGGGTGATGATCGGCGCGATTTCGTCGCGGAAGAAGCGTCGCACCCAGGTCTTGAGCTTGGTGTTCCAGTGGCGGCGGCGAATGAAGCGGATCTGGTGCTTTTCCAGCTCCGGCAGCAGCACGTCGTTGAGGATCGCGTACTGGCGATCGACCTCGCCGTGCACCAGCTCGCTGATCCGCGCCAGCGCCTGGTGCGGCTGCAAGCCGTCGGCGCCGGCCTGTTCACGGGCAAAGGTGATCTGCTTCTTCAGGCCCGCCACACGAATTTCGAAGAACTCATCCAGGTTGCTGGAGAAGATCAGCAGGAACTTCAGCCGCTCCAGCAGCGGATAGGACTCATCCAGCGCCTGCTCAAGCACGCGGATGTTGAACTGCAGCTGGGACAATTCGCGGTGAATGTACAGGCTGCTGTCGTCCAGACCGGGAATGACGATGGCAGGCGCAGCCACTGGCGCCGGCGCCGGGGCCTCGACCACCGGCTCGGCAACCGCAGGCGGCTGTGGCGGGGTCTCGACCAGTTGCTCGGGCACGGGCTGGGCGTCTTTGACTGCAACGTCGGTAAGTACTTCGTTATTCATCTAGCGTTCCTGAAGGGCGTTACTGCCCTCTCATCAATTGAGCAGCGCGAACAGCGAAATAGGTGAGAATGCCATCGGCGCCCGCCCGTTTGAAAGCGGTGAGGGATTCAAGGATAACCCCTTCACTGAGCCAGCCGTTCTGAATCGCCGCCATGTGCATGGCGTACTCGCCGCTGACCTGGTAAACGAAGGTCGGTACTTTGAATTCGTCTTTGACCCGGTGAAGGATATCCAGGTACGGCATGCCCGGTTTGACCATGACCATATCGGCGCCTTCCGACAGGTCGGCGGCCACTTCGTGCAGGGCCTCGTTACTGTTGGCCGGGTCCATCTGGTAGGAGGCCTTGTTGGCCTTGCCCAGGTTCAGCGCCGAGCCGACCGCATCGCGGAACGGACCGTAGTAGGCACTGGCATACTTGGCCGAGTAGGCCATGATGCGGACGTTGACGTGACCGGCCAGCTCCAGCGCTTCACGGATGGCCTGGATGCGCCCGTCCATCATGTCCGATGGCGCGACCACCTGGGCACCGGCATCGGCGTGAGACAGCGCCTGACGCACCAGGGCATCGACGGTGATGTCGTTCTGAACGTAGCCTTCTTCGTCGAGGATACCGTCCTGGCCGTGGGTGGTGAACGGGTCTAGGGCAACGTCGGTGATCACCCCAAGTTCCGGGAAGCGCTCACGCAGGGCGCGGGTGGCGCGCTGGGCGATGCCGTCGGGGTTCCAGGCTTCAGCGCCGTCGAGGGATTTTTTCTCTACCGGGGTGACCGGGAACAGCGCCAGGGCTGGAATCCCGAGGTTTACCCACTCTTGCGCAGCTTCCAGCAACAGGTCGATGGACAGACGCTCGACGCCCGGCATCGAGGCGACTTCTTCACGGCGGTTTTCGCCATCAAGGACAAACACCGGGAGGATCAGGTCATCGACAGTCAGAACATTTTCGCGAACCAGACGACGGCTGAAGTCGTCACGACGGTTGCGACGCAGACGGGTGGCAGGAAACAAACGGTTAGCGGGGGTAAAGCTCACGGCAGACTCCTGAGCCCGCGCAGGCGGGCGAGCGCGACAGTTATAAGCGGCCATTATGACGCCTGTATGACAGGCAAGGGCAACCCTGCGACTTGAGGACGCAGTCATTGTCCTTGTAGGAAATGTTCACGTCGAGACACATTTGGACACTTTCCCCAAAGGCCACGAAGGGTTAGGCTGCGCGTTCATTTCGCCAGCACCCAGAAAATGCTCCAACAATTCCTGCAGGATTTCGGCTACTTTGCCCTTTTTCTCGGCACGTTTTTCGAAGGTGAGACCATCCTGGTTCTCGCAGGCTTCCTTGCGTTCCGCGGATACATGGATATCAACCTGGTGGTCGTGGTGGCCTTCTTCGGCAGCTATGCCGGCGACCAGCTGTGGTACTTCATGGGGCGCCGTCACGGGCGCAAGTTGCTGGCACGCAAACCGCGCTGGCAGATGATGGGCGACCGTGCGCTGGAGCACATTCGCCGCCATCCGGACATCTGGGTCCTGAGTTTTCGCTTCGTCTACGGTTTGCGCACGGTGATGCCGGTGGCCATCGGTTTGTCCGGCTACCCGCCGCGCCGCTACCTGCTGCTCAACGGCATTGGTGCGGCCATCTGGGCCCTGGCCCTGGGCGCCGCCGCCTATCACTTCGGCGCCATTCTCGAAGGCCTGCTGGGCAACGTGAAGAAATACGAGCTATGGGTGCTCGGCGGCCTGCTGGTGCTCGGTGGCTGCCTGTGGCTGCGCCGGCGCTTCAAGGCCGCGCGCATTGCGCGCAAGGAAGCGGCTGCCGTAGAGGCCGAAAAGGCTGAGCAGGCTGTAGCCAAGCAGCAGGACCCAAGCCAGGGCAGTGACCGGCCCTGAGCCCGTCATCCCGGCCAGGACCATGGCCGGGACATTCAGCCCCAGGCGCAGTAGCTCCAGCCGCAAAGCCCAGGGGCGGTTCTCCAGGGCCGTGCCGAGCACGAACAAACCAAATGCCATCAAGCCGCAGCCCAGCACCAGGGCAGCCACCGACAACTGCTCGGCGCGCTCCATCAAGTAACTGCCCAAGCCTACGTACACCGCGAACTGCAGCGCCACATACAACTGCTGCGGCCAGGCCAGCGGCACCTCGAATTTCTGGAAGCGGCTCAAGTCCTGCTTGGCTTGCGGATAACGCCGGGCAACGTCATCCGGCCGCCAGCCGGTGGGCATGAACCAGATCCGCAGCTTGTCCCACCAACGCTCGGCATGCCGCGCATCGCTCCACAACTGGGCATAGAACTGCAGGTTGGCCCACAGCGGGTTCCAGCTGGCCAAAGGCGTGGTCACGCCAAAAATCACCGGCTCGTTGTCGTCCTCTTCCTGGAAGGTGCCAAACAGACGATCCCAGACAATGAACACTCCGCCGTAGTTGCGATCCAAGTACAGAGGGTTCTGCGCATGGTGGACGCGATGATTGGACGGGGTAATGAACAGCCATTCCAGCCAGCCCAGCTTGGGGATGTGCCGGGTGTGCACCCAGAACTGGTACAGCAGGTTCAGCGCCGCGACGGTGATGAACACCAGCGGCGGCACCCCCAACACGGCCAGCGGCAGGTAGAAGATCCACGACAGCAAGAAGCCGCTGCTGGTCTGGCGCAGGGCCGTGGACAGGTTGTAGTCCTCGCTCTGGTGATGCACCGAATGGGCGGCCCAGAGGATGTTGCGCTCGTGGCCCATACGGTGCAGCCAGTAATAGCAAAAGTCATAGACGACAAACGCCAGTACCCACACCCACAAGGCTTCGCCCGGCAGTTTGAACAGCGCCAGGTGTTCCCAGGCCAAGGCATAGGTCACCAGGCCGACGCCCTTGGTCAGCAGGCCGGTGGTGGTCGACAGCACGCCGGTGCTGAGGCTGTTGATGGCATCTGCCAGGCGATAGGTACACATGCCGCGCAATCGATCAGCGAGCAATTCGGCAACGATCAGAACAATGAAAAACGGTACCGCCAAGAGGATCAGGTCCATGGGTCTTTTCATCTCCAGCCTATCCAGCAAGATTAGGCCGGGAATGGCATAAACCCTATGGCGACATCTGCCAAACTAGAGGACATTTAGCGCCTCGAATCGGGAGTAGTGAGCATGACCCAGAAAAAAGTTGCTGTGATTCTTTCCGGCTGTGGCGTGTATGACGGCGCCGAAATTCACGAAAGCGTGATCACCCTGCTGCGCCTGGACCAGCGCGGCGCGCAGGTGCAGTGCTTTGCACCGAACATTGCGCAGATGCACGTGATCGACCACCTGACCGGCGAAGAAATGCCCGAGACCCGCAACGTGCTGGTGGAATCGGCGCGCATCGCTCGCGGCGAGGTCAAGGACCTGCGCGAAGCCGACGCCAAGGACTTCGACGCGCTGATCGTGCCGGGCGGCTTTGGCGCGGCGAAAAACCTTTCGAACTTTGCCGTTGAAGGCGCAGGCTGCAGCGTGCACCCGGACGTCCTGGCCCTGGCCGAAGCCTTTGCCGAAGCCGGCAAGCCGGTCGGCCTGATCTGCATCTCGCCGGCCCTTGCGGCGAAAATCTACGGCCCCGGCGTGGTCTGCACCATTGGCAGCGATGCCGGCACCAGCGCGGCCATCGTCAAGATGGGCGGCACCCATGAGGAATGCGATGTCCATGACATCGTCGAAGACACCCAGCGCAAGCTGGTCAGCACCCCGGCCTACATGCTGGCGAAAAGCATCAGCGAAGCCGCCGGCGGCATCTACAAACTGGTCGACCGGGTGCTGGAACTGACCCACGAGAATGACTGAACACCCCTGTAGGAGCGGGCTTGCCCCGCGATCGCGCGCGAAGCGGTCGTCGTCCAGGCACCACATGATGCGCTGAGATCACGGACCTCATCGCGGGGCAAGCCCGCTCCTACTCAGCCGCGTAAGAATGCGGTCCAGGGCGTTGGCAAACGCCTGCTTCTCGCGATCGCCATACGGCGCCTGGCCGCCGCCGACCTGCCCCTGCTCGCGCAGGTCGGTGAACAGGTTGCGCACCGCCAGCCGCTCACCCATGTTGCGCTCGTCGAACTCCTTGCCGCGCGGGTCGAGGCAGGCAACGCCTTTCTTGACCAGGCGATCGGCCAGCGGCACGTCGCTGCAGATCACCAGTTCGCCGGGCACCGCGTGCTCGACCAGGTAATCGTCGGCGGCATCCGGCCCGCTGGGCACGACGATCAGCTTGACGCAGGCAAAAGCCGGCTTGATCTGGCTCTGGCCGGCCACCAGCACCACTTCCAGCTGACGCTTGAGGGCGAACTTGACCAGTTGATCCTTGGCCGCCTTGGGGCAGGCGTCGGCATCGATCCACACACGCATGGCACAGATTTCCAACAAAAACGGGCGAACAGTATCCCTGCTCGCCCGTTTGCCTTCAAATCAGCCCGCTGGCTGGCGGCGCTTCTCGGCCAGGCGGCTGCGCCCGTAAAGGATGGCAATGGCCAACAAGGCCACCAGCTGCGCGGCCAGTGAATAGGCGTCGGCGTGAATGCCCAGCCAGTCGAAATCGAAGAACGCCACCGGCCGGGTACCGAACACCCCGGCCTCTTGCAGCGCCTTGACCCCGTGCCCGGCAAACACCACCGACAAGGCGCACAGCAGCGCCGCGTTGATGCTGAAGAACAACGCCAGCGGCAGTTTGGCCGAGCCGCGCAGGATCACCCAGGCCAGGCCCACCAGCAGCACCAGTGCCGTGGCACCACCGGCCAGTACCGCGTTGTGCCCGGCAGGGCCGGCCTGCAGCCAGAGGGTTTCGTAGAACAGGATCACCTCGAACAGCTCACGGTACACCGAGAAAAACGCCAGCACGGCAAAACCAAAGCGCCCGCCACCACTGACCAGGCTGCTCTTGATGTAATCCTGCCAGGCCGCCGCGTGCCGGCGATCGTGCATCCACACACCCAGCCACAGCACCATGACGCTGGCAAACAGCGCCGTGCAGCCTTCGAGCAGTTCACGCTGGGCGCCGCTAACGTCGATTACATAGGCCGCCAATGCCCAGGTACCCAGCCCGGCCAGCAAGGCCAGGCCCCAGCCGACGTTGACACTGCGCACCGCCGATTGCTGGCCGGTATTGCGCAGGAAGGCGAGGATCGCCGCCAGTACCAGAATCGCTTCCAGACCTTCGCGCAGCAGGATCAGCAAGCCGGAAATGTAACTCAGCGACCAGCTCAGGCCATCGCCGCCGAGCAGGCCGGCGGCGTCCTTGAGCTTGGCCTTGGCGGCGCCCAGGCGCTGCTGTACCTGCTCCAGCGGCAGGCCGTCCTGCAGCGACTGACGGTAGGCCATCAGGGATTTCTCGGTGTCTTTGCGTACGTTGGCATCGACGTTGTCGAGCGAGCTTTCGACCAGCTCGAAACCTTCCAGGTAGGCCGCTACCGACAGGTCGTAGGCTTGCTCGTGATCACCGGCCTGATAGGCCGCCAGGCTCTTGTCCAGGGTGCTGGCGGTGTAGTCCAGCAGTTGCGCCGGGCCGCGCTGGACCTGCGGCGGTTGCGCACGCTGGGCGCGGAACCGGGCGAGTGCCTCTGGCCCTTCGCTGGCTTCAATTTCGGCCGGGGTCTGACGGGCCAGGTCGGCCAGGTTGTAGGTTTTATCGCCTTTGGCCTTGGCCGGGTCGGCAGTGAAGCTGGCGACATAGGTCGCCAGGTCCCAGCGTTGGCGCTCGTCAAGCTGGTCGGCGAACGACGGCATGTCGGTGCCTTCGATGCCCAGGCCGAGGGTGTTGTACAGGTCGAACAGGCTCAGGCGATCCAGCCGTTCGAGGCTGCGCAGGTTGGCCGGCGGCGGGGTCAGGCCGAGGCCGGCGGGGCCGTCGCCGGCGCCAGTGTCGCCATGACACACCGAGCAATGCTGGGCATACAGCGGCGCACCGCGACTCGGGTCCGGGGTAATGATCGGCGCCTGGCTGACCTCATAGGCCACCGCCAGTTGCGCGCCAAGCTGACGGGCCTGGCGGGCGACCACCGCGCCGTCCTGGCGCTGGCTGACCGCCGTACGCAAGTTGACCACGCCCTGCTCCAGGGCCTGGCGCTCAGCGCGCGCCGGCAAGGCGCCGATCAATCCCTGCAACACATCGAGGAATTCGAGCTGTTCGCGGTATTCGCCGTCGTCGATTACCTTGCCCGCCTCGACGGTGGCCGGGTAATCGGCACCGATGTAATCGAGCAGGTGCAGGGCCTTGGCAGCGCCATCGGGGCTGTCGGCCAGCAGCGTGGCACTGCTCAGCGCCAGCACCGGCCAGAGCAGCCAGGCGAGTAAGCGGGAACGGGGAATCATGAGCGACTCTCAAATGGAAATACGAGGTAAAGCATTGTTCACTTCCACTGCCGTTCGCTCAAGGCTTGCCAGATGAATCCTTGAAAAATTATGTGACAAATACCCTGCGACACCTCCCGATTAAAGAACGACCGTTCGTCGGCCGATAGCTGAATGCTGGCACGACGGCAAATTCCTAAAGCACAACGCCATTATTTAGCCAGCAAATGCGTTTATAATGCCGCGCCGCTATATAGCGGATCAGAATTTTGGCTCTTCTTTTAAGAGGATTTGGCGATATTGCCAAAGGGATGACAGCCTTCTCGCCCCCAGGCTTTTCATCAATTCAGGGAAGAAGAATTCAGATGGCATCCCGTGTCCTCACCGTCGCGACACTGATCGCGGCCGTTCAACTGGCTGGTTGCTCGGCCTTTCGCAGCTATGACAGCGAACTTCAGGAAACCAACCAGCACCTGACCAGCGGCAACGTCGACGCGGCCCTGGCGCTGCTGGAAAAAAACAACAAGGGTGAGGACAAAGACCTTCTCTACTACTTCGAGAAAGGCGAACTGCTGCGCTCCAAGGGCGACCTGGCCGGCAGCCAGCTGGCCTGGCGCAGTGCCGATGACGTGGTGTTCAAGTGGGAAGAGTCGGTCAAGCTCGACACCGACAAGTACCTGAGCCAGTTCGGCAGCTACCTGGTCAACGACAAGGTGCGCCGCTACGAAGGCTATGACTACGAAAAAGTCATGCTGACCACGCAGATGGCCCTCAACCTGCTGGCCCAGAACGACTTCGACGGCGCCCGTACCGAAATCAAGAAGACCCACGAGCGCGAAGCGGTGATTGCCGAGCTGCGCGACAAGGAATACCTCAAGCGCGAAGAAGAGGCCGAGAAAGAAGGCGTCAAGACCGAGTACAAGGACCTTCAGGGTTACCCGGTCGCCAGCCTCGACGCGCCAGAAGTGGTGGGCCTCAAGAACAGCTACCAGAGTGCGTTCAGCCACTACCTGTCTGGCTATGTCTACGAAGCCCTGGGTGAGAAAGGCCTGGCCGCACCGGGCTACCGCAAGGCTGCCGAACTGCGCCCGAACACCCCGCTGCTGGAAAAAGCCCTGCTCGACCTGGACAAGCCAGCGGCGAAAGCCACTGAAAGCGATGTGCTGATCGTGATCCAGAGCGGCCTCGCTCCGGCCCGCGACTCGGTGCGCGTCCCGCTGCCGCTGCCGATCAGCGGCAACCTGGTGATCACCCCGCTGTCGTTCCCGGTGATCAAGGAAGACACTTCCACCGCGCATTTCAGCGAAATCTACCTCAACGACCACTCGCTGAAGCTGACCGCACTCAACAGCACCACTGCCATGTCCCGCCGCGCCCTGCGTGACGACATGCCGGGGATCATCCTGCGCACCAGCGTGCGGGCTATCTCTCGTGGTGTGGCGCAAAAGCAACTGAACGACGCCAACCCGTTGGCTGGCCTGGCACTGGGTATCGCCTCGACCATCACCGAAGGTGCCGACACCCGTACCTGGCGCACCCTGCCGGATGAAACCCAGGTAGCCCGCGTGCGCCTGCGTCAGGGCGAACACCAGTTGAGCCTGCCTTCGAGCCTGGGCGGCAGCCAGGTCAGCGTGAAGATTGACCGGCCGTTCCAGGTGGTCACCCTGCGCGTCGTCGGCAACCAGGTCTTCGCCGGTGGCCCTGCCCTGCAGGTGGCACCAAAAGCCACTGGCCAGGCCGTCGCCAGCCTCAAACAACCTTAAGGAAACGCCATGCGTATCAAATTGCTCGCCGTTCTCGTCACAGCCCTGCTGGCCGGTTGCGCGACCCCGCCACCACCAGAGCCGGGCAGCGCTGCCAGCAAAGTGGTGAAAATGGGCAACCTGAAGAACATCGAGACCGGCCCGATGCGCGTTGCGCGCGAGAACGGCTTCTTGACCGTCAAGGTGTCCCTGAACAACACCAGCAGCAGCAACAAGACCCTGTTCTACCGCTTCGCCTGGCTGGGCAACGACGGTTTCCCGGTGGCCGATGAAGAGAGCTGGAAGACCGTCACCCTGTATGGCAAGCAGGCCAGCGTGTTGCCGGCGATTGCCCCGGTATCCCAGGCCACCGACTTCCGTATCGAAGTTCAGTCTCAGTAATCATTTTTGCAGGAGCACATTTTCATGATTGCACGTATTTCCCTCGCCGCCATTGCCATTGCCCTGGTCAGCGGCTGCAGCACCCCGTCGCCGGTCCTGGGCGGCAAGAACATCGGCTACGGCGACAGCAAGGCCGTGGAACTGGTCACCAACGAGTTCGGTTCGACCGACCTGCAGATGATCGCCGAGTCCATGACCCGCTCGCTGGCCCAGTCCGGCATCCTCCAGGGTCGCCCGGTGGTGCAGGTCTATGACGTGAAGAACAAGACCAGCGAGTACATCGATACCCGCGAGATCACCACGTCGATCAAAACCCAGCTGATGAAGTCCGGCACCGCCCGCTTCGCCAGCGACAACACCCAGATGCAGAGCCAGGTTGACCAGCTCAAGCTGCAGAACCAGAGCGGCCTGTACAAGAAAGGCACCGTGGCCAAGACCGGCAACATGATCGCCGCCAAGTACCGCCTGGAAGGCTCGATCAGCTCGATCGTCAAGCGCAGCAGCGACTACAAGGACGTGTTCTACAAGTTCAGCCTGCAGCTGATCGACGTCGAGAGCGGCCTGGCCGAGTGGATGGACGAGAAAGAAATCCGCAAGACCACGGAGCGCTAAGCAATGCGTGCATGGATGGGCATTCTGGGCCTGGCTTGCGCGTTCAGCGTGCAAGCGGCCCCAAAAGTCGCAGTAACCGACCTCGCCTACCAGGAGCGTGTGGAGCAGTACATCCACATGGTCTCGGCGCAGAACAGCAGCCAGGCGAGCATGTACCACGCCAGTGGTTCGTCGAGCTACAGCGAGTTCGAAAGCAGCGAGAGCTACATCGAGCAGACCGAGCTGCGCAAGTTCAGCGGCGACATCAAGGGCGAGATTCTCAAGTCCGGGATGTTCCAGCTGGTCCAGGGTACGCCGTACACCGCCGATGCCAAGGCTGACGTCTACGACGTTATCCGCCGCATCAAGAACGGCAACTTCAAAGGTGCTGACTACGTGCTGTTCGGTACCTTGTCGGATATCGACTTCCAGCGCGATATCACCTCCCTGGACAACACCAACAGCTATTCGGCGATCCTCGGCCTGAGCCTGGTGGCCGACTTCAGCCTGATCAACACCAAGACCTACGAGATCACCTCGGCGTTCACCGCCATGGGTGAGGGCCAGGACACCAAGCTGGTCAACAGCCAGGATGTTCGGGTCACCCTCAACCGCCCACGGGTGGTACGTGAGGTTTCCAAGGAACTGGGCATGGACGTTGCCAAGCAACTGGCCGAACAGCTGGTAGGCGCGATGCCGGAGCGTGAACGCACCCCGGCGCGCAACAACCTGCCGCCTGACGAGCCAGCGCAGATCCTGCGTTGAGAAAGTAAAAAGGCGACCTTCGGGTCGCCTTTTTTTATGCTGCTTGTTTTCCTACACCGGCGCGCGGCGAATGGTCGCCAGCAAGGTCGCAGCCCCCAGGAACAGTCCGGCAAAGGTGCGGTTCATCCGCCGCTGCTGCCGGGGCGTACGCAACAGGCGCAGCACTTTGGCCGCAAGCCCGGTGTAACCGGCCATGACCATCAGATCGACCGTGACCATGGTCGCGGCAATGATCAGGTACTGCGGCACCAGCGCCGCATGCGGATTGATGAACTGCGGCAGCACCGCGAGCATGAAGATCAGCGCCTTGGGGTTGCTGACGTTGACCAGAAAGCCACGGAACACCAGGCTCAACGGCTTGCCGATCGGGCGCACGGCGGATTCGTCGCTGATGTCAGCCGGCAGCGCCCGCCACTGTTTGACCGCCAGGTACACCAGGTAGGCCACGCCGAACCATTTGATCACCTGGAATGCGGTGGCCGATGCCGCGAGGATGGCACCGACGCCGGCGGCAATGATCGCAATCTGCAGCACCAGGCCCAGCTGCAGGCCTAGCGCGTTCCAGTAGCCGCGCCAGAAGCCGTATTGCAGGCCGCAGGACATCGAGGCAATGGCCCCGGCACCCGGCGACAGACTGATCACCCAGCAAGCGGCAAAAAATGCCAACCACGTTTCCAATGACATCGCGCACCTCGGCACTATCTTGTTACAAACCTCTAAGCTAGTGCCCTGGCGAAAAAATCACCACGATTTTTTTCTGCGATCGATCAATTGCCCGGGGTTTTGCTCTCGCTCACCAGCGGCAGCACTTCGGCACCGCGCCAGCGCCGCACCGATTTCTGGAAGAACTGGCTGTTGGGCACTTGCACCAACGCACCGCCCGCTTCCGGCAGTTCGATCAAGGTGGTGAACAACAGGTTGATGGCCACCACCCGGCCTTTGACGCCCGGCTTGTCGATGGTTTCCACCAGTTCCACCACATCGCCGATGCGAAACGGCCCGACGGTAAAGATCAGCACCGCGCACAGCAGGTTCGACAGCACGCTCCACATGGCGAAGAACGCCACTGCGGCAACCGCCACGAACCCGGACAGTGCGGTCCACAGCACCGTGGCGGAAACCCCCAGGCGCTCGAGCACGAAGATCAGCGCACTGCCCATGATCAGCCAGCGCAGGCCACCACGCAGCGGCATCAGCAGCTCCGGTGGCAACGGGTAGCGCTCGCCCAGGCGCTTGAGGCAACGGGCAACCACGCGCTGCAGGATGAACGCCGCCGAAAGTATCAGCAGGATCTGCAAACCCAGCCAGAACGGAGCGATCCATTCCACCGGCAATGGCAACTGCAAAGACTCCATCAGGACAACGCCTCCAGCTCCGCCTGCATGCCCTCGAGGGTCTCCAGGGCGGCCATCCAGGCTTCCTCGAGCTCCCCTTCACGAACCTTGAGCTTGGCCTGCTGGGCCAACAGCTCACGCAACTCGTCCTTGCGCGCGGCTTCATACAGGGCGCTGTCAGCCAGGCTGGCATCAACCTTGGCCAGTTGCTCATGCACGGTGCCCAGCTCGCGTTCGAGCTTGTCGGCTTCACGCTTGTGCGGTGCCAGTTGCTGACGCAGGGCGGCAGCGGCCTGGCGCTGGGCCTTTTTGTCGGTCTTGTCGGCATTGACCGGCGCAGTGCTGACCGGGGCATTGCGTTGACGGTACTCGACCAGCCAGCGGGTGTAGTCGTCCAGGTCACCGTCGAAGGTCTCGACCTTGCCGTCGGCGACCAGCAGGAAGTCATCGGTGGTGCTCTTGAGCAAGTGACGGTCGTGAGAGACCACCAACACCGCACCACTGAACTCCTGCAGGGCCATGGTCAGCGCCAGGCGCATTTCCAGGTCCAGGTGGTTGGTCGGTTCGTCGAGCAGCAACAGGTTCGGCCGCTCCCAGGCGATCAGGGCCAGGGCCAGGCGGGCTTTTTCGCCGCCGGAGAAATTCACCACCGGCTCGTCGATGCGCGCGCCGCGGAAATCGAATCCACCCAGGAAGTCTCGCAAGGTCTGCTCGCGCTCGGTCGGCGCCAGGCGCTGCAGGTGCAGCAACGGGCTGGCCTTGTTGTCCAGCGAGTCGAGCTGGTGCTGGGCGAAGTAGCCAACCGAGAGGTTCTCGCCGCGTACCAGGCGCCCGCTGAGCGGCTCCAGTTCGCCGGCGAGGTTCTTGATCAGGGTCGACTTGCCCGCGCCGTTGGGGCCGAGCAGGCCGATCCGCGCCCCCGGGGTGAGCTGCAACTTGACCTTCTCGAGGATGGTCTTGTCGCCATAGCCCAGGCGGGCTTCGGACAGGTCGAGCAGCGGGCTGGAGATTTTCTCCGACTCGCGGAAAACGAAGTCGAACGGCGAATCGACATGCGCCGCCGACAGCTCCTCCATGCGCTCCAGGGCCTTGATCCGGCTCTGCGCCTGACGGGCCTTGGTGGCCTGGGCCTTGAACCGGGCGATGTACTTTTCCATGTGCGCGCGCTGCGCCTGCTGCTTCTCGTAGGCTTGTTGCTGCTGCGCCAGGCGTTCGGCACGGGTGCGCTCGAACGCGGTGTAGCCACCACGGTAGAGGGTCAGCTTGCACTGCTCGACATGGGCGACGTGATCGACCACGGCATCGAGGAAGTCACGGTCGTGGGAGATCAGCAGCAGCGTGCCCGGATAGCCCTTGAGCCAGTCTTCGAGCCAGAGGATGGCGTCCAGATCCAGGTGGTTGGTCGGTTCGTCGAGCAGCAACAGGTCAGACGGGCACATCAGGGCCTGGGCCAGGTTCAGGCGCATCCGCCAGCCACCAGAGAAGTCGCCGACCCGGCGGTCCATCTGCTCGTTGGTAAACCCCAGGCCTGCCAGCAGCTTGCGCGCCCGCGCATCGGCGGTATAACCGTCGGCGCTGTCGAGCTCGATATGCAGGCGTGCCAGTGCAGTGCCGTCGTGGGCAGCTTCGGCCGCAGCCAGGTCGGCCTGGACCTTGCGCAGGCGGGCATCGCCGTCGAGCACATAGTCGACCGCCAGGCGCTCGAGGGTGTCGACCTCCTGGCGCATGTGCGCGATGCGCCAGTCTGCTGGCAGCTGGCAGTTGCCCGAGTCGGGCGTCAACTCACCGCGCAACAAGGCGAACAGGCTGGATTTACCGGCGCCGTTGGCACCGATCAGGCCGGCTTTCTGGCCGGCGTGCAAGGTCATCTCGGCGCCTTCTAGCAGGCGCTGTGGACCACGCTGTAAAGTGAGGTTCGATAGTCTGATCATAATGGCCGCGGAGTCTACCAGCTTCGTCGGCAACTGGCGCGAGTGGGACCATGCACACCGACCTGTGGAATTTTGCCCTGAAGCTCTACGCTCGACCGGGCGTAGAAGCCGCCTGCCTGCAATGGCAGGCCCGGGGTGGCGACGTCTGCCTGCTGCTGTGCGGCGTGTGGCTCGGCGCACGCGGTATCGCAGCGAACGAACAACGGGTTAAACAACTCGAGGTACTCGCCGAGGCGTGGCAAACCGAGGTGGTGAAACCGTTGCGCGCACTGCGCCAATCCTGGCGTGACGAAGCAGCCAAGGATGCGCAACTGGCGGTATTGCGCGAGCAGGTAAAAGGCCTGGAGTTAGCGGCAGAACGCATCTTGCTGGAGCGCCTGGAGACGGCCTGCAAAGACTGGGCAGCAACGCCCGAAGCCGAAGTGGACTGGATAGGCTGGCTGGCACCCGAAGGCGCCGGTGCGCATCACGACGCGCTGCAAAGGCTGCGCGCCGTAATGCTGACGACTCAGGACGCCGAAGACGGGGTCTGAGTGGTCGATGCTACCGAAGCTGCTGGCGCTGTGGTTGCCGGTGCAGAAGCAGCGGGTGCTGCAGGCGCTGCTGGAGTAGCAGGCTTGGCAGCTACAGGCTGAGCTGGCTTGGCAGCGGCTGGCCTGGCTGCAGGTTTAGCGGCTGCCGGTTTGGCAACGGGTTTGGCCGGCGCTTTAGCTGCGGCAGGTTTAGCGGCCGGCTTGGCTGCAGGTTTTGCCGCTGCTGGTTTGGCTGCAGGCTTGGCAGGTGCTTTCGCCGCTGCTGGTTTGGCCGCTGGCTTGGCGGCAGGCTTGGCCGCTGCGGTTTTAGCCGCTGGCTTGGCTGGCGCTTTAGCCGCAGGTTTGGCCGCTGGCTTGGCAGCTGCGGTTTTTGCCGCAGGTTTAGCGGCGGCAGGCTTGGCTGCTGCAGTTTTTGCTGCAGGCTTGGCAGGTGCTTTCGCCGCTGCTGGTTTGGCCGCTGGCTTGGCGGCAGGTTTAGCCGCTGCGGTTTTCGCCGCTGGCTTGGCTGGCGCTTTGGCCACAGGTTTAGCCGCTGGCTTGGCTGCGGGTTTGGCTGCTGCGGTTTTCGCCGCAGGTTTGGCCGGTGCTTTGGCGGCAGGTTTTGCTGCGGGCTTGGCTGCTGCAACAGCAGGTTTGGCCGAACGCACGCTCAATGCCTTGGCGGCAGCTTCCTTGACCTTGCCAACGCCCTGGGCCAGTTTCAGGCTTTCCTGAGCGTCACGCTTGAGCTGCAGGATGTAGGTGCGGGTTTGCGTTTGGCGGTCTTTCAGCGAGTCGAGCAAACCTTCCAGTTCACTCACCCCGTCCTTGGCTTTTTTCTGCGCCTTGGCTTTGCCAGCCTTGGCAGCGTCCTGCAGTTTCAGCCGCGACTTGTGCAGTTTTTCCTGGGCCTTGCCACGTTGTTTTTCCAACTTGGCGAGTAGTTTTTCAGCATCAGCCAGCGCTTGCGAGCAGGCATTTTCCAAATGATCGAGCAGGCTGCCCGAGAGTTGCTGGAGCAGGTGCAACGGCGTACTTACTGGCTTCTTATTGGCCGACATGGTTTACCTCCTGGCTGACGAGATTGCGGCTCATACTATGCTTCTGCTGCTACCGCCGCTAGGGCATGTTGACAGTATTAAATGCGCCGCGTTGCATGCCTGGGCAAAGTTGTTATCGCTGCAGCTGGAAACAAGTGTAGATGCTGCACAAAGTGTTGCTGATATTTACACGAAGTGACGAGCGAAGGCTGGCATACTTTATTTCCTCTGAAGCAGGAGCGAGCCTGTGCCGCGTTATCTAGTCCTTACCCTGTTGCTGTTGCCAACAGCGTTAATTGCAGCGCCTGATACTAAACCCGCCAGCGACCATGACCTGGCTTACAGCCTGGGTGCCAGCCTGGGCGAGCGCCTGCGCACGGAAGTTCCCGGCCTGCAACTCGATGCCTTGATCGATGGCTTGCGCCAGGCTTATCAGAACAAGCCATTGGCCCTGAGCCAAGAACGCATGGCGGCAATACTCAGCGAACATGATGCCCAGGCCAACCAAGCTGCAGTTCAAGCACAAAGCGAACAATTGCTGAGCGCGGAAAAACGATTCCTGGCCACTGAACGGGCCCGGGCCGGAGTGCGTGAACTGGCTGAAGGGATACTCGTGAGCGAGTTGCAGGCCGGTACTGGCAGCAAGCCAAAAGCCGGCGGCAAAGTCCAGGTTCGCTATGTTGGCAAGTTGCCGGATGGCACGGTGTTCGATCAGAACCAGCAGCCGCAATGGTTCAATCTGGACAGTGTGATCGAGGGCTGGCAAGTGGCATTGCCACAGATGGCGAGCGGGTCGAAATGGCGACTGGTGATTCCTTCGGCGCAGGCCTACGGTGCCGAAGGCGCGGGCGACCTGATTGCGCCCTATACGCCGCTGGTGTTCGAGATCGAGTTGCTCGGGGTTGCCGACTGAGGGTCGGCAGCACCCTCAAGCCTGGACTGCGCCTTCTTCGCTGTGCGCGGTGTGCAGCACTTCGATCAGGCAGTCTTCGAGTTCGAAACGTTCGTGCAGCAAACTGCCCAGCTCGCGAAGCTTTTTCGCGAAGCGCTCAGAGTCATTGCAGTCGCCCTTGTCGCAATGATCGTTGAAGGCCGACGCGATTTCGGTAATTGCATCAATGCGCGGGCTGATCTGCTTGGCCAGCTCGAGCCCGCGAGTATCGCCAAACGCCTTGGCTTCGCTGACCAGTTGCTCGCTCACTTCGAAATGCCAGGCTGACACGTAGTCGACCAGTACCGCACAGAAGTCCCGGCTCTTGTCCTTGTCGGCAAAGGCCGGTTTGGCATCACGCAGCTCGCGGAAAGCCGTCACCAGCTCTGCACGCTCATCCAACCAGCGGTCAATGAGTTTATGGACCCCACCCCAGCGTTCCTGAGCATTCTGACAACTATCTAGCATGGCGATCTCTTCCCTTCTGGGTAATGCCCCCTGCCCCCGCGCCGCAAATGTGCAGAGCAAAGGTGAAGTCAGCAGAGCGGCATCGAGCAGCTGTGTTTTCGGTATGCGTGCAGGGAGATTATTCCCGTGCGCCCTAGCCTTCAAGGTACGCACGCGACAAAGTTCATACAAGTGTTTAATCCGCCCATCCTTTGCCGCCGGTCGCTTGCACAGTGAAAAACTTCGCCTCAGTTTTTTACCGAGCGACTGAACAGTGGCCGGGTGCGACCGAGCAGGCGACAGGTCGGCAGGGTTGCCAGCAAGACGAACGACAAAAGGCTCCACTCAGGGATGGTCAGGTCGAGGAAACTCCAGGTGATTGGCACGCAATCCGGGCTGCCGATGATCATTGCCTTGACGACCTGAAGCATTGGCATGCTTTCGAGGACATAGTCAAAAGCCGGTTCGCATTCGATGCTCGAGAGCGCCGGATTGCCTTGCAGCCAGACATGCCGGGCGGCCAACAGTGCCCCGCCGGTGGCGAAGAACAACGCCAGCGCGGCATAGATGCGGGTGCCCAGACGCCCTGGGGAATGCACTACCGCGCACAGGCAAACCAGAGCAAAGGCGCCCAAAAACAAACGTTGGCTGTAGCACAGCGGGCAAGGCACCAGGCCCATGCCGAATTCCAGGTAATAGGCGGCAGCCTGGACCAGTACCGATGCCAGCAACGCCGGGAAGAACAGTGAACGCAAGCGGGCCAACGACATGGCGAATCCAGGAGCGCGATGGACAGGCGACAACGGTAGAGGAAAGGCGCGGCTTGTATCAAGGCAAGACAGCCGGGACACGTCCCTGAACGACAAGGGAAGTATCCCGAACTAAGCAAGAAAGATAGCTGGGCATCTGAAGGAAAAATTACCGGCTAAAGCAGGAGATTTGTTCGAGCCCATGGGCACGCGTTTTTTCGCGCGCCCATGGGTAGCTCAAGCTCGCACGGCCTCTGGCAGCGGCAATGCCAGCAGACGCTGATCAAGCATGCCCAGGCCTTCCTGGAACAGCTGGTTGCTGCGCTCGGTATCGCCCAGGCCAGCGAGCAAGCGCGCAAGTTCTGCACAGGCTTCAGGATTGCGCTGCACGCGCAGGCTGCTTTCCAGGTAATCCCGTGCCTTGCCCCACAGGCGGTTCTGCAGGCTCAAACGGCCCAGGGTCAGCAGCAGGCTGGGGTCGTCGGGATGGTCCTTGAGCCAGCCTTCGGCAGTTTGCAGTTGGCGCGCCAGGTCACTGCCGCGCACCAGCCCGTACAAGCGCGCCAGGTGACTTTCGTACTGGCGCTTGAGGGCGGCGCGCAGGGCTTGCTCGGCTTCGCTTTCGGCGCCCAGCTGGCGCAGTTGCTCGGCATAGGCCAGCACCAGCTGAGGCTCCTGGCGCTGCGCAGCAGTGAGCTGCTGCCAGGCGCGCTCAAGGGATTGCCGGGCGGTTTGCTCATCGCCTTCGCGGCTGGCCGCCAGGTTGAGGTTCTCGCCCCAGGCGCGACGCTCAAGCTCGGCCAGCTCCGCTGCCGGCAGCACTTTATCCTTGCGCAGGTCGGGCAGCAGGCGGATCAGTGCCGACCAGTCGCCACGCTCGCGATACAGGCGTTGCAACAGGCGCAGCACCTGAACGTTATGCGGATGACGCTCCTGCATGGCCTGCAGGGTTACCAGGGCAGCGTCGCTGTCGCCGCGGTCCATCTGCAACTGGGCATGACTCAGGGCAATGGCCAGTTCCGCTTCGGGCTGGCGCTCCAGCGCCCGCTCCAGGAGGTTGTCGCTGTCTTCGCTGCGGCCCAGCTCGTTGGCGGCACGCGCAGCGCCGAGGTAGTACAGCAGCGGTTGACGCTCGGCTTCGGCAGCGCGGTGCAGGTGGCGCTGGGCACTGGCCCAGCGACCCTCGGCGAGATCCAGTTGGCCCTGCTCGATCGCCAGCTGGGTACGACGGCTGCGGTTACGCCGCGACCAGGGGTTGACCACCCCGCCGGAGGTCAGCACCAGGCCCACCAGGTAGCGCACCAGCAACAGCGCCAGGATGATCCCGGCCAAGGCTGCGAGCGCTGCCCACAGGCCCGATTGATAGCGAAAGCTGCCGTAGGAAATCAGCACATAACCGCTGTGCTTGGCGATCGCGATGCCGAGCGCGGCTGCCACGGCAATGGCCACCACCGCCAGCAGGTAGACGCGCTTCATGGCTTGGCCCCCTCGACTGGCTGATGCCGGCGCTCAAGGTAGGCCTGCACGGCACTGATGCTGTCGGCCAGGTCCGGCACCAGCACGGTGACCGGCTGCTCGGCCAGTTCGTTGAGGGCGGCAAGCATCGCCTGGCTCTGCGGGTTGTCCGGGTTGAAGTTGGCCAGCAGTACGCTGCGGGCGTCGTCCAGGGCCTGGGTATAAACCTTGGCCTCGCCGTTGAGCGCCGCCCACTGGGCTTGTTCGATGGTCAGGCTCAGAGCCAGGCGCAGCTGGTTGAGTGACTGCCCGGATAGTAACGGACGAATATTGTCGTCAGCATCGAAATCGATCTGGAAGTACTTCGACAGCTCTGCCCACCACTGCGACCAGCGGCTGGCGCCATCGCCGTCGGCGGTCAAGGCACCCAGCGCATCGGCATTGCTGGTGAATTCCGGCGATTGCGCACTGAGCTGCAACACCTGCTCGCGCTGGGCCGCCAGCTTGAGGAAGAGGCCGGTGCGGTCGGGCTGCTGGACGCTGTTGAGGGTCGCCAGGCTCTTGGCCAGTTGCTCACGGGCGGCAAACGAGCCGGGGTCGCTCTGCTCACGAAGGATTTCATCGGCGCCCTTGACCAGCTCGCGCGCACTGGCGATGTCCTGCAAGGCAGACAGGCGCAGGCTGGCCAGGCGCAGCAGGTGCTCGGCCTCGGCCAGGCGCCAGTCCTTGCGGCTGGCGCCGAGGATGGTTTCCAGACGCTGGCTCAAGCGTTGCTGATCGCCTTGCAACTGCGCCACCAGGCGCCGGCGATCTTCAAGCTCGGATGCGGGCGGCAAGCCGGCCAGCTGCGCAGACATCTGCTGTTCACGTTGTTGCAGGGCCAGGGCTTGCTCGCTCAGGGCCTGCAGGCTCTGCACCTGGCCCTGCTCGCTACCCTGGAGCTGGCGAACCTGCCATACGCCCCATCCGCCAACGGCGACACCTGCCGCGCCCAGCAGCAAGGCCAGGACTGCCAGGCCGTTGCCGGAGCGTTTGGCAGGTTCCACGGGGGTTTGCGCAGGAGCCTCTGGGGCCTTCAGTTCATCGTTGGGCAAGACAGTTTCGCTCACGTATCCATCCTTTGCTTTGTGGCACGTCGCCAATCAGCTTAGCGCCTTAGGGGGCTGGTGCAGGAGTTTCCTGCAATGTTGCCAGCAAAGCCGCGGCGCTGGCACCACGGCAATCCACTACATTCTGTGCGCCACTGGCGCGGGCAAGTTCCGCCACCCGTGGGCTGGGCACGAACAACGGCAATTGCGCCAACTGCGGCCAGTGTTCACCGGCCAGTTGGCGCAAGTGTTGAAAACCCTGCCCACTGCTGACCACCAGGCCGTTCAGGCGTTCCCCGGCGATACACCGGACCAGGGTGGCCTCAGGGTAATGCGGCAGGTAGCGGCGATACAACTCAAGGTAATCGACCCGCGCGCCGAGTGCCGCCAGACGCTCGGCGAGCAGCTCGCGCCCGCCTTCGCCACGGATGATCAGCACCCGGGATTGCGGGCGCTTGATCGCGGCGGTCAACGCCGGCAGTTGCAGCAGCGCTTCGCTGTCATCACCTTGTGCCGGGTAGCTGACATTCAGACCGTGGTCGTCGAGGATCTGTGCGGTGGCAGCGCCAACGGTGAACCAGGCTTGCGCGGGCAGCTGCGGCCAGTGCGCGTTCAGTTGCTCAAGCGCCAGGCGCGCCGCCGGCTTGCTGACGACGATGATCGCGCTGTACTGGTCGAGCGCCTGCACCTGGCCAAGCTGCGCCGGCGTCAGCGCCAGCGGCTCGGTTTCCAGCAACGGCAGGCTGCTGCTGAACACGCCCTGCTCAGCAAGCGTGCGGGCCAGCGCGCTGCACTCTTCGGCCGGCCGGGTCAGCAGCAGGCGCCACGCGCTCACGGGTGCCCGGCCTCGCCGTAGACCGCCTTGAGGATGTCTTCAGCACCTTGAGCCAGCAGGTCTTCAGCGACCTTGATACCGAGCGCTTCGGCCTCCTCGCGCGGCGCACGGGCCTGAGCCGTGAGCAGCTTGCCGCCAGCCGGTTCGCCAACCAGGCCGCGCAGCCACAGCTGCTCGCCTTCGAGCACCGCGTAGCAGGCAATCGGCACCTGGCAGCCACCATTGAGGTGTTTGTTAAGGGCGCGCTCGGCAGTCACCCGGTCGGCGGTGTCGGCGTGATGCAGCGGCGCCAGCAGCGCATGGATTTCGCTGTCGGCACTGCGGCACTCGATGCCCACTGCGCCCTGGCCGCCTGCGGGCAGGCTGTCGTCGACGCTGATGCTGGAGGTGATACGGTCTTCGAAGCCCAGGCGGATCAGGCCGGCGGCGGCGAGGATGATGGCGTCATACTCGCCGGCATCGAGCTTGGCCAGACGAGTGTTGACGTTGCCGCGCAAGAAGCGGATCTCGAGGTCCGGGCGGCGGGTCAGCAACTGCGCCTGGCGGCGCAGGCTTGAGGTACCGACGATACTGCCGGCCGGCAACGCCTCAAGGCTGTCGAAGGTGTTGGAAACAAAGGCATCGCGCGGGTCTTCGCGCTCGCAGATGCAGAACAGGCCCAGGCCTTCGGGGAAGTCCATCGGCACGTCTTTCATCGAGTGCACGGCGATGTCGGCCTGGTTTTCCAGCAGCGCGGTTTCCAGCTCTTTGACGAACAGGCCCTTGCCGCCGATTTTCGACAGCGGCGAGTCGAGCAGCTTGTCGCCACGGCTGACCATCGGCACCAGGGTCACGACCAGGCCGGCATGGGCCTGTTCCAGACGGGCTTTGACATATTCGGCCTGCCACAGGGCCAAGGCACTTTTGCGGGTGGCAATGCGGATTTCGCGAGTGGACATGGAACGATCCGTACGAGATAGATTCGCCCGATGATAACAGCTCAGTCCAGACCGCTAGCAGATCTAAATCATGGTAGGAGCCGACCATCCCTGGCCGTCGACCGCTCCCTGGTCCCCGCCCTTAAAGCTGTTGCATCATTTTGCGTACACCAGCCACATGCCGGCGGCTGACGATCAGGGCATCACCGTTGAGGCCCTTGAGGAATAGCTGAAAATGCCCAAGCGGCGTGCGTTGCAGACGTTCGATGCGGTTGCGGGCGACCAGCGCATTGCGGTGAATGCGCACAAAGCGTTCACCAAACTCGTCTTCCAGAGCCTTGAGCGGCTCGTCCAGCAGCACTTCGCCGGCCTCGTGGCGCAAGGTCACGTATTTGTGGTCGGCAATGAAGTAGATCACCTGGTCGAGCGGAATCAGCTCGATACCCTTGCGGGTGCGCGCGCTGATATGGCTGCGCGGGCCGCTGCCGCTCTCGGCGGCCGGGCGGGTCAGGGCCGCCAGTTGCACGCGGTTGGGCCGTTCGGCCTTTTTCAAGGCGTCGCGCAGGCTGTCGGGCTGCACCGGCTTGAGCACGAAGCCCAGGGTGCTGTCCTTGAACGACTCGACGGTGAACTCATCGTCACCGGTGCAAAACACCACCGCAGGCGGTGCTTCGCGTTCGCACAGCCGGGCAGCGACCTGCAGGCCATCCAGGCCCGGCATGCGAATGTCGAGCAGGACCACCTCAGGCTTGAGGCTGTCGATCAGGGCCAGGGCCTCTTCGCCATTGGTGGCGCTGGGCTCCAGCACGGTATAGCCCTCCAGTTCGCCGAGCAGTCGGCTCAGGCGTTCCCGGGCTTGGGGTTCGTCATCAACGATCAGGACATTCATATAGCGCTGGATTCCTGCGTGAGTCTCGCACAAGGATAGCGTAGACAGGTGAGGTGACGACCGTCACGGCGATCCACGCTCAGACTCGCACGATGGCTAAAGATTCACTGGCCCGGCAGGAAACATGCCGCGCCTCTGTCCAACTGTAGACGGTTGCCGCAACACTGCCGTTCAATCGATAAATATCCTGTTGCAAGCGCGCTGTCGCGGGCCTGTGCTGCGACATAAACCCGCATTTGCCCCGACCGCCGCACTCCGGCAGCCCCGCCAATCCTGCTATGATCGACGCCACTTTTTCCGTTCACGCCTTCAAGAGTGAATCCATGAGCACCGACAAGACCAATCAGTCCTGGGGCGGCCGCTTCAGTGAGCCCGTCGACGCCTTCGTCGCCCGTTTCACCGCCTCCGTCAATTTCGACCAGCGCCTGTACCGCCACGACATCATGGGTTCGATCGCCCACGCCACCATGCTGGCGAAGGTCGGCGTCCTCACCGACGCCGAGCGCGACACCATCATCGATGGCCTGAAAACCATCCAGGGCGAAATCGAGGCCGGCAACTTCGACTGGCGCGTCGACCTTGAAGACGTGCACATGAACATCGAAGCGCGCCTGACCGACCGCATCGGCATCACCGGCAAGAAGCTGCACACCGGCCGTAGCCGCAACGACCAGGTCGCCACCGACATCCGCCTGTGGCTGCGTGACGAAATCGACCTGATCCTGGCCGAGATCACCCGCCTGCAGCAGGGCCTGCTGGAGCAGGCCGAGCGCGAAGCCGAGACCATCATGCCCGGCTTTACCCACCTGCAAACCGCGCAGCCGGTGACTTTCGGCCACCACCTGCTGGCCTGGTTCGAAATGCTCAGCCGCGACTATGAGCGCCTGGTTGATTGTCGCAAGCGCACCAACCGCATGCCCCTGGGCAGCGCCGCGCTGGCCGGCACCACCTACCCGATCGATCGCGAACTGACCTGCCAGCTGCTGGGCTTCGAAGCTGTGGGCGGCAACTCGCTGGACGGCGTTTCCGATCGCGACTTCGCCATCGAGTTCTGCGCCGCCGCCAGCGTGGCGATGATGCACCTGTCGCGCTTCTCCGAAGAGCTGGTGCTGTGGACCAGCGCGCAGTTCCAGTTCATCGACCTGCCTGATCGCTTCTGCACCGGCAGCTCGATCATGCCGCAAAAGAAGAACCCGGATGTCCCGGAGCTGGTGCGCGGCAAGACCGGCCGTGTGTTCGGCGCCCTCACCGGCCTGCTGACCCTGATGAAAGGCCAACCGCTGGCCTACAACAAGGACAACCAGGAAGACAAAGAGCCGCTGTTCGACGCCGCCGACACCCTGCGCGACTCGCTGCGTGCCTTTGCCGACATGATCCCGGCGATCAAGCCTCGCCACGCCATCATGCGCGAAGCGGCCCTGCGCGGCTTCAGCACCGCCACCGACCTGGCCGACTACCTGGTGCGCCGCGGCCTGCCGTTCCGTGATTGCCACGAAATCGTTGGCCACGCGGTGAAGTACGGCGTCGATACCGGCAAGGACCTGGCCGAGATGAGCCTGGAGGAACTGCGCCAGTTCAGCGACCAGATCGAGCAGGACGTGTTCGCCGTACTGACCCTCGAAGGCTCGGTCAACGCCCGTGACCACATCGGCGGGACTGCGCCTGCGCAAGTACGCGCCGCCGTAGCCCGCGGCAAGGCGCTGCTCGCCGCGCGCTAAGCCCTTCCTGCGTCTTGCTACCCAGCCAGTTCTGCCTGGGTAGCCGCACGCAAGCGCTGAAGGAAAGCCGGCGTTTCGGCTTTCCTGTCAGCTGCAACCTTGTGCACATTCGGATTTTCCCCCAGTCGCTCGAACAGTGCCCGGGCGCCCGGCAATGGCTGCAGGTAATCAATGCCGAACAGACGCTGGCCAACCTGGCACGCCAGGTCGACGCTATAGAGAAAGTACAGGTCCGCCAGGGTAAGGCACTCGCCTGCCACATACGGGGCGAATCGACCGCGCTGGGCCAGGGCGGCAAAGCCCTTGTCCAGATCACGCCGGGCCTTGGCCTTCAAGGCCTCCGGGGTCGCCCTGCCGGCAAAGAACACTTCGACATAGCAGTAGCGGGCGGGCAGCTCGATGTACAGCTCGATTTCCTTGGCCAGCGCGCGCACCTGGGCGCGCTGGAAGGGATCGGCCGGCAACAGCGCCACCTCAGGGCAGGCCTCTTCGAGGTAATCGAGGATGGCGTCGGTTTCGCTGATAAAGCCCTGCGCCACCTCCAGCACCGGCACCTTGCCGCGCGGGCTGATCGCCAGCACTTGCGGGTTCTGGCAACCATGCAGGGGCACCTCCTCGAACGGCAGGCGTTTTTCCAGCAGGGCGAGCTTGACCATGTTGTAGTAGTTGCTTGCAGAGAATCCGTGCAGTCGGAACATTTCCGGCCTCCTAGCCGCGTGAAGTCTCTGCATTTTTGGAACGAATCAAGCCAGAAAGCTGCCGTATGCTTCCGATAGACACGTAGGAGCTTTCTGCTTTTGCCTCAATAGTGCTCCAATCAGCGCTTGCCCGAGCGCACCATCTCGAGGAAAGCCGGCATCTGCGCTTCCTTGTCGGCGACGATCTTCTGTACGTTCGGGTTGTTCTTGAACTGCTCCAGCAGCGCCTTGGCCTGTGGGAAGTCTTCCAGCACATCGATGGCAAAAACCTTCTTGCCCACGGCATAGGCCAGGTCGACGCTGAAGCAGAACAGCAAGTCGGCGATGGTCAGGCTGTCGCCGGCCACATAAGGGCTGAACTTGCCGTTGCGCTTGAGGGTAGCGATACCGGCCAGCAGTTCGGTCTTGGCCTTGGCCTTGATGGCTTCATCGACCTGGGCGCCGAAAAACGCTTCGGGGTAGCAGGCACGTGCGGGCAGCTCGATGTACAGCTCGATTTCCTTGGCCAGCTCGTGAACCTTGGCCTGGGCAAATACCCCCTCTGGCAGCAGTGCCTTGCCTGGCTGGGTCTGCTCGATGTAGTCGAGGATCAGGCTGGTTTCACTGAGAAAACCGTCTTCGCTCTGCAGCGCCGGTACTTTGCCGCGCGGGCTGATTTTCAGCGCTTCGGGGCTCTGGCCGCCGAAAAACAGCACTTCCTCAAACGGTACGCCCTTTTCCAGCAGCGCCAGTTTGACCATGTTGTAGTAGTTGCTGACCGCGAATCCATGAAGCTTGAGCATGAAACAGCCTCCAGGCCGAAAAGGGGTTGGCCGGGTTGTTATAGACCCAAGTGCCGGGTACTGACCAGCATCATGAAGATTGTCGATAACAAGGCATTGCTGCCGGGCCCGTGGCAAACTGGGCACCCCAAAAGAGGAAAGCGCCCATGAGCGAACCTACCGATATCGACAACGACGACGAAGCGTTCGCCGAGTCGACCCTGATCGAAGCGATCGAGAACCAGATCGAAAGCGACAACCCGCCAGCGGCCAAGGCCACGTTCAACAAGCTGACCCTGGTGGGCTACGAGCGTGAAGACATCCTCAACCTTATGGCCCACGTGCTGGCCTACGAGATTGATGCGATGCTTGAAGACGACCGCGCGTTCAACACCGAATGGTACGAAACCGCCTTGCGCGCCCTGCCCGAGCTGCCGCCGGAAAAGGACTGAAGCAAAGCAGGATTTCCCTGACTACACTGCAAAACCAGGCACCGGCGACGGTGCTGCCCTCCTTGTCTGGAAGTCGGAGTCTTTATGTCGTTTACCCCCGAACTGATTGCCGAGCTGGAAGTCCTTGCCTTGTTCAACCTGGATAGCAGCCAGGAAGGCATCAAGGTCCATAACACTGCCTCCAAGGAGGTGATCGCCGCTGCGCGTCGCCTGTACGAGAAAAAGCTCACCGACCAGCCCGATGGCGGTTATCTGACCAGCCTTGGTCACGATGCTGCCGAGAACGTGCAGGTGTTGCTGAACATTCTGAACGTCGTCGAACCTGCCTGATCGGGACTGCCTTGCAGTCCATCGCCGGCAACGCCGGCTCCCACAGCGGGGGCTGGCCTTGCTAGCGGTAATCTCCACTCCATCGCTAATAAAATGGCGTCAAAATTAAAATAGCTTAAACTCGCCATTGCTCCCTAGACGGCCGGTTTCAGCTCGCCATGAACCACCCCCACGAAATTCGCCCCGACCTCGACCAGGGCATTGACCGCAAGGTGCTCAGCCAGCTGCGCCAACGCTTCCTGAAGCTCAACCAGGGGCGCCTGGGGCGGGCCATGGACGGGCTGTCGAGCCGCCAGCAGCAGGTCTTGACCCTGCTGCCGCTGTTTTTTCACGTCAATCACCCACTGTTGCCCGGTTATGTCTCAGGCACGACGCCCGCGGGGGTCGCCAACTTCGAGCCTGATGCGCAACTGCTGGCCGAAGCCCAGCGCCTGACCCGCTCATTTTCGTACAAGGCCCGACGCGGCAACCCGCCCCAGCCGATTCACGGGCTGTTCCTGATGGGCAGCCTGGGCACCCTGGCCCAGGCCGAGCAGAGCGACATGGACGTCTGGGTCTGTCACGCCGCCGACCTGAGCGAAAGCGACCTGGCGGAGTTGCGCAAGAAATGCCTGCTGCTGGAAATCTGGGCTGCCAGCCAGGGCGCCGAAGCCCACCTGTTCTTGATCGAGCCGCAAGGCTTCGTCCAGGGTGAACGCGACGGCCAGCTCAGCTCCGATGACTGCGGCACCACCCAGCATTACCTGCTGCTCGACGAGTTCTACCGCACCGCCATCTGGCTGGCCGGGCGCACACCCTTGTGGTGGCTGGTGCCGGTCTATGAAGAGCCACGCTACCGGCAATACATCCAGACCCTGCTGTCCAAGCGTTTCGTGCGTGCCGAAGACCACCTCGACCTCGGCCACCTGGCGCACATCCCCCCGGGCGAATTCGTCGGCGCCGGGCTCTGGCAACTGTTCAAGGGCATTGAATCGCCCTACAAGTCGGTGCTCAAGCTGCTGCTGACCGAGGTCTACGCCAGTGAACACCCGCAGGTGCAGTGCCTGAGCCTGCAGTTCAAGCAGGCGGTGTTCAGCAATCGCCTCGACCTCGACGAGCTCGACCCCTACATGATGGTCTACCGGCGTATCGAGCAGTACCTGCAAGGCCGCGGCGAACGCGAGCGGCTGGAGCTGGTGCGGCGCAGCCTGTACCTGAAGGTCAACAAGAAGCTCAGCGGCCTGGCCCGCCAGCGCAGTGCCAGCTGGCAGCGGGACCTGCTGCAGCGCCTGAGCCAGGAATGGAGCTGGGATCAACGCCAGCTGGCGCTGCTCGACAGCCGCAGCCAATGGAAAGTCCGTCAGGTGGCGGTCGAGCGCCGGGAGCTGGTAGCCGAGCTGAACTACAGCTACCGCTTCCTCTGCCAGTTTACCCGCAGCCAGAACGCCACCAGCCGCATCGACCAGCGCGATCTCAGCGTGCTCGGCCGGCGCCTGTACGCCGCCTTTGAACGGCGCGCCGGCAAGGTTGAGTTCATCAACCCAGGGATCGCCCCGGACCTCGCCGAAGACACCCTGACCCTGGTGCAGTCACCCAACCGCAAAGAGCCCGGGCAGACCCACTGGGGCCTGTACAACGGCAACCTCGGCGTGCACGAGTGGGAGCACTTCGCGCCGATCAAGCGCTGCCGCGAACTGCTCGAACTGCTGACCTGGGCGCACCGCAACGGTGTGATCGACAGCAGCACGCGCCTGGCCCTGCACCCGGGCAGCAGCGACCTGAGCGAGTATGAGCTGTTCAACCTGCTCGGCAGCCTGCAACAGAGCGTCGCCCTGCCCCTGGCGATGGTCAGCGAACAGCGCCTGCTGCAACCGAGCGTGGTGGACGAGGTCCTGCTGCTGGTCAACGTCGGCATCGACCCGCTGCAGCACCACCGCGACCTCAACATCCTGATGACCACCGAACGCACCGACTCGCTGAGCTACGCCGGGGTGCGCGAAAACCTGGTGCTGACCCTCGACCAGGTCACCCTCAACAGCTGGAACGAAGTGCAGGTGCACCGCTACGACGGCGAACATGCCCTGCTGCGTTGCCTGCGTGATTACCTCAACAGCCTGGGCGCCGGCCACACGCCCAGGCTGCGGGTCCGCTGCTTCTGCCACAACCGCGCCCAGGCCATCGCCCTGCGGGTCGAGGAAGTGTTCGCCAGCACTCAGGCGCTGCTGGCGCAGAACCTCAACCAGCGCTACCTGTTGCAAGTCGAGCAGCACACCCATGTACTGGAACTGCAACGCGGCGCGGTAAACCTGGTGACCCTCGACGATCCGGACGCGGTGCTGCGCTACCTCGGTGAAGAACGCAGCGACTACAGCCCCCTGCACCTGGACGCCAATGCCCTGCAGGAGCTCGACCTGGCGCAACTGCTGCCGCTGGGCCAGCCGCAGTGCATCCAGCTGTTCTATCGGCTGCAGGACACCTGGGCGGATGTCTACGTACTCGATGAGCACAATGCCCTGTGGCAGCAGCGCTTGCCGTTTCACGATGAAAACAGCCTGTTGTTGCCGCTGCAGCGCTTCTTGCAATCGATCGTGTTTCGCCGCGATGCGCGCCTGCCACTGGACAGCCTGCAGGCCCAGGGTTCACTGGATATTCTTTATTACCAATTGTTGCCATCAGGCTCTGGCAAGGTTCGCCAGGTAGAAGCGCGCCAGGTTGAGGTCAAGGCCATCGACCGGCCCTACTACGAAGTGCAGGCGATTTTGCAGGCCGGCGCCAGCGACGACGTGCAAGTCACGCTGTACTGCAATCAGCGGGAGTTTTCCCAGCTCGAGCATGGCGACCAGCTGTATGCGGTGGTCGCCCGCGAGATCATCGAGCAGCGCCGCGAGGCTGAGCGCTACCGCTGCTACATCACCGACCTGGACTTGTCGGGCCTGCTGGCCGATGGCCTGGGCTCGAGCATTCTCTACCTGCGCTACAAGGGCGAACTGGAGCGGGCGCTCAACGAGGCCCTGGCGCAGGCTTGAGGCTCAGAGGTCGAAGTCACCTGCCGCTTCTGGCTGGTATTCGACTTCAAGCAGCTTGAGCTTGAGGGTCTTGCCGCCTGGGGCCGGCCAGTCGATCTGCTCGCCTACCGACAAGCCCAGCAGCGCGCTGCCGATCGGCGCGAGGATAGAGATCTTGCCTTCGTCGGCGTTGGCGTCTTTCGGGTAGACCAGGGTCAGGTGGTAGTCCTTGCCGCTGGCTTCTTCGCGGCAATGAACCCGGGAGTTCATGGTCACGACACCGGCCGGAACTTCCTCGTGACCGACCTGGTCGGCGCGGTCGAGCTCGTCCTGCAAGGCGAGCACACCCGGCGAGTCCTGCGTCTTCTCATCGAGGCTGTCGATCAGACGCTCGAGACGCTGCACGTCCAAGCGGGTGACGATAATGGAAGGGTGGGTGCTCATGATCCGGTCAGACTCCTTTTTTTGGGCGATATAAAGCAAAACCCCGCCCAAGGGCGGGGTTTGCAGGAATTCGGCACAGCCGAAACAGGTTCGACACTACCACAGCCAAGTAAATACACAATACCCGCAGGGTCTATGCCAACCCGGCCAGCTGTCGACGCGCCAGCGCCTCGCGGCAGATCTGCCGGCGCTGCTCGTCATCGGCCGCGCGCCACTGGCGAATGTCCTCGACATGGCGATAGCAACCGATGCAGACCTTGTGTTCATCCAGCCGGCAGGTGCTGATGCACGGCGACGGTACTGCCGGGCTGACGTTACTGTAGAGCGGCTTGGCCGGCTTGGCTGCGCTGCTCATCAGATGTCGTCGAAATCGAGCTTTTCACCCGCCCGCTCCCAGACGATGCGCTCCAGCATCTCGCCCAGCAACTCCTCGGTCTTTTCACAGGTCCACTTGCCGTTCTGCTCGTCGTAGTCGAAGTGGAAACCACCGGACTTGTCGGCCAGCCACAGCTGGCGCAGCGGTTCCTGGCGGCTGAAGATCAGCTGGCTGCCGTTGTCGAACTTGATGGTCAGGACCCCTGCCGAGTTCTCCATGTCCAGATCCAGGTCAGTCTCGTCGAACAGGTCTTCCAGCGCCTGTTGGGTCGCGTCGACCAGGTCGTGAAAACGCGCTTCGGTCAAACTCATTGCAAGAACCTCAAAAATGTCTGCACACACGCAAGCCGGGCAAGATACGAGCGCGGCGCGCCGAATGCAAAGGATACCGACCTGCGCCAGGCAGCGCAGCCACCACCCCGCCCGACGGCGGGTTGCCCGCATAGGCAAGGGGCCGGGCGCTCGGTATACTCGGGCGTAATACTGCTTATTACAAAGGATTACGCCATGAAGCGCCTGATCTCCACCCTCGCGGCGCTCGTCGCGGTTGCCTGCCTCGTTTCCGCCTGCGGCCAGAAGGGCCCGCTGTACCTGCCAGACGACAGCAAAGACGGTAAAAAGTCGCAATCGCACAAGCACCAGTAAGGGTAACCCATGGACGCTTTCAACTACCGCGACGGTCAGCTGTTCGCGGAAGGCGTGGCCCTGTCGGCCATCGCCGAACGTTTCGGCACGCCGACCTACGTCTACTCGCGCGCCCACATCGAGGCCCAGTACCGTAGCTACGCCGATGCTCTGGAGGGTGTTTCGCACCTGGTGTGCTTCGCCGTCAAGGCCAACTCCAACCTCGCTGTGCTGAACCTGCTGGCCCGCCTGGGCGCAGGTTTCGACATCGTTTCCGGCGGTGAGCTGGAGCGTGTACTGGCCGCGGGCGGGCGTGCCGATCGCGTGGTGTTCTCCGGCGTCGGCAAAACCCGCGAAGACATGCGCCGCGCCCTGGAAGTCGGCGTGCACTGCTTCAACGTCGAATCCACCGACGAGCTCGAGCGCCTGCAGGTAGTGGCCGCCGAAATGGGCGTACGCGCGCCGGTTTCGCTGCGGGTCAACCCGGACGTCGATGCCGGTACCCACCCGTACATCTCCACGGGCCTGAAAGAAAACAAGTTCGGTATCGCCATCGCCGATGCCGAAGAGGTGTACATCCGCGCCGCGCAACTGCCGAACCTGGAAGTGGTCGGCGTCGACTGCCATATCGGCTCGCAGTTGACCACCCTGGAACCCTTCCTCGATGCCCTCGACCGCCTGCTGGCGTTGATCGACCGCCTCGGCGACTGCGGCATCCTCCTGCGTCACCTGGACCTGGGTGGCGGCGTCGGTGTGCGTTATCGCGACGAAGAGCCGCCGCTGGCCGGCGACTACATCAAGGCCATCCGCGAGCGCGTCGGCGACCGCGACCTGGCCCTGGTGTTCGAGCCGGGCCGCTATATCGTCGCCAACGCTGGCGTGCTGCTGACCCAGGTCGAGTACCTCAAGCACACCGAGCACAAGGATTTCGCCATCGTCGATGCGGCGATGAATGACCTGATCCGCCCAGCCCTGTACCAGGCCTGGATGAACGTCACGGCGGTGCAGCCGCGTGCCGGCGAAGGCCGTGTTTACGACATCGTCGGGCCGATCTGCGAAACCGGCGACTTCCTCGCCAAGGAGCGCGAGCTGAACCTGGCCGAAGGCGACCTGCTGGCGGTGCACTCGGCGGGCGCCTATGGTTTTGTCATGAGCTCGAACTACAACACCCGTGGTCGTTGTGCCGAAGTGCTGGTCGATGGTGACCAGGCCTTCGAAGTGCGTCGTCGCGAAACCGTGGCCGAGTTGTTCGCCGGCGAAAGCCTGCTGCCGGAGTAAACCCATGCTGCTGCGTTTTACCAAGATGCATGGGCTGGGCAACGACTTCATGGTCCTCGACCTGGTCAGCCAGCATGCGCACATTTTACCCAAGCACGCCAAGCAATGGGGCGACCGCCACACCGGCATCGGTTTCGACCAGTTGCTGATCGTCGAGGCGCCGAGCAATCCGGAAGTGGATTTCCGCTACCGGATCTTCAACGCCGACGGCTCCGAGGTCGAACAGTGCGGCAACGGTGCGCGCTGCTTTGCGCGCTTCGTGCTGGACAAGCGCCTGACTGCGAAAAAACGCATCCGCGTTGAAACCAAAGGCGGCATCATCGAGCTGGATGTGCGCAACGACGGGCAGATCAGCGTCGACATGGGCCCGCCGCGGCTGGTGCCGGCCGAGATCCCGTTCGACGCGCCGGCCCAGGCCCTGAGCTATCCGCTCGAGGTTGCCGGGCGCAATGTCGAACTCTTCGCCGTGTCGATGGGCAACCCCCATGCCGTGCTGCGCGTCGACGACATCAACGCCGCGCCAGTGCACGAGCTGGGCGCGCAGATCGAACATCACCCGCGCTTCCCGCAGCGGGTCAATGTCGGTTTCATCCAGGTCATCGACCGTCACCGCGCGCAACTGCGGGTGTGGGAACGCGGCGCGGGCGAAACCCAGGCCTGCGGTACCGGTGCTTGCGCCGCTGCCGTGGCGGCGATCAGCCAGGGCTGGATGGATTCACCACTATTGATCGACCTGCCGGGTGGGCGCCTGTCCATCGAATGGGCAGGCCCGGGCAAACCGGTGTTGATGACCGGCCCCGCCGTACGCGTGTTTGAAGGACAGGTTCGTCTATGAGTGAGTACCAGCCATGACCGATCAGCCCCAGGCTCCCGCCGAACAGCCCACCGACCTTAGCGCCGAGGGCTCGACGCCCACCCTCGGGGCTGAGGCCGTGGTTGCCTACCTGCGCGACAACCCGACATTCTTCGCCGAGCACGACGAACTGCTCAGCGAGCTGCACATTCCCCATCAGCGTGGCGATAGCGTGTCGCTGGTCGAGCGCCAGCTCAAGCTGCTGCGCGACCGCAATATCGAGATGCGTCACCGCCTGTCGCAACTGATGGACGTGGCCCGCGACAACGACCGGCTGTTCGACAAGACCCGCCGGCTGATCCTCGACCTGCTCGACGCTGACAGCCTCGAAAGCGTGGTGATGGCTGTCGAAGACAGCCTGCGCCAGGAGTTCAAGGTGCCCTTCGTCAGCCTGATTCTGTTCGGTGAAACCGCCGCTCCGGTCGGCCGCTGGGTCAACAGCGGCGACGCCCAGCAAGCCATTGGTGGCCTGTTGTGCGCCGGCAAGACGGTCAGCGGCAACTTGCGCGATCATGAGCTGGACTTCCTGTTCGGCGAAGAGCAGCGCAAGGAAGTCGGCTCCAGCGCCGTCGCCACCCTCAACCACCAGGGCCTGCACGGCGTACTGGCGATCGGTAGTCGCGACCCGCAGCATTACAAGAGCACGGTCGGTACCCTGTTCCTCAGCTACATCGCCGAAGTGCTCGGCCGGGTCGTCCCGCGCCATACCCAGACCCTGCGTCCGGTGCGCTAGTGGAACGCCAGCTGGAGGCCTTCTGCGCGCACTTGCGCAACGAGCGCCAGGTGTCCGAACACACCCAGCTGGCCTACCGACGCGACCTCGAAAGCGTCCTGGCGTTCTGCGCCAAGGGCGGCATCGACAGCTGGAACGCCCTGCAGATCCAGCACCTGCGCCAACTGATCGCCCGCCAGCATCACCAGGGCCAGTCCTCGCGCAGCCTTGCCCGCCTGCTCTCAGCGGTGCGCGGTTTCTACCGTTACCTCAACCGTGAAGGCCACTGCAGCCACGATCCGGCCAACGGCCTGTCAGCGCCCAAGGGCGAACGGCGCCTGCCCAAGACCCTTGACACCGATCGCGCCCTGCAACTGCTGGAAGGTGCGGTCGAGGATGAATTTCTCGCCCGCCGCGACCAGGCCATGCTCGAGCTGTTCTACTCCTCCGGCCTGCGCCTGTCGGAGTTGACCAGCCTCAACCTGGAGCAGCTCGACCTGCCCGGCGGCCTGGTGCAAGTCCATGGCAAGGGCAGCAAGACCCGCGTGCTGCCGGTCGGGCGCAAGGCCCGCGAGGCGCTGGAGCAATGGCTGGTGCTGCGCGCCGGCAGCGGCCCGCAGGACGGCGCGGTGTTCGTCAGCCAGCAGGGCCGGCGCCTGGGCCCACGGGCCATTCAACTGCGGGTGCAAGCCGCTGGCGCCCGCGAACTGGGCCAGAACCTGCACCCGCACATGTTGCGACACTCCTTCGCCAGCCACTTGCTGGAATCGTCCCAGGACCTGCGCGCCGTGCAAGAGATGCTCGGCCACGCCGACATCGCCACCACGCAGATCTACACTCACCTGGACTTCCAGCACCTGGCCGCCGTGTATGACAGCGCCCACCCCCGGGCCAAACGCAGTAAGGGCAGTGACTCATGAGCATCAAGCTGATCACCTTCGACCTCGACGACACCCTGTGGGACACCGCACCAGTGATCGTCAGCGCCGAGACCACCCTGCGCGACTGGCTGGCAGCCAATGCGCCAACCCTGGGCGCGGTTCCGGTCGAGCACCTGTATGCCATTCGCGAGCGCCTGGTGCAGGCAGAACCCGGGCTCAAGCACCGCATCAGCGCCCTGCGCCGGCGCGTACTGTTCCATGCCCTGGAAGAGGTCGGCTACAGCGAGAACAAGGCCCGTGAGCTGGCCAACGAAGGCTTTGAAGTGTTCCTCCACGCCCGCCACCAGATCGATATCTTCCCTGAGGTGCAGCCGGTGCTGGAGATCCTCCGTCACCACTACACCCTGGGCGTGGTCACCAATGGCAACGCCGATGTGCGCCGCCTGGGCCTGGCCGATTACTTCAAATTTGCCCTGTGCGCCGAAGACCTAGGCATCGGCAAACCCGACCCGCAACCCTTCCTCGAAGCCCTGCGCCAGGGCGAAGTCGAGGCGACTGCGGCGGTGCACATTGGCGATCACCCCGGCGATGACATTGCCGGGGCCCAGCGCGCCGGCCTGCGGGCGATCTGGTTCAACCCCCAGGGCAAGGCCTGGGAAGCCGAGAACCGCCCTGACGCGGAGATCCAGCGCCTGTCGCAGCTGCCTGAACTGCTCAACAGCTGGCGCTGAAGCGCAGACACAAAAAAGCCCGCAGCGACGGCGGGCTTTCTTGCTGACGGGGCCACTCAGATAGGGCGGCTACCGTACTTGTTGTCCGGCTTCTTGGGCGGATCGGCGACCACGTTGGCCTCCACTTCCTGCACCTTGCCACCACGGGAGAGAAACTCTTCCATGGCCTTGGCCAGGGCATCACGCTCCTTCTGCTTGGCTTCCATGCTCGGCATGTCTTCTACCGAGACTGCCGCCGACTTCGACTTGCCTTTGGCTACGGGAGCCGGGCTGTCGTCGCCGCTGTCGTCAGCCACATCATCGGCTGCCGCTTCGAGGCCTTCATCGCCTTCGTCTTCATCGCCTACTTCGAGGTCGTCATTTTCCAGATCGTCGTCGCTCATGTTCTACCTCATGACTTGCGAAAAGCAGATTAGTTATAGACCAGCAACGTCGAAAATCGACAGCTGCCAGAAAAAATTCAAGGACCGCAGGCAGGCTGCGGGCCGTGGTTGCGCCACAACGAATGGCGAGAACCGGGCAAACCCCACGTCACGGGCGAGGTCTGTACAAATAAAGAGCGGGCGGCGGTAATGCGCCGACATACCCTGGCATGATCGACTCGCTTATTGGCAAGCCTAGCAAAGGGTACGGAAGTTTGCGGACAGCTCGTCAGCACCCTTCGGCGCGCATTCTAGCGTGCTCAGAGAAAAAGCAAAGTGCCTAAATTTCACTGAGCGCTGTAAGTTTTCTACCCAAGTCGCACGCAGCCATCAAAGCGCGGCAAGAAACCGTTTGCGCCTGAGAGAAGTGACAAAATCCGGACAAAAAAATGCCCGGCAAGCCGGGCAAGATTTTTTCGAGGACGTTACAGGTTGTAGCCGCGCTCGTTGTGTTGCGCCAGGTCGAGACCGACCGACTCTTCTTCTTCGTTGACCCGCAGGCCCATGACCAGATCCAGCACCTTGAGAATCACGTAGGTGACGATCGCGGTGTAGATCACGGTAAAGCCGACGCCCTTGGCCTGAATCCAGACTTGCGCGCCGATGTCTTCGACGGTGCCGAAGCCGCCCAGTGCCGGGGCTGCGAACACGCCGGTGAGGATCGCGCCGACGATACCGCCGATGCCGTGCACGCCGAAGGCATCCAGGGAGTCGTCGTAACCCAGCTTGCGCTTGAGGCTGGTGGCGCAGAAGTAGCAGATCACGCCCGCCACCAGGCCGATTACCAGGGCGCCCATTGGCCCGACAGTGCCGGCAGCCGGGGTGATGGCCACAAGACCTGCGACCACGCCCGAGGCGATGCCCAGTGCGCTTGGCTTACCGTGGGTCAGCCACTCGGCGAACATCCAGCCCAGGGCCGCTGCGGCGGTAGCGATCTGGGTCACCAGCATGGCCATGCCGGCGGTGCCGTTGGCGGCAGCGGCGGAGCCTGCGTTGAAGCCGAACCAGCCAATCCACAGCATGGCCGCGCCCATCAGCGTATAGCCGAGGTTGTGCGGCGCCATTGGCGTGGTCGGGAAGCCCTTGCGCTTGCCCAGTACCAGGCAGGCCACCAGGCCGGCAATACCGGCGTTGATGTGCACCACGGTGCCGCCAGCGAAATCGAGCACGCCCCAATCCCACATCAGGCCGCCGTTACCGCTCCAGACCATATGGGCGATGGGCGCATAGACCAGGGTGAACCAGATGGCCATGAAGATCAGCATCGCCGAGAACTTCATGCGCTCGGCAAAGGCGCCGACGATCAGCGCCGGAGTGATGATCGCGAAGGTCATCTGGAAGGTGATGAACACCGCTTCAGGGAACAGCGCCGCCGAAGAGGTCAGGCTCGCCGGGGTCACGCCGGCGAGGAACGCCTTGGACAGACCGCCAACGAAGGAATTGAAGTTGACGACACCTTGCTCCATACCGGTGGTATCGAAGGCCAGGCTGTAGCCGTAAACCACCCACAGGACGCTGATCAGGCCGGTGATCGCAAAGCACTGCATCATCACCGACAGCACGTTCTTGGAACGCACCATGCCGCCGTAGAACAGGGCCAGACCAGGGATGGTCATGAACAGCACCAGGGCTGTAGCGGTCAACATCCAGGCGGTGTCGCCGGAGTTGAGCACGGGGGCTGCCGCCTCCTCTGCCAGGGCCAGGCCAGGCATTACGAGGGACAAAAGGGCTCCTAGCCCTGCGAACTGACGCAGAGTCATATTGTTATCTCCTGGGGCGTTGGGGTTTGGTGAGGCTTTTTTTAGATCGCGTCGGTATCGGTTTCGCCGGTACGGATGCGAATCGCCTGCTCCAGATTGACCACGAAAATCTTGCCGTCACCGATCTTGCCGGTGTTGGCCGCCTTGGTGATCGCCTCGATGACCCGGTCCAGATCCTTGTCGTCGATGGCGACGTCGATCTTCACCTTGGGCAGAAAATCGACCACATACTCAGCGCCGCGATACAGCTCGGTGTGACCTTTCTGCCGGCCGAAACCTTTGACTTCAGTGACAGTAATGCCCTGCACGCCGATTTCGGACAGCGACTCGCGCACGTCGTCCAACTTGAACGGCTTGATGATGGCAGTGACTAGCTTCATGAAACTCTCTCCCGAATTGGTGGACTTGCCCCAGGAAAACAAACCCGACTCAAGTCTAAGCGCAGTGCCTGGCTTTGTAACGCGTCGTCATGGTGACTGCATCAGTGCATGGGTCATGAAGGACATAGCAGAAACCTTGCCAGAATGGTTAAAGCCAAGAATTACAGGGACTTAGGTTGCACAACCCGACTTGGCCAGTCGCCAGCACGGGTTTGCTGCACAACAACGGTGCGCGGCGTTTCGCCGCCATGCGCGAAAAGCGTGCAGCATTGGGGCCCTGAGGCTGCGTGTTACACTGGCGCCCCATTGCATACTGTGGACAGCCGAACATGCTCGCGCCCAAAGCCTTTCTTGATGCCCTGAGCGACCAGGCCTCGCGCCTGTTCAGCGGCGACACCTCGCAGCCTCGCAGCGAAATCGAAAGCCAGTTCAAAGCCCTGCTGCAAAGCGGCTTCAGCAAACTCGAGCTGGTCAGCCGGGAAGAATTCGACAGCCAGATGGTCGTCCTGGCCCGCACCCGCGCCCGTCTTGAGGCGCTCGAAGCCAAGGTCGCGGAAATGGAAGCACGCCTGAACCCGCCTGCTGCCGAGTGAGCTTGCGATGACGCCTTCTACTGAGTACCCGGTGCTGTTGTTCTCCTATGGCACCCTGCAGGACAAAGCTGTGCAGCTGGCCAACTTCGGCCGTGAACTGGTCGGCCAGGAGGACCAGATGCTCGGTTACAGCCAGGCCTGGGTGGAAATCACCGACCCGCAAGTCCTGGCCACCAGCGGCAAGACCCAGCACCCGATCGTCACCCCCAGCAGCAATGCCAACGACAGCGTACCCGGCATGGTCTTGCAGATCAGCGAAGCCGAACTTGCCGCGGCGGATGCCTATGAAGTGTCCGACTACAAGCGGGTTGCGGTGACCCTGGCCTCTGGTCTGACGGCCTGGGTTTACGTGCGCGCCTGAGCGACGCGGTAGTGGTCAAGGCGTCGCACATAACGCTCGGCGTGGCTGGCTGTACTGGCCTCATCGCGGGTCAAGCCCGCTCCTACAAGCCTGAGAACAGTGCTGAACCTGTCGGAGCTGGCTTGCCGGCGATCGAGTGCGCAGCGCTCGCACTAGTGGTCCTGTAAAAACCAGACTCACTCTTCCCCGCCCCGATCCGCTCCACCCCACTACGCTTGCAGAGCCGCAGGACGCGGCTTTGTCTAGATCATGGAGCGTTCATGTCCCTCGCCCTTGTCCACAGCCGTGCCCAGGTCGGTGTTTCGGCCCCGGAGGTCAGTGTTGAAGCGCATCTGGCCAATGGTCTGCCGGCACTGACCCTGGTTGGCCTGCCGGAAGCGACCGTGAAAGAAAGCAAGGATCGGGTGCGCAGCGCGATCCTCAATTCCGGCCTGGAATTCCCCGCCCGGCGCATCACCCTTAACCTTGCTCCCGCGGATTTACCCAAGGATGGCGGACGCTTTGACCTGGCCATCGCCCTGGGGATCCTTGCCGCCAACGGCCAGTTCCCGATTGCAGCGCTTGGCGAGGTGGAATGCCTGGGTGAACTGGCGCTGTCCGGGGCAATCCGCTCGGTGCAAGGCGTACTGCCCGCTGCCTTGGCGGCACGAGAAGCCGGCCGGGCCTTGGTGGTGCCGCAAGAGAATGCCGAAGAAGCCTGTTTAGCATCGGGCCTGGTAGTGTTTGCAGTCAGTCACCTGCTGGAGTTAGTCGCCCACTTCAACGGCCAGAGCCCGCTCAATCCCTACGCTGCCAACGGCCTGTTGCTGCAGATCCGCCCCTACCCCGACCTCAACGAAGTACAGGGCCAGCAAGCCGCCAAGCGCGCACTGCTGGTTGCCGCCGCCGGTGCGCACAACCTGCTGTTCAGCGGCCCACCGGGCACCGGCAAGACCCTGCTCGCCAGCCGCCTGCCCGGCCTGTTGCCACCGCTGGATGAACGCGAAGCGCTGGAGGTGGCGGCGATACAGTCGGTGGCCAGCCATGTGCCGCTGAGCAGTTGGCCGCAGCGGCCGTTTCGCCATCCGCACCATTCGGCCTCCGGTGCTGCGCTGGTCGGCGGTGGCAGCCGACCGCAACCAGGAGAGATAACCCTGGCCCATCACGGCGTGCTGTTCCTCGATGAACTGCCGGAGTTCGAGCGGCGGGTACTGGAAGTGCTGCGCGAACCGCTGGAATCCGGCGAAATCGTCATCGCCCGGGCCAAGGACAAAATCCGCTTCCCGGCGCGCTTCCAACTGGTCGCCGCCATGAACCCCTGCCCCTGTGGATATCTTGGCGACCCCACCGGCCGCTGTCGCTGCAGCAGCGAACAGATCCAGCGCTACCGCAACAAACTCTCCGGCCCCTTGCTCGACCGTATCGACCTGCACCTGACCGTCGCCCGCGAAGCCACGGCACTATCCACCAACAGCAGCCACGGCGAAAGCAGCGCCACCATTGCCGCGCAAGTCGCCGCCGCCCGCGACATCCAGCAACAGCGCCAGGGTTGCGCCAACGCTTTCCTCGACCTGCCCGGCCTGCGCCATTACTGCGGGTTATCCACAGCCGACCAGAGCTGGCTGGAAAGCGCCTGCGAACGCCTGACCCTGTCCTTGCGCGCCGCCCATCGCCTGCTCAAGGTGGCGCGCACCCTGGCCGACCTGGAACAGGCTGAAAACATCGGACGCGGGCACCTGGCTGAAGCGCTGCACTATCGCCCGAGCAACCAGTAGTAATTGCCCGCATTCTGCTCTTAACTTGGCAACAGCCCACCGCACCGAGACCGGTATGTTCGCATTCGCCCAGAGTTACCCGCTGTTGCTCGGCATTACCCTGATCGTGCTCGACCTCACGCTCTGGCAACTGATACCCGTCAATCGCCGGCCCTGGCGCATCGCTGCGCGTTTGCTGGTGTTTTCGCTGTTCACCTGGGTGCTGATCAGCGCCGGGGTCAGCCCGCTACAACCTGCGCCCTGGGTCGAGGATGTGCCGCGTAATCTGCTCGCTACGGTGCTAGGGATTGCCTGGTGGCTGTTTGCGGCGCGTACCGCGACGGTGGTGATTGGCTTGGTGCTGGTGGCCCGTAGCGGCCACACCGGGCGCTTGCTGCAGGATGTGCTGGGGGCGGTGATTTTCCTGGTGGCCATTGTGGCTGCGGCGGCCTATGTGTTGCAGTTGCCGGTCAAAGGCCTGCTGGCAACCTCGGGGGTGATGGCGATCGTCATCGGCCTGGCGCTGCAGAGCACGCTCAGCGACGTGTTCTCCGGCATTGTGCTGAACACCACCCGCCCCTATCAGATCGGCGACTCGATCAGCATCGACGGCACCGAAGGCAAGGTCATCGAGATCGACTGGCGCGCCACCCGCTTGCTGACTGGCAACGGCAGCATGGCGGTGATTCCCAACTCGGTGGCGGCCAAGGCCAAGCTGCTTAATTTCAGCCAGCCCAGCGATGTGCATGGCGTCTCCATCAGCGTCGTGGTGCCGGCCAAGGTACGCCCGCGACGGGTGCTCGATGCCCTGGAAAAAACCCTGCAAGGCACACGTACCTTGCTGACCAGCCCGGCACCGAAAGCCACGATCAAGAGTTCGAGCCTGGAATCGGTGGAGTACGAGGCCAGCGGTTTTGTCAGTGCCATGAGCCAGAAGACCGAGGTGCGTAACCATATGTTCGACCTCGCCCACCGGCACCTGGAAGCCGCCGGCGTAGTGTGGAACAGCGACTCCCAGCAAGGCCAGGTGTGGAACCGTCAGCGCGCCCTGCTCGAAGACGTGCGCATCTTCCGTTCGCTCAGCAACGAGGAAAAAGACAACCTCAGCCAGCGCATGACCGCCGTGGAATACCTGGCCGACCAGGTGATCCTCGGCGTCGGCGACAGCTCGGATTACCTGCTGGTGATTGGCACCGGGGTAGTGTCGGTCGGCATTCGTGATGGCGACAAGCAGCTCGAAGCCGGGCGCATGGGTCCGGGCGAGGTTTTGGGTGTGGAAGGCCTGCTCGAAGCGGAAGACTCCACTGCCGAGTTCCGCACCCTGACCAGTTGCATCCTCTACCGTATCGACAAGGACGAAGTACGCAACTGCCTGGAACAACGCACCGAGGTCAAGACCGCTCTGATCAAGTTGCAACGCATCCGCCAGCAAACCCGCCAGTCACTGCTCGAGCAAAAACCTGCAGCCATCAAGAAAGGCGGCTTTCTCAGCTGGCTGCACAAGTAGCGGTCAGAGCACCACGCGCAAGCACTGCCCGGCGTGATACAGCGAGAACCCGGTTTCGTAGAAGCCGGTCCGCAGCGCCGGCGCCGACACCGGTTTCATCGCCGAGAACGGAATCGGCAAGGCATCCGGGTTATCGCACAACAGGTACTGGGCGAAGGCTTTGCCGATCACTGTGCCGGTGGTGTTGCCACGGCCGTTGTAGCCGGTAACGGCGACGATGCCCGGCGCTGGCTCGAACAGGCGCATCAGGTGGTCCGGGGTGAAGTCGATGCAACCGGTCCAATGCATTTCCCACTCGACTTTGCCCAGTTGCGGGAAGTAATGGTTCTGGATGCGATCGGCCCAGCTGCGGATGAACCAGGCCGGCTTGTTGTCGACCCGTCCAAGGCTGCCGAGCAACAGCCGCCCCTGATCATCGCGACGGATGCTGCTGAGCACCGTGCGCGTATCCCATGAACCCTGGCCGTGCTTGAGCACGTTGTCGGCAGCGGCGCCTTGCAGCGGTACCGAAGCGACCTGGTAGTAGTAACCGCGGAAGAACTGGCGTTGCAGGTTGGTCCAGTCGCCCTCGGTGTAGGCGCCGGTGGAGATCACCACCTTGTCGGCACTGACCGAACCCTGGGCGGTTTTCACTCGCCAATTGCTGCCTTCACGCTCCAGGCCTTGCACGGCGGACTGCTGGAAGATCTGCCCGCCCAGGCGCTCGACCGCAGCGGCCAGGCCCTGGGTATAACCCATGGGGTTGATGGTGCCGGCGCGGCGATCGAGCAGCGCGGCGGAAATCTTGTCAGTACCGCAATATTCTTCGCACTTTGCCCCAGTCAGCAGTTCGACATCGGCACCGCGACTGCTCCATTGCTGGTGACGGGCTTCGAGGTCGGCAACGCCGGTGGCGTTGTGGGCCATGTGCAGGGTGCCGCTGTTGTGCGCCTGGCAGTCGATACCCAGGCGTTCGATGGTGGCGAACACCTCGCCCGGCGCTTCGCCCAGCACCTTGTTCAGGCGGCTGCCTTGCTTCTGGCCCAGGGTCGCTTCGACGTCGTCCGGGCGAATCCAGGTGCCGGCGTTGACCAGGCCAACGTTGCGCCCGGAACCTCCGTGGCCGATTTTCCAGGCTTCGAGCAGGATGACTGACTTGCCCTGCTCAAGCAGGTGGATGGCTGCCGACAGGCCAGTGATGCCGCCGCCGATGATGCACACATCGGCCTTGAGTTCGGCGCTCAGCACACGGGATGGCGCGGCGGGCTGGGTGACGTGCTCCCAGAGGCATTGTTGACGCAGTTCTGGCATGGCCGGCTTCCTGTTTTATTCTTGTGCGGTGATGCCCCTATCGCTGGCAAGCCAGCTCCCACAGGGAGCAGCGGTCCTTGTGGGAGCTGGCTTGCCAGCGATGGGGCCGACTCGGTATTCAGTCGAAGACAATCCCCTGCGCCAACGGCAGCTCGCGGGAATAGTTCACGGTATTGGTCTGCCGGCGCATGTAGGCCTTCCACGAATCCGAGCCCGACTCACGGCCACCGCCGGTTTCCTTCTCACCGCCAAAGGCGCCGCCAATCTCCGCACCGCTGGTGCCGATGTTGACGTTGGCAATCCCGCAGTCACTGCCCGCGGCGCTCTGGAAGCGCTCGGCTTCGCGCAGGTCGGTGGTGAAGATGCACGACGACAAACCTTGCGGCACTTCGTTGTTCAGGCGCAGGGCTTCTTCGAACTCGTCGTAGGCCAGCACGTAGAGGATCGGTGCAAAGGTTTCATGACGAACCACGGCGCTCTGGCCAGGCATCTCGACGATCGCCGGGGCCACGTAGTAGGCATTCGGGTACTGGCCCTGAATCTGCCGCTCACCGCCAAACACCTGGCCGCCTTCATCGCGGGCGCGCGCCAAAGCGTCCTGCATGCCTTCGAACGAAGCCTTGTCGATCAGCGGGCCGACCAGGTTGTCCTTGCGCGGGTCGCCGATACGAACCTTGGCGTAGGCGGCTTTGACCCGAGCAACCACTTCGTCCTTGATCGAGCGATGGACGATCAGCCGGCGCAAGGTGGTGCAGCGCTGGCCAGCAGTACCGACGGCGCTGAAGAGGATGCCGCGCACGGCCAGATCCAGGTCGGCACTCGGTGCAAGAATCATCGCGTTGTTGCCGCCCAGTTCGAGGATGCTGCGGCCGAAACGTGCAGCCACCCGCGGGCCGACTTCACGGCCCATGCGGGTGCTGCCGGTGGCGCTAACCAGCGGCACGCGCGGATCGTCGACCAGCGCTTCGCCGGCCTCACGATCACCGATGATCAACTGGCTCAGGCCTTCTGGCGCATCACCAAAGGCTTTCAGGGCTTTTTCGAACAGCGCCTGGCAGGCCAGCGCGGTCAGCGGGGTTTTCTCCGACGGCTTCCAGACCACGGCGTTGCCGCACACCAATGCCAGGGTGGTGTTCCAGGCCCAGACCGCGACGGGGAAGTTGAAGGCGCTGATCACTCCAACCACCCCCAACGGGTGCCAGGTTTCACGCATATGGTGGCCCGGGCGCTCGGAGGCGATAGTCAGGCCATAGAGCTGACGCGACAGGCCGACGGCGAAGTCGCAGATGTCGATCATTTCCTGCACTTCGCCCAGGCCTTCCTGGGTGATCTTGCCGGCTTCGATCGACACCAGCTCGCCGAGCTCGGCCTTGTGCTTGCGCAATACTTCGCCGAACAGGCGGATCAACTCACCGCGGCGTGGGGCCGGGACGTTGCGCCAGGCCTGGAAGGCTTTTTCGGCCTGATCGATCTTGGCGGTTACCTGGGCTTTGCTTTCCAGGTGCACCGCGGCAATCGCGCTGCCATCGATAGGGGTGTGAACGGGATGGTTACCGTGGGTGTAGGCAGTGGCCGGGACACCGAGGCGGTCAAGCAGTCCATCAACCATTTTCTTCTCCTGCATGCGATGAGTGGTTGAAATAGTGATAGGGATCAGTATTAATCCGATCACTCTGGCGCAACAAACGACCTTTATTCTGCATATCATTCCGCCAGGTAATGATCTACTGGCTTAGAGACCGCTATGTCCAAACGTCTGGTGCCATCGATGGCCGCCCTGCAGTGTTTCGAGGCTGCCGCCCGGCACCTGAGCTTCACCCGCGCCGCCGAGGAGCTGCACCTGACCCAGAGCGCAGTGAGCAAGCAGGTGGCCCAGCTTGAAGAGATGCTCCGCCATCATTTGTTTCTGCGCATCCGTCGGCGCCTGCAGCTGACACCAGCAGGCGCGCTGTACCTGGCCGAGGTCAACAAGATTCTCACCCAGGTCGATATGTCCAGCCGTTACATCATGTCCTACGGCGAGCAGACCGAAGTCCTCAAGGTAGCCACTCAACCGAGCTTTGGCGTGCGCTGGCTGATTCCGCACCTCAAGGGCTTCGGCAAGCAGCACCCGAACATCCACCTCGATATCCGCAACGAAATGGAACCCTTCGCCCTGTTGCAGGCGACCGCCGACGTGGTGTTCTTCTTTGGCCAGGGCACCTGGCCTGGCGCGACCTGCATCGAGCTGTTCGGCGAACAAGTGCTGCCGGTGTGTGCGCCAGAGCTGTTGCAGGGGCGCACGCTCAAGGACGCCAGCGAACTGGCCGAACTGGTGCTGCTGCAAAGCACCTCGCGCCCGGAGGCCTGGCATGAGTGGTTCCTGGAGCAAGGCCTGCACTCGGCCCATAGCTATCACGGGCCGCGCTTCGACACCTTCTATATGAGCCTCAGTGCTGCCCAGTCCGGCTGCGGCGTGGCCCTGGTACCGCGCTACCTGGTGGCCCAGGAGCTGGCCGAAGGCAAACTGGTCGTGCCCTGGCAGCACAGCATGCGCAGCAATGGCGCGCATTTCCTGGCGTTTTCCGAGCATGCCGCCGAGGTGCCGAAAGTGCGCGCCTTGGTCGACTGGATTCGCGCTGAGCTGGCCGGGCAAGATTGATAATTTTTGGAATGACGCATCGACTTTTTTTCGCTTGTGCAGGTACTGCATTCCTCGCTTTCATGTAAGGGTGCCCACTTACCAGGAAGCTTTCGATGCCCGCTCAAGATTTCGTCAGCCCGGACAGCATTCGCGCGCAGTTCTCGGCCGCCATGTCGCTCATGTACAAGCAAGAAGTGCCGCTGTACGGCACGCTGCTGTCGCTGGTGAGCGAAATTAATCAGCAGGTGATGGCTGAGCAACCCGAAGTTGCCCAGGCCCTGCGCTGGACCGGCGAAATCGAGCGCCTCGATCAGGAACGCCACGGCGCCATTCGCGTCGGAACCGCCGAAGAGCTGACGACCATCGGCCGCCTGTTCGCGGTAATGGGCATGCAGCCGGTGGGCTACTACGACTTGAGCTGCGCCGGTGTGCCGGTGCATTCCACCGCCTTTCGCGCCGTGCACGAGCAAGCGCTGCACATCAGCCCGTTCCGGGTCTTCACCTCCTTGCTGCGCCTGGAACTGATCGACAACCCGGCGCTGCGTGAACTGGCGCGCGAGATTCTTGCCCGCCGGCAGATCTTCACTCCGCGCGCGCTGCAACTGATCGAACAGTTCGAGCGTGCTGGCGGCCTGAATGCCGACGATGCCCAGGCGTTTGTCGACGAAGCCCTGCATACCTTCCGCTGGCACCGGGACGCCACGGTGACCGCCGAGCAGTACCAGCAACTGCACGACCAGCACCGCCTGATTGCCGATGTGGTGGCCTTCAAGGGCCCGCACATCAATCACCTGACCCCACGCACCCTGGACATCGATGCCATTCAGCTGGGCATGCCGGCCAAGGGCATTCCGCCCAAAGCCGTGATCGAAGGGCCGCCACCGCGCCGCTGCCCGATACTGCTGCGTCAGACCAGCTTCAAGGCGCTGCAGGAAAAGGTCGCGTTCACTGACCAGCACGGGGAAGGCAGCGGCAGCCATACCGCGCGCTTTGGCGAGATCGAACAACGGGGTGCGGCGCTGACGCCGAAGGGCCGCGAGCTTTACGACCAACTGCTCGATGGCGCCCGCGCGGCGCTAGGTGGTGTGCCGGCCGAGGCCAATGCCGAGCGCTACATGAGCCTGCTCAGCGACAGCTTCAAGGCCTTCCCCGATGACCTGGCGCAGATGCGCGAGCAGGGGCTGGCGTACTTCCGCTACTTTGCCACCGAGCGTGGCCTGGCAGCCCGTGGCGATGCTCAGCGGCCGACGTCACTGCAGGCGTTGATCGATGCCGGGCATATCCACTTTGAGGCCCTGGTGTACGAGGACTTTCTGCCGGTCAGTGCGGCGGGAATCTTCCAGTCGAATCTGGGTGATGATGCGCAGAGCGAGTACGGCAGCAACGCCAACCGCGACGCCTTCGAACAGGCGCTGGGCAAGCCGGTGCAGGATGAGTTGGCGTTGTATGCCGAAAGTGAGCGGCGCTCGCTGATGGCCTGTGCGCAGGCGCTGGATATGCCTGGGCTTTGAGGGCCTCATCGCGGGGGGAGGGGGGGGGGGGGGGGGGGGGCCGCCCCCCCCCCGGGGGGGGGGGGGGGGGCGCGCCCCCCCCGCCACACGCCGCGCGCAGCCACCCCCCCCCC